>JAKFDZ010000001.1:0-2033 GCA_036675925.1 Flavihumibacter sp.
GAAAAGGGGTGGAAATCTTGATGAGTAATAATCTATACGAAAATCTGAAAAAAAGCGCAAGTAATTTCCCAGAAAGTATCGCTTATATCTATAGTGATAAAAGTGTTACTTATAGGGAACTAATTCAGCAGGTGGATCAATTGGCTGCTGGTTTGTCTGCCCAAGGAATAGCGAAGGGAGATGGAGTGGCTCTTTTATTAGGAAATACCTCTGAATTTCTCATTGCGTACTACGGCATTTTACAATTAGGTGCGTTTGTTGTACCGATCAATCCTTTGTTTACCCAAGGGGAAATCAGCTACATATTAGATAATAGTCAAGCCAAAGCGGTCATTGCTCACGTATCCGTAGAGGCGAAGTTATCAGAAGTAAAGAAACAATTGGAAAATCTAAAGTTAGTCATTTATACCGAAGCCGAGAATCAGGAATGGACATGGGAACATCTCCTGGCAACAAGCCTGAAAGTTTGTGGAAGCCCTTACATTGATCAAGATGACCTTGCAGTCATTCTGTACACGTCAGGTACGACCGGGAAACCAAAGGGTGCGATGTTATCACATCGAAACTTAGCCTCGAATGCAGACTCTATTTCAACATTACTTGAACTCGATGAAAATGACCGTGTAGTAGCTGTCCTGCCAATGTTTCATGTTTTCTGTATGACAGTTTGTTTGAATGCACCTATTGCATGTGGAGCAACAGTCCTGATCCAGCCTAAATTCAGCCCTGTCGATGTGGTCAACACCATTCGAGAAAGAAAGGCAACTGTTTTTGCAGGAGTACCTACGATGTACAGTTTTATCAATCAATTACCTGAAGCGATTGCGGAGGATTTCCAATCTATTCGCAGTTGTATCTCTGGAGGAGCCTCGATTCCAGTCGAGCTGCTGCATAAATTTGAAAACAAGTTTAATGTTTCTATCTTAGAAGGATATGGACTTTCGGAAACAGCTCCTCTCGTTGCGATTAATCCATTAAAAGGAACACGCAAACCAGGTTCTATCGGCATGAATATTCCAGCTGTCTATAGCAAAGTGGTAGATGAGTTCGGTACAGAATTGCCGAGAGGTGAAGTCGGGGAGTTAGTTGTTCAAGGGCCAAATGTAATGAAGGGATATTTGGGGATGCCGGAAGCTACATCAGCAGCTTTTAAAGGCGAGTGGTTTTACACCGGTGATCTCGCAACAATGGATGAAGAAGGATACATCTACATTGTTGACCGCAAGAAGGACATGATTATTGTGGGCGGTTACAATGTATATCCTCGTGAAGTGGAAGAAGTCCTGTATCAGCATCCTGCCGTTGTCGAGGCGGCCGTAGTTGGAGTTCCTGATGGAGAATACGGAGAAAGCGTAAAAGCTTACGTCGTAGTCAAGGATGAGCAGATTACAATGAATGACATTATCCAATTTTGTAAGGAAAGACTCGTGAAGTACAAGCTTCCTAAACAAGTGGAGTTTTTTAAAGAGCTGCCTAAAAACTCGACAGGTAAGATTTTGCGCAGAGAGTTAAGAGAATTGACTGAAGTAAAGTAAGAAAATAACACAATTATTATAGGGGGAATACTTATGTCAACTATTTTAAAGGAAAAAGTCAAAGGGCCAGTAGCTTGGAAAGGCACTGACCTGGCTAAAGATGAATCATGGGTTTATTATTTGTCCGAAAAAACGATTGCTTCACTTGATAACGCTTTAGCACATGTTAGACAAAAGGGTTTAAAAGCACCTGATTTTAACAAGGAGGACTTCCCGATTTCAGACCTCTTAGAGGAAATCGATTACTTTGTTGAAGAGCTGGAGAATGGAAGAGGATTTCTATTAATTCGCGGATTACCAATTGAAAGGTATACAGATGAAGAAGCCAGCATCATTTACTGGGGTCTCGGCCTTCATATGGGAACTCCAGTGTCGCAAAACGCTAATGGTGATCTTTTAGGGCATGTTAGGGATCAAGGTCTTAGCTTGGAAAATTCAAATGTACGCGGTTACCAAACGAAACTGCATCTTCCTTTTCACGCGGATGGATCTGACGTT
>JAKFDZ010000002.1:0-74547 GCA_036675925.1 Flavihumibacter sp.
AGACTGCTATACCCCAAAAAAATATGACCCATGCAACCAATGTTACCCCATTAACATCTTATATTTGAATTTTCATAGGATAAGGTTTAATGGTTAATGGTATTTGATTAGTGCATCCCGCCGTAAGGCGGGATTTTTTTGTCCCTACACCACCCAGCATAAAAAAAGCCACCCGAAGGTGGCTCGCCATAAGTATAGATTTAATTAGGCCAACTTACATCGCCTCCGCCATATCCGGAATTTCAGCGGCCTTATATTCTCCTGCATCAAGTTTAGCCTTTGTCTCGGTAAAGGCCTTCAGCGTCAATTCTATATCTTCCCTGCTATGCGCAGCAGTTGGTATCAACCTGAATATTATATCTCCCTTGGGTATCACCGGGTAAATTACTATTGAACAGAATATATTATAATTCTCACGAAGGTCCAGTACCATCGCTGTGGCTTCCGGAACATCACCTTTCATATATATCGGCGTAACCATCGTGTTGGTTTTACCAAGATCAAAGCCATTGTCCCGCAATCCCTTCTGCAGTGCATTGGTCACCTCCCAGAGTTTGGTACGCAGCTCGGGCATAGATTTTAGCATTTCCATTCTCTTCAGCATCCCCTCCACAACCAGCATGGGAAGGCTCTTGGCAAAGATCTGTGAACGTACATTGTATCGCAGGTAAGAAAGCACATCTTTTCTTCCCGAAATAAAAGCACCTATACTTCCCATCGACTTTACAAAAGTAGAGAAATACAGATCTATCTCATCCTGACATCCCTGTGCCTCATCTGTACCTGCACCTGTTGGGCCCATGGCGCCAAAACCATGCGCATCATCAATGAGGATACGAAATTCATACTGCTGCTTTAACGCCACAATTTCTCTCAGCTTACCCTGGTCACCACTCATGCCATAAACGCCTTCTGTAATCAGTAATATGCCACCACCTGTTTTTTCTGCCATTTTAGTAGCACGCTGTAATTGCTTCTCACAGTCTTCAATATCATTATGCTTGAAAGTATAGCTATACCCCATATGCATCCTGATCCCATCAACTATGCATGCATGACACTCCGCATCATAAACAATAATATCCCTTCTGTTCACCAATGCATCAATACAACTCATGATACCCTGGTATCCAAAGTTCAGCAGCATGGCATCTTCTCTCTTGGTGAAACTGCTCAACACTTTCTCAAGTTGCTCGTGGTAAACACTATTGCCACTCATCATCCTCGCACCCATGGGATATCCGATTCCCCACTTCGCCGCAGCTTCTGTATCAGCCTTCCTCGTTTCAGGATGATTTGCCAAACCCAGGTAGTTGTTCAGACTCCATACAATTCGCTCCTTTCCCCTGAACATCATCCGGCTTCCTAATTCTCCCTCCAGTTTCGGGAAGGCAAAATAGCCATGGGCACGCTTCATGTGCTGACCTAATGGTCCACCATCTTTCACCAGTTTTTCGAAGATATCTGCCATAGTTTATATATGATTGATGAGAAAAATTTTTGCAAAGGTAATTCATTTTCGCCTTGGCATTATCAAATGGTTAAGACAGTCCTGATTCATTCCTACCGCTATCTTTGTAAAAAAACAGGACATGTTAGTACGCTTACTTTCTTTGTTGATTTTTGCCCTTTCTTTTTCCGTTACACAAGCCCAGCAGCCCTCTTCAGGCTCAAAACCAAAACTGGTGGTTGGCCTTGTGGTTGACCAGATGCGGTGGGACTTTCTATATCGATATAGCGATCGTTATAAAGCCGATGGTGGATTCAGACGCCTGCTCACCCAGGGCTTTTCCAATGAGAACACTTTCATCCCGTATGCACCAACTGTTACAGCCTGCGGACACGCCTCTATTTATACAGGATCCGTTCCCGCTATCAACGGCATTACAGGTAATGCATGGTACGATAAGAAAGCAGCAAAAGTGATGTATTGCACAGAAGATTCTACCGTAAAAACTGTAGGATCAACTACTGCCGCCGGACAAATGAGTCCGCGTAATATGTATAGTACAACAATAGGGGATGAACTTCGCCTTTTTACCAATTTCCGCTCTAAAGTAATCGGTATTGCTATAAAAGACAGGGGAGCGATCCTGCCCGCAGGTCATGCCGCTAATGGCGCTTACTGGTATGATAGCAGAACGGGTGATTGGATCACTTCAACTTATTATCGCAATGACCTTCCCACCTGGGTTCAGACATTTAATAAACAGAAGATCGTCGACAAATATTATGGTGAAGGATGGAAGACACTTTATCCGATTGAATCATATAAAAGCAGTACAGCACAGGGACAGCAATTTGAAGGAAAACCTTTTGGCGATAAATCAATCGGCTTCCCCTACGATCATAAAGAACTTATCGGAAAGAACTATGGCAGCATTGCGGTTACCCCTCACGGTAATACCATGACCCTCGAACTTGCCAAAGCTGCACTCACCGGTGAAAATCTTGGGAAAGGTGATGCTACTGATTTACTTGCCGTAAGCCTGTCATCGCCCGATTATATTGGTCATACATTCGGACCTAATTCCATTGCTGTGGAAGATTGTTATCTCCGTCTTGACAAAGACCTGGGAGATTTTCTGAATTTCCTCGACCAGCATGTAGGTAAAGGCAATTATCTTTTCTTCCTCTCAGCTGATCATGGAGTTGCAAATGTTCCGGGATTCATGAAGGCAAACAAATTACCCGCAGGTACATTTGATGATATTGGTACCATGAACGCCATGAACACAATGCTGAAAGAAAAATTCGGCGCCTCCAACCTCATCCTCACCATGCTCAATTACCAGGTTCATCTGAATCACAAAATAATTGATAGCATTAAACTCGATAAAGAAGATATCATTGAAGAAGTGATCAGCTACCTTACAAAGCAGGAAGCAATTTCACGTGCCTTCGACCTCTCAGAGCTGCAGGAAACTACGCTGCAAGGCACTCTGAGAGAAATGATCTCCAATGGCTATATGCCAAACAGGAGTGGTGATGTACAATTCATTCTTCATCCGCAGTATATTGATGGCGGCACTACTGGCACAACGCATGGTTTATGGAATCCTTATGATTCTCATATTCCCCTGGTTTGGATGGGATGGAATATTAAAGCCGGTAAATCTAATGCCCCGGTCTATATGTCTGATATTGCACCAACCATCGCCGCAATGCTCCAGATCCAGATGCCGAACGGATGTATAGGTAAACCTATTGAAGCCATCATCCGCTGATCCACGAATTTGCTAAACTGAACCTATGAACATTTTATTCTCCGGAAGATTATTGATTTGCCTGCTTCTGGTATTTGGGCAGGCCGTTTCCTCGTTTTCTCAAACACCATTGAGTACAGAACTGCAGCCCGACCCTGCAATAAGAATTGGTAAGCTGGAAAACGGACTTACCTATTATATACGGCAGAATAAAAAGCCTGAACAAAAAGTGGAACTGAGGCTCGCCATCAATGCAGGCTCTATTAATGAAGATGATGACCAGCTTGGATTGGCCCATATGGCTGAGCATATGGCATTCAATGGCACAAAGAATTTCAAAAAGAACGAGATCATTTCTTTCCTGCAGGATATTGGTGTTGGATTTGGTAATGACCTCAATGCCTATACGAGCTTTGATGAAACAGTTTATATGCTGCCCATCCCAACCGATAAACCTGGAAACCTGGAGAAAGGATTCCAGGTATTGGAAGACTGGGCTCACCAGGTCACTTATCTCGACGAGGATATCGAATCTGAAAGAGCCATCATTAAAGAAGAGGCCAGAACAGGTAAAGGTGCCACAGACAGAATGATGCGGCAGGTATATCCGAAACTGTTTGCCGGTTCTAAATATTCAGATCGTTTACCCATAGGGTCCGAAGAGCTTATCAGCAGTTTTAAACCTGAAAAGATCCGCAAGTTTTATAAGGATTGGTACCGTCCTAACCTAATGGCAGTTGCTGTTGTAGGCGATGTCCATCCTGACACCGCACTAGCTATGATCAGGAAACATTTCAGTAAACTTACAAACCCACCCACTGAAAGAAAAAGAGAGACCATCCAGGTTCCTGCTTATTCAACAACAGAAGCACTGGTTGTAACTGACAAGGAAGCAACCAACTATTCCGTAAATATTAATTATCCCATCAGGCCTGCCGCACCACAAAAAACGGTTGGTGATTATCGTAACCAACTGGTCCGCCAGATCTTCAGCTCAATCCTCAGCCAACGTTTACAGGAACTGACCCAGCAGGCTGATCCTCCATTTGTTGGGGCAGGAGCAGGGGTTGGTGGTTTCGTAAGGGGATATGAAAGTTTTAGCGCAACCGCCTATGCAGGCACGGGTGATATTACCAGGGCGTTGAATGCTGTAGTGGAAGAGATTGAACGGGTGAAACGCTATGGATTTAATCCGGCTGAACTGGAGCGTTCAAAAAAAGCAATACTCACCAGTATCGAACGTGCATATAACAACCGCGATAAAACAGAATCATCCGTTTATATCGACGAATACCTGAACCATTTCTTTGAAGGCGAATACATACCCGGCATAGAAAAGGAATTTGCTATCAGCAATGAACTGATTCCCGGTATTACCATTGAAGAAGTAAATGCAGTTGCAAAAGAACTCCTCACACAATCCAACCGTTTCTTTTTTGTAACCGGACCAGAAGCTTCGGGCGATAAAAAATTACCTTCTCCCCAGGACCTGATTGCTTCCGTTAATGCAAAAGAAAAGGCCAATATTACTCCCTATACGGAGAAAGCAGTAGCCACCTCTATCATGTCAAAAATGCCAAAGGCAGGCAAGTTGGTAAAGCGCGAATTGGATAAGGTCATGGGCGTTACAAAACTTACCCTGAACAACGGCGTTACCGTTTCACTGAAATCAACTGATTTCAAAAATGACCAGATACTGATGGGGGCTACCCGCAATGGGGGATTGAATTATTATGGCCTTGCTGATAAATACAACGCTCAATTTGCAGTCCCCGTTGTTTCGGCTATGGGTGTGGGTGAGTTCAGTCCAACCGACCTCCGCAAAGCACTAGCCGGCAAAACCGTATCCGTTTCTCCTTCCATTGGAGAAATAACGGATGGTATAAGCGGAAGTTCTTCCAATAAGGATATCGAAACCATGCTCCAGCTTGTTCATCTTTATGTGACAAGTCCACGCCGCGATACAGCTCTTTTCCAATCTTTTGTACAGAGAAACTCCTCGCAGTATGCAGCGTTGTCGGCCAACCCACAGGCGGCATTTCTCGATACAACAAACAATGCTCTTTACGGTAATAATCCACTTGCCCCCATCGTATTTCCTAAAGTGGAAAATTTTAAAAACCTTAACCTCGACAGGGCTTTATCCATTTACAAAGAACGCATCGGTGATGCTTCCCAAATGCATTTTGCTTTCACCGGGAGCTTCAATACCGATTCAATTATACCACTCCTTGAAACCTACCTGGGAAGCCTTCCTTCCAGTGGTAAAACCTTTGAGAAAAAAGATAATAAAGTGAGGCCGGTTAAAGGCGTCAAAAAACTCGTTGTAAATAAAGGGAAAGAAGAGAAAAGTCTTATCCTCGCTTTCTATACCGGCGAGATGCCCTATACTGAAGAAATGGATATCAAGGCGCAGGCAATCAGCGAAATTCTCAGCATCAGGATCCTGGAAGAATTGCGTGAAAAGATCCAGGGTATCTATGGCGGCGCCTTTTATGGTCAGTTCGATAAGTACCCTTATAGCAACTATAGTTTAATTCTTCAGTTACCCTGCGGTCCGGAGAAAGTTGATACCCTGCTGAAAGCAATTGATGCAGAGATATCACTGCTCGTAACCAAAGGTCCAGAACAGTCTTACCTCGACAAGGTTCGTAAGCAATGGATTGAAGAGCATAAGGTTCAGCTGAAAGAGAATGCTACATGGCTGCGCGAGATCCTCGACCAGCATAGTGAAAAGACCGATCCAAAATATTTTCTGGAGTACCAGCAGATCATTGAAAAGCTTACTGTAAACGATATCAGGGATGCTGCTCGTAAACTCCTGAACCGGGAGAATGTTTTTACAGCAGTCCTCATGCCTGAATTAAAAGTGGATCCAAAACCGGCAACTGATAAGAAAGCATTCTAGGAGAGGACGAACATGACTAAACGATTTTTGGAGAATCTCTGGAAGCGGGCGAAACACTTGCCGGGCGGCACGGATTTTTTTCAGTATACAGGAAATAAAATTCAGCATGCTGCACTGAAATTGACCAGGCAAACCCGCGTTGCCCATCCTTCAACAGTGATGCTGGAACTCAGTGCCCACTGCAATTTGAAATGTACTATTTGTCCGCGTGAATATGGCTATGGTGAAGAAATGGACATGGGATTAATGGAGGAAGAAAATGCCAAAAAAGTAATTGATGAACTGGTTCCATATGTCGACTCCATTGGCCTCACCGGAATGGGCGAAACATTGATGTATAAAAAGATCGAATCTATTGTTGATTATATTAAAGCAAAGAACGAAGGCATTATCATCAACATCTCCACTAACGCTGTTCTTCCCAAAACAATTGAAAAGATAACGGCGATGGCCGGTAAACTCGATACTATCCAGATCTCTATCGATGGCATTGATGAAGTATATAATTCGATAAGGGTTCAGTCTGATTTTCAACTCTTCAAAAATAATGTTCGTCAGATAGCGGATATCTGTCGCAATACCTCCACTACCGTTATGCTGAATATGGTAGTGACACAGGAAAACTTCTTCCACATGAAGGAGGTCGTACTTTTTGCAGAAGAAATGGGGATCGGATTTGTGAACTATACCATATTCAACCTTGCCTGTATTTCAGGCGTCGATCTTTCATACTACGATTTTTACCAGGGAGAGGCCTTCCATGCTGAAGTGAAGCGTTTGCAGGAACATGGTACTGCAGTAGAAGTGACCTGGAGCGGACTCGGTTCTGATAAGGGTTTCCAGAGTTGCAGCCTTCCCTGGAGTCATTTTTATGTTTGCTGGAATGGTGAGATGGCACCCTGTTGTGCAAAGCCCTTCCCCAAGGAATTGAGTTTCGGTAATGTATTCAAAGAAGGATTGATGCCAGTCCTGAACAGTGAAGGCTTCCAGGACTTCCGAACCAAATGGCTTAAAAACGAGACCCCCGATTTCTGTCGCGGCTGCCATTACGTGGACTGCAAAAAAGTAAACATTTAAAAAAAGAATGTACCACGAAAAATCCGCAGTACATTCCCAAGGTAATTCTTACCTCTTAAATCTTACCTCTTACGTGTTACGCGTTGCGGTTGATGCAATTCAGATCCCCAAACGCTTCTTCCAGTCTGCTTATAAAAGTATCCTGGCCCTTGCGTAACCAAACGCGTGGATCATAGTATTTTTTGTTCGGCTTATCAGCACCATCGGGGTTGCCGAGTTGTGCCTGCAGGTATGCTTCATTTTTCTGGTAGTATTTCAAAACACCTTCCCAGAATGCAAACTGGAGGTCAGTATCAATATTCATTTTGATAACGCCGTAACCCAGTGCTTCAGCGATCTGCTCTTTCGGAGATCCGCTTCCACCATGGAATACAAAGTATACCGGCTTCTCTGCAGTTTTGAATTGCTCCTGGATATAAGTCTGGCTGTTCTGCAGGATCTCGGGACGCAGTTCAACATTACCCGGACTATAAACACCATGCACGTTTCCAAATGCGGCAGCTACTGTAAACAGGTTGCCGATCTTGCCCAGCTCTTCATAAGCATAGGCCACGTGCTGTGGTTGGGTATATAGTTTATCATTTTCAATACCACTGTTGTCAACACCATCTTCCTCACCACCGGTTACGCCAAGTTCAATTTCTATACCCATGCCCAGCGGCTGCATGCGTTTGAAATATTCAACACTGGTCTGGATATTATCTTCAAGTGTTTCTTCAGAAAGATCCAGCATATGTGAACTGAAAAGTGGACGACCTTTTTCCTTATGGAACTCCTGTCCGGCATCAATCAATGCGCTGATCCATGGCAGCCATTTATGCGAGGCATGGTCAGTATGCAAAATAACCGGCACACCATAATGCTTTGCAACATTGTGGATATGCAGTGCACCAGATATGGCACCTGAAATATTCGCCTGCATCTTATCGTTTGGCATTCCCTTACCGGCTATAAACTGCGCTCCTCCATTGGAGAACTGAATAATGACGGGTGAATTAACCTTCGCGGCTGTTTCAAGCGTAGCATTGATGGAATCGGTGCCGATCGTATTTACGGCAGGCATTGCAAATTTGTTTGCTTTGGCGTCCTTATAAAGGGCTTCTAATTCTTCGCCGAATAATACGCCGGCGCTGTACTTACTCATCTTGGTAAAATTGGTTGTTTAATGATGCGATAAGGCAAAGGCAATCGTAAAAGCGAGCGCTAATATACTGATAGTATTTCAATCAGCTATTTTCCCCTGTAGCCGGGGAATCATCAGAAGGTTTTTCCGCAGGCAAACCTTCAGGTGTTCCTTCACCAGCCGGCCCATGGTATTGCTTCGCAAAAGTCCGGGGTGGAAATTATGGAACTCACTCAGCTCCCGCGCCAGCTGCATCGTTTTTTCTGGGGTGGATATGGTATCGCGGATCATGATATCCAGCAGTTCTTTTACCCGGTATCGCGCAGAAGCCAGCCTGAAGGCGATCATAGTCCTTTCCTCCGTCTGGTATTGCTCAATAGAATCTTTGTTGAGGTATTTCAGGGTAACATCAACAAAGGGATTATTCTCCTTGAAATATTGCGGTAGATAAAGATTTTTCCTCCCCTCATAAGATTGCTGGTCAAAATCAATTGCCCTGATCCGGTACTGGTAATCTTCAATATCAGGCGTAATATCTATCACCCAGTTATAGCTGCGCATATCTCCCAGCAGCCTTACAAAACAGCGCTCATTGAATTTGACGAATTCCTTTGCCAGTCTGATCTTATTGGTATCCGGACGTTCCAGGTAATTGGCAGAGAACAGGTCGCCGGGTATCCCAGGAATATGCTCCTCAACAAGCGTTTCCTTGCTGATCAGGAATTTGATCCGGTTGGGGGAGAGCAGGTGCTCCAGCTCTAGTCCATAGATCCGCGATGCATCCGCGATCTTGATATAATAGTGGTCGTAATTATCGTTGAACTTGTTCACGATGCGGATCCGGAATGGCTGCGAGTTACCAAAGCCACAGAAATCGATCCTCGCCACATCAAGATGCTTGCTGAAGGTCATATCACCCTCCGTCTTCAGGTTGGCATAAATACCAATCAATCCCTCCCTGATATAATCCCATTCCCGCAGGTCATAGATAACCGTCTCCCAGGCAGTGTCATTGCCTTCTTTGTCTTTGAGGGGGAGAGAATAAGTAAAGCGCTGCAGGTCGCGGTATTCAACCGGTAAGCGCACGCCACGACCATGCTGGTTGAGATACTCACGCAGCCGTTCATTCACCTTGAACATCGGCTTCTTCCTCGATGGCCGGTGATTCTCTCCACTGGGGAGATTAGGGTCATAATACTGGATATACATTCTGACGGGAATATAATGAAAAATAGGCAGGGGCTTCCAGCAGCCGGCTTCCATACCAGCTGAAATAACTTCCATCTACCAGCAGTATACGGGTTTCGGGAAGCTCTGTCTGCAATGCTTCCAGGTGCTTTTGCCGGAATGGATAAGGCTCGGAGGAAAGCAGTAAAAGTCGACATTGCTTTTCTTTCAATTCTTCTATAGTGATTTCGGGGTACCTGCTTGTTTCTTTGTAAATATTCCTGAATCCGCACCTCTCCATCATATCACTGATAAAGGTATCACCACCCGCCGCCATCCAGGGATCTTTCCAGATCAGGTAGGCGGTTGCGGGCATAGGATCAACCGGAATTAACTGACTGAACCTTTCACTGATCAGCCTGGTCATTTCATGTGCTGCTTCTTGACGGCCAGTGATCTCCCCTAATGCGCTGATCATCTCAAGGGCTGTAGGTAAATTATATACATCACTTGTATATACCGGTACATGATTGGATATATCCTCTACATGCTCACGGATATTTTCTTCCTTATTGGCAATTACAAGATCGGGTTTAAGCGAAATGATCTTACTGATATCAGGATCTTTGGTGCCCCCAATGCGGGTTTTACTCTTGTGCCATGATGAGGGATGTATACAAAATCGGGTGATACCCTCCACTTCATCGCTTAGCCCAAGGCTATATAGCAATTCTGTTTGCGATGGTACAATTGAAATAATTCTTTTGGGGATGGAATTTAGCTGGAGGCTTTTACCGGTTTGGTCGGTAATGGAAGTCATGCAAGTGTTTTGTCAAAAATACACCTGAAAGACCACTTTGGTCCTCCTGCCTTACAACTTGGACGAGAAGCAGGGCAGGAGGGTACCGGATTTTAAGTGGTTTTTAAGGACTTGGTCATGGTCTTCACCAGAACATTGGATCTCTGAAACCATACGTAATGAGATTTGGACGTTGGTTACTGTACAATGGTTTTAGGCCATGGTTTCAGGGGTTTCTTCGTTCGGCATTCATTAGGATCTTGGTGCTGATTTTTCTACGGTCTTTCTAAAGGATCTTGGTGCTGATTTTTCTACGGTCTTTCTTTAGGATTTAGGATGGTGCTGATTTCTTTTTTCGGTTTTTACTTAGGATTCATGGATCTGATGCTGATTTCGGTTTTGGTCTTTCTAAGGATAAAAGAAAAAAAAGGAAGTTGACTGATACTGGATTTTTGGTGAAACTGTTTTTCTAAGGATTTGGTCTTTGGAATTTCTGGATCTTGGATATTTTGTTGCTTTTCGTCAGGATATTGGAACGATTGAATGATCAATCAACTTCTGATACAAATGTAGTCGGCATAGTATTGGTAGGCAAGAGCGTCTTTGCTCGTTTTTAACAGTTCGGTATTTACTGCAATTTTCGTAAGCTTACAGCATTACCTACCGGGAGTATACGTAGTTTGGCTTCGTAGATCTACGCGAATCGAAGAAGCATAAAAAATCCGGATAACGCCAAAGCCTTATCCGGATTGAGTTTCATTGAAATCGACATCTTTACTTGCCCATGGCCTGTATAACGTCGTACTTGGTCACAATGTGGAAATTACCTGCTTCGTCCTTGCTCAACACTGCGCCATTTTCGCGATTTATCAGTGTACTTAACTTCTCAACCGGGGTCAGAAAGTCCACAATTGGAAAGGCCGCTTCCATCACCGATCCAACTTTTTCATGCTTGATATCTGGATTCGAAAAAACTTTCTGAAATAATCCTCCTTCACTGATCGATCCTACAAATCCATTCCCGTTTAATACAGGTATATGCTCGATATCATATTTACGCATAAGGTCCACCGCTTCGGCAACGGTATGCTCAGGGGCCAGACTTATCAACTTCTTATTCGTGCCCCTTCCGTTCACGATATCCTTAAATGTTTTTACATCAAGAAATCCTCTTTCCTGCATCCATTGGTCATTATAGATCTTGCCCACATAACGGCTTCCATGGTCATGGAATATGCATACCACCACATCAGTGGGTTTAAGACGGTCCTTCAATTGCATCAATCCCTGTATACAACTTCCTGCACTATATCCGCAGAATAATCCTTCTTCTTTTGCCAGCTTACGCGCCATGATAGCGCCATCTTTATCAGTGACCTGTTCAAAATGATCGATCACGCTCATATCATAATTCTGCGGTACGAAATCCTCCCCGAATCCCTCTGAAATATATGGATGCACTTCCCCCATATCCACTTCACCGGTGCGAAAATATTTTGTGAGCAATGATCCATAAACATCCACCGCCCAGATCTGTATATCGGGATTCATCTCCTTCAGGTATTGCGCTGTACCTGTTACCGTCCCACCGGTTCCTGCTGTACAAACAAGATGCGTGATGGTGCCATCGGTTTGTCGCCAGATCTCTGGCCCGGTTGTTTCATAATGTGCTAAACGGTTGGCCAGGTTATCATACTGGTTGAAATGATAGGAATTGGGGATCTCCCTTGCAAGCCTTTGCGCAACTGAATAATAGGAGCGAGGATCGTCGGGTTCAACATTTGTGGGACAAACAATCACCTCTGCACCAACAGCTTTAAGGATATCCATTTTCTCCTTACTCTGTTTATCGGTAGTAGTGAATATACATTTGTATCCCTTCACCACTGCAGCAAGTGCTAATCCCATCCCGGTATTGCCACTGGTGCATTCGATGATGGTTCCACCGGGTTTGATTTTGCCTTCTTTTTCGGCTACCTCCACCATTTTCAAAGCCATACGGTCTTTGATGGAGTTTCCCGGATTGAAATAATCTACCTTGGCGAGAATGGTGCCCGGCAGGTCTTTAGTAATTTTGTTCAGACGGATCAGCGGGGTATTGCCGATCGTTTCAAGTATATTATTTTTTATATCCATAGCAAGCTTTATTGCGCGGTAAAGTTACAATTCTAGAAGGGAGCTTATGAAACTGTATTTTATTCCAGGTTTAGGTGCTGATAAAAGAGTGTTCCGGCATATCCATTTACCCGAAGGATATGAGATGGTGCATATCGATTGGATTCCACCACACCCAACTGAAAGCCTCCATGATTATGCCCTTCGATTGGCAGAAAAAATTGATATGAATGAAAACTGGGGATTGGTGGGATTATCTTTCGGCGGTATGCTGGCTGCTGAAATAAGCCGACTCTACAAACCAAAACATACCATTCTGATTGCGAGTATTTCATCACCCGCACAATTGCCCTTCTATTATAAAATTGTAGCGCCGCTGAAAGTGCATAAGATACTGCCGATCTCCCTCTTCAAAAATGCTTCCCTCGCCCGCCGCATCTTCACCACTGAAACGGATGAGGATAAAGCACTACTGAGAAAAATCATCAGCGAATCCGATCCTGCTTTTATCAGATGGGCATTGGGTGCCATCCTTAGTTGGAAAGCTACCGACTTGCCCGCCGATTACTATCATATTCATGGCTCAGGTGATCACCTGCTTCCTGTGCGTTATGTGAAACCTACGCATACCATACCCGGCGGTGGACACCTGATGGTGATGAACAGGTCGGAAGAAGTGAATGGATTGTTGGCAAGGATACTGGAGGGATAGGGGTGGAGGGATGGAGGGATGGAGGGATGGAGGCATCCCCTTATATTTGCGCTCCGAAAAAATTGAAACAAACAGAAATAAATGGAATCGAAATATATAGCGGTTATCGCAAAAAAACTTTCTCTTTCACTCAAGCAGGTCAACAATGTGTATGACCTGCAGGCCGAAGGGGCAACCGTTCCTTTTATGGCGCGATACAGAAAAGAAGCAACGGGCAACCTCGATGAAGTGGCTATCAACGATATCGTTGAAGAAGTAAAATATTATACTGAACTCCACAAAAGAAAAGATACTGTTCTCAAGACCATCGAAGGCCTTGGTAAACTGACACCTGAGTTGAAAAATCGTATCGAGGAATGCCTTGATGCTACCGCCCTGGAAGATATTTACCTTCCCTACAAACCTAAACGCAAGACCCGGGCAACACAGGCTATTGAAAAGGGATTGGAGCCCCTCGCCAAAATGATATTTGAACAGGGCACAATCGACCTGCAAAATGAAGCAGGCGCATTTCTGAGTGAGGATGTCAAAGAAATTAAAGATGCCCTGCAGGGTGCTCGCGATATCATTGCCGAATGGGTTGCAGAAAATGAACAGGCGCGTAATATTATCCGGAAACAATTCCAGGATGGAGCCATCCTCACGTCAAAAGTACTGAGCTCAAAAAAAGAAGAAACAGAAGCACAGAAATACCGCGATTATTTTGAGTTCAATGAAGCCCTGGCTAAATGTCCCTCCCATCGCATACTCGCCATCCGCCGCGGTGAAAAGGAAGGATACCTTATCATGGATATCAATATCGATAAGGCAACCGGTGTCGACTCACTGGAAAGGATATTCGTAAAGAATAATACTGCTGCTGCTGCTGAAGTGAAAACCGCCATTACCGATAGTTTCGACCGGCTGCTAAAACCTTCTATCGAAAATGAGTTCCGCATGAACAGCAAGACCTCAGCTGATGAAGAGGCCATCCATGTATTTGCGGAAAACCTGCGCCAGCTATTGCTTGCATCACCGCTTGGATCAAAAAGGGTGATGGCGCTTGATCCTGGTTTTCGTACCGGATGCAAACTGGTTTGTCTGGATGCACAGGGCGCACTTGTGTATAACACTGCCGTATACCCGCACCCGCCGCAGAACGACTGGCAGGGCAGCATCGCCACAATTCGCCAACTGGTTGATCGATATGATATAGAAGCTATTGGAATTGGAAATGGAACCGCTGGACGTGAAACAGAAACATTGGTACGGAGCATTAATTTTGGAAAGCCGGTGAGTGTTTTCCAGGTGAATGAAAGTGGTGCATCTATTTATTCGGCCTCGGATGTTGCGCGCGAAGAATTTCCCGACCAAGATGTTACCGTGCGCGGCGCTGTCAGCATTGGGAGGAGACTTCTTGATCCCCTGAGTGAACTGGTTAAGATTGATGCGAAATCAATTGGAGTGGGACAATACCAGCATGATGTTAACCAGACCCGGTTGAAGGAGAGTCTCGACCGCGTTGTAGAAAGTTGTGTGAACCATGTTGGTGTGGATCTCAATACTGCCAGCAAACATCTGCTCACTTATGTATCTGGATTGAGTGCAACACTTGCAAAAAATATTGTTGAGTACAGAACAAAAAATGGTGCATTCAATTCAAGGGATGAAGTGAAAAAGGTGAGCCTCATGGGTCCTAAAACTTATGAGCAGTGCGCGGGCTTCCTGCGCATCCGCGATGCCTCCAATCCGCTCGACAATAGTGCTGTTCACCCCGAGAGTTATCATGTGGTGGAAGCAATGGCAAAAGATCTCGGATGCTCGGTTACCGATCTTATCAAACAGGCTGAACTAAGAAAACAGATCAACCGGAAAAAATATATTTCAGAATCGATCGGCGAATTCACGATAGAAGATATTCTACGCGAACTCGAGAAGCCGGGCCGTGATCCCCGTGCCCCCATCGAGGAATTTCGTTTTGATGACACCATTAAAACAATTGAAGACGTGAAGCAGGGGATGGTGGTTCCCGGCGTTGTAACCAATATTACCAAGTTCGGCGTGTTTGTGGATATCGGCGTAAAGCAGGATGGATTGGTGCATGTTTCCCAACTAAGCAATACCTATGTGAGTGATCCCTCCACAGTGGTGAAGCTCCAGCAAAAAGTAACCGTTACCGTCACCGAGGTGGATGTTGCCCGCAAACGTATCGGCCTCTCCATGAAAGAGCATTCCCGCACCGCGGCCGCCGCTGCACCAAAGCCGGCTGCTCCCAAGGCGCCGAAAGCCGCCCCGGCCAATGAATTCCAGTCGAAGCTGATGGAACTGAAGAAGAAGTTCAAATGATAACCCCTACCCATCTGACGCCTGTCAGGACAGGCGTCAGATGGGTATGCCTCAGGTTCAGGCAACTTTCAGGAACCCTGTCTGACATATGTCCTGACATGTGTCAGATGGGTAGTAAAAAACGGGGAAAATACGGGGGTGCCACGTTCCTTTTCCGGGTATGCGGGTGTGCAGCGCCGCTGTACTTTTGGGTCTCAACCTTTTACTATGAATCTGTTCAAATATCTGCCGCAAATGGTGATCAAATCGCTCAAAGCACAGAATAGCGGCTTTTCTGTACCAGAATACCAGGATACAAGCTATAACCTCACCGCGCAGTTATATCCCATCATCCCCCTGCTGCTGCTTCTCCTGCTGTTCGCAACGTTTTCTGTTGTTGCCTTTATGCTGCTTAAACAAAAGCAAACAAAAACAATTTAAGTTTATACCTGTTAAAAGGTATAAACAATGTCGCAGTTGCTATTTCAGGATGGTCAGTTTTATCGTGATGATAAAATGGTGGTAGGGGCATCCAGTCGGGCCCTTAGATATGGTGACGGACTCTTCGAAACAATGAAGGTGAACCGCGATACCATCCAGCTCGGCGATTATCACATGCAACGATTGTTTGATGCCCTTCACCTGCTGCAGTTTGAGCTGCCCTCACATATCAACCCATCTTATTTCCTGGATCGCATACTCCAATTGGTGCATCGCAACGGCCATGGAAAACTCGCGCGGATCAGGCTCATGGTCTTCCGCGGCAACGGCGGACTCTATGATCCCGAAAATCATTATCCCCACCACATCATCCAAAGCTGGAGCCTCCCCGAAACCAATCATCACTGGAATGAAAATGGACTGGTAATTGGTATCCACGATAAGGCAAGAAAATCGATGGATATTCTCGCCAACAGCAAAACCAATAATTACCTTCCTTATATAATGGGTGCCCTGGAGGCGAAAAATCAAAAATGGAATGACGCGCTCATCCTAAATAATGCAGGAAGGATTTCCGATAGCACTATCGCAAACGTTTTTCTGGTGTCGGGAAATAAAATCACAACTCCTGCACTCGAAGAAGGCTGCGTGGCGGGCATAATGCGCCGTTATCTTTTGGAAAAATTAAAAGCCAATAACAGGGATGTACAGGAAATTGCCATCCAACCATCCGATCTCGAAAATGCCGATGAAGTTTTCCTGACCAACTCAACCTATGGCATCCGGTGGGTAAAATCGATCGGTAACAAAAATTATACTGCTAACCTCTCCCTCGAATTATACCACCTCTTCATTAAACCGCTTTTCGGGATAACAGAATGAACCAACTGCACCATGCTTTGTTGTAAACAACAAAACAGCTATGCATAAAGAGCCCCTGGCAATAATGTGGTTTCGCCGCGACCTCCGGCTCTCTGATAATGCTGCCCTATACCATGCACTGAAATCGGGACTTCCCGTTCTCCCCATCTTTATTTTTGATCGCAACATCCTCGACGACCTCGAAGAGAAGGCCGATGCCCGCGTAAGCTTTATCCACCGTGCACTCAGTAATATGCAGGAGCAACTCCTTGCAATGGATTCCACTATGGATGTCCGTTATGGAACGCCCACTCAGGTGTTTAAAGACCTGCTGAAACAATATTCCATCCAGTCTGTTTTCACCAACCACGACTATGAACAATATGCCCTCGACCGTGATGCAGAAATTGAAGCCCTTTTAAAGGAGGCAGGAGCCAGCTTTCATCACTACAAAGACCAGGTGATATTCGAAAAAAATGAAGTGATCAAAGATGATGGTCGTCCATATACTGTTTTCACTCCCTACAGCAAACGATGGAAAGCAACCCTTAAAGAATTCTACCTGCGCTCGTATCCAACACATGAATATGAAGACGCCTTTTACAAGCAGAAACAAATACCCCTGCCAACGCTTGAATCAATGGGATTTCAACCTGTAAACATTGATTTCCCTCCCACGGAAGTAAATGAAACCCTGGTGAGAAAATACACGGAGCAGCGAAACTTCCCCGGCATCAGGAGCACATCAAGATTAGGAGTTCATCTTCGTTTTGGCACCATCAGTATCCGCGAACTGGCGCGGAAAGTTCAACCCCTCAATGAAACATTTTTCAATGAACTCATCTGGCGCGATTTCTACCACATGATCCTCCATCATTTCCCACATGTGAGCAGGGGCAGGGCTTTCAGGGCGGAGTATGATCTCATCCATTGGCGTAATAATGAAAAAGAATTTGCACACTGGTGTAATGGTACAACGGGATATCCTATCGTGGATGCAGGAATGCGCGAACTCAATGCAACAGGTTTCATGCACAACCGCGTGAGAATGATCGTTGCCTCTTTTTTAACCAAGCACCTGCTGATCGACTGGCGTTGGGGCGAAGCCTATTTTGCTAAAAAACTACTCGATTATGATTTCGCCGCCAATAATGGGGGATGGCAGTGGGCGGCAGGAAGCGGTTGCGATGCAGCGCCATATTTCAGGATTTTCAATCCATATCTGCAGACAGAAAAATTTGACCCTAAAGGCGTCTATATCAGGAACTGGATTCCTGAATTTGATAGCCTCGAATACCCCTCACCGATAGTAGATCACGATGTTGCCAGAAAACGTTGCCTGCAGGTTTATTCGGCCGCGCTAAAGCCGGGAGCTGAAATATCGGACTCATAAACCTCAAGTAACTGAGCAACCGCCTTATTGCCCGCATCACCTAACCCCAGCGAATAATTATTCACGTAAAGATTTATATGCTGCCGCATCACCTCCTCACTCATTTCCTGTGAATGATCCCTGATAAAATCAGATAGCTGCGGATATTGCTTCCAGTTATATTCAATACTCGTTGTGATCAATTTCTCCAGTTGAAACGCCACATCTTCAGCAATGCTTTTTTTAATTACAATCCCACCCAGCGGAATGGGACAATGCAGCTTTGCCTCCCAATTTTCACCAAGGTCCATTATTTTATGTAACCCTTTCTGCTGGTAGGTAAACCTGTTCTCATGAATGATAACCCCCGCATCAACCCTTCCATCTAATACCGCCTGTTCAATTTCATGAAACACCATGAACTCCTTATTCATCGCACCCGGAAAAGCAAGAGAAAAAAGTAGATTCGCCGTTGTATGCCTGCCGGGAATCCCAATCCTCAAATCATTGATATCATCCAGCGGAATAGGTTTGCGCGATATCAACAGCGGACCCACACCTGTTCCCAGCGCCCCACCTGATTGCAACAGCCGGTATTGATCCAACACCAGCGGCAGTACACCATAACTGATTTTGGTGCAATCGAGCTTCCCCTCCAACGCCCATTCATTCAGCGTCTGCACATCCTCCATATGCAACCTGAAAGTAAAAGGATTTGCATCCAACTTTCCATTCACCAGCGCATCAAAGATGAAGGTGTCATTGGGACAGGGAGAAAATCCTAAACTGAGTTCCATAAATAATAAATAAGATCCTACAATGATTCAAGTAGTCTGATCAGCTCTTTATTGAGATTATTTATCGCAAGCGGAATATTCCATTTCTTCTTATTTCTTTCGCCCACATAATTAGAAACAGCCCTCACCTGCAAAAAACTGATATGCTCCATGATACACACATAATGCAAAGAAGCGCCCTCCATTGATTCAAGATCCGCCTTATACCGCGACACATAATGCGCCGCCCTTTTTTTGCTGGTAGTTACCTCGTTCACCGTGATCCCGTTTGCTTTTTTCAGTCGAGTTCTCTTGATCAATTCGGTATAGGGATTTGGCAGCACACCTTTCTTATAAGGGATCTCATTTGCCAGCGCCAGTTTCATATCGAAAACATCCAAAAAACCATTTTTCTCCTGCACGCCCTGGTCGGCCAAAGCATCCTGCCTGATAGCAAAAACAGATCCCAATTTAATGGAATCATCAAATGCCCCGGCCACACCAGCCTGTATCACCAGGTCGGGTCGCTTATGCTGCAAATAGCGCGTGATGCCATAAGTTGCCGCATTGCTGCCCACACCGGTGATCAGAATATCCACATCGAAATCGATATGGTTCAGCTTCTCCGTCGTACTGAGATGATCGGTAAAGGGATTGATTTCCATGGGAGTAGAGGCTACCAGCAAACAATGCATAAAAGATCAGTTTGTGGCAAATGTCGTAAATCCCACCAAATCAGGCAGATATTGTAATTTCGCATTATCTGTTGCCATTTTTTTTGGATTAGCGAACAAACCGGCGACAGTCCTGTTAAACTTTGTACTATAAAACGCTAAACAACTTGGACGGCAGACTTCCGTTGCAGTTGCGGAGAGCGGTAATAATAATATATGGGAAATAAAGTAGCCGTTTTCCGGAAGGAACATTTTAATGCAGCACACAGACTCTACCATGCGGGATGGGATGATGCCAGGAACCTGGAGATGTTCGGTAAATGCAGTTACCCCAATTACCATGGACATAACTATAACCTCGAAGTTAAAGTGACGGGTATTCCGGATGCAGATACTGGTTATGTGATGGATATGAAACATCTCTCGGACCTCATTCATTCTGTTATTATAGAACGCTTCGATCATAAGAACCTCAATCTCGATACGGTTGAATTCAGTAAGCTGAATCCTACTGCTGAAAACATCGCGATTGTTATCTATGATCTGCTGCGGCCGCATATTGATGCGCAGCACGACCTGATGATAAGGCTCTATGAAACAGAAAGGAATTTTGTTGAGTATCCTGCTTCTTAAAATATTGGCTGATCATATTTAATTATAAAACAAGGAAGATGGCATATCATAAGGTTGAACAATACGAGGACAAGATCACGTCGGGACTGATCGATAATTACCGCGAATCACTCGAACTCTTAGGAGAAAATCCTGACAGGGAGGGATTACAAAAAACGCCGGAACGCGTTGCCAAGGCCATGCAGTATCTCACCCAGGGATATGGAATGGATGCGAAAGCAATTCTTGAATCGGCAAAATTTCATGAAGATGTTAGTGAGATGATCATCGTGAAGGATATAGAACTTTTCAGCATGTGCGAACACCATATGCTTCCCTTCTTTGGCAAGGCCCATATTGCGTATATCCCTAACGGCTATATCACCGGCCTCAGCAAGATCGCCCGCGTGGTGGATGTTTACAGCCGGCGCTTACAGGTGCAGGAAAGACTCACCCAGCAAATTCTTACCGCTATCAAAGAATCTCTCAATCCCATAGGCGTTGCCGTGGTAATTGAAGCGAAGCACCTGTGCATGATGATGAGGGGCGTGCAGAAGCAGAACTCCGTTACCACCACCTCCGCATTCTGGGGTGAATTTGAGAAGAATGAAACAAGAAGTGAGTTCACCAAACTGATCTCCTCAAGGCTGAGTTAGTACTTCTTAATAACTAAATCCGAAATGGTTTGGCAGTTCCGTTGTTGTGCTGCCAAACTTTTTTATTTTTGCCGACTAACAAGGACAATTATGAAGCATGCTTTTGTTTTTCCCGGTCAGGGTTCCCAGTTCCCGGGGATGGGAAAAGAGCATTATGAGAACAGTGCATTTGCCAAGAGAATATTTGAACAGGCTAACGAACTCCTTTCTTTTCGGATCTCTGATATAATGTTTAACGGTACGGAAGAAGAACTGCGCCAGACCAATGTAACGCAGCCGGCTGTTTTCCTTCATTCGGTTATTGCTTACCGGGGTATAGGCCATGCAAAACCCGATATGGTTGCAGGCCATTCACTGGGTGAATTCTCCGCACTTGTTGCCAACGGCACCCTAACTTTTGAAGACGCCCTCAAACTGGTTTCCCTTCGCGCCATCGCCATGCAGAAAGCCTGCGATATACAACCTTCCACCATGGCAGCAGTTCTCGCCCTTGCCGATGAAAAAGTGGAAGAGGTTTGTCGCCAGGTGCAGGCAGAAACGGGTGAAATTGTTGTACCCGCCAATTATAATTGTCCCGGCCAGCTAGTCATCAGCGGATCGGTTAAAGGTATTGATATCGCCTGTGAAAGAATGAAAGCTGCAGGTGCCAAAAGAGCCCTGGTGCTGCCTGTTGGTGGCGCTTTCCATTCTCCCCTCATGGCCCCCGCTAAAGAAGAACTCAAAGCGGCTATTGAAGCCACCAAATTCCAGCAGCCTTCCTGCGCCGTTTACCAGAATGTGGTAGCCCGCGCGGTGCTCGATAAAGATGAGATCAAACATAACCTTATCGAACAACTTACAGGTGCCGTTCGGTGGACGCAATCTGTTCAATCGATGATTGCCGATGGTGCTTCCACCTTCACGGAATCTGGACCAGGAAAAGTTTTACAGGGACTGATCCTGAAAATCGATAAGACTGTATCGGTTGATGGTGTTAGTTAGTCTGATCAATTTATTTCCATCGAGCAATTGATCCACTCGGCATCAAAATGAGCCCCGTATTTTTTGTAAAAATTGATAGCGGGCTCATTCCATTCCAGCACCTGCCACACAATTCCATTGAAGCCTTTAAGCTTTGCTTCTTCAATGAGCTTGTCGAACAGTAGCTTTCCCAGTCCGCGTCCACGCATTGCCTCGGTCACGAGTATATCCTCCAGGTACATTCGCTGCCCCTTCCATGTACTGTAACGGATATAGTAAAGCGCAAAGCCCTGCACTATATTATCTTCTTCCGCCACAAAGGCCCACCATACCGGGTTTTCTCCAAATCCACTCTCCGTAAAATGCTCAAGACTCACCGTCACTTCCTGCGGCGCTTTTTCATAGGTTGCCAGTTCTTTTATCAGCTCAAGTAAACGCGCACAATCTGCGGCTGTGGCATTGCGGATCTTTATCATTGGTATTTATTTCTTTGGTGCCTTGAAAACGCCGTTCGGCTGGATGGCATTCATACTGGTTACTTCACCTTTATCATTCAGATCAAATTGGATATTAAATCCTTCCAGCGCCTTGATCTTGAACAGATCTTTTTTAACTGGCACCAGCTCGTAATCTGGTTGCCCCGGTACTAAAAGCATCAGCGTATTTTCTCCCCGCAGGTAAACCTTTGCAAGGATCCCCGGCAATTGATATTCGCCTAAATATTTCTGCAGCTCCGCCTTCGAAATTTCCATCGCCGGCGCCTCCCTCTTGAACACAATTTCCTTCACGCCCTGTTCCAATGCAACATCAAAGGATTCTATCTCACCACCATAATTAGTATTGAACTTGATCCTTGTAGCATTATCATCAGGGTTCTCCATGTCACGAACCTTATACACATCAAAATGGTAGTGCTCGAGATAACTGGTCTGCTTGCCACCTGAATTATAATCGAGCCATAATGTATCTCTTTCAAGTTTCACAATCGCCGTTCCATAACCCGGATTTTCATATTTACCTGCATAGTCCGCCTTTGCATGAAGGGCTTTGGCATTGGGCTTCCGGAGCAGACTGTCACTATTTGTTTTCTTTGTAGCGGCAGCAGCGGCCCTGCCTTTTGCACGGGCATCAAGTTGCATCTGGTTCCAGTTGCGGTTAGGCAACTTCAGCATCCTGTCTGCAATATAATTCCGCACCAGGGCCGTTACATTTCCATTGCTCGATACCACAAATATGCCAATGCTATCGGTTGGGAAAAAGCCCGTACTGGTGATAAAGCCATCAATTCCTCCACCATGCTCAACGCGGTAATGGCCGCGGTAAGAACTAAGGAACCAACCCAGTCCATATGCCTCCATATGTATATCAGGATGTAATGCCGGCGGCAGCCCGCCTCCATCCAATGCCATCTGCTGTGAAATGGCCTGCGAAACATAGCCGGCTGGAATAATTTCCTTGCCCTTGTACTTGCCTCCGTTGATCCAGGTGATCAGCCATTTGGCCATATCATTGGCAGAGCTGTTGATCGAACCAGCCGGACCAATCGCATCTATATTCCGGTATGGTATAACCGAAATAATAGAATCCTTCTTTAACGTGAAAGCGGGGGAGCGGTCGGCCGATTTCTCCATATCCTTAACCGAAAAATTGGTAGTGCTCATTTCAAGTGGCTGCAAAATCCGCTCACGTATATTCTGCTCCCAGCTTTTGCCGGTAAGCTTTTCTGTTACCATACCCTGCGCCAGGAACATAAAATTATTATACTGGAATGATTGCCTTAATTCCTTACTCGGCTCCTGGTATTTTATCCTTTTTAGTAATTCCATCCTGCTGGCCGACGAGCCATACCAACTCATATCATGCCTTGGCAGTCCCGTACGATGCGTCATCATATCCCGCAGCGTAACATGATTGTTCAGGTACTCATTATGAAATCCTAATTCAGGAAGGTATAGCGTAGCAGGTTTGTCGAGCTCCAGCTTCCCTTCTTTTTCCAGCATCCCCAGCAGGGAGGAGGTGAAGGCTTTGGTACAGGATCCAATGGCAAAGAGCGTATTGCCGGTTACCGGTAATTTTTTCTCCAGGTCACGAAATCCAAAACCGCCTGCATATACCACCTTATTCTTCTCCACAACGGCAATGCTCACCCCAGGAGCATACCAGTCCTTCAGTATTCGTTTCACTAAGGTGTCGAGTCCCTTTAAGCGGGGATCAGTTGGGCCTTGCGCAAATAATCCGGTGCCGATAAGGCAAAAAATTGCCGTCATGATTTTTTTCATATCAATGGTTTTGGTTTGGTTCTTTTTATGACTGAAGTGAATTATCAAGGTCAGCGATAATGTCCTCGATGTTTTCAATGCCCACACTCATCCTTATCAGTCCATCCGTAATGCCATATTTTTCTCTTTCTGCTTTTGGGATGCCTGCGTGCGACATAGACGCAGGGTGGGAGATAAGCGTATCAACCGTTCCCAGTGAAACAGCCCTTGTACAGATCTGCAGCCGGTTGATAAATCTTTTTCCTGCTTCTACGCCACCCTTCACTTCAAAGCTCAGCATACCGCCCGGGTGCTTCATCTGTTTCCTGGCGACAGTATGGTCGGGGTGGGATGGCAGCCCTGTATACAGCACCTGCTCAATGGCGGCGTGATTATCCAGGTGTTGCGCTACCGCCATGGCATTGCTGCAGTGGCGCTCCATGCGCAGCTCCAACGTGCGCATGCCCTGCGTTAACATGAAGGCATCGAAAGGATTGGAATTGCCGCCAAGCAATACATACCATTTCCAGACCCGGCTATTCATTTTTTCAAGATCCTTTCCCAATAGAACTCCACCAATGGCAGTGCCATGTCCATTAAGGAATTTAGTGGTGGAATGAAAAACATAATCCACATCATAACGGAAGGGCTGTTGCAGATAAGGCGTGGCAAATGTATTGTCAACGGTCACCAGTAGTTGATGTTGTTTTGCGATGCCAGATATCATTTCAAGGTCAACACATTGCAGCGTTGGATTGGCGGGCGTTTCTATATGCACAAGCTTTATCGCCTTATCTGCTTTGATGGCCGCCGCTGCCAGTTGAGGGTCACGCAGGTCGGTGATAACTGTTTCGATATTATTTTCAGCAAGCACTTTGGTGAGCAGCTCCTGTGTACCTCCATACAAAGAATAATGCGTCAACACCTTATCGCCCGCCGACAAATTACTCAGAAACATGGTTGCCATGGCCGCCTGTCCGCTCGCATGTAGCAGTGCCTTAAGTTGCAACGGTTTGCCATCAGCTCCGTTGATGCCATGCGCTTCCAGTGCCGCGATCTTTTGCTCCGCCACTTTAAACGATGGATTGCCCCACCGGCTATAGATCCTCGTCTTATCCTCTCCAGCAAATCTTTCCATGCCCTGTTCTGCCGTATCAAAATAAAATGTGGAGCTCGCATAGATCGGGGTCAGATGGGCATAATTGGGATCGGGTTCATTTCCGCCATGTACCGCTACCGTTCCTTTGCCTTTCAGTTGAATATCTTTGTTGGCCATTGCGCTGGGTTCTTTAATTTAGTGTTCGCCAAATTTAATCGAAATCAATGAAGCAGCTCCTCCAGGATTACGCAACTTACCACCACTGGGCCAATCAATTGCTGGGACAAAAAATAGCAGAACAGGATTCCGCACTCTGGACCCGCGAAGTTCCAGGCAGTTTTCCTTCACTCCATAAAACGCTTACCCATATATGGGATGCCGACAGAGCCTGGTGGAACCGACTGAAGAAGGAGCCCGATACCGGACCCTTCCCTGCTTTTGAAGGAGATATCGCCGAAGCCCTTGGCCAACTGCTGGTACAGAATGAGCAACTGATCAAATGGATCGCCGACCAGGAAGAATCACAGTTAAATGCTACCCTCAAATATGTGAACTGGAAAGGCATTCCCTTCGAACAACCCATCGCACATGTATTATTGCACATCTTCAGTCATGGTAGCTACCACCGCGGTCAACTGGTCAATATGCTTCGGGCACTGGGAGTGGAAAATATCCCACAGACCGACTTCATCGTTTGGGCAAGGATGAAATAGATTTTCCCATGGCGCCCCGGCCTACCTTATCAAATAATTTCGTAAATTTTGATACGATTCAGCGGGATAATAAAACATGCAGAAAATGAAGCGCCAGTTTGTGGGATGGATGACGATGTTGGTGGGCCTGGTACTCACGCAAAAAGCCAGCGGACAGCGGTTCGACTGGCGTTCGAGAATTGATGAGGTGGTGCATCTTGCCGATAGCCTCTCCCTGCTTTCACAGCAAACTTTCCATATCAATAAGTTCACCAAGAATGATCGCTCCGTCAGGGAAACCTGGCATTATACATTGCATAATGGTCGCGTTATAATTTTTGAAGTTCATTATTTTGTTGACTCCACTGAATATATCGAAGTATATTATCTCGACCGCGACCATGTTGTATGTATGGAGCAGTATGCCATTCTGAATCCACACCTCGATGATGATCGGATACTCTGGGGAGAAGTGGGATTTTTCCAGGGCGATGCGCGTCGCCAATATGTTACCATGGGTAATCCCGATCATGAGTCAGGTACCATGAGTGAGTGGAATGCACTGAACCGTTTTAAAGGCCGCTACCGCGAGCTCCTCGCCAACCGCCCCTTACTGGAAAAAGATCGCAAAGGCCCTATCTTTGGCCCATGACCGGAATTGATGCTGTTATTCTCGAAAAAGCAATTGTACATAAAGTAGGTAATCCAACCAGGGGAGAAGAGTTAAAGATCTCCGCCAATCCCCTCACCTTAAATGATGATATCGTAAGGGCACTTCTTACCAGATATTTCCTCAGTCCCTTCAATGAAAATGAGCACTATCATTTTACGCATATCAGTGATATTGCCATGAATGAGGTCTACCATTATGTTGTCAATATTTTTGAAGACAGCAGCAACTTTCACCGCGAATCCGTTTTCCTTGCACAACTACTCTATAATAAATCGACCCATGCGCGGGTTAAGGAAGGTGAGCTCTACGTGGTATTGTTCGACAAGATTCCTTTTGAAGGTGAGCTTGTCCGTGCAGTTGGCATATTTAAATCGGAGACCAAGGATACCTATCTCAAAGTATTCCAGCATGGCCAGGGATATGAGGTGGCTGCCGAAGACGGCATCAATATCAATAAGCTCGACAAGGGTTGCCTGGTATTCCGTACCAACCAGGCCGATGGCTTCAAGGTTTGCATCATCGATAATACCAACAAACAGCAGGACGCACAATATTGGGTGAATGATTTCCTGCAGGTGAAACCCTTTGCCGATAGTTATCATCATACCAACCAGGCGCTGGGCCTCTGCAAGCTCTTCATTGAAAAGGAGTATGCAGAAAAATTTGATGTCTCAAAATCAGACCAGATAGATCTGCTGAATAAATCGATGGATTATTTCAAAACCCGCGACCAGTTCAATCTGAATGAATTTGCCGAAGAGGTGATCCACCATCCGGAAGTGGTAGATACCTTCATGAACTATAAGCGCAATTTCGAAAGCAACCGCAATTACGCCATAGATGAATCATTCGATATCAATCTTGCAGCGGTTAAGAAGCAGGCCAAAGTCTTTAAGAGCATCCTCAAGCTCGATAAGAACTTCCACATTTACATCCACGGTCGCCGCGACCTCATTGAGCGCGGCTACGACGAACAAACCGGTCAGAAGTTTTATAAGCTGTATTATGAGGAGGAAAGCTGATAAAAAGAGTAAATTTGAGAATTAATAAGATGGTTATGTTTGGAGAAGCAAAAAAACTATACCTCATTGAGGAAATATTAAAGATCGAAAATGATGCGGTACTGGCAGAGGTAGAAACCGTAATAGCTAAAAGTAAACTGCATGCTGTAGGTCGTAAAAGTTTTACTTCATTTGCCGAAATGTGGACCAAAGAAGAAGCTGATGAACTGGAAAAAAATATAGAAGAAGGATGTGAGCAAATTCATTCCGATGACTGGAAGTAAATGTCTGCTTGATACCAGCGTTATTATACACGCGTTTCGAGAGAATAATGCTGTCTCAATAAAGTTGGATGCTATTGCAGAAGTATATGTACCGTTAATAGTAATAGGTGAATTATTTTACGGAGCGTATAAATCGACTGATCCTGTTAAGCATATTGACAGAATACAAATTTTTTTAAGTAACTGTATCATTTTAAATCCGGATGGTGCCACGGCAGACATGTATGGTAGCATCAAAGCTGCTTTGATGAAAAAGGGTAAACCTATACCTGAAAATGATATCTGGATAGCCGCCATGGCGCTACAATATAATCTCCCGCTTTTTACTACCGACAAACATTTTGCTGAAGTGGAGACTCTTTCATTGTTTGGTTGATAGATTACATTATTTATTTTACCCAACATTATGCATGTCCGCTGGAAACAATCAGGAAGCGGTAAAACCATTACCACCACCACCAACTATATGGGTGGGATGGTCTTCGAATCGCGCACCACCACACCGCTGGATGCCAGCCAGCCGGACTATACCCACCGGCTGCAGTTCATTGCCCATGAAGAGGGCAGGGTGCGCTTCACCCCTCTCAGCGGGGCGGTCCCGGCCAGGTTTAGTTATGATTACTTCCTGAAAGACCACCTCGGCAATACCCGGATGGTACTGACCGAGGAGGCCAGCTCAGAGACCTATCCGGCATTGAGTTTTGAAGGAGCGGCCGGCTCGGTAGAGGTACAGAACCAGGACCGCTACTGGGAGAACAAGGCGGGGCAGTCCATCAATGTGGCGGGTGTACGCACCATGCACAGCACGGGTACCAATGCCATGCTGACGCGCAAGGACCTCGGGGCCATCGGGGCCGCCAAGCTCTTGAAGGTGATGAGCGGTGATAAGATCCAGACGAGTGTACAGTTCCATTATACCGCCACCAATGCCAACAACAGCTCTGCGAGTGGCATCAACAGCCAGGTGGCCAATATCACCCAGCTGATCGCAAACTCCCTATCGCCCAGTGAGGTGATCAAGAGCGGGGTGAGCAGCCTGGGCAGCAGCCTCTCATCACAGACGGCCCATGCCAACCTGCTGAATACGGCCAACACTGCCAGCGGCAGCAACCAGGCACCCAAGGCCTACCTGCATGTGTTGCTGTTCAATGACCAGTTCAAGTTCGATGCCGTCAACAGCAAGGTGATCCCCGTGCCCTATACCGTCAATAGTTGGGGTACCTTGTCCCGGATAGGTGCAAATGCAGTAAGTGTTAAAAAGAACGGTTATGCCTATGTATATTTTAGCAACGAATCCAATGAGCTGGTATATTTTGATAACTTTAACCTGACCCAAGAAAGAGGACCCGTGCTGGAGGAAACGCATTACTATCCGTTCGGACTCACCATGGCAGGGATAAGCTCTAAAGCTGCCGGGAAGCTGGAGAATAAGCGGAAATGGAATTCAGGTAGTGAATTAGAATCTAAAGAGTTCTCTGATGGTAGTGGCGTAGACTTATATGCAACTCAATACAGAAGTCTTGACCCCCAGGTAGGCAGGTTTTGGGAATTAGACCCCAGGCCGGATTATGCACAGAGTTTATACTCATCAATGAGTAACAACCCAATTAGATACAATGACCCGTTAGGCGATTCAATTAATAATCCAAGAGACCAGAGGATTGCTGCACGGATTGAAGGGAATATCAATAGAAAAATTAGCAGTAATGATCAATCCATTACTAACTCACAAAACACTATCACAAGTAACAATGAAAAGCTATCCAAGTTAAGGGCTGACGTTGCATCAGGAAGTTTGGCCGGAAAAAATTTAAAGAGTGCCAATAAGGAAATTGGCAAACTGGAAAAATCTAACGCTAGTGCAAATGCTAATATTACCGAAATGCAGGGACAAAACGCTCTGTTAAATCAGTCATTAGGTGATATAGGAAATATGCGAACAGATGTGAATTTCAATTATACATTTGGCTCCCCTGATGCGGGTTCTTCTGCACATTTTATAACAAGAGGTACCGGTAATAATGTTATCATTCAAGGAAGTAATGATGGGTTATATGTTCATGAAATCAGGCATGTTGGCCAAAGTCTTGCTAACGGGGGGCTTCGTTTTTCATCATCTGGCAAGTTAATAGCAGTAGGAAGTCCGGACCGAAATGTAACACGTCAACAGGAAGTGAATGCTTACCAGGTGCAATTTTCTTTTGACAGGAATTCTTATCCAGCACCTGGGGGCGCAAGAATATTGGCAGATATAAATATTACTTCACTTCTAACCATTCCAGAAAATGAATACTAATTTTTATTGCCTGCAACTATATATAAGCATGTTGCACCGCTTTTCCTCTTTGTTGATTTGCTTAATACTGCTCCTCTTTTTACTATCTTGTAGCAGCCAGAAAAGGGCATATGTATCACACAGGAACGAAATTCCCGTTGTTGTTGGTCAATATAAAAGCGAGAACGGGAAAGAAATTTTAACTATTAGCGAGAATAGGACATTTGTATGTTTTCGACAGTATACCCAAAACTATGATGTAGTCGTGCCTTCGTGTGATACCATAGCATCAGGTTTTTGGGAAAAAAGAGAAGGATTTTTGTTGTTAAAGAATAAAAACCTATTCAATAATATAATCTATGAGGTTGCTGAATCCAAAACAGATATAAAAGATTCTCTAGCGTTTAAAATTGTGCTTCCAGAGGAGGACGCATTGAACTATAATATTTTCAGATTTATAGCAACCTCAAGTTTTTTTAAAAAGTTATATAATGAATTTGACAAACCTGATTTTTCTATTAAAACTAACGGCTCGTTAGATGGATTATCATTTAATTTTTCCATTAAGAATATTGCTATAGTTGCCGATAATGGTAAAAAGTCATATCAGAGGCCATACTTTTATGTATTTGAGAATTTTAGACCAAGAAATAAGAGTTCGAATTTTTTTACAATCACTGTAAAAAATTTTACTCAGTGTTTTTATGAGGCAATGGATGTAGATGGCGAAGTTGTGGGTATTGAAGGTGGCAGCCTAATTTGGAGAGGATATATCTATAAGAAAATAAAATGAATTGTGGCTAATTTCTTAATAAGATGATCAATGAGCGGTTTTGCCATTTTTAGGATGCAAAAGCTTTACGGGTAGTGGCGTCTCTTAAAAAAGCATCAATGATAGTAAAGAGCTGTTTTTTTCTTAATCCTTGAGTAACCCACCGAGCAACCCATTACATACCCGGTAACAATTTTGAGGAAGCAGTTCTTCGATATTACTTGTGTTAAACAGGTGTATGTGTTCCAATATATCTCTCAACCAGTAATAAGGATTAATGTTATGTTGTTTGCAGGTGGCTAGGAAAGAGTACACCATCGCATCCCGCAGTGCGGCTAAATAATTACGTGCAAACAAATAATTTTTTTTGCCTACAGCAATTGGACGAATCGTCTTTTCAACGAGTGTGTTGTCAATATTTCATTGAGCGTCTTTTGTATATATACACAGCTTCTCCTAGCGTGGCAGGAAGTAACCCATGGCCTGAGCAAAAGGACTCTTCTTAACGACGATTTTGGGCTACTCATTCACCTTCAATGTCTTTAAGGTTTGCAAAATGGGTAAGGCTTCCTGGTTAGGCAAACTGTAGGCGTTCAGCCATCTTATTTCTTCGTTAGATCGTATTACCAGTTTAGGGTATTTTTTGGTTCCACTTGTACGATTACATTTGAATAACGATGATGGACAACCTAAAATTATTTATTAGGTAACCTTATCCCAACCAACCTATACTGCTTTTACGATGCGAGCCTTTGACCGGTTAAAAAATACGCTTCCCTTTTTGGTGGCACTGGTGCTAACAACTACTGCTGAGGCGCAGACCACCCCCATCAATTTTGTTCGCAGCTGGGAAGCGCTTAGTCCGCAAACGGACCCTGCTGCCATGGCGGGCAAGCCGCTGAACGAGGTACGGCAAACCACCCAGTACCTGGATGGCCTTGGCCGTCCCCTGCAAACGGTGGTCAGGCAGGGCAGCCTGAATACCGCCGCCCACCAGACAGCTGCCGTCGACCTGGTGAGCCTCGTGGTGTATGATGCTTTTGGCAGGGAGGCCACCAAATACCTGCCCTTTGCGGCACATACTAACTCCGGTGGCACGGCGCTGGCCAACGATGGCTCCTATAAGGCTACCGCCCTTGCCCAGCAGAGCTGGTTTTACAGCAACAGCAATCCGCTGAGCCCCATTAACGGGCAGGGTGATACTAAATATTACGCGCAAACGAACTACGAAGCCTCCCCGCTGAACCGGGTGGATAAGGTGCTTCCTCCCGGTGAAAGCTGGGTGGGGGCGAGCCGGGGGGTGAGTTCACAGCGCTTCTTCAATACGGCCGTTGATTCGGTGCGGATCTGGACGGTTACAGAAGAAGCCGGCTTCGGCAAGCTGGGTAGCTACAGTTCTCCCGGCATGTATGGGGCGGGCAAACTCTATAAGAACAGCACGACCGATGAGGCGGGGGGCCAGGTGCTGGAGTTCACCGACCTGGAAGGTAAAGTGGTATTAAAGAAAGTACAGCAAAATAAAACAGAAATAGGATGGATGTTGTCTATTGAGAAAACGCGAACTGATACGGTAATTAAAGATATCCCTTTAAAGCGGAACGGAAAGTTGCCCACATATTATCTAAACAAACCAAATGTGGAAAGGCATTTAGGTTTAAATACATTAGAAAATGGATTTGATTCAATACAAATACGAATCTGGTATGGTTACGCTTTTATTGATACATCCCAATTGGTGATACTGAAAAATAATAAGAAAGAGTGGGTGGCGGAACTGGTTACCTTTAAATATCACACTGATAATAGGATTGATTCAGTAAACGCAATTGATAAAACTTCAGTAAAAAGTCAGCCTAAATCGGGATGGTCCAATTTCATAAATAAGTTGTTTTCTTTGAAAATAACTGAACTCCCTGACTTTTCGAAGGTAAAAAATTACCAAGATATGATGGATGGAGATGACGTGATTGTTGAAATATCGACGGTAAATAGCTATCGCATTTTTTCATATAAAGAACCAAGGCATTTCAAAGAAAGAATTCCTGAAGCAAAAAGTATGGAAATGATATTGGAATTGGTTGAAGATGAATTCGGATTTCTAAGGTTGAGGAAATTATAGACATGTAATATTTGGGGAAACTTACTATTAATTCGTTTTGTCGAGTCTAATGATGTGGTCGTATGATTCAAAAGCTTACACAAGCGATCCTGGTCAATTCAGGCTTTTTAAAACATATGAGTGGTAATTGAAGAAGTCAATAATTATGATGCAGAAAAAGAAACTGATAAATAACAATGCTTCAAAATGCAAAATTTACACGTGATAAAAAGGGCATGGTAATATTTTGCATACTAATACGAAATTAATTCAGTTGGATTACATTAGATTTTATGAAAAATGAAATTAATTTAAGCTTTTGCATCTGGGATTTTGATGACATAACTCATAATGAAATCACACAATTGATTGGGTTGCAGCCTTCAAAGATTTATACGAAGGGCGAAAAAAATACCATCGGCTTGGCCTTGGCAAAAGAAAATGGTTGGATAATAACTACTCCATTAACTGAATATTCTTCATTTGATGATCAAATGAATTCATTATTAGACATAATTGAATCAAAAATTGATGTTTTCAAGCCTTTGTGTGAAAAATACTATTGTGAGTTTTCCTGTGCAGTATTTATACGCTATGGCAATGGAGAAAGCATCCCTTGGGTTCATCTAGGCTCAAGATATAATAAGCTCATAAAAGAGTTGAAAATTGAATTTGATATAGACATCTATTGCCTTCCTAATGAAGGATAAAATAACATAGTCCTTTATCGCGGGCATTTTTTAAATCTTAAACATGGTTTGGATCAATGCAATGAGGCAGTAAATAAGTAGTTATATGATTGTATTGTATTATCGAATTTGGGTGGATTGTATAAGTAGAGCCAGGCGACAGCCCGATAGTAGGCAGAGTTGGCAGACTAACTGCATGATATTTATGACTCTCGCAATGGCATTTAATTTTATTCTGGCTATGACAATTTTAGAAGAGCATGTTTTTAAAAATTATTTTTACAAGCTTGACTTCTCCTTATTACCCGTTCGAATAAATAACGTATTAAGCTATTTAATTCTTTTTATTTTGCCATGTGTTGTTATAAACTACTTACTGATTTTTAGAAAAAGAAAGTACGAAAAGCTTTTAAAAAAGTACCCTTATTATAATGGCAAACTATTTCTTATTTATTTCCTAATCTCAATGCTATTGCCCATAATACTTTTATGGGGAGCGATCATTTTCTAATCGTTGCAAACAATAAAGCTAAAATGAAGCCCGGTGCTGCTGGGCTTTATTATTACGAAGCGTACTTTTGAAGAAGGGATATTATAGTTTAATTGGGCAACCGAAGGTCTAAAAGGGAATTTGCAAGAGTACAGCGAAAAAAGTAAAAAAGCTGGTTGCAATGTCTGTCAATTACCACACTAATATTTTATATAAATGTATCAGGCGTATCAATATTTATTCTTCAAATTATATTCTTGGAATAAGATTTTTATCAATAAATCTGAGAACCCTACATTAAATGCATTCCTTGCAGTTAGTTTATTGTGTTACATCAACCTTGTAAGTTTTTCATTGTTAATAGAAGCTTTGTTCGGAATTTCGATTTTGAATTTTGAAAATTATCATGGCTGGTATTGGATTGGAATTATCTTGGGTGTTATGTTAATAAATTACTTTTTATTAATCTTTAATGGTAAGCATAATAAAATAATTCAATATTTTAATAATAATAAATCTATAAAAAAGGATTATGCAATAATTAGTTATATCGTAAGCACTACAGTTCTTATACTCGCAATCTTTGTTTTTTATATGGTGTGAATCCCAAAGATGAAAGCTTTCCCAAAGTTCGGTCGGTAAAGTTTTAAATGACAACAAATTTGAGGTCCTGTTTTTATTAATTTAAAGTTGAGTGAAAGACCACTATGCCCGTTCGTGCTTATTGGTTCGACAATCCTTCGAGGGTCCTTCGAGCATCCTTCGAGTAGGGTTCGGAGCACCTAAGAAGAATGGCATGCCGGGATATTTTTATCCGAATACTAATTGAGTTTCCATGGCCCATGATAGACAATAATACATTGTTGAGGCAGGGGTTTCCAAATCAAACTGGACAAACAGGCATATGGTATACACAAACGCCATATTTGATGCACGAAGGTTATTCAATTACTTACTGAACGCAATTCCCAAATCTTACCTCTTACATCTTACTTCTTACCTACAAATCTTACCTCTTACCTCTTACATCTTACATGTCATAGGCCCACTTGATCCACGTGGCTCCCCAGGTAAAACCTCCCCCAAATGCTGCAAGCACCAAATTATCTCCCTTCTTTAATTCTTTTTCCCATTCCCATAAGCATAATGGAATGGTTCCCGCAGTGGTATTTCCATAGCGCTGGATATTCACCATCACTTTTTCTTTAGGAAGGTTCATCCTTTCTGCCGTTGCATCAATGATCCGCAGATTGGCCTGGTGGGGTACCAGCCACGCAATATCATCTCCCGTCAGGTTATTCCTTTCCAGTAACTCCGCACTTACATCAGCCATTCCCTTCACCGCAAACTTGAAAACGGTTTTGCCTTCCTGGTAGGCAAAATGTTCTTTATTGGTAACGGTCTCTATTGTTGCCGGACGCGCAGAGCCTCCCGCCTTCATATTTAAATAATGCCTTCCACTGCCATCTGTCCGCAAAATACTATCAAGCACTCCGCTTCCATCAGTTGCAGGCTCCAGTAACACGGCCCCGGCACCATCACCAAAAATCACACAAGTGTTCCGGTCCGAATAATCTATAATGGCACTCATCTTATCTGCTCCCACTACTACCACTTTTTTATATCGCCCGCTCTCTATATAAGCAGCACCCGAGGTGAGGGCAAAAAGAAATCCCGAGCAGGCCGCACTCAAATCATATCCCCATGCATTTACCGCCCCGATCTTATCACATACTATATTTGCAGTTGCCGGAAAAACCATATCGGGTGTAACGGTTGCCACTATCAAACAGTCTATCTCAACAGGGTCGATCCCCCTTTTTTTACAGAGCTCCAAAACCGCTGGAACAGCCATATCAGAAGTGGCCTTGCCCTCGCCTTTCAGTATTCGCCTTTCAGAGATACCGGTACGGGTGCGGATCCATTCATCATTGGTGTCAACCATCTTTTCAAGATCAAAGTTGGTAAGCTTGTCTTCAGGAACATATCCGCCAACTGCAGTGATGGCGGCAGTGATTTTATTAGTCATGCGTTTAATTTCGAAAGCGCAGCGAAATTACAGCTAATAGTTTATTTTGCAGCCATGATCGCTTATCTGAGGGGGAAATTCACGCTTATAACCCCAACAACTGTACATATTGATGTGCAGGGTGTGGGATATGAAGTTTTTATTACATTAAATACATTTGCGGCTATAGAGGCACTTGAATCCGGACAATTGTTTACGTATCTTCATATCAGGGAAGATGCGCATATTGTTTACGGTTTTCACACAGTGGCCGAAAAAGAGATGTTTCTCCAACTGCTGGGTGTGAATGGTGTAGGTGCAGCAACAGCCCGGATGATGTTGTCATCCATGCAACCCGAAGAGATCATTCGCGCCATCACCCAGGGCAATGCCCGGCAACTTGAATCGGTGAAAGGTATAGGGCGAAAAACCGCGGAAAGGATAGTGCTTGAATTGCGTGATAAGGTAACCCGGCAATCGCTTGAAGCAAATATTTCAAATGCAGTAGGCAATACTGCCGAACAGGATGCGTTAATTGCCTTGGTAGCATTGGGGATCGCGAGACCCGCAGCAGAAATGGCATTGAAAAAAGCGATCAACTCCGGATCTGGTTCTGATAAAGTAGAAGAAATAATTAAATCAGCACTTAAAAACCTCTAAGCCTATAGCTGCACGTTTACCTAACTAATTACCTGGGAAAAAAGACTGTGGGCAATTTATTTCATCAACTTTTCAGGTTGGCATTCCTTATCCTGCTGGCTGCTGGTGGTGTTGTGCTGCCATCTGAGGCTGTTGCCTGGCAACAACCCGATACCGCCCGCAAAGCAATTGCCGATACTTCCAAAAAACCTTTGGCCGATTCCGCCATCCTTCCCCTTCGCGATACCATCCGAGGGGTCGATACCCTTAAATATCCTCTCCGCGACAGAAGAAGCGAAGACCTCTCTTCTCCCAACAGAAATCCTTTTGACCTTAAGGATCCCTCCAATATTAAACGCAGCGTTGAATATGATCCGGTAACCCGGCAGTATTATTTTGTTGAAAAGATCGGCGATAAATATTACCGCTCACCTACCTACATGAGCTTTGAGGAATATCTCCGCTTCCGCGCCCGCGAACAGGAAGAGGAATATTTCCGCGACCGTGCCGATGTGCTGAGCCAGCTTAACCGTAAACGAATCAAGCCAAAACTTACCGCCCACGAAACTTTCTTCAACAGGATCTTCGGTACCGGTAAAGTGGATATCCGTCCCCAGGGTAATGTGGATATCATCGCCGGCTACCAGGGACAGAATATCAAAAACCCAACTCTTCCCGAACGGGCCCGCCGCAACGGGGGATTTGATTTTGATATGAATGCCAATCTTAGTGTGTTGGGTAACGTTGGTAGCAAACTTAAACTGCCCATCACCTATAATACCCTCGCCAACTTCGACTTCGAAAACCAGCTTAAACTAGATTATACCGGCGATGCCGACGAAATCATCAAACGTATTGAAGCGGGTAATATCTCCTTCTCCACCAAGGGTTCTTTGATTCCCGGCGCTCAATCACTATTCGGTATCAAAACCCAATTGCAGTTTGGTAAACTTTTCATCACCACGGCACTGGCTAACCAGCGGGCACAACGCCAATCGATGGGACTGCTGGGCGGCGCTGCCACCACCAACTTTGAATTCCGAGCCAACGACTATGAAGAGAACAGGCACTTCCTGCTTTCACAGTTCTTCCGCAAAAATTATAATAAGGCCATGGGTAGCCTTCCCGCGGTGAATTCACTGGTGAACATTCTTCGTATAGAGGTGTGGGTTACCAACCGCACCGGCGTTACCACCGAAACCCGTGATATCGTTGCGCTGGCCGACCTTGGTGAAAGAAATCCTTATAACTTCCCCGACCCCGGCGGTGTTGATAGTCTGCCTTCCAACACGGTGAATGGCCTCTACCGCACCATCACCAGCGACCCCACCAGCAGGTTCTCGGCCCAGATAACCAATAAGCTTCAAAGTCTTGGTTTAAGACCCGTGCAGGATTTTGAAAAGACCTTTGCCCGCAAGCTCGGTCCCAATGATTATTACTATAACCCACAGGTAGGTTTCATCTCACTCAACCAGCCCCTGCAGCCCGATGAAGTTCTCGGCGTCGCTTTCCAATACAACTATAATGGAAGGATCCTCCAGGTGGGTGAATTTTCACAGGATGTTCCGCCTGATACTACCGCCATCATCGCCGGTAACCCCAAGGTGCTATTCCTGAAATTACTGAAGGCCACTTCGCAGCGTACCACCCTGCCGATCTGGGACCTGATGATGAAAAACGTTTATGCCCTTCGTACCCGCGAGGGTGGTTATATCTCCAGCGTGCAGCCCACCGATTTCAAGCTGAACGTCTTATATGAAGAGCCGAGCCTGGGTACCAAACGCTATATCCCCGAAGGTCCAAAAACAGGGATCCCGCTTATCACCATCCTCAATCTCGACCGGCTTAATAATAACCGCGACCCACAACCCGATGGGGTATTCGATTATATTGAAGGCTATACCATGATCTCCAACCAGGCTCGGGTGATCTTTCCCTTGCTGGAGCCTTTCGGCCGCGACCTCGACAGTATCGCCTTCCAGGGTGTAACGCAGGACATCCGCGATAAATATGTTTTCACCCCGCTCTATGATACCATTAAGGAAATTGCCAAGACTTTCGCCAACCTCGACCGCTTTATCATTAGCGGTACAGCCAAAGGACAGGCAAGTTCAGATATATCACTCGGGGCTTTCAATGTGCCGCAGGGATCGGTTCAGGTGTCGGCAGGCGGAAGAATGCTGGTGGAGGGGATTGATTTCCTTGTAGATTATAACCTCGGCTCAGTCAAGATCATCAACCAGGCCATCCTAAATTCTGGGATCCCGGTGAATGTGCAATATGAGAACAGTGCCACTTTTGGAATACAACAGCGAAACTACCTTGGTCTCCGATGGGACTATATGGCTAAAAATACTGCCAAGGAATCATTGACCTTTGGCGGACAGATGGTGCGATTGGGAGAGAGACCCTATTTCACCAAGATGAACTATAACGAGGATCCTATCCGAAACACCATGTATGGACTCGATTTCAGTTATCGTTCCGATTTCCCCAAACTTACCCGACTGCTCGATAAACTGCCATTCTATTCCACCAAGGAAATGAGTAGTATCATGGCCTATGGTGAAGGCGCCATCCTGAAACCGGGTCACCCGCCACAGATCGGAAAAGGGGATGAGGGACTTATATATATTGATGACTTTGAGGGAACGAGAAATAGTATCGACCTGCGTTTTCCCCTGATCAGCTGGTCGCTGGCTTCCACGCCCCAGGGCAATGGACTCTTCCCCGAAGGCTCCTATAATGACTCACTTCCTTATGGATACAATCGCGCCAAGCTGGCCTGGTATAATATTGAACCCAATCTGCAGGACCGTCGCGCTCCCAATAACCCGGTTGCCGGCTACCAGGATTATAAGGACCCTCGTATTCAGGCCATCCTCCAGCAGAAACTATTTCCTGCCAAAACACCCGACTACGGGCTTGCGCAGCTGATCACTTTTGATATGGCCTATTACCCAACAGAAAGAGGTCCCTATAATTTCGATGCCCGGGCAGGAAGTGTTGCGGCCAATGGCAAACTCCTGAATCCCAGCCAGCGTTGGGGTGGTATCATGCGCGGCCTCGACCAGGTTGACTTTGAAACCGGCAACGTTGAATTCATTGAGTTCTGGATGCAGGATCCCTTCCTGGTGCAGCCCAATAGTACCGGCGGACAGCTTTATTTCAACCTCGGAAATATTTCGGAAGATGTTCTCCGCGATGGCCGTCGTTTCTTTGAAAATGGACTTCCCACGCCCAATATACAGGCAGCGGTAGATTCATCATCGCGCTGGGGGAATGTTCCCAATAACCCGATACAGGTTACTACTGCTTTCAGTAATGATCCCGCCGACCGTCCCTTCCAGGATGTTGGTTTTGATGGATTGAATGATGATTCTGAAAGAAGAAAATTCAGCGCATACCTGTCGCAGTTAGCAGCAGTGGCAGGCACCGGTTCACCGGCTTACCAATCTGCACTTACTGACCCATCGAGTGATAATTTCCGCAACTACCGCGATGCAGAATATGACCGCACCCGCGCGGATATCCTCACCCGTTATAAGAACATCAATAACCCGCACGGTAACTCTCCCATTGCCGATAATAATTCAACCACTACAACGGCCTTCACGCTATACCCCGACCAGGAAGACCTTAACCGCGATAACACCCTCAACGAACTGGAAGAATACTTCCAGTATAAGGTTGACCTCACGCCTGAAAGAATGACCATAGGGCAGAATTATATCACTGATATGAGAGCCTTCGATATTGATGGCGTCAATCATAAATGGTTTCTTTTTCGCATACCCGTAGCCGAGTATGAGCAGAAAGTGGGTAATATCCCCGACTTTAAATCGATCCGTTTCCTTCGTATGTTCATGACCGGTTTCCAGGATTCTGTAATCACGCGTTTTGCCAAGCTGGAACTGGTTCGTAACCAATGGCGCCGCTTCTCCTTTGAGCTCGATACAACCGGTATCTACAAGCCTTTGGCAACAAGCAATCCAACTTCATTTAATGTGCTGGCCGTGAATGTGGAAGAGAACAGCGGACGTGCACCGGTAAATTACCTGATACCTCCCGGCATTGAAAGAGTTCAGCAGCTCAGTAATAACAACGTAAATATTTTGCAGAACGAGCAGGCCATGAGTATGCAGATCTGCAACCTGGCGGGTGGTGATGGAAGAGGTGTATTCAAAACCCTTAACCTCGACCTTCGCCAGTATGGTGAACTGAAAATGTTTGCACATACCGAAAGCGTTGAAGGCTACCCTGAGATCCGCGATGGTGATCTCTCTGCCGTTATAAGGATCGGAAATGATTTTGTAGGCAACTATTATGAAGTGCGCATACCCCTGAAGGTTACTCCATTTGGAAGGTATACCGATCAGCAGAATGATATTGTTTGGCCCCTCGATAATGAATTGAGATTATCACTGCAGCGGCTGATCGATCTGAAGATAAGGCGTAATAATGTATCACAGCCAAACCTTTATTACAAGGAAACAGACGATGATGGAAAGAGCTATGCCATCTTCGGAAACCCCAACCTCGGCGAGGTAAGAGGTATGTTTGTGGGTGTTGTCAACAACACTACCGGTGATGCCTGTACGGAAGTTTGGTTCAATGAACTCCGCCTCTCTTCAATTGATGAAAAAGGCGGCTGGGCTGCCACTGGAAGGGTGGATGTTAAACTCGCCGACCTTGGTACACTTTCTCTTTCCGGTGCTGCAAGAAGTATCGGTTTCGGAAACCTCGAGATGAGGGCCAATGAAAGGGCAAGGGAAAACTTCACGCAGTTTGATGTTGCCACCAACCTCGAGTTGGGTAAACTGCTTCCTGCCAAGGCAGGCATTTCTATTCCGGTGTATGCAGGCTATTCACAAACCATTCTTACTCCGGAATATGATCCCTATGATCTCGATGTAAAACTTAAAGCAAAACTGGATGCGGCAACTTCAGCAGAACGTGATTCTATCCGCGCTGAGTCTGTTGATATCACCACCACCAAAACGGTGAACTTCACCAATGTCCGTAAGATCAATACAAGCGGTAAAAAACAGAAGATCTACAGCATCGAAAATTTTGATGTCAGCTACTCTTATACCAAGATGGAGCGCAATAATCCGCTTATCGAATCAGAAGAACTGACAAGGCATAGGGGAGGACTCGGTTATAATTTTGTTGCCACGCCAAAGTATTGGGAGCCTTTCAAGAAAAGCATGAAGGCCACCACCAAATGGCTCGACCTGGTGAAAGATTTCAACCTTAACTATGCGCCATCCCTGTTGAGTTTCCGTGCAGATGTAAACCGTCAGTTCGGCGCCATCAGGCCTCGTAACGTTGGTGGTCCCAAAGGGATCATTCCCGAAACCTATGACAAGTACTTTACGTTCGATCGTTATTATAATCTGCGTTGGGATCTCACCAGGTCACTCAATATTGATTTTACAGCAGTGAACCGGGCAAGGGTAGACGAAGATTCGGGTCGCCTCGACCAGGCCGAGAAAAGAAGGATGTGGCGTTTGTTCTGGCAGGGGGGAAGGAATGTGATGTATGACCAGAGCGCTAATATCACTTATACACTTCCAACCACCAAGCTGCCACTGGTAGACTGGACAACCATCCGTCTCGGATATGTGGCGCGATATAACTGGCTGGCATCATCGCTCGATCCGTTTGCCAAGAGCCTCGGAAATTTTGTTGGCAATGCACAGGAGAAAAATGTGACGGGAGAGTTTGACTTCACACGGCTCTATGCCAAGAGCAGGTTCTTAAGGGCGCTCGATTGGGATGCACCACCGCCGCCTCCAAAAGCGCCGGAACAACCCAAGGCACCTGGTGATACAACATCAACCGGCAAAAAGGAAAGGGCGAAACGTGATCCAAACCAATTACCGCAACTGAATGGCTTTGTGAAAGTGATCGGAAGAATTATCACCTCTGTTAAAAGAGTGAGCGTGCAATATGGTGAAGTGGGAACTACGTCTATTGCCGGTTATACCGACAGCACAAAAATACTTGGAATGAATCCGGGTTCCAATGCACCGGGATGGGGATTTGTTTTCGGTAAACAACCCGATACTTCCTTTATCAATGATTTTGCCCGCAGGGGATTGATCACCCGCAACCCCTTGCTCAATAACCTCAACCGCCAGGATTTCAACCAGCGACTCAGCATCACTGCCCAGTTGATCCCATTGCGTGATCTCACTATTGATATCAGTCTAGATAAAACTTTCGGAAAGAATTACTCCGAGCTCTATAAGGATACCGTGGGCAATGGAAACTTCGTTCGCCTGAGTCCCTATGTTTCCGGAACCTTCAGCGTTTCCTTTATTTCTTTCCAGACCCTGTTTGGAAAGTTTGAGCCCAACGAGATCACCAATACCTTCCGGACCTTCCAGGAAAACAGGATCATTCTCTCCAAGCGCAATGCCGAAAGAAACCCTTACTGGAAAGACCTTCCGGATAACGAGAAGTTTTTGTCCGACGGCTATTATACCGGCTATAGCAGGTATGCCCAGGATGTGCTGATCCCGGCATTTATAGCGGCCTATACCAAAAAGGATCCACTGGATGTTGCGCTGATTGACCAGGAAAATGGTGACATCCGCTCCAACCCATTCAGGAAGATCATCCCGAAACCAAACTGGCGATTGACTTATACCGGACTCACCAAAATTCCGGCCCTCGAGAAGCGATTCTCCAGTGTGACCATCACCCATGCCTATAGCAGCACCCTGGGGATGAACAGCTTCAACAATAACCTGCTCTTCCAGGATCCGTTGAGTTATAATATGCCTGGCTTTATAGATACAGCCACCGGAAACTTCTTCCCGTACTTCCTGGTTCCGAATATCTCTATCCAGGAGGCTTTTGCTCCATTTATAGATATCGACCTGCAGTTCACCAACCAGCTGACCGCCCGTTTTGAATACAAGAAGAGCCGTCAGCTGAGTCTAAGCCTGGTTGATTTCCAGTTGAGTGAGGCGAGATCGGAGGAGTTTACGATTGGGGTGGGATGGCGTAAGCGCGGACTTAACCTGCCCTTCAAAGTGAAGCTACCGGGAATGAAAGAGTCCTCGAAGGAGTTGTCCAATGACCTTAACCTCCGCCTTGACCTGAGTTTACGCGATGATGCAACAGCCAATAGCAGGCTCGACCAGGAGGCTGCCCTGCCAACGGCGGGACAAAAAGTAATAACAATTTCTCCCTCAATAGATTATGTGCTTAATAACCGGATCAACCTGAGGCTCTTCTTTGACCAGCGACGTACTGAGCCCAAGGTTTCGACCTCCGCGCCAATTACCACCACCCGTGCCGGATTGCAGATTCGGGTTTCCCTTGCTCAGTAGTATGAGCCAATTAGTAATAATGATTTGGTAGGGAAGTAGGCCTTGAAGCCTTCTCGGTGCCTTCTCGGTTAAGTCTAAGTGCCTTTTATGTCGGAGGATGGCCGGAGGATCCGCGGATGATGTTGGGTTGATGATCCCTACCCATCTGACGCCTGTCAGGACAGGCGTCAGATGGGTTTATTTCTTAACTCGCTTTAAATGAGACGATTACTTTAGAAATTCAGCCGATAAATTCTAGGATTTTTGCTATTTCAGGGAACCTGTCTGACGCCTGTCCTGACACATGTCAGACGGGTAAAAGGCTCATTTGATTCCAATAATTGGCTCAAAGCATGAAATAATGGGCTCATTTGTTGGGTGATTGGCTCATCGCTTTCCGACCACTTGCGGCTCGCCGGGAGCGCTGGTTCGCTTGAAGAGCATTACATATCCACAGAGATCCTTTTTGGTTTTGTGGACCTGCACCGGCTTGATCATGTGGAACTCAGAAGTGCCGGGAACATAAGTGAAGTTGATTATATTTCCATCTACATCGCCCCAGAGGTTCTTCCTGTAGATGACTTGTTTCTCAGTATAATCATACATCCTCACCTCGTAGAGGCGGGCACCCGGATCACCAATAAAAACAAAACTGTACCATTCCTTAGAATTCAGTGGAACGATAATAGGCATCTCAAATGCACTTTCCATCTGCATCGATGCTTCCCTTAAAAGGCTGAAGCCATGCGACTTATAATATTCTTTGAGACTATCGATCTGGTGGGTGTAGTTATTGGTGGCACAGGAACGCTGCCGGATAATATTATCCTCTTTCTGTGCAAGTGCCGGCGCAGCAAACAGACTTGTTGCAAGTGCCAGCACTGAAAAAAGGATATGGGATGATTTCATAACAATTTTATAGTCACAAGAATTGTTCCAGTAACTGTATTCTAAACGCAAAAGGAGAAACTTTATGTTTGCCTGGTTACTATTTAAGCCGATTAAGTTATTTCTTAAAAGTGAGGTAAGAATTTGCCTGTGCAGTTGCCATGATCACCAGATCATTAATGCATACATGGGATGGAAGACTGGCGCAATACCAAACAGTATCGGCGATGTCCTCCGCCCTTAATGGTTCATAGCCGCTATATACGGCCGCAGCCTTTTCGGCATCGCCCTTAAAGCGGACAATAGAAAATTCTGTATCGGCAGCACCGGGATGGATGGCGGTAACTTTAATGCCCAGCCTCAGCAGATCAATCCGCATGGCTTTGGAAATGGCATCTACCGCATGCTTGGAAGCGCAGTAAACATTTCCTTTTTCATATACTTCCTTCCCGGCAATAGATCCGATATTAATGATATGGGCATTAGCCGACTGTTTCAGATGCGGCAATACCGCACGGCTAACATAGAGCAATCCCTTCAGGTTGGTATCGATCATGGTTTCCCAGTCATCCATATCAGCCTCATCAAAATAATCGCGGCCCAGTGCCAGTCCTGCATTGTTGATGAGTAAATCAATCTTCGCAAATTCACCCGGGATGCTGTCCACTGCCTGCGTTACTTCATTTTTATTCCGCACATCAAAAACCAGCGGAAGGCATTTTACAGAATAGGTTTCCCTGATCTGCCGGCAGAGATAATCCAGTTTTTCCGCTCTTCTTCCCGTTACGATAAGATCATATCCACCTGCTGCAAACTTCTCTGCACAGGCCTTACCAAAGCCGGCAGTAGCGCCGGTTATCATCGCGATTTTTGACATACGCAATATTAAGCAGCATTCATGATTGAACAATAAACCGGTAGAAAAGATCCCTAGCGGATCAACACCATCGTGCCCTTTTTGAAGATTGTTTTGCCGGTAAAATCCGTGCCCTGAACCATCCACACATAGGTGCCGGTTCCCTGAGCATTTCCATTGATATTTCCATCCCAGCCACGGTTGGCTTCGCGGGTGGAGAATACCAGTTGTCCCCAGCGATTATACACCCGGAAATAATCAAACCTTGCTATGCCCACCGGCCGTGGACGAAAGACAGTATTTGAACTGCCACCGGGAGTAAACGCATTCGGAACAAAAATATCAGGGTTGGTCCGGAACACGGTTATATTAATGGTGTCATATGCAAAGCAATCTTCCGGCGTGGAGACCCTGAGTACATAAGTCTGGTTCTGCGAAAGATTTGCTATGGGGTTGGGTATAGTAGTGAAATTTAGTCCGGTTGAAGGTTCCCATACATAAATATCAGCTCCGGTGCCCTGTAACTGCAGCGGCTGCCCTAATACTATTGCTGTATCATTACCCGCAAACGCCTGCACCAGCGGCCTAACTCCAACTACCACGGTATCGATTCCGGGTTTGGGACAGCCCTTGTTATCGGTTACCGTTAAAACATAGGATGTTGTTGTTAAAGGGAAGGCAATGGGACTTAAAGTTTCAGGAGCTATCAAAGTATTTTGGGGACTCCAGCTAAATGATAATCCATTGATGGTGGCATTCAACTGTATTGAATCTTCATAACAGATGATGATATCTTCCCCCGCAAATGCTCCCGGATAGGGCACGGTGCGGATATTGATATTCTCTGTTTTAGTACACTTGCCAATACTTGCTGTAACAGCATAGGTTGTTGTTCCAGTGGGCGTTGCAATGGGATTGGAAATAGTGGGATCATTCAGCGATTCTGCCGGCGTCCACTGGTATTTTAATCCATCCCCAAAAGCCTGTAGCGGTATCGGATCGGTGAGACAAATTGTTGTGTCGGCGGAAGCAGACAAGGTAACCTCATTCACTACACGTACCCTGATAGAATCGCGGGTGATACAACCATTGTCTTCGAGATCCACAAAATAGGTGGTAGTTGTTTTCGGGTATACCAATGGGTTAGCAATATTCCTGTTGGAAATATTTGTGGCGGGGCTCCAGGTAAACCGGGGAGCAAGGCTTCCTGGCGAATTGGCCTGTAGTTGTAAACTATCGATACTGCAGATCAGCGTATCACGGAAAGGTAGTTCTAGAGAGGGCTTGTCGAGCACATCCACCGTTCCGGTGAAGATCTTCTGGCATCCCTTATTGGTTTCAACCGTCAGCCTTACTGTTTTTACTCCAAGGGAATTATAGAGATAACTGGGGTTCTGCAGGGTGGAAACATCGAGTGGAGTAGTTTCATCACCAAACTCCCATGACCATTTATTAACGGTTCCGTAGCGTGTATTTGACGTATCACGAAAATTGAAAGGTGTGAAAAGACAGGCACCCGTATAAGTGAATCCGGGGAAGAAGCCCGGGTAAACTTTGGCAAGAGTAAATGCGGAATCAAGGCATTGTCCGCCAGGCAGCATCACCATCAGTTTAACACGATAGGTTCCTGTATCTGCATAAAGGTGCTGAACATTTCCGAGGGCCGCTGTGGATGTGTCTGTCTTGGTTCCATCACCGAAATCCCATACATGGATGGATCCGGACGGATTTACCTGGCCATTCTGGAAACTGACATTGAAATCATCGCAGAATTTATAATCGGGATTAAGTACGGCTTTCAAGGGATTACAATCCGAAACTTTAAGGTGTATATCCTTACGATGTACATTAATGAGTTTTCCCCTCCTGTATTCACTGATACAAACCGTTACCACATACTGTCCAACTACATCGGGGGCAAGACCCGTTATGATTCCGGTAAACCGGTTAATACTTACCGATGATCCAAGTGGACTGGTGCCTGGATAATTAACCTGGTAGGGTAATCCCCGGTAAGGCGGAGGCGCTGCAGGGTTAGGAGCGGGACAAGTATAGCAATCTTCAGCTTGAGTTCTTCCCCCACCATCGTAAGCTGAGCATAACTGGTAGGTTAGTGAATCGCCGTCATTGACGTCCCTTGCAGAAAAATCAAATTCAAATCCGGAGCCTGCGCAGATGGCTACTGCATCATTTCCCGTGATCTCCGGACTGCTGTTATGCTCATTGGCAGCAAGTGTATTGGTACCGGGAATTTCAGCAAGATAAGTTGCACCTGTGGCGGCACTGTTTCCGGAGATATTTTCAATACCTGCGATCCTGCAGCAACGCTGGAAAGAAATTATATATCCATCCGGGTCATCCGGCAGATCGATGGTAGTGCGGTAAAACCGAAGGTTATAACAGATATCGGTTGGCGGATTGGTGATGCAGGGATTTGAATTGGGGTCGTAGCCAATCCTGCTTTCAGAAATAAAGGGTGCTATAAATGCTGCCCGCAGTTGTGAGTTATTGCTTTTACGGAATACAGTGAAAGGAGCCGACTCATCAAACTGTCCCTGGCTATTCTGGAAGCAGTCGATGAATAATTTTAGCGTTACCTCGTAACGGGAGCTGTTTGGCGTACTGCCTGCTCCAAGATATTTATAGGTAAGCTCCCCGCCCCTTATATGGTTGGCTCGGGATACGGTACCCGCGGACATTACGATTATCAGTAGCAGCCAGAATGTTTTCATTAGATGCGATTATGCCCGCCCATATGCAGATCAGTCATGAATTTTTGAATTGCAGCATTGAACTTTTCAGTTTCCTCCAGCATACCCATATGGCCGGCCTGCTCAAGTATATAAATGTAAGAAAATTCAGGTAGATGAACCTGTTGCATGGTATCTGCAAAAGGCACTGCCTGGTCTTCTTTCCCAACGATAAAAAGTACCGGAATGGTTGCCTTCCTCAATACTTCTGTTCTATCGGGCCTTGCTTTCATCGCTTCTAAAAACGCTGCAAGGCTCTCCGGAAGTATATAAGTGTTATCATTTATGATCTTATCTATGGTTTTTACCATTGTTTCACGGTTGGCCGGGGCAAACAGATTGGCAGTGGCCGTTTGAAGGAAAGCCGCTGATCCATTTTCCCGGATAAAATTGATGCTCTTGGTTCTTGCCTCCTTTTTGGCCTCCGGATCTGCAAAACCGGTGGAATGAAGCAGGCCAAAACCCCTGAGCCGTTCGGGGTATTTCTCCGCAAAGGCAAGGGTGATATAACCACCCATCGAATGACCCAGGATTACCAGGGACTTTATCTTTTCCTTCTCCAGAATTTCCAGGATCTCTTCAGCCATAGATTCCATGCTTAAAGAAGATTGCATGGGCGATTGGCCGGTACCCGGAAGATCAGGTATCAGGAGTTGGAAATGATTTTTTAATACAGCTACCTGCTTTTCCCAGATGCCACTGTCTTCGCCAAAGCCATGTATAAGCATCAGCGGTTGTCCCTCGCCGGTAATAGTATAATGCATCATAGTGCTGGTTTTTTTCTTCTTTTCTTCAGGCTCATTAAGATCAACACAAGTACGCCTGCAACCATGAATTTTGAAATAAGGTCACCATTTCGCGAAAAAAAGCTCATCTCCGTTCGCAGCGTCACCACTTCCTTTATGGCAACGGCCTTATCCCAGGGTTGTTGTTGTAATATACGGCCATATGGATCAATAAATGCACTGATTCCTGTATTTGCGCTTCTTGCTATCCATCGCCGGTTTTCAATGGCCCGAAGCCTTGCATAGAGCAGGTGTTGCTTATGTCCCGATGTATTTCCCCACCATCCATCATTGGTGATGATGCCAATGATATTGGCACCGTTGCGCATAAAGCCAGTCATGAAATCACCATAGATGCTTTCATAACAAATTGCTGGTGCGATAGCATACGCATTACCGCTATGGCTGAGCACTGTCCTTTCTTCCTGCCTTGCATAGCCACCGGTTGTTCCACCAAATTGTTCCAGCAGGGGGCCAAGGAAATTCAGAAAAGGGGGGAGCAATTCAACTCCCGGTACCAGTTTAGATTTATGATAGCGCGAGAGAATGCCGGATGAGTCGAGCAGCATGGCGCTATTATACGAATCATACCATAGTTCGGTATCGCGGATGGGTCTTGAATATTTTGATTGCTCACCGCTGCGATAAATTTTATAGCCTTCCAATCCGCTTAACAAAACAAGCTTTGGATTTTTTGCCAGGAAATCCCAAAGCGGAGTCAGTAAATAGTTGCTTTTGATACTATCTTCTTCAATCCCATTTGGCAGGTTGATAGCTGTTTCCGGCCAAACAAGTAAGCGGGTATTGCTGTCAATTTGTGTAGCGGAAAGCTGAATGAGTGTGGCCAGTTGTTCATCCTGGGTGCCTACAGTAAATTTTTTATAGGGGTCGATATTGGGTTGAACCACTACAACATTATATGTAGGCTCATTACTCAAACCTGCAGCATTGTTTAGCCGCGCATCCTTTTTTTGATTGATGCTGCTTACAAGTATTGATATCAGAATAGGCAGTCCTATACCCGCCAGCAGAGTGATAGAAATGGCACGGCGTTTATTTTTTTGCAGACTACCGGTACTGTATAGTTGCTTAAACAAAAGCACATTCAAAAGTAATATCCAGAGTGAGCCACCGCTGGTTCCGGTGAATTCATACCATTGGATCCAGGATGGTTGGGCAGCAAATACATTACCCAACGTGAGCCAGGGCCAGCTAAGATCCCAGCTAAGATGTACATATTCAAAGGTCATCCAGCAGGCTATAAAAGCCCAGTGGCTGTAGGTGCTTCCAAATCTTTTATCGGCCCAGTAAAATGCCAGCCAGGGAATACTCATGAGTACCGTATTCACTATTATGGCAGCTATGGAACCCGGACCGGTAGAATTCCAGATCCACCAGGTGGTGAGTGCATTCCAGGTCATCATTGACAAGGCACACCAACCAACAAAGGCCCATTTTCGGGGCTGTTGTTGCGCCAGCAGGAAGAGTGGTATGAGCGCAATGAATATTAAAAAGGTGGTGGGTAATGGAGGCCATGCTGCAGCCAGTAATATTCCGGATGCCAATGATAAAATGAGGGGATGTATTTTTTTCAAGATGTCTAAAAATGAATTGGAGAAATGTACGGAAAGGTTTTCAAAAATAACCTATCTGTTCATTTCTCCAAATCTCTCTCCATCCCTCCATCTCTCCATCTCTCCAAATCATTTCCTGCTATAGTTCGGCGCCTCCTTCGTAATATCAACATCATGCGCATGGCTTTCTTTCATTCCCGCATTGGTGATTTTGGTGAACTTCGCCTCGGCTTTGAGTGTTTCAATATCTTTCGCACCGCAATATCCCATTCCAGCCCTGAGGCCACCCACAAACTGCGCTACCACCTCACGGAGATTACCCTTGAAGGCAACCCTTCCCTCAATACCTTCCGGTACAAGTTTTTTAATATCATCTTCCACATCCTGGAAATAGCGATCACTTGATCCCTGCGACATGGCGCCGATCGATCCCATTCCACGGTATTCCTTGAACTTACGGCCTTCATAAATAATGGTATCACCGGGACTCTCTTCCACGCCTGCGAAAACGCTTCCCATCATTACACAATCGGCCCCCGCGGCTAGTGCTTTTACCATATCACCGGTATAACGTATACCACCATCCGCAATTATGGGAATACCCAATGGCTTGAGTGCACTGTAGGCTTCCATGATAGCCGTAAGCTGGGGAACGCCGGCGCCCGCTACGATGCGTGTTGTACAAATAGAACCCGGACCAATTCCGATCTTAACACAATCGGCACCTGCTTCTACCAGCGCTCTTGCACCTTCGGCCGTTCCTACATTTCCTGCTATAACCTGGAGACCCTTAAAATTCTTTTTAACATTCTTCACTGCTTCCATTACGCCCTTTGAATGACCATGCGCACTGTCGAGCGTAACGATATCTACACCTACATGTTGAAGGGCAGCAACACGGTCGAGCATGTCTTTGGTTATACCAATTGCAGCGCCGGCAAGTAACCTGCCGAATTCATCTTTATTGGCATTCGGAAAACTGGTGAGTTGAAGAATATCACGATAGGTGATGAGTCCGGCGAGCGTACCATCCTTTCGTACCACCGGAAGTTTTTCGATCTTATATTGTTGCAGAATTTTCTCTGCCTTCTTCATGGTAGTGCCTTCGGGGGCGGTGATCAGCTTTTCGCTGGTCATAACCTCACTTACCTTCTTCGATTTGGTATTCTCAAAACGGAGATCCCGGTTGGTGAGGATGCCAACCAGTTTATTGTTCTTATCTACAATGGGTATACCACCGATCTTATTCTCTTTCATGAGGCGGAGGGCATCGCCAATAGTTGATTCAGCCAATAATGTAACGGGGTCGAGGATCATTCCGCTCTCACTTCGCTTAACCTTACGAACCTGCTCTGCCTGCCTTTCAATGCTCATGTTTTTATGCAACATTCCAATACCGCCTTCGCGGGCCAGGGCAATTGCCAGGTTGGCTTCGGTAACAGTATCCATCGCTGCACTTAACATCGGGATGTTAAGACTTATGGTTTTTGTAAGTCGGCTTTGGATATTTACTTCACGGGGTAACACCTGCGAAAATGCAGGAACCAGTAACACATCATCGAAGGTGAGGCCTTCTCCAAAAAATTTGTGGGATAAATCTATCTTACGGGTGGTGCTCTTTCTTGTTGCCATGTGCAAAGATATGGCAGCAGGTAAATTAGTGCCAAATTTTTGTATAACCCGTTCTAAACCATCCTGTATTGCTTGCCCGGAAGGCTTTTGATGATGTTCCTTATTTCAAGATTAAGGATAGCACTGGCAGCGGCACCTGAATTCAGACCACTCCGGAGATAAAGTTCATCAATAGCAAGTTGTCCATGGATACCGAGCAGATTTACAATAGTTGCTTCCGCAGTATTTAATTCGCCAAAGAAGGAAAGCTGGTTGTTTTTCCGGTTGGGATCCTTAGGTAGTTCCCATTGCAGTTCTTCCAGCAGATTATCTGCATCAAGAATAATGGTGGCAGTATTCCTGCGAAGCATCATATTGCAGCCTGCATTTTTATTATCAGTTGTTCGACCCGGAAATACAAACACAGGATGGTTATAACTTGCTGCAATGGATGCTGTGATCATACTGCCTCCTTTAAGACCTGTTTCAACTACAACAATGGCATCGCATATACCTGCCACGATGCGGTTGCGGATAGGGAAGTTATGACGGTCGGGTTTGGTGCCAACTATGAACTCCGTAACCAGCGCGCCCTTGCCCCTCAACATTTCCCTCGCCATGGCAGTATGTTCGCTGGGGTAGATGGTATTCAGTCCATGTGCCAGCACACCAATGGTAGGGATATCATATTTAATGGCATTTCGATGTGCTAGTCCATCTATTCCGTAGGCCATGCCACTTACAATGGTGATATCCTTATCACGAAGATCGCGGATCAGTTTCTCCGTCACCTGCCTTCCATATTCACTATGGCTCCTGGTTCCGATAACCGCCACTTTTTTTGGAGCATTGAGAGAGATATTCCCTTTATAAAATAGCAGGGTAGGAGGATCATAGCAGTCTAAAAGTTTTTTCGGGTAGGCCTCATCGTTTAAGAAGATCATCGACAGTTTATACTGTTCCACATCATTCAGTATTTTCTCGCATGCCCTGAAATCGCGGAATCTACTCAACGATCTCGCAATACCAGTTCCAACTCCTTCTACTAATTCAAGTTCGGCAGCACTTGCTTTGAATACATCAGTAGCTGATTTGAACTTTTCGATCAGCGCTTTTGCGATTACACAACCCACATGCGGCACCCGTGTAAGCGCCACCTGGTACAACCTCTCATCGTCCATATCTACTTTTCAATGAAAATAGAATGGCGGAGGGAGTTATACCAGCGTGAAATAACGGTATTTACATTACTGGGAAATTACCTTCAGTTCCGTGCGGCGGTTAAGTGCGCGTCCCTCTTCGGTATTGTTATCCGCTACAGGTACCGTTGCGCCAAAACCTTTGTGGGTAAGTCGTTTTGGATCTACGCCATTTTTCACCAGGAAATTCACCACAGAATGAGCCCTGTCATTTGACAGTTTCAAATTGTCGGCCGCCTTCCCAATATTGTCAGTATGTCCATTGAGCTGTATGCTTAATGATGGATTTTCTTTTAACAACTGAACGATCCTTTCGAGTTCAACCTCGGAGTTGCTACCCAGTGCAGCACTGTTGGTTTCGAAGAAAATATTCTTCAAAACGATGGTGGCATTAGCCGTGATAGGCTTAAGCAGGATATCGATATTATAGGTGGAGTCGGGTGATTTCTGGCTTAGTGAAAAATTCTCCGAATAGAATAAGTAGCCCTTACGGTTAACATTAAACGCATAGTCGCGGCCAATAGGAAGTGTAATAAGATAATGACCCGTTTCATCGGTTTGTACCTTGCTGATCATCTGGCGGGTAAGGATATCTGTGAGTTCAACAGCAGATGGCAGTCCATCTTTAGTTTTCTCATCCATAACCCTGCCTTTGATCCAGAGCGTTTTCACTGGCCGCACATCATTGCGCATGGTGAAGGTGTAGAGGTCGAGTCCCCCTTTACTATCGGCACGGTCGCTGGCATAATAGGCCGTGCTACCATCGGCAGTAATTACAAGGCTTCCTTCATTTTCTATAGTGTTGATAGGGTAGCCAAGGTTGCGGGGAAGGCTGAAACTTCCTTTCGGACCTTTACGCGCCATGAAAAGATCATCGCCACCATAGCCCTGCAATCCATTGGAGGTGAAGTAAAGACTCTGGTTATCGGCATGGATAAAGGGGCAGCTTTCATCACCACTGGTGTTGATCTCAGGACCAAGATTTTCGGGTTCACTCCACTTACCGTCAGTGCCGAGGTGCGTTACCCAGATATCATTTCCCCCAAATCCACCATGGCGTCTGCTGGCGAAATACAAATCCCTTTTGTCGGGCGAGAGGCTGGGCGCTGAGTCCCAGAATTCTGAGTTCACTTTACTTCCCAGGTTAAGGGGTTCACTCCAGCCTTGAGGTGTTAGGTAGGAAATATAGAGATCGCAACTTCCCAGTCCATCCGGGAAATTACAACCGGTAAACACCAGCCACTGGCCATCCTGTGAAATGGATTGTGCGCCCTCATTGAGGTTTGAGTTGATCATGCCCGTTAGTCCGCTGCTGCGGTTCCATTTCCCCCCTTCGATGCGGGTTTCATAAAAATCCTCATTATAATTATTGACGCGGCGGGTGAAGATCAGCTGGCTGTTATCGATGGTGAGGGTTGGATAATATTCTGACACGGCACTGTTCACACTATCGCCGAGGTTAATGGGCGTGAAATTGTAATTGGCTATATCCGGATTCTTTGCCTGTTCCAATGCAAAGAGGTAACAGCGTCGGCGGTAGGAAGACGCCCGCTGACTGCTTTCATTAAGATCGTTAACCATCATGAAGCTGTTCACGGCTTTCAGGGCATCTTCAAAGCGGCCCTTTCCGGCAAGATTGATTGAGTAGGGGAGGTTATAATCGCGGAAGTAGTTTGAATCAATTGACTTAGCCCTTTCATAATGCAGGATCGCATTATCATAATCTTTCATTTCACCATACATGCCGGCAATAGAAAGCCAGGCATCCGCAAATGATGGATCTATTTTAACCGCATCTTTAAGGAGCCTTATGCCTTCGGGAAAATTATCATTCTCTGCCTGTTGCATTGCCTGCTGGTAAAGTTTAGCAGCCTTTGCATTGATCTTATCGGGATTGTATTGTTGTGCATTAAGCGGGAGGGTGCAGGTTATAGCAAAGGCTATAGTAATAAAAATGGCTATTCGTTTCAGCATAGATTTTAAACTGGTCTTACTACAACGAAAGTTAGGCCATTATATTAGAGGGAAATGTGAAAAAACCACCTTCTCAGGGCACATTGATGTACTTATGGCTCTGGATGCTAAGTTCCCAGCGGGGGTGCGCTTTGATATAATCGATGATAAGGGGCAGCATTTGTTCCTTTTTTCCCCATTCGGGCTGGAGGTAAAGTTTGCAGGCAGGCTTCACTTCTGCAGCCCATTTTTCTGCCCAATCAAAATCCGTTTTATTAAATACAACCACTTTAAGTTCATCCGCAGCCTGTACCACTTCGGGCAGGGGAAATTTAAATTTCTTGGGTGAAAGGCAGATCCAGTCCCAGTTTCCACTGAGCTCACTACTTCCCGAAGTTTCAATATTGGTCTCAAATCCAGCCTCCTTCAGCGCACTTGTAAGGTCGTTCAGATCATGTAATAATGGCTCACCTCCGGTGATCACTGCAAGCCTGCCCGGGTATTCTTTTGCATTTTCCACGATCTCTTCAATGGATTGTTTCGGATGAAGGGATTCATCCCAGCTTTCTTTCACATCGCACCAGCTGCAGCCTACATCACAGCCACCGAGCCTGATAAAATAGGCTGCCCTGCCCTGGTGAAAACCTTCCCCCTGGAGGGTATAAAATGATTCCATTACCGGCAAACTCAACATCACTCAATTTTTAAATTTCAACTTCCTCACTTCAAATCTTACATCTTACCTCTTACTTCTTACCTGCCCGTCAGTTTTTATCCACACAGGCCTTAAAAGTGTTCTTCATCAGGGCTGCAATGGTCATGGGACCAACACCGCCCGGAACAGGCGTAATATAGCTGCATTTAGGAGCTACCGACGCAAATTCAACATCCCCTTTCAAGGCGAAGCCCGATTTCTTGGAAGCATCTGCAACACGAGTAATACCCACATCAATAACAATGGCGCCATCTTTCACCATATCAGCTTTTACAAATTCAGGGATGCCAAGTGCAGCTACGATTATATCGGCGCTCCTGCAAAGCTCAGCAAGATTTTTTGTATGTGAATGCGTAATGGTGACGGTGCAATTACCCGGCTCAGCACTCTGGCTCAAAAGAATACTCATTGGCCGCCCGACTATATTACTACGGCCAATTACCACTGCGTGCATCCCTTTGGTGCTGATCTTATAATGTTGCATCATTAATATTATGCCATAGGGGGTGGCGGGAATAAAAGTGTCTAGTCCCTGAACCATACGGCCAACATTCACCGGGTGAAATCCATCCACATCTTTGGAAGGGAGGATGGTATTGATCACTTTTTCATCAGAAATATGCTTGGGAAGGGGTAATTGTACAAGTATCCCATCAATATCGGGGTCTTCGTTCAGTTCTTCAATAACGGATAAAAGCTTGTTCTCACTGATCTCGTCTTCCAGCCTTATAAGGGTTGATTTGTAGCCAATCTCCTGGCAGGCTTTCACTTTGGCTGCCACGTAAGTTTCGCTGGCACCATTGGATCCAACCAAAACAGCGGCCAGGTGGGGTATCTTTTTTCCTTCGGTTACGAGCTGTGCCACCTTGATTTTCAATTCATCCTTGGTCGCTTTTGAAACCAGTTGTCCATCTAAAATTTGCATGGCGCAAAGGTAACGTGCGGTTTATTCAGGGAAAAATGGATTTTTTTTAATATTTAAGACAGCATTCTGTTAAATTTATTGTCTTATTAATGGCGTCAACAGTTCAACAAGCCTGGATTAGATTCTCCTCTCTGACAAAAGACACAAAGCAAAATCGTTTTACCACACTTCCTGAATCTCTTACCGTAGAGACTTTTCTTATTGGGTTATTATAACCCGCCACTTTAAAAATGACATATATGAGAAAAACATCCCTGATGTTTACACTATTGCTATTGGTGGCATTGGTGTATGGACAGGCCCGACAAATTACCGGGCAAGTGAAAGATGCAAGCGGTAATCCCATACCATTTGCTTCGGTGAAAATAAAAGGAACCAACACAGGTGTTGCGGCCGACCAGAATGGAAATTTTACAATTAGTGCGGAAAAGGGGAATGTATTAGAGATCACAGCAGCCAGCTACGAGCGTTTCGAGGTTACTGTAGCTGACCAGGATATAATATCGGTTACACTTGTATCGCAGGATAACCTGAGTGAAGTAGTTGTTACCGCCCTCGGGGTTCGGCGTGCTAAAAATACACTGCCCTATGCTGCTCAACAAATAAAGGGTGATGAAGTAAACAATATCCGCACGGCCAATGTTGGCGCTGCTTTGTCGGGAAAAGTTTCCGGAGTGGAGATCCGGCAGGGCAATGGAATAGGAGCCAGCACAAATATTGTAATCAGAGGAACAAAATCACTCACTAATACAAACCAGGCATTGTTTGTGGTTGATGGTGTTCCCATTAATAACGCCACAGGAAATTCCGCCAACCAGATGACAGGCAGGGGCGGGGTGGACTATGGTAATGCTGCTGCAGATATAAATCCGGATGACATTGAAAACATCAATATTCTTAAAGGGGCTGCGGCTTCTGCCCTTTATGGTTCCAGGGCTGCCAATGGTGTGATCATGATCACAACCAAGAAAAGCAGGAGAGGTCTGGGTATTACCATTAACTCAGGTGTGTCTTTTGGTGCCATTGATAAAGAAACATTTGCCAAGTACCAGAATCAGTATGGCGCAGGTTATTCAGCAGCCTATGGATCACCTGACGAGAATCCCGGCTTCTTTTATTTTGATGTGGATGGTGATGGCCAGGACGACCTGGTCGTTCCGACCAGTGAAGATGCCTCTTATGGCGACAAATTCGATCCGGACCTGATGGTTTTCCATTGGGATGCCTTCGACCCAACTTCCCCATTTTATAAAACAAAAAAACCATGGGTAGCGGCGCAAAATACCCCTGAAACATTTTATGAAAAACCCGTTTCCAATAATAATAGTATCATGCTTGATGGTGCTACCGATAAAGGAAATTTCAAACTGGGTTATACCCGAAGCCAGGAGAAAGGTATTCTTCCTAACAGTGAGGTGATGAAGAATATTGTGAATTTTGGAGCAGGCTATGAAATAGCGAAAGGGCTCACTGCATCTACAAATATTAATTTTTCAAAAGTGGAAGGTACCGGCCGTTATGGAACCGGCTATTCAGGCAAGAATGTTAACCAGAACTTCCGCCAGTGGTACCAGACCAACGTTGATAACGAAGAACAAAAAGAAGCCTATTTCCGTACCCGAAAAAATATCACCTGGAACTGGCAGGACCCTTCCACGGCTGCTGGTTTACGTCCAATTTATACGGACAATTTTTATTTCATGCGCTATGAGAGTTTTAATAATGATGAGCGTACCAGGATATTCGGTAATGTGGCACTTAACTACCAGGCCACTGAATGGCTTAGTTTCCTTGGTAGAATATCCATGGATACTTATGATGAATTGAGAGAAGACCGAACCGGTGTGGGAAGTGTTGATGTACCCGGTTATAGCAGGGCCAACAGGCATTTCCAGGAGACCAACTATGACCTGATGGCAAATTTTAATAAAGACCTGAATGATGATTTTAACTTGCAGGCACTGCTTGGTACTAATATGAGGAGATCAAGGTTTGAATCAATTGATGCTTCCACAAACGGCGGCCTGGTTGTGCCGGGATTATATTCCATTAGCAATTCTCTGAATCCCATTAATTCACCCACAGAAACATATAACCCAATTGCCGTTGATGGTTATTTCGGGGGAATAACTCTGGGATACAGAAACTTCCTTACACTTGATGGAACCTACCGGTATGACAGGTCATCAACGCTTCCTGTTGAAAATAACGAGTATGGATATTTTTCTGTTTCAGGTAGCTGGTTATTTTCTGAAAACCTGAAAAATACATCCTGGCTTTCTTATGGAAAATTGAGGGCCAATTATGCAGAAGTGGGTAATGATGCCCCATGGGGTGCGGTGGCAGATATCTATAGTAAACCTAACCCATTTGGTAATACAATTCTGTTCACATTGCCAAGTGCAAAAAATAATAATGAACTACTTCCGGAGAGAACCAATAGTAAAGAGTTGGGCCTTGAAATGGCATTCTTCGGAAGCCGGCTTGGCTTTGATGTGAGTTATTATGTTACCAATACGATCAACCAGTTAATACCTGTTGCAGTTTCCATGGCAAGTGGTTATAGCAGTAAGTGGCAAAATGCCGGAGATGTGCAGAATAAGGGTATTGAAGTATCATTGTATGGTACGCCTGTTAAGACAAGAGATTTTACCTGGACCACAAATATCAACTGGACAAGAAACAGGAACGAAGTGACTGCACTCTTTGGTGAAAGCAGGAACCTCCAGATTGCTTCTTTCCAGGGTGGTGTTTCTATAAATGCAACACTTAATGAGCCCTATGGTGCCATTATGGGACGTACCTGGGTTTTTCATGAAAATGGAGGAAGGATAGTGAGAAGTACTGGACGATATGCACTATCTACGTCAACAAATAATGTAATAGGAAATATGAATCCCGATTGGATCGGAGGTATCTACAATACTTTCAGGTATAAAGACCTCTCTCTCGGATTCCTGATTGATGTTCGGCATGGAGGTGATCTGTTTTCTCTCGACCTCTATTATGGAATGGCAACGGGATTGTATCCTGAAACTGTTCAGCTCAATGACCTCGGTAATCCATCCCGGAATTCTTTAGAAGATGGTGGTGGAATTATAGTGCCAGGTGTAACAGATGATGGTAAGGAAAATACCTTGCGGGTGCCAAATGATTTTGGAACCTATGGCTATGCATATAATCCGGCCGCAGCATTTATATATGATGCCAGCTATGTTAAATTAAGAGAGATGAATCTTACTTACAATTTGCCAACATCACTCCTCAACAAGCTTGCTCCATTTAAGGGTATATCATTCTCCATAATTGGAAGGAATCTTTGGATCATCCATAAGAACCTTCCATATGCCGATCCTGAAGAAAATCTTTCTTCGGGTAATGCCCAGGGATACCAAAGTGGTGCTTATCCCACAACAAGGCAAATCGGACTTAACCTTAAACTGAAATTCTAAAAAAGCAAGTCATGAAAAATTATCTTATAGGTGTCACCATATTATTTATGACAATGATATCGTGTACAAAGGATATTTCCAGATTTAATGAAGAAACAAAATTGCCTGCTGTGGTTCCTGCAGAAACCTTGTTTTCTAACGCACTTGTTAGTTTAACGCGGACACTCGCCACACCAAATGTAAACACTAATATATTCCGCTATGTTGTGCAGCATTGGGCTTCAACAACCTATCAGGACGAGCCTAATTATGATTTTTTTACCAGGAATATTCCACAAACATGGTGGGCGATCATGTACCGTGATGTGCTGGCAGATCTTAAAGAATCAAAGAAGATTATTGCAGCTACCGAACCGGGACTTGAATCAGAAGCAACCCTCCAAAACCAGACAGCTATTGTTGATTTGATGGAAGTTTACGTTTACTCCATACTGGTGAACACATTTGGTGATGTTCCCTATTCAGAGTCGAATGATTTCAACAATCTTTTTCCTGCTTACGATGATGCGAAAACGATCTATGATGATCTGTTTACCAGGATAGATAATAATATTGCTGCATTAAGCACGGAGGGAAATGGGTTTAGCAGTAAGGCAGACCTGATATACCAGGGCGATGTTTCGCATTGGATAAAATTTGCCAATACTTTAAAGATGCGGCTGGCCATGACTGTTGCAGACGTGGATGATACCGCACAGCAAAAATTTGAAGAAGCAGAGGAAAATGGTTTTAACAGTTCTGATGATAATGCAGCTTTTCATTTTTTAGCAGCATCGCCTAATACCAATCCAATTTGGGAAGATCTGGTACAAAGTGGAAGAGCTGATTTTGTAGCAGGCAAACCCTTGCTTGATAAAATGGTTGAATTGAAAGATCCAAGGCTTGCAGTCTTCTTTGAACCAAATAATGATGGTGATTATGTAGGTGGTCTTATTGGCGAAAATAATACTTATGCAACTGTTGCCCGTCCAAGTGAGCAGATCAAAGACCCTACGCTTGCACATCTTTTGCTTGATTATGTTGAAGCCGAATTTCTTCGTGCTGAAGCTATTGAGCGAGGATGGAGTGTTGCGGGTACTGCTGCTGAACACTATGCCAATGCAGTGAGGGCTTCTATTATTTATTGGGGTGGTACTGATGCAGCTGCTACAGCTTACCTGGCGCAGCCGGCAGTTGCTTATGCTACTGCAGCTGGTGACTGGAAAGCTAAGATCGGTTTGCAAAAATGGATAGCCCTGCATAATCGTCCATTTACTGGTTGGATGGAATTGCGTCGTCTTGATTTCCCTGTTTTAAGTTTACCCGCAGAACCAGAGTCCGGATTTCCTGCAAGATTTACTTATCCTATCAATGAGCAAACACTCAATCCCGATAATTATACTTCAGCTTCTTCAGCCATTGGAGGTGATGAAGTAGAGACAAAACTTTTCTGGGATATATATTGATGCCAGAATTTTAGGCCCTGTTTTAATTCCCTATTTTCTAATGGCTCCGCAACAGCGGAGCCATTTTAGGTTTAATAACGGTTATGAATACCGTTAAAACACGCTTGACCACCTAATAGAATATTTTGATCTTGCTCTTGTATGAAGTGTGCGTGTGTGTGTATGTTGTTATGGCTGCTGTGTTCCGGTTTACAAGCCCAGGACCTTTTTGATAGATCCTCCGCTGTGGCTGGTGCATGGAGCCATAACTTTTTAAGTCCGGAAGCAGCGTTGATAAATCCTGCATCAACAGCGCCAGACTCGCATCTGGTTCTAAGGATAGTGACAATAAGACCATATATGATACCCGGCTTGTCGGTCAGCAGGATCAGTGCACAGGGTAGTTTAATGAAGAATATTTCAATTGCAGCAGGCATCAGTAATTTGGCAAATCCAGATTTCAGGGAGCTGCAATTTTATATGGCAAGCGGCAGGAAATTGGGTGAAAATTATAGTGTCGGTATTTCTATAGATGTCTCAAACAGCAAAGCAAGAGGGTATGGCGGATTGAAGAATTACCGGGCTTTGGCTTCAGTAGCCAGGAATGTGAATGCAATGCATACAGCTGTATCAGTTTTCTTTGAAAGCAGTGAAACAGCAGGACGCAACTTTTATCCTGGAGTTATTGCGGGTATAGGCAAAGAATGGGCACCCTCATTTTATACTGACCTGGCTCTGATGATATCAGCAAGAACACAAGTTGTAAATACTTCGCTGCAGTATATCGCATTGTCAAAGCTACTGCTGGCAATCAGGGTGATCAGCGATCCTATGCGTCTTGATTTTGAATCAGGTTGGATCTACCAAAAGCTTCGGCTCAGCGTGCTGGGAGGCTGGCACCCGCAACTGGGCTGGTCACCCGGATTTGCACTTCAGTATTCACCTGCTTTAAAGGAATCAAGATGATGCGGTTCCTGCTTAGCTGCTTGCTCATACTAAATTCAGCTGCATCATTTACGCAGGAGGTAAGTGAGCCAGATGCACTTGCCCTTGAAGCAATGGCAGAGATTACTGAATCGGATATAGAAAATAATGATTTGCAATTAGATCTTCAGCATCTGGTGTCGCATCCAATTTCCATAAACAGAATAGAAGGATCATTACTTGCCGATATATTCCGCTTAACACCCCTCCAGGTTGCATCTTTCCTGAATTACAGAAAGGTTTTTGGTTCTATCCGAAGTAAATATGAATTGCAGGCTATTCCATATTGGTCCCCGGACCTTATCAGGCAAATTGCAAAATTCTTTCGTTTTTCGGATGAGGATGCAGGTGATGGAAACATTCTCAATTTACTTAAACGGGGCAATCACCAACTTCTTATGAGGACAAGTGGACTGGCAGAAAGGCTAAAGGGGACAACCCCAGACAGTATGGGTGTAAAAGTATATCCGGGTAGTCCGCAACGTGTTTTTTTCAGGTACACTTATCAATATAAGCAACTCTTATGGTATGGCTTTACGGGAGATAAAGATGCCGGTGAAACCCTTATTACAAAAGGTTCTTCTCTTCCGGATTTTACCAGTTTCCATTTTTTTGTACGAAGAAAAGGTTTAATTAAAACAATAGCAGTCGGAGATTATACAATTAATATTGGACAGGGGTTGGTACAATGGCAGGGCCTTGCTTTTGGTAAAACAAGTGATGCTATGGCTATTTACCGGCAGGGGAATACCCTGCAACCTTATAGATCTGGAGGCGAGTTTAATTTTCACAGAGGAGGGGCGCTTCAATTTCAAAAGAAGCGATATGAGCTTTCTGTTTTCGGTTCATTAAGAAAGCTTTCAGGCAGTCTCCTTGTTGATTCCGGTAACATTATAGGTTTTAGTAGCATCAATGAATCGGGATATCATCGTACCCCCGGAGAAAGGACAGGCAGAAAACAGATAACGCAAATGTCTTATGGGGCACACATGCAATACCTGGGAACAAGGTTTCGGGGAGGTATCAGCATGATCAGGTATAATTTTTCTATGCCTTTAATTCCCAGGGATGCGCCTTATAACCTTTTTAATATGAGGGGAATAAACTGGTGGAATACGGGAATCCATTACAGCCTCAGCATCCGGAATCTTTTTCTTTTCGGTGAAGCCGCAACCTGTAAAACGGGGCTCGCTATGATCCAGGGTGTGGTAATTAGCCTGAATTCAAAAGCTGATATGGCAATTGTTTACCGCAACCTTCAGCCTGGCTATCAAAGTTTGTATGCGCGAACGTTTTCAGAAAATTCAAATGTTAGTAATGAAGTAGGTACATATATGGGGCTGACCCTTTTGCCTCACCCTTCCTGGAAGGTGCAGGCATATATTGACTTTTACAGATTTCCGTGGCTTCGGTTCCGGGTTGATGCTCCTACTAATGGTTCAGAGTGGTTACTACAGTTTACTTATACCAAAAGAAGAAAATGGGAGGGAATGCTTCGCTTGCGTAGTAGTTTAAAGCCGGAAAATGAATCAGGTGAGGTCATCAATCAAATAGTTCCGAATGTGAATAAAAATGCGAGAATACATTTTGAAAAGATTTTCAACCCACAATGGGTATTTGCCGCCAGGTTAGACCAGGTATGGTTTGAAAAATCTTCAAATAAGAACCTGGGCTCTGCTTTTTACCTCGATGCCCGATATCAACCTAAAAGAAGTTCTCATGTTATTTCGGCGCGACTGCATTATTTCAATACCGATGGCTATGATGCACGTATATATGCCTACGAGCGTGATCTGCTCTATTCATTTTCTATCCCAGCATTTTATGATAAGGGCTGGAGATATTACCTTCAGCTCCATGGGAAGCTTCGTAGGGATATGATTATAAAAGGGCTTAAAGTTCAATGGTGGTTGCGTTGGGCTCAAACCGTTTACAATAATAGGGAAACAGTTGGCTCGGGCTATGACGAGATCATAGGTAACCGGCGTTCTGAATGGAAATGCCAGTTAATGCTTAGCAGGTAACCAAAGAAGAACGCTTTTTATTAGCTTTGAACATTAAATCGATTATAATGGAGAACAGCAATAATAATCCGGCCAACCAACTCAACATTGAAATATCTGAAGAAGTAGCAGAAGGGGAATATGCAAATCTTGCAATCATCACGCATTCACATGCAGAATTTGTTATCGACTTTGTAAACGTGATGCCCGGTACTCCCAAGAGCAGGGTTAAATCCAGGATCATTCTCACCCCACAGCATGCCAAAAGATTCATGAAGGCCCTTATAGAAAATATTGACCGTTTTGAAGATGTGAATGGTGAGATCAAAGACCTTGAAGAAGTTCAGATCCCAATGAATTTCGGGGGACCAGCCGCACAGGCTTAATGGTCATAAAAGACCCTCATCCGCAAAACTGAAATAGCCTTCCGTACTCACTATAATATGGTCCATTACCTTGATATCAAGGAGCTTGGCGGCTTCCCGTATTTTGTAGGTCAGTTCTTCATCAGCTTTGCTGGGCTTCAGGTTGCCCGAGGGATGGTTATGACTTAGTATCAATGCAACAGCTTCCTGTTCAAGGGCTTTTTTCATAATTATGCGTGGGTCGGCCACAGTTCCGGTTATTCCCCCTGAGCTTATAATTTCTGAATGGCGGATCTTATTGGCACGGTTGAGGAACAATACAACAAATACTTCATGGCGGTAGTCCTGGAATAGCTGTTGCAGGTAAAGCGCAACATCCCTGCTGCTGGTAATGATGGGGCAATCGAGTGCCAGTGCGGCCTGCCTTCGGCGGCCAAGTTCCATGGCTGCAGTAATGATCACTGCCTTTGCTTCCCCAATTCCCTTTACTTTCATCAGATCAAAAACAGAAAGTTTACCCAGTTCCTGGAGGTTATTTCTACACAACTGCATCAGGTCGCGGGCCAGGTCAAGGGCAGACCGATCGCGATTTCCGTTATTCAGGAGAATTGCAAGCAATTCTGCATCGCTGAGTGATATGGGACTTTTACTAAGTAGTTTTTCCCTTGGTCTATCGTCTTTTGCCCATGATTTAATTGAGTAGTTCCGCTCTTGCATGAGGTAAGATTAATCAATAATTTTATGCCAGAAAACAGGGTTTTAACCCAATATCCAAACTGATCCTTTTGAAAAACATTTAAAATCAATGTCCATGAACGCCCGTACATTCAACCTCTTAGGAGGCTTCCAATCGATGTTATTCTGCATTGGGATTTATGTGGTTGCACTTTTCTTTTCCATCTTTATCTGTTCTGCAATTTTTAAGGCGGTAAGTAGCCGTAAAGTTGCTGATATTGGTGCTGTGAAAGGGATTCAGCCATCTGCCACTGCCCATGCCCTGGTAGCATCCAGGTAAAGCAGAAGATTAAAATAGTTGAAGGTTGTACCATTGGTACGACCTTTTTTGTTTTAAGGGCCATTCTTTTTCTGCCAATGTTTATCTTCGCCGCACCAACTCTACGTCTATGACCGCAAAAATCTTCTCCGGTACTGGTTCTCAATACCTGGCAGAAAAGATCGCCAACAGCTATGGAATTCCGATGGGTAAGATCAATATCCAGAAATTCAGCGATGGAGAGATCCAACCTGTATACCAGGAAAGTATCAGGGGAGATGTTGTTTTCCTCGTGCAGAGTACTTTTTCGCCCTCAGACAACCTTATGGAGTTGTTGCTGATGATAGATGCAGCCCGCAGGGCGTCGGCTTATAAAGTGATAGCTGTCATTCCATATTATGGGTATGCGCGGCAGGACAGAAAGGATAAACCCCGTGTTGCTATTGGTAGTAAGCTGATTGCCAATATGTTAACTGCAGCAGGTGCCGATAGGGTAATTACTATGGATCTTCACGCTCCCCAAATCCAGGGATATTTCGATATACCCGTTGATCACCTCGACAGTTCTGTAATTTTTATACCATATATAGAGCAACTAAAACTGGAAAACCTTACCTTTGCGGCCCCTGACGTAGGAAGTGCCAACAGAATCAGGGAAATAGCAAGTTATTTCAATGCCGAAATGGTTATCTGTGACAAGCACAGAAAGCGGGCAAATGAAATCGCTAGCATGGTGGTTATCGGTGATGTGACTGACAGGAATGTGATACTGATAGATGATATCTGTGATACTGGTGGTACACTCGCAAAAAGTGCCGGTTTGCTGATGGAGAAGGGCGCTACAACCGTTAGGGCAATGTGTACTCATCCTGTTCTGAGTGGTAAGGCATATGAAAATATTGCCAATAGCGTGTTGGAAGAATTGGTGGTTTGTGATACCATACCATTGAAACAGGATATAGAAAAGATCAAGGTGTTATCAGTGGCAGATCTTTTTGGGAAAGCATTGAGGAATGCATTTGAGCAAAGAAGTATTACCAGTCTTTTCATTCATTCGCAAAGGCGTGAACAGGAAAAGATCCAGGAAGAACAATGAAATAAGCTTTTTTAAATACAAACAATAATGAAAACAATTACAATCGAAGGACAACTCAGGACCGAAACCGGGAAAAAAGCCACCCGCCAACTTCGCTCTGAGGAGAAAGTGCCAGGTGTAATTTACGGCGGTGAGAAAGAAATTAATTTCGTAGCACCAGCAAAGGCCTTCAAGCCACTGGTATATACTGCAGAATTTCTACTTGCAGAAGTAAAGATCGATGGCAAGTCTTACAAATGTATCCTGAAGGATATGCAGTTTGACAAGGTTTCTGATCTACTTACACACGTTGATCTCCAGGAGCTGGTTGAAGACAAAAAAGTTGTTGCGTCTTTACCTCTTCATCTCACCGGGGCTCCGGCCGGCGTTAAAGCAGGTGGTAAGCTGGTAACAAAGATCAAAGCATTGAAAGTGAAAACCCTTCCGAAATACCTGAAGGAAAGTATTGAACTCGATATCACCAACCTCGAGCTTAATCAAAACATTCGTGTTGAAGATGTAAAGGCAGATAATATGGAGATCATGATCTCTCCACGTATTCCTATTGCATCAATTGTTATGACACGTCAGCTTAAGCAGGAAGAAGCTGATAAGGAAAAAACAGCTAAGAAATAAACTGGCGATCAGTATAGAAAAATGAAAAAGTGAAAGTATGACCTTTCACTTTTTCATTTTTACAACTTTTGCATTCACCGTAGATTTGATTCCTGATGAATAAATACCTTATTGTAGGTCTAGGGAATATCGGAGATGAATATGCCCACACAAGGCATAATATCGGTTATGATATTGCAGATGCCCTTGTGCAAAAACATGGGGGCCAATTCAGGGCCGACCGTCTTGCCGATATTGCCGAGATCAAAATAAAAGGGAAACAGTTGGTGGTTATAAAACCTACAACTTATATGAACCTGAGCGGAAAGGCCTTAAAATACTGGCGCGATAAGGAAAAGATCCCAAATGAAAATATCCTTGTTCTCGTCGATGACCTGGCGCTGCCACTTGATCGGCTGAGAATAAGGGGGAGTGGCAGTGATGGCGGTCATAACGGTTTAAAGAGCATCCAGGAATCTCTGGAAACAACAGAATATCCAAAGCTTCGTTTTGGTATTGGAAGTAATTACCCCAAAGGGCGGCAGGCTGATTTTGTACTTGGAAAATGGAATGGAGATGAATGGCCGCTGGTATTACATAAGATCACAAAAAGTGTTGAACTGATTGAGCAGTTTGTAATGGCCGGACTTTCAACTGCAATGAATCAGTTTAACAATGTGCTATTCAAGTTATGATTATTGATTATGAATGGTTATTTTCGCAATCCACGGATACCCCGCAAGCAGTTCAATAGCCCTATGTAATGCCAGGACCATACAGGTCATTATTAATTCTATGATTGTTCAATCATTAAACCCTCTTGAATATGAAAATATTCTGCATAGGCCGTAACTATGTGGCTCACGCCAAAGAACTGGGCAACGATGTGCCAGATGAGCCCGTAATTTTTATGAAACCTAAAAGTGCCCTGCTCCAGGCTCATACCCCTTTTTACTATCCCGAATTTACCAATGAACTCCATTATGAAGCTGAACTGGTGCTACGCATCAGCAAGAACGGGAAGTATATACAGGACCGTTATGCCAGCAAATATTACGATGCGGTAACCGTAGGTATAGATTTTACCGCGCGCGATATCCAGAACGAGCTCAAGGAAAAGGGTCTTCCCTGGGAAAAGGCAAAAGCCTGGGATAATTCAGCAGTGATCGGTAAATGGGTTCCACTGGCAGAAATTAAGAGTAAAAAAGAGATACTCTTTAGTCTGCAGAAAAATAAGGAGGTGGTGCAGGAAGGAAACTCATCCCTTATGATCTTTAACTTTGATACTATCGTAGCGCAGATCTCCAATTATTTCTCGGTTAATATCGGTGACCTGATTTTTACAGGAACCCCTGCCGGCGTGGGTGAATGTGTAGTGGGAGATGAACTGGAAGGCTTCCTTGAAGGGAAGTCTATGTTCAATATAGAGATCAAATAAATTCCGTTTTTTATAGTTTTAGAACTGCCTTTGGGCAGTTTTATTTTTGCCCTCCCAGTAATGCTAACGAGTGTTCGTTTATATTTGCCACCGATTGTTACCGTTATGACTGGAATTGAACTCGACCTGTTGAAGAAAACCTTTCGGCATATGAGTCTGGCCTATTATATGGCTGAGACCTATGAACAGAACCGATCAGTTTGTAAGTATGTACATTCTACATCCCGGGGGCATGAGGCCATTCAGCTTGCTATGGCAGGGTTTCTGAAGACAGGCGACTATGTGAGTCCATATTACCGCGATGAAAGCATGCTGCTAGGTCTGGGATTTACACCCTATGAACTGATGCTTCAATTGCTTGCCAAAGCCGATGATCCATTTACGGGGGGCAGGGAGTACTATTCGCATCCCAATTATCGCAATGGTGATAAGCCAACCATCATTCACCAGAGCAGTGCCACCGGAATGCAGGTGATACCCACCACCGGTGTAGCACAGGGTATAAAATACCTGGAGGAACATCTTCCAACTAATCTCATCAGAACTCCGGATGGAAGTTTACCCATAGTAGTTTGTTCACTTGGTGACGCCAGCGTTACCGAAGGTGAAGTAAGTGAGGCTTTCCAATTTGCCATCCTGAAACAACTTCCCATCATATACCTGGTTCAGGATAATAGCTGGGGTATCAGTGCCACAGCAGAGGAAACAAGGGTTATGGATGCGTATGATTATGCCTCAGGTTTTCCAGGGCTTGATCGCATAAGGATAGATGGTAGTGATTTTGAGGAAAGCTATAATGCGCTGGCAGCTGTTGTGGAAACTGTACGCCAGGAAAGGAGACCCTTCCTGGTTCAGGCACATGTTCCTCTTTTGGGCCATCATACCAGTGGCGTAAGAAAGGAATTTTACCGCCAGTCGGCGGAGTTGGCTGGTCAGTCAATACGTGATCCATATCTGAAACTTCGCAATTCACTTCTCGATAAAGGCTTGACGGATGAGGAACTGAATAGCATCGCTGCGGAAGCGGAGCAGCAGGTAAGAACCGATTTTCAAAAGGCAGTACAGGCTTCTGAACCTGGCCCCGATACGGTGGCTGATCATGTGTTCGTACCTGCTACGGTAATCGTTGAATCAGGAACCCGCGAACCAAAAGGCAAAGACCGAATAATGATGGTAGATGCAGCACTTTTCGCCATCCGTGAAATAATGGAGAAAGATCCCACTGCCATTTTATATGGACAAGATGTGGGCAGGCGACTGGGGGGCGTTTTTCGTGAAGCAGCAACTCTGGCGGAGAAGTTTGGAGATCACAGAGTTTTTAACACCGCAATCCAGGAAGCATATATTATTGGATCCACTGTGGGAATGAGTGCAGTGGGATTGAAACCAATTGTGGAAGTTCAATTCGCAGATTATATTTATCCCGCCCTTAATCAATTGGTAACGGAGATATCTAAATCATGCTATCTGAGTTGTGGCAAATTTCCTGTACAGGCATTAATACGTGTGCCAGTAGGTGCATACGGTGGGGGAGGCCCATACCACAGCGGAAGTATTGAATCAACCCTTCTCACAATTAAAGGAATTAAGATTGTATATCCCTCCAATGCTGCAGATATGAAGGGGTTGATGAAAGCTGCCTTCCTCGACCCTAATCCGGTTGTAATGCTTGAACATAAGGGCTTGTATTGGAGCAAGGTGCCCGGCACAGACGGTGCCCGCTGCATTGAGCCATCAGAAGATTATATACTTCCGCTGGGTAAAGCTGCAGTTGCACTTGAAGCGTTCAGGACTACAGTGGAAGAGGGTGATTCAGTTTGTATCATAACCTATGGCATGGGGGTACACTGGGCAAAAGCCGCTGCTGCTATATTTCCCGGACAGGTTGAAGTAGTGGACCTCCGCACCCTATTTCCACTTGATGAAGAATTGGTTTATGAAACAGTTCGAAAGCACGGAAAATGCATCGTACTTACTGAAGAACAACAAAACAATTCCTTTGCTGAAGCCCTTGCCGGGCGGATCTCATATAATTGTTTCAGGTGGCTTGATGCCCCCGTTGAGGTAATGGGTGCATTGAACCTGCCTGCCGTACCAATGAATACTATTCTTGAATCAGCCATGTTACCCAGTGCTCAGAAGCTCTCCCAGCAAATACGGATTATGCTTGAAAATTAAGTGAGCCCTTAACCCTCCATCATTTAATAAATCCATTCCTCCTCTAACATCGCCCTGTTGGTGTATATTATGTTTTTGCTGCAAGTATTTGGTTGGAAATTTATCTCCGAAGTTTTTCGTAATTAAACCAAAACCAAACCTTATCGGATGAAAAACAAAATGCTTAAAGGCGCGCACCTTTCAGAGCGCAAGTCGAGGGAGATCGTTAACCTGTTTTGTGAAGACCTGACCGCAACCCAGATCGCAGAGATCACAGGCGTTAGTCGCGTTACAATAAACGCCTACCTGAAAATGATCCGGACGAAATTGGCGCACCATTGCGACAGTACATTCCCAACGCATCAATTACCAGAAAATTATCTTCTCTCTGGTCAGCAACCCGGAGATTTTCCAAAAACAACCTATTACGGCTTTACAAGATGGAATGGCCTGGTATATTCAGCAGGTTTATCTGATCTGGATAGAGACAGTCTTGTGCAGTGGCAACAACCTGCCCATGCGGAGGCAGGACCTATGGCAACTATTCATGCAGTAGCTGATTTTTCAAACTGGCGACTTTACCGTCGAGATGCGGGTAGTAATGGCCGGCATTTTAGTGATGAGATATCCGGCTTCTGGGGACTTACCCGAAACCGCCTGCTAAAATTTCGTGGACTTAACAGGAATACACTTTACCTCCATATTAAGGAGTGTGAATACCGATATAACAACAGGAATGGCAATATGGAAATGAGTCTTTTGCAGATGATCAACAAGACGCCCCTTCAAACATTGCAATTACAATCCTGAACTTTTTATTTTCTCATGTGTGTGTAACGCGGGTAGTTTCTACTACCTGCTTTTTTTATGACAAAAATCATAGCTACATGATAGCAGGAATCATAATGTTTGTGTGACTTGCGCAATATTTTCGGGTAATTATTCAACCCCCAAAATAACAATAGTATGAAATTGTCAAACTGGTGCATCGCTTCCTGTGCGATGCTGTTTTCCTTAACTGCCTGCAATGATAATGAAACAGAAACCACAACAACTGAAACCGCTGTTGAATCAGGTGCTGTTGTAGCCGGACAATCTGCCGTGCAGGATGATGTGTCACAAAAAGATATTGTCAAAGTTGCTATCGGAAGTGCAGATCATACAACACTGGTTAAAGCTGTTCAGGCTGCCGGACTGGTAGACGTTCTGTCCAACGCCGGCCCCTTTACAGTGTTTGCTCCAACCAACGCTGCTTTTGATAAACTTCCTGCGGGTACTGTTGAGGGATTGATGAAGGCTGATAAGAAAGCTGACCTGGAAAATATTCTTCAGTATCATGTTTATGTTGGTGTAATCAAAACAGATTATATGTCAGATGGCCAGGTACTTGGTCAGGCCAATGGAGGTAAGATCAATATCAGTGTTAAAGATGGCAAGGTGATGGTGAATGGAAAAGCAACAGTTCTCGCATCAGTTCCCGCCAGTAATGGAATCATCCATGTGATTGATGAGGTTTTATTACCTCAATAAAAAACATTTAAAAAGGTTTGAAGTTTTCTTCAAACCTTTTTTATTTAATCAAGATTGGCGGGATGGAGAATTTTTAATTCCATAACTGTTGCAATGGACTGTGCCCTTTGGATAATCAAATCTGTATTAGGTCCACTGAATAAGTTGTTTGCCGTTTTTCTGAAGATCATTAACCATTGCTCAAAATGTTCTTTTTTCAGTGCTGACAGATGATGTAGGTTTTTGTGAATGGCCATTGGATTACCATTATAAACACCGGTATAAAAAAGGATGTTCTCCCAGAAGTCATACATGGTGGGGAGGTGCTTCTCCCAATTCACCTTTACTACATCATTGAAGAAATAACCAATTACAGGATCTTCCTTTACTATTTCATAAAAGCTGTTAATCAACAGTTCAATGTCTTTCCTGCCAGTGATATCTTTTTTCATAAGCTACTAAAGGTCTTTGTTCTTGAATTTTCTGATAGCAATGAATGCAGGTATAACCATCCAGACCACCATAACCAGGGATGCAAATAATACCCCAAGATTGCTCCCGAAGAAATCTCTGAAAAGGGCTCCGGTAAATCCCATCATTGCTGATATGTCTAGTTGCAATAACAATAGAATACGTCCCAGATCGATGGGGTTGAGTGCACTGAGCGCTATCATTGCCGTTTCCATTGGGTAGTCGGCAAACTGGAATAGTATGAGTAATACCAAACCATCATAGATAAAGGAAAAATAGAACCATAGGAGCAGTGCCAAACCAATTCCTTTTGCTTTATCACGGGTAATAACAGCCGATAATAATGCAAGTGATGCAAATACGATACTAAGTGCTCCTGCGGTCATCAACAATGTCATGCCGGTTGGCCCCGGGTCATATAATAAAACTGGTAAACCTAACCCAACAATGGTGGCTAAAAGTAGTGATCCGATCAATCCAAGGTATATGCCAAATAATAGTTTGGTTCTCTTTATGGGTTGGGCTACTAATAATTCAATGAATTCACTTGAATTGTACAGGTAAATGGTACAGAAAATAATACTGATCAGGGGTACTATGATAAGTGTGATATTGAGAAGACCCAGCACGGCCTTGGAGGGATTATCTTCCAGCATGAAAAGGCTGAGGGAAACGATAAAAAGCAGGGCCGTATAAGCAATGATGATCCTGTTCTTAAGGATATCTATCAATATATAT
>JAKFDZ010000003.1:0-5142 GCA_036675925.1 Flavihumibacter sp.
TCGGGGTAGACTGAACACCAGCCGTCTGTAAGCAGCCTTGTAACATTAGGACTAAGAAGCCCATCATCAGGCAAGAAATTGCTTTCATCTTTAATAGTCTCTTGTTTGTTAGGAGTTACTTTGGTTGGTGCAGAAGTCTTCTTTACTGTAGCCAGCTCTTTAAGTTGAACATTGATAGGAGAAATACCTTCATCTATCTTAGTTTTCTCTTCAATCAACTCAGCACCCGCTTTATCACTCAAAGCACAACTCAAATACGCTAAGTTAAGGGACTTTTCATACCCTGCAACCGTTTCCTGAGTTTCTTTGAGTGCATGTACAGCTACAGCTTTATCAGCGTAGAGGGAGTAGGAAAGATAGCCAAAACCTAGTGCTGAAGCTGATAGACCAAGGATAATGTAGAACGTTAAACTATTGAACATTATCCTCTTCCTTATCAGCTTCAGCTTGCTTAATAAATCGGCCTAAAAAACCAAGACTTGCAACACCACCCATCACCAGAACAATATAGAAAGGGCTCATGTAAACAAGCCCCATGCCAAATGCTAGAGACAGTCCATATGCAAGAGCTATGAGAACGTTCGCAAACAGAGAGATTGCAGAGTATGACTTTAGCTGTTTCTTCCAATCATCAATTAGACTGACTTTGCTTTTTAACTTCATTTTCATACTCTTTCTGGAAAACTTCAAAGTCTTTCTGTTTATCGTAAGACAATTCACCCAAACAATAAGGCATAGTATTATCACGCCTTGTCACAAGTCCCTTAAGCTTTTTCCCTTTCGCATATACCCAGCGCGCCAATTGCTGACAAGCTTCTTTATGCTTACCTTGATTGACAAGAGAAAGAAGGGTGCTAGACTTGACATTACCAATACCGTTATTGAAAGTGAAATCTGTCAAAGCTTCACGTTCCCATTCAGAAGCGTAAGGTACTTTGACAACACTATCCAACTCTGCACGATGTTTTTTGTAGTCCTGTGCAAAGATAGTCATACACTCTTCTTCGGTGTACTTGACTTTGACAACATCTTTCTTAGTATACAAGTGACCCACACAGGCTGTCTTCAAGCCAACTGGATCGGAATAAGGAGCTAGAACAAGCCCCTCTGAAGGGAGGGTAAGGTCGTAGCCAACATAAGCTGCTGGAGCTGAAAGTCCAGCAGCAACAAAGGCCACTATTAGTTTCTTTCTAATTGAGTTCATAGTTTACCTTTGTTGCTGGGCCAAAACTGGTTGAGAATGAAATGAGCAACCAATACCCCCAAGAAGCTTTTTATACAAATTAGAGTTGGTGCTCATATATTACCTTTATTTAAATTATAGATTCCCTTCACTAACCCAAGTACCCGGTGTACCACCCACAGTACACGTCCATGCCTTAGGTTGTCCAACTGTCGGTACTGAATTAATCACCCTGTTGCCAACAGTCCAAGTACCGGTAGTTGGTGCTGCTGTACCATTAATTTCGATTGGTGCTGGATGGGGAATCTGAAACCTAGAAGCAGCACTCCCAAAGACAGCCAAGATTGGATGAGAAACTACCAGTGGTGTACCACCAGCACCAATCCTAGTCAGTCCAAAAGTCAATGTTGTATCGGAAGGGTCGATGAATTTACAAGCACTTTTAAATTTCCAAACACCTGCTACTGTGGTTGTTTCAGTAATACTGCCATCATTATCAGTGTTAGTGGTAACACCAGAACTTAATCTTAGTTGAATACCTGTACCAGAAGCATCTTGAACTCTATAGTAAACACCAAACCAAACATGCTTACCTTTTAATTCAGGATAAGCTGATAGCGTTAAGGTTTCCCCATAAATCCTATCCCCTGTTGAGAGGTCCCATGCAGGATAAGTTCCATTAAGGTTCTGAGAAGAACGTGCAATTGTCCCTGTGGTTCCTGCCAACACGGAATACAGAGGTAAGTCTTGCCTTGCGAGATTACCGGCTAACATCCTGTCTGGGTCAAGGATGTTATGCGCAGTATTCAGGCAGAAACTAATGACCCCAACCCCAAGAAACTTAAAACTGTTCACACTGTTGTGGGAGATGTTTAACCCTGTAATATTAGCTCTGGTGTTGTTATTATATAGTCCAACCATCGCACCAATTTTCGTGATATCGAAAACTTGGTTGTTTGTAATGTCCACAGAAGTCAGTACGTTAGAGAACACTGGGCAATCAATCGACAACCCCGCACTTGGGATATCACCCGTGCCGTAAGGGGTGAAGTGGTTATCTACAATTGAGCAGCAGTCTACAGATTCCCCTGCTGTAGCATCAATAACCCTACCACTAGATAGCAGGTGAATATCAGCCTTTACATTAAAGGTTTCAGGGGATGTGAAAGTGAAGCCAGTACCACTATTACGCTCAAAGTAATTGCCCCTGACGCTGAAAGACTTACAGCTATACGTCATAATTCCAGCAACAGCATTAGCTTCAATACCGTTACCCCATACGTTAACTTGCAGGGCATTGCCTACATTGACACCATATCCAGAGTTAGCATAAATCTGATTGCGTAAAATATTGACATTGTTGATATTTGAACCGCTAACATCAATACCATTAACACCCCCTGTGAGGATGCAGTTTTGAATTGTGTTATTATAGCCATCGTTCATTCTAATAGCTACGGAAGTTGAGCCCAGAACAAGCACGCGATCAACTAGGGAGTGGATTATATGTTCTGAATGCAGACCAGACCCTGATTTACTGTTACAAAGCAAACCCAGATCTTTAATTTCAAGCGTATCATAGATCAGTGCGTTGTTAGTTTCAAATACTGAGCTAATGCTGCCAACTGACCCAACAAAGATTCTAGAGGCATACATCCCGTCGCCAATGAACCGATAAATAACAGTGTTGGGAATATTCAACTCGGCAGTGATTTTATAGAAGCCAGCAGGAAAATAAATTGTGCAACCTGATGTAGCAGAGTTGATTGCAGCCTGAATAGCAGGGGTGTCGTCAGCAGCACCGTCCCCAATCGCACCAAAATTCTTAACGTTAATCTTCTCTGCAAATCGATTAGCCAAAGTACGGCTAGTCACCCCGCCAGAAGAGGTAGCATTAATAGAAGAGCCGTTGGTCACGAGTGCTGCAATATCCGCTGGTGTAGCAAATGCTGTGGTATCTTCAAAAGCCGCTGTACCGAGAGCATCAACGACGGTTTGAATATCATCAAGCTTGTCTTCAACCTGCTGAGGATTATCAATCTGGACTGCGGTCGTCCCATTGAATTGATAGAATTCCCCTGTGATTAGGCTGAAAATAAACCACTTTGGTACGGGGGTACTATAGAAAAGAGTACCCACAGCATAATAAATTCTATTGTCTGTGGTAAGAAAATAAGCTTGCCCGTTAACAGCAGCTGGTAGTGAAGACACCACTCCGTTAACATTTCTATCAAAAAGATAGGAGAACTTCAGGAGGTTGTCGTCCATCCCTAAATTCCAATTGCTCTCTCCGAGAGCCCAACCGTATTTCCCCTCTAGGAAGGGAGAGGTTTGCTGTGTCATTTAGCTAAGTCCCTGTAAAGTTTAAATAGATTCAGGACTCTTAGGACGCGAATCTGGGGATGGGAAATCTTTGTGTTGCGGATACTGCCTAAGTGCCTTGCGATATTCACGCCAAGCTCCAACAGTACCAACAGCTTTTAGATCAGCATCTTGAACTTTATTTAGTTCATAATCTGCACGAATCAATTCTTGATTACGCCAAGCTCTTTCAGTGGGGGCTTTCTTGCCATATTCAATAAACTTGAGATAACGCAGATCGTCTTCCTCAACTTCAATAGTACCGGGCCAGAACTCTAAATCTTGTTCACTAGGGAACACTGTGACAACTACGCCATCAATTATCTGAATGTAAACACTCATACAAAATAACCCCCAATGTATACGGTAAATGTCGGAGAGCCCGCACTGTTTAGTGTACTAATGTAGAAAGTTTGAGGTACTGGGAGAGGTACATGTGCGTAGTTGGAGACAGATGTAGCGCCTGCTGCACCACTCACCGATTGTACTTGTTGACCTACACTGTTAGTATCTCCCACAACAGCCAGAGACATTGAACTTACAGTACCATTAGAGGTACTAAGTTCTCCAAAGATTTCTGTGGCATTAGCTGGCACAGAAGCTGCGATAGAGACTGGGAGAAAAGTTACCACAGTAGAGCCTGTAAATGCTGTAGCTAAAGTGAAGGTAACTTTCCTATCTTGCACAAACAAATTCTTAAACTGCCCAGATGCGTTTGTTGGAACAACTGTAAGCAATGCTGATGCATTGTATCCAGCAGGCATGTTTACACCTGCGTACACTGGACTAAGCAGTGTGGCGGCGTTTACAGCAATAATACTGGCATCCGCCGTAATAGTATTGTAAATAGCATACAAACCAACATACCCATTCACCGGCGCTGTGCCAGTATCCATACCACCAGCACCCGTAGTGCCTAAATTGATAACCTTGGAATAATTACCGATAATATGCGATGCACCTCCAAGAGCGGTTTTAACAACCACCTCTTGAGCTGTATAAGTTGATGTTTGTGTAGGAACAGTAACATACATCCGACCCCTGCGCATTTCACCTACCACAGAGGGACCAGTGCTGTCACGGAAAGCAAGTTTCCAATATGTGGCAGTGGTATCTGTTACGGGGTTTTGACCAACACTGTCAGCAACTGCGACATAAATACTACCATCACTTCCTTGGACATAAGAGCGTTCACCACTTGCTGTGAAATAGTATTCACCAGTAAGAGACCAAACACTAATACCTTTTTGAAGTATATGTGAGATAGCCTGATCTTGACGATTTTGTGACCAGTTTTCCCACTGGTAAGGTGGTACTTCAGCAGTCCAACCCGTTTGAATTTTAGTATTACTTGGTGCTACAAGGGACCCACCGGAAGACCACAAGTATGTGAAATCAGGCTTTGAAATTTCTGCCATTTAATTCGTTCCTTAGTTGAAAATAACCACGTCTGTTATACAGCTTGGAAGCTTACGCTGCTGATCTCAATATCATCGGTTGCGCTGACTCCTCGCAACCCAAGACCTACGGTGTCGGTAGTGAGGGCTCCAGTCATGGTTGTCGCAATCACAGAATCCTGAGTCGATAGCACTGTATCA
>JAKFDZ010000004.1:0-1950 GCA_036675925.1 Flavihumibacter sp.
AATCGGTGCTTCTACCGCTAATCTTTTCCCCATGTTTTTACGGGCTGTATGAACATTGATTCCTTGGATATTACTATCAGGTCTTGAAAAATAAACATATTCCATTGTACAAATCGACTTAGTTGAATTGAACGCAAATTGTTCTGAGGTGATTCCCTCTTCATTGATGATTAATAATTCTCCAGGTCTGATATCACGGATGTATTCTGCTCCAACAACATCAAATGCACAGGTCTCAGAAGCAACCACATAGGCATCTCCAAGACAGCCAAGCGAAAGTGGTCTTAATCCATGAGGATCGAGAGCAACCATTAATTCCTTCTCTGTTAAAATTAAATAGGCATAGGCTCCTTTTAACATCGAAAGCGCATTTTTCACCTGATCCTTCAAATGAGGATAACCACTCCTCCTGATTAAATGAGCTAATACTTCTGTGTCAGAGCTTGTTTGAAAAATACTTCCTTGTGCTTCAAGCTGATGTTTCAAGAAATTGGCATTTACTAAATTACCATTATGAGCAAGTGCAAGACTTCCAGTTTGGGAATGGAACAGCAAGGGCTGGACATTCTCATAACCGCCGCCCCCTGCTGTCGCATAACGAACATGCCCAATTGCAGAAGTACCCTTTAATTTTTCCATCACGTCCGCTGTGAAAATCTCTGAAACTAGCCCTTCACCCTTCACAACTCTAAGCTTATCTCCGTCAGAAACAACAATACCTGTACCCTCTTGGCCACGGTGCTGCAGGCTATGAAGCCCGTAATAGGTAAGCTGTGCAGAATCTGGGTGTCCCCAGACACCAAAGACTCCGCACTCTTCGTTTAATCCCTTGATTTCAGCAAGCATGGGATAGCTCCTTTCCAGGCATCCTTTAATTCGTTAACTGAAGCTTCTAAAATCGTGTTATTCTCAGCATTTACCTTTAATGTGGCTGTATCATTGACTTCACCAATGAGTTTCGCTGCTACTAAACTTTCAAACTCTGATTGATGTTCTTTTTTCACGGTCAGTAGGAAACGTGATTGTGTTTCGCTAAATAAGGCAGTTACTGGGTTACCTTCAATCGTGATAGTCGCCCCAAGCTGTTCTTGGCCAAAAAGACTTTCAGCAACCGCAACACCTAGACCACCTTCAGAAAGGTCATGTGCCGATTGAACAACTCCTGCACGAATAGCTGCCAACACTTGATTCTGTCTTTCTTTTTCTAGTTGAATATTAAGTTCAGGGGATTTACCAAAAATCCGTCCGTTTTGCAGTTTTTGTAACTCACTTCCGCCAAACTCTGGTTTTGCTTCTCCCACTAAGTAAATTAGGTCACCGCTTGTTTTAAAGTTCTGAGTAGTAATATGGTCAAGATCTGTTACTAAGCCAACCATTCCAATTACCGGTGTTGGGTAAATCGCTGTTCCGCTTGTTTCATTATATAAAGAGACGTTACCGCCAATAACTGGAGTTTCTAGAACACGGCAAGCCTCGCTGATTCCATCTGCTGCTTTTTCAATCTGCCAGAACACTTCTGGCTTTTCTGGATTTCCAAAATTCAGGTTATCCGTAATTGCTAATGGCTCTGCACCTGAGCAAACGATATTACGTGCTGCTTCTGCAACTGCAATTTTACCGCCTACCTCAGGGTCTAAAAATACATAACGTGAGTTACAATCAGTCGTCATGGCCAATGCCTTACGAGTTCCGCGGATTCTGACAACAGAAGCGTCCGATCCAGGTGAAACGACTGTATTCGTACGCACCATATAATCGTATTGATTATATACCCATTCCTTGCTTGCAACTGTAGGCTGGCTAAGAATTTGTTTCAATGTTTCATTCAAATCTTCAACCTGTGGTACTTCTACTTCTAATGCTTGGAATTCCTGATAATAAATTGGTTCTCTTGATGGCTTATGATAAACAGGTGCGTCCTCAGCTAAGGCATCTGCTGGGACATCTGCC
>JAKFDZ010000005.1:0-3524 GCA_036675925.1 Flavihumibacter sp.
CCCGCACCTGTGGGATGCCGCGATGAAGGACGAAGCGACCCAGATGATCCTGGAAGGCACCCAACTGGAAATCGAATACGCCCGCGACACCATGCCGCGCGGCGTCCTGGGCATGAACGCGGCGATGATGGAGGACTACCTCAAATTCATCGCCAACCGCCGGTTGACGCAGATAGGGTTGAAAGAGGAATATCCAGGCACGACAAATCCGTTCCCGTGGATGAGCGAGATCATGGATTTGAAGAAGGAGAAGAACTTCTTCGAGACACGGGTTATTGAGTACCAGACCGGTGGGGCGTTGAGCTGGGATTGATTCCGTTCACTCACTGACAGATCATGAGCGCTTTACCTGAAATTGATGTTTGGGGCAGCGAGCAGAGACTTGAAGCCCCGTTAGTACGGGGCTTTTTATTGAGCGCAAAGCGGCAGTCGAGCAGTTACAGACCGGACGTAGAGCAAGGAAGCTAATCCCATGATCCTGAAGAAATTATTGAAAGCGGGGCATGATGTGGATTTGGGATTATCTAGAGTTTTCTACCATTGAATAATGCGGAACCCCATCTAATCACTGCTATACCACCATACAAAATCAACAAAGTAATACGCTAGGAAAAACATGACATACGAAAGTCACGATCTAAAAAAACCTGTTGAGTCTGATGACTATCAGGAGTGCTCTGAATTCGTAGTATCCTCAATCGAGTCGATCATGAAGGAAGCTATGGATACAGGGCGAAATAGGATAGTAATCAATACAAATCTAAAGCTCGGAATCCCGATGGAGAACGTCAACAAAATTGCTGGGCCTTTTGTTGAAGCTTGGGCATTTGAGATTTTTACAGAATCACTTGAAGACGGCGAAAATAGATATGACTTGATTAATGTCGAAGCTGGTGAGCGATTGAATATGGCTGATGTCATTCTTCAATTTAGAAAAACAAGAAAAAGAAGCAGCGCAGTTACAGGCCATGTTGATGTAAAAGCCACATCCAAGGACATAGAAGGAAGTGGGAAATCACCAAACATTACATCTTACGCAAGAATTAGAAGTGCGTATGTCAAAGACCCAGATTTTATTTTTATCATTCTTTCTATAAAACATAGAGTATTCAGCACCCGGGATGAAGAAACAAAAATGATGATGGGCGTTATGGAGGTAGTCGACTTTAACGCCTATGATCTAAAATATTTGTCTAGCACAGACATTAGCTATAACCCAGCACTTGGTACTGGTCAAATACAAGTTAGAGACATTCATTACGTCACAATTGTGAAGAGAACGACGTGGGAATTTTGTCAGCTTCTTGATAAGAAATTTATAGCATCCAAAAAGGGTTATGGACAATGGCTAGAATACGCTGAGCAAAATGGCTGGATCAAATAGAAAATGAATAACATTGAAATTAAGTGCGGCGACGCGATCGAACTGCTAAAAAAAACACCAACAGGCTCAGTTGACTTAATAATTGCTGACCCACCTTATAACCTTGGCAAGGATTATGGAAACAATCATGACCTGAAAGGCTTTGAAGACTATCTAGAGTTCACAAGGCAATGGACATCCGAGGCCAAGAGGGCCCTGTCCGAAGATGGGACAATATATGTTTTCATGGGGGTTCGCTTTATCTCTTATCTCTACGACATCTTAGAAAGAGATCAGGAACTATTTTTTAACAGCTGGGTTGTATGGCACTACACTCAAGGACTTGGAAAAACCAAAGGCTTTTCTCCAAGGCATGACGATATTCTTGTATTTAATAAATCCAAAAATTTCAAATTCAATTTAGATGATGTTCGGGTTCCTCAAAAATACTACAGGGCACGAAACAATATGAGAGGGGCAAACCCTGGGGATGTGTGGAAATTTTCACATGTGCATTACAGCAATCCTAATAGACAGAATCATCCAACACAGAAGCCAGAGGGACTTATTGAAAGGATGGTACTGGCCTCAAGCGCTATAGGTGACATTGTTCTTGATCCGTTTTCTGGTAGTGGTACCACATTACGAGTTTGTCAGCAATTGAGTAGAAAGGGGATTGGGTTCGAGCTAAATCCTGAATATATCGAAATGACAAAATCCAGGCTTTCTGAGCCATTTAAAGGTTTTGATAGTGTTGATCCAAGAATGGAGAGAGTTCCAAATGACCTTACAAAGCCTGAGATACGGGATGAATATTTGGCGAACCACATCAATTGGTTCCTTAAAAATCATGAAAATGCAATTGATGTATTTACGAAAACCGTAAAGGAAAAATACGGCATAACGTTGTCTATAAGCAATAAAGGGGAATCGAAGCAGGATGAACTGTTTTGATGATTTACCTAAGAATCCAAACGAACAGAGCGAAAATTAAAGAAATTATTGGCCAGTTTTCTAAAGGGGCGATAGATGGAGAAGTTTTTATCGCCCCCAGGCCATTACCAAAAGAAAATTTTAAGTTTTATATTGGCTTTGGCGTGGTTTGTTCAGGTTCAAAAAATCATGAATTGCTTTGCAGGGTTAAAAATCACCTGATTTTATCAGAGGAAGAATATCTTGCACTTGTCAAAGACATCGAATTTTCGTGGAAGTCACCAAAAGGAAGGGCGGCGGCAAAAACTGAGTGCAACACCTGACCTTTCCGGCAAGGTGCTGCCCCATGTCATACCAAGAACTCAGCATAGAAGAACGCGCCACCATTCAAATCGGTCATACCCAAGGCTTCCGGAAAAAAAATTGGAAAAGGCGACAAATTTATTTTCTCCGCCGCACGCCTTTACTAGTTTCGCCCTTACGACGAGTTACTTTCTCTTTGCTTGTGCAAAGAGAAAGTAACCAAAGAGAAAGTTCGGATGGGTTGAGCAATAGCGATACCCATCAACAAAGCCGTGGCTCTACCATTGCCCATCGATGTCGTCAACTTACTTACCCCACAAACACTCGCTCGCGATGCCACGCAACCAGTTCAAAGCTCGGCATAAACCGTTCCGGCAAGTCGATCTGCCGCCCGGCAAGCGGCAACAGTACTTCCCGCACAAACGGTTCGTCGCGCTGACGCAACGACTCCGAGAGGATCACCGTAAATTCATCCGTCAGGGCTATCAGGCCCTGGTCGAAGGCGCGGTCATGTAGCGCGGAAAGGCACAGGCCATTGGCAGGATTCAGGCGATTCGCCTTGTCCTGACTCCAAGGCACGATATGACTGGCAAGCAGCAAGCGCGGCTCTGCCAGGCCGGACATGCAGCATTTCCCTCGGTAACTGCTCAGCACTGCCTTGCGGAAGAACTGCTGTTTGATGCGCTGCTCGACTATCACTTGCCGCGTTTCGCCGATGTAGTCGGCAGTCAGGTCATCTTCGATCGACAGGGCTGCAGCGCCAGCGCCGGTAACCAACCCCGCCCTCAAGCGTTCGCACTCCAGCGCCAGGCCTTCCCAGTCCGCATGAAACTGATCCCAGACTTCTTGATCGAGCTTGGATGCACCACCCAGCCCCTTGCGCCCACTTGCGGTAATAGCGGGGTCAAGGCTGGCGAAATTGACC
>JAKFDZ010000006.1:0-1649 GCA_036675925.1 Flavihumibacter sp.
CCTGACTAATTTACCCGGATAATGATTTATCACAAAGCCATAATAATTGCCATTATAAAAAACATAATCCATAAATACGGGTTGGGAAAGCAGCCCACCGATATTTCCCAGGTTGGTTCCTGTTGGTGTTTGATTAATATCGGCTACACAAAAATTCCAATAATAACTCGTAGCGTTCATCGAAATATTAGAAATATTCACAGGGGTATTGACACAGACAGTATCAGGAATAATAAATCCCGGGGTGGCCTCTGTAACGGTATTACAGTCAGAAGGAACAAAAGCACAATCAGGGTTTGTTATACCAATAGCAGCACTTCCACTTATGGTTCCGTTAAAGGCAGCATTCCCTTGTTTATTAGCAAGATCATTAAAACTGTAATAAGCAACAAGCCCTGTTTGCGTGGCAGGGCCAGGTAAAGCCTGGTTCATATAGGCTGCTATTTGCGCTTGCGTTCTCGCCACTTGCCATATCCGTACTTCATTTGCATATCCCAAAAACTGATTATTAAAAGGATCGTCACCACGGGCAACCTGGCCTATCGTTGTCAGCAGATCATTGTTTACAACATTCCCGGTGCAAGCTACCTGGCTTATTAAAAATCCATTGCGATAAAACTTCAGAGTTGTTCCATCATAAACCATAGCTACGTGATAAGTTTTGCCAAGCTCAAGCGGGCAATCCTGGAAAATAGCCTTGTATCCACTTACGCTGGTAGTAATCTCACAACCATTAGGAAGCAGCGCATAATTCACGTTTGTCTGATCGGTATGTTTGGATACAAGATGACCATAATATACCCCGCTGTTTAACGGAGGAATCCTGTTAAACATAGCTTCTACTGTTAGTTTGCTTCCTGTTACATCTACATCACCAATGATAACCTTCGAACCTTGTGTCGGAATACTCAGGGTTTGTTCGCAGGGTGAAGGAACAGCACAGGAGTCAGGTATAAATAAACACTCAGGATTGATTTGATTGATGGAAGCCGTTCCAAACAGGGTTCCATTCCATGCCGTATTGCCCTGCTTATTCAATAAATTATCAAACGTATAGTAAGCTAATAAACCAGTCTGTGTGGCAGGATTAGGTAATGAAGAATTCATGTAGGCCTTTATCTGGTTTTGGCTACGAGCCACATTCCATAGACGAACTTCATTTATATAACCGATCAGGTTGGTATTGTGTACAAGCGCATCATACAACCCTATCCTTGTCTGAAAATTATTCTGAAACATATTCCCAGTGGCAGGCACACTGCTCATCAAAAATCCATTCCTGTAAAATTTTAAAGTCGTTCCGTCATACACCATAGCAGCATGGTAGATTTTGTTGAGCTCTATCTCACATATTTCCGGCGTACGGAAATAACCATTTGTAGTAGTGATCTCTGCATTATTGGGACGTAAAAGATAATTGGCATCCGATGGGTCATTATGTTTCGATACCAGGTCACCTGCCCAAATCTGTCCTCCCAAGTAAGGAGTCGTTCGCATAAAGGTAGCTTCGACCGTTATCTTATCACCAGTCACATCCAAGTCTCCCACACTTACATATGATTGATACGAAGGGAGAGACAGCCAATTATTACATGTTTGAGAAGATGCTTTTTCTACAAAAAGAAAAAGGAAGAAAAATACTGTACCTA
>JAKFDZ010000007.1:0-6762 GCA_036675925.1 Flavihumibacter sp.
AAGTGGGTCATCCCATGGCCCGGATATAATATTGTAGTGTCTTTACTTTTAACGTATCCAACGTCATATTGCATATCGGCCATCCCCGCCAAACCAATCTCTTGTATTTGTTGATCTTTGTACATTTGACAGGCTTCATACCCTCCCCCTTTGGTGCACCAAAACACTAAAACTGGTGACGAACATCCATTTATTATATTCGCCCCACCATATTCCGGTTTAACGATACAATCCATTGCATTGGGAACTCGGCCATTGGGACTTCTACTGCTGGGGGCTGATAGGGTTGTATTATCTTTGACGTCAACATTTTTGGTGGACGCGACCTGTTCGTCTGACGAGCGCTCAGCCGCTGAATTCGAGTTCAATTGTGCGGATGTGCTTAGGACAGATAAAGGTACTCCATCTTTGAATTCTCCGCTGTAAACCTTTCCTGACATTGAGTGATAAACTCCATTTCCATTGAACATGCCGTTACGCATCTCCCCTTGGTAGACAAGTGTGCGGGTGTCCCAAGTTACTTGGAGAGACCCCGTGCCGGATGCTCTTCCTCCATTGCATTCCCCTGTCCACTCCACGCTATCAGGTGGATTATTTGTAAAGATTGCTAGACTAATTTCACACCCCGAAGAAGATCTATAGTCAACATAGTCATCAGGGTATCCATTAATTGGGATAATAATGATCGCTATCAACAAAAGTATCTTGGAGGCCTTCATTCTAAAGTCTCTGTCTGTTGCACATTTTTCATACTAGCTTGATGGCTAATATTTGTGCTGTTGCATAAGTAAATATTTCGCGATAACCAAAATAGCGAGGCGATATATCTGGCGCTTGGGTTCTCTGCCTTTCGGTAGTCTGCTGCTGTACTACCTGGCTCACTTCTTTACGGCCGCAGTGAACCAGCGCTTCGCTGCCTTTGCGCCGGCGCAGGGCTGAAGGGGAGAGGGGAAGTCGGGCCTGGTGGCAACCCGTTGCTCCACCGTGATTGCCAGCTGATCGCCCAAGCATGGCTTATGGAACAGCATGGCTTGGCCGCAATGAGCAACTGGGCTTGATCCTCCCTTCAGCGGTCATGCGTATTGAGCGCAACATCATGCTCAACCCGCGCCACCCTGCCATGGCAGTGGTCCAGATTGTCGAAGTCCTGGACTTCGCATGCGACGGGCGCTTGTTTTCGGTTAGACCTTAGGCTTGGGAATATTGTCTGGCGCGGTAGCGTGTAGACGACCAACCTGAGGACACCAACATGGGTATAGACTTCCGCCGCCGATGCGAGCTGGCCGAATTGCTCGACGGCAATCCATCTCTTCCCCAGAACCACCTGGAGAACAAAATGCCGGAGTGGTTGAGCCGAAATCACGCCGAGCTGCTGCAGGTACGGCAGTCCTCAGTAGAGTTCGGGCATTGGCTGTCTGAGCAGCCAGGCGAGAAAACGGCGCAGCTCTCCAGCGCACTCTTCGTTGAGCGATTGGGCGGGGAGATTTCCGCCTCAAATGCAGCCCTGGCCATCTACCGCAAGCACAGCTGGCACTTTTGTAACATCAATCTGACAGCCACCCATGGGCAGATGTATAAAAACCCTGCAGACCAGAGAATTCGGTAATTTCAGTCCAATTATTAATTCCAAAATAATTATTGACGTGATTCAAGGCGTGCTACAGTCGAGTATATGTCAAGCAACAAGGGGCCGTTATGAAAAACTCTAGGAGAGGGTTTGGTAAGTGGCACACCTCACTTAATCAACTTGCCATCTTGTTGCTCATTTCAGCCGCAAGTTACAGTCTTAATACTTACTCTGCGTCAGGCTGTGATGGCCTAGTTGAATGTCGATCCAATTCAGTGTCGCAGCCTGCTGGCCCCCGTGATTCTGGCCTATCTGATGAAGCGACCTACCAGTTAATTCAACAAACTGGCGCTATCGTCACCGAAATGATTGAGTCAAATGAGCGTGATCGAATCGAAAATGAGCAACGCTTAGAGGAACTGTTAAGGGTTGAGAACGAAAAACGGATTGCCGACGAAAAGCAGCAGGCTATTGAAAGGGAGCGTGAACAGAAAGATAAAGCTGATAAGCAAAGAAAGTACCAGAGCGCCTTGGTTGATAAATCAAATAATCCTTGGGCCGGGAATTCACCTTCATTTAGTAAAGGGGGCAATACGCATCAATCTGAAGACCCTGCGAGTAGTTCGCCCGTACAGGCTAAGCCAAAAGATCCCGGGCTAGACTATTCCGGAAAGTCTTGTGAGTATTTCACTCGACCAAGCGATGAAGCACATCTGAACTACTATAGTGATGGAGCTATTGTTGCTTATGGAAATAATATATATGAGTGTAAAGCGAGAAGATGGCGATTTAGAACAACAATTGATAGATACTGGGCTCCAGTGCGCAATATAGAAGCCAGTCGGCTTGAGAACTAGAAAGGTGAATATGAAAACCACCTGGGTAACTCTGACGCTCACATTAGCCCTTCTTTCTGCTTGCGCGTCAAACGAAATAGTTTTGGGTTTCGATATAACAACTCAAGCGGAGAGACGTAATATCGGCAACCCCAGTGCAATAGCGGATGCACTCCTCCCTCATTATTCAAATTGTGGTGGCAATCGCAACAGTCCTGAATATGACTATGCATATGACGATTCTTCCTGCAGCCTCTACATGAGTTCAATTGCTCTTGCACTCTATGATGCTCACCGTTACCACGAGGCAAGTGACTTTATAATTGGCGAAATATATGGAAGCAACCCCTCTCCAGAGCAATATGAAAGATCATATTTAGGTTACGCCTCTAATCCGTTTGAATTTGAAATGATGCACAAGACAATTTCAGTGCTATATTATTCCCTAAAGGCTTCGAACGACCCGCGCGCCAAAGATTGGGTGATAAAATCATTTTTATTCCAAGATGACTACGTAAGACTCCCGTTTGTAATTAGCGATAAAGAATTCTTGTCTGATGTTGATCGCCTCCTAGGAAGTAATGCACTTAGAGAAGCCGAGTTTTACTTGAAGAATATTAAAAACAAAATTAATGAAGCGCAAACTGCTATCTCTCAAAGCGGTGATGACCAGAATCAACAACTTGCGAATTTTGTTGCCGTGGAGAAGTATGCCTATGACTATGCTGTTAAAAATGAATTATCTGCCCCTTACCTGCAGTATTTAGAGTATGAATATACATATGGCCAGCGAGTCTTGAATGGCGAATATTAAATTAACATTTATACTCTGCGGTCTTGGTGGGTTGTTTGGTTAGTTCAATAACTTATTGCTGATTGCGGCGAGATTTGGGAATAAGGGGACGCATTTATTTATAGGTCAGATCGTCCGCTCCTGGTCGGTTAGCGACGGCCTGGCTTCGACCGTCGCTATGCATGGTCAAACCTCGGTCTGTTCCGCCATCTCCAGGGCATCATCGACCTCAATCCCCAGATATCTAACGGTGCTCTCCAGCTTCGTATGGCCGAGCAGCAGTTGAACCGCTCGCAGGTTCTTCGTCCTGCGATAGATCAGTGATGCCTTCGTACGTCTCATTGTGTGAGTGCCATACATGGCTGGATCAAGGCCAATGGCTTTCACCCAGCCTTTGACGATACGAGCGTATTGACGAGTGGATAGATGGTCTGAGGTATGCAGCCGGCTCGAAAAAAGGCAGTCCTCGCTGCGGAGCTGAGCTTGATGTATCCAGGCGCGAGAGCAGACCGTGTTTGCTCAGTGATCTCGAACTGCACTGGCCGCTGCGTTTTCTGCTGCATAACCATGGCTCGTGATGACACGTGCTCACCATGAGCAACGTCGCGCACACGGAGTTTGGTTAAGTCGCAGGCTCGAAGCTAGCTGTCGATGGCCAGATCGAAGAGAGCCAGATCCCGAGTTCTTTCTGCAATTTGAAGCCTTACTCGGATGGCCCAGATATCTCTCAGTCGGAGCGGGGTTTTCTGCCCGACCAATTTTCCTTTGTTCCAGGGCTGACGGCTGCAGGTAGCGATGATGTTCATGTCAAGTCCTCCACGTGTGGGAGGACAAGGATGGTTAGCGAGAGCAGTGGTCGCTAACCGGCCAAAAGGGGACGGTCTGACCTATAAATAAATGCGTCCCCTTTTTCCCTACGTCCCCTTTTTCCCTCGTAATAATAATTTTAAATGTGTCGGAAAAGCGCTGCGGATATTGCAAAGAGCGAGCTTTCCAAGCTTTTGCGACGGGATCAAAGCATTGAGTTCACATCCTTGGATGACAACAAGGAAAATCATGATAGATATTTATTCTCATTGAGGGACGCACTTAAATACAGCAAGGGCTTCCATGTCTCAATGAAATTTATTGAGATTGAAACGGTTAGCAAAACCAATCATCAAAAATATGTAGATCTTTACATCGAGGGCCATCATAGATTTCCTATTGCGGAGAAATTTTCCGTTCATGCCGATGGACATTCATAACGAAAATTTAAGTTATGATGCTAGAATAGCTACTTGGACTGGACTTTGGGGCGGACTATTGATCGTTGAACTTCATTCCATATTTATGACTTCCTGGCCAAACTTATTTTGATACCCTAGATATTGGAGGTAAGGGGGAGACAATTCATTTTTAACAGCATATTCGTAGGCGTGTTGATCCACGGCAACAGCATTTGCAAGGCGCTGATTTTGATCGCCACCGCTTTGGGAGTTAGCGGTGCGTGCATCATTGATCTTGGCTTTTATATTGGTTACGTAAAACTCAGCTTCTCTAAGAGCTTCGCTACCCAGTAAGCGATCCACATCAGATAGGAATTCTTTATCGCTCATCACAATCGGGAGATTTATGTAGTCATCCTGGAACAAGAATGCCGTTATTACCCAATCTTTGGCTCTAGGGTCGTTCGATGCCTTGAGGGAATGGTAAAGAACTGAAACTGCTTTGTGCTTCGTATAAAAATCGAACGGCTTTGAGGCGTAATATAGATATGAATTGGCATACTTCTCTGGCGTGGCATTGCTCCCAAATAATTCGTTAATTATAAAATCACTTGCCTCGCGGTATCGCTTGGCATCATATAGTGCAATGCCAATTGATTCCTTGTAGTTATCGCAGTCGAAAGAATCATATGCAGGATTGTTTCGATCTCCGCCGCAGCTTGACTGATAATGAGGGATAAGGGCGTCTGCTATTGCGCTGGGATTGCTGCTATTGCTCCTCTCTGCTTGAACTATTATATCGTAACCTGTTACTATTTCGTTTGACGCGCAAGCAGACAGTAGGGCTAATGCGAGTGTCAGATAAATTCGGATGGGCTTCATATTCACTTTCCTAGTTCTCAAGTCGGCTGGCTTCTATATTGCGTACTGGAGCCCAGTACTTGTCGACGGTTGTTCTGAAGCGCCATCTTCCTTCATCACATACGTAAATATTATTGCCATACGCTACGGTGGCTCCATCTCTATGGTAGTTCAGATGTGCCTCATCGCTCGGTCGGGTGAAATATTCACAAGGCTTTCCGGCGTAATCTAGCTGAGGGTCTTTAGGCTTAGCCTTTTGTGGTGGGTTACTCGCCGGGTCTTCTGATTGCGGAGAATTACCTCCCTTTTTAAATGAGGGAGAATCGCCGTTCCAAGGATTATTTGCCGAATCCCCCAGAGCATTTTGGTATTTGTTTAGCCTATCTGCTTTGTCTCTTTGCGCACGTTCCTTTTCAATAGCCTGCTGTCTTTCATCCGCAATCCGTTTTTCATTCTCTATCCTTAACTGTTCCTCTAAGCGACGCTCATTCTCGATTCGGTCTCGTTCATTTGACTCAATTATTTCTGTGACAATTTCGCCAGTTTGCTGGATTATCTGGTAGGTTTCTTCTTCAGAAAGACCAGATGAGGACCTTCGACTGGGAGATGCGCTATTGTTAGTTGACTCATAAGCATTACCTTGTGATGCAGCCCTCGCCGCCGCCATGGCCTCCTCACAGGATCTTCCAGCCAATTCATTGTAGACCAACTCGCCATTTACATACCCGCACTCCCTACCAGAAAGTGAATACTCTGAAAGAAGACATATACAAATTCCGAAAATGGTTCTTTGAAATACGCCATTCATCTTTATCACCTTCGGTATCCGTAGCTGATCAAGGTTCCCACAAAGCAGGTAAATTAAATATTTAGCTGAAGATACATGCAGCACAAATTTCGCATTAGATTTTTTGGCAATCTTGTGTATAGCAAATAACTTTATATTCTTTAATCCCCGCTCAAACAAAAGCCGCCAATTTGGCGGCGGTATTTTGACGACTCAGAGGGTGTTACACCGGGGGCCCCATGACGCCCCAACACATGACTTGCTTGGCGGTAGCTGTTAAAGTTATTTCGTAGCAACGGACGCTCATGCCCAGAAGTACGCACTCGAGCAGAATCAGAGCAAAGGCGTTCGCGTAAAGCCCCAACCGGTGACAAGGATGCGAGGTCGTTAGCAACGTTCTGATTTTCGACCGATTCAGCGTTTTTTGAACCTCACGCAGAGAGGGCATCAAAAAACGGTGGGTATTTCAGACCTTCCCTAGAGCAATACGGAAAGCCTGCTAACGCCAGCACTCAAATGTGAAATCAATCCCCTGCTCTTCAAATCGAACCTTAATATTCCCTGGATAGGGGCAAACGCCTAAACTAAAGTGGGTCATCCCATGGCCCGGATATAATATTGTAGTGTCTTTACTTTTAACGTATCCAACGTCATATTGCATATCGGCCATCCCCGCCAAACCAATCTCTTGTATTTGTTGATCTTTGTAC
>JAKFDZ010000008.1:0-2300 GCA_036675925.1 Flavihumibacter sp.
TCAGGGACAAGAAGTGTTTTTAAAACAGGTAAGATTAACTTTAAGGAAATAAAAGAAACATCGATGGTTGCAAAATTGGGCATTTCTCCTGATAAATCTTGCGGTGTTACATATCGAAAATTGGTTCTTTCCATAACCACTACACGGTCATCCTGCCGCAGCTTCCATGCAAGCTGATTATATCCTACATCCAAGGCATAGGACATTTGGGCACCATTTTGCAGAGCGCAGTCAGTAAAACCTCCCGTAGAAGCACCAATGTCGAGCATAATTTTATCCTTAACTGTCACATCAAAGACCTTTAACGCTTTCTCAAGCTTAAGACCGCCGCGACTTACATAAGGGAGCACATTTCCTTTTATCATAAGCGGGATATCTACTTTTACTTTTTCTCCGGGTTTATCTAAGCGCTCCTCGTTTGTATAAACCAGCCCAGCCATAATGGAACGCTTTGCCTTCTCCCGAGTTTCAGCTAAACCTCTTTCAACTAATAAAACATCTAAACGCTCTTTGTTCTTCATTCGTTATGCCCTTTGTTGTTTTTTTCGCGCAAGTATAGTCATTCTTTTAACAACCTCAGAGGTAGTCATCCCTATTTCCTCTAGCAGTGAATTAACATCTCCATGCTCAATAAATTGGTCTGGTATCCCCATTCGATCAATTGCTTGATGATAAAATCCTTGATCATGTGTGTATTCTAAAACATTGCTTCCAAATCCACCCTGAAGAATCGCTTCTTCAATGGTTAGGAGAGGTGTATTCTTTGAGAATAACTGATTGAGCATTTTTTCATCTAATGGCTTTATGAAACGCGCATTCACTACTTTTATTGAAATTCCTTGTTTTTCTAGAACTTCTGCTGCTTCCATTGCCATTGGAATTGTGGTACCAAAGGTTAAGATAGCACCGTCTTCGCCTTCCTTTAAAACCTCCCAGGTGCCAATTGGAATGCTCTTGAACTTTTCATCCATTGGAACACCTAAACCATTTCCTCGAGGGAATCTCATCGCAATTGGACCATCATCATAATTTAGAGCCGTATAAACCATATGCTGCCCTTCATTTTCATCTTTAGGCATCATTAATACTATATTAGGTACATGTCTTAAAAAGGCAATATCAAATACGCCCTGATGGGTTTCACCATCTGCTCCTACTAACCCAGCCCGATCAATTCCGATGAAAACATTTAGATTCTGACGGCAAATGTCATGGACAACTTGATCATATGCCCGTTGTAAAAATGTCGAATAGATGGCTAAAAATGGCTTCATATTTTGGGTGGCTAATCCAGCAGCTACCGTAGCAGCATGTTGTTCAGCAATCCCAACATCGTACATTCTCTCTGGGAATTCACTAGCAAAGCCCTCAAGCTTAGACCCAACAGGCATTGCAGGGGTAATTGCCACAATTCGCTCATCCTCGCGTGCAAGCTTGCGAACTGTTTCACTAACTAGGCTGCTCCATGCCGGTGGTGCTTTATCAGACTTAACAAAGGCACCTGTATCCATCTTATATGGTCCTGTTCCATGCCATGTACCTTTTGTATCACTTTCAGCTGGATGGAAACCTTTTCCTTTTTTCGTAATCACATGGAGAAGGACTGGCCCTTCCGTTTTTTTGGCATAGCGAAAATTTTCAAATAATGCTTCATAATCATGCCCATCTACTGGACCTAAGTACGTAAAGCCCATTTCCTCAAAAAACATGCCTGAAACAAATAAATATTTTAAACTGTCTTTAACACGTTCAGCAGTTGCTGCGAGTTTTCCACCGACAGCTGGAACCTTTTTTAAGAATAATTCTAACTCGTCTTTAACCCACTGATATTTACCAGCTGTGCGTAATTGGCCAAGGATATTATGAAGAGCACCAACATTAGGAGCAATTGACATTTCATTGTCGTTCAGGATGACGATCATATTCTTCTTTTCATGACCAATATGGTTTAATGCTTCTAACGCCATTCCACCTGTTAACGCACCATCACCAATAATCGGCACAATAAAGGAGCTCTCTTTTTTCAAGTCTCTTGCAATGACCATTCCCATCGCCGCGGAAAGTGAAGTTGAGCTATGTCCTGTTTCCCATACATCATGCTCACTTTCAATTCTTTTCGGAAAGCCGCACAGTCCTTTAAATTGACGCAATGTATCAAATTCGCCAGCCCTGCCTGTCAGTATTTTATGAACATAGGACTGATGTCCTACATCCCAAATAAATTTGTCTTTGGGGCTGTCAAAACATTTATGTAAAGCAATTGTTAATTCGACAACACCTAAATTCGGTCCAATATGGCC
>JAKFDZ010000009.1:0-1651 GCA_036675925.1 Flavihumibacter sp.
AGCACCTGGTACAGGAGTGATCGCATTTCCGCAGAAGTCCGTTACTGTTGGTGGCGTCGGTGCTACAGCATCTGCAATACAGTTCACTGTGGTATCACCGTTCGCTGGCATTGTAAAGTCTGGTCTGTTAATATTAATAACATGCTGTGCCGTAGCAGTATTACCACAAGCATCTGTAATCGTATAGGTTCTATTAATAACTAATTGACATGTACCAGAAGCAACATCGCTATGGCTCACTATCAAGTTCGCATCTGAGGTACAATTATCAGTAATATCCAAGCCAATTGTTTCAAGACCCGCAACATTAGTTTCTGCATCTGGTGCCGCACTCGCATCACAGCCTTCTACAGCTGTTGTTACTATTGTTCCTGTTACTACCGGAGCCTGTGTATCCGTTATATTAAATGTCTCCTCACATGTACTTGTACATCCATTCGCATCAGTAATAATAAGGGTCAGCGTATAACTACCACAACTATTGTTGGCAAGCACTGAAACGGTTTGTTCATCTGTTGCACCAGGGATAGTTGCATTTCCACTAATTGACCAGCTATATGTCGCCATTCCAGGTGGTGCACTATAACTATTTGTGGAGCCTGGACAAACATTATCAGGACCGTCAATTGAGCATACGGGCGGCGGGTTCACTATAATTTCAATCGTAACCGGTTCTCCCACACAACCATCAGCATTGGTTTCAACTACTGTCAGGATATAGGTGCCCGGAGTTGTCCAGGTGACAGAAATCAAATTTGGAGTGGCTCCAGGAGTCATGGTGTAACCAGTAGCGGGAGTAATCGTCCACACATAGGTAGAACCCGTATTTAAGGTTACACCATATTCTTTTGTTTCATCTAAACATACCGTATCATTACCAGTGTACTGATATGGCCCCGTCTGTGCCATAGCATTAGTCACACATACTGCAAGAAACAGCATGAGTCCCCATTTTATAAGCAGTTTAGTTGGTGTCATGTTCGGTAGCTTTTTGTTATCAGTTAGTTTGGGTGGAGTGGTGGTTTCTACATTCATCTTGTTTAACACAAGATTATCCGGTTCATGAAAAAAGATACCGGACAAGTAATCTTTTACCCGGTTAAATGAGAGTACCAGCAACCGGAGCCATTGCAACAGGCTCAACCAAAAATACCCGGCTTGTTTACCGGTATTTTTTGGTTTGTATTGATTGCTGAATTTTCTCATGACCTTTATAATTAGTTGTGGGTGATTATTGGTGTTGGTTTTGGAATAATAGTTACCTCAGTTGAACAAGAAGAAGTGTTGCCACATGCATCTGTTACAGTCCATGTTATTGTTGAAACGCCCACATTAAATAGTCCACTTGCATTAATCCCTGTACCACTTCTGGTAGTTGCCCCGGTGACCTGGAAAGTAATAGTCAATGTGCCGTTGCAATTATCAGTTGCGGTTAATGGAGGTATAGTGTAATCATTGTCAGTTTCCACACAGAACTCCTGGGGTTCGGGACAAGTAATCTCCGGAGCTTCCGTATCCCCACCCGTGTACACTACATTTACAGTAATGGGATTGCATCCATCAGTTACGGTATAGGTAAAGGTTCTTGTCCAGTTGCAGGAACCCGTAGTAGTGGTATTTGTCAAAACGGCTGTTACCGTATTACAATTAT
>JAKFDZ010000010.1:0-3431 GCA_036675925.1 Flavihumibacter sp.
GCTTCAGGCGTTGCGGGCAACCAGTTGGTACAATCATGGCGCAATCACTCCGATCCAAAAGCGACTTATTCGGCTGCTATTCTTGATCGCTGGCATGGACCGGGTTCCTCTAATACTATTCCACGGGTAACAGAAGACAACAGGAACTGGACACAGTTCTCCGACTTATATATACATGACGGAGATTTTCTTCGCATCAGCAATATCACGATTGGTTATGATTTTTCTAAACTGGTAAAAAAGAATTACCTGAGCAAAGTAAGATTATATGTAGCTGCCTTAAACCCTTTCACGTTTACAAAATACAGTGGCATGGATCCTGAGATCGGCTATGGTGAAGGATTTTCTTCAGGGGTTGACCTGGGTTATTATCCAAGACCAAAAACAATTATGGTAGGAGCAAACATTAAGTTTTAAGGTTTAAATATAAAATCATGCAAAATATAAAAATAACAATACTCGCATTCCTTTTACTTACCGCGGGAGCCTGCAAAAAATCTTTCCTCGATACAGAGGATGTGACAACCGCAACCGAACAGAATTTTTATAAAAATCCTGAAGATGCTTTCAAAGCATTAGTTGGCTGCTATGACGGATTGCAACGTGTATGGACCGATGGCATTGCATTGCCCGTGGCCGCTGAAGTGATGGCTGATAATACATTTGGCGGTACCGGTAATTCTGATGGCTTTGGATACCAGATGATGGATGAGTTTGATAAATCACGTTCCCCATCAGATCAAAACATGTTCAATGCAAACTGGATACTTTATTACAAAGCTCTTTATCGTTGCAACATGTTGCTTGGAAAAATGGACCAGGTAGAATGGAAGGGGCAGGAGACATTGAGAAAAACTTACGAATCGGAAGCAAGATTTTTACGGGCCTACTTGTATTTTGATATGGTAAGACTTTGGGGCAATATTCCTTTGGTTACCGTACCAACAACAGAAAATGTTCCGCAGGCATCACCGGATGATATATATAAATTGATTGCCGAAGATCTTGAGTTTGCAGCACAAAACTTATCAGCAACAAGCTATTCTTCTCAGGCTCCAGCAACTTTTGGTCGTGTAACTAAATGGGCTGCCGAAGCATTGATCGGAAGAGTATTTCTTTATTACACCGGTTATTACGGCAAAGCAGATCTCGCAGGCATCGTTACCAAAACTGAAGCTACCAGTTACCTTGAAGATGTAATTAATAATGGCGGTTTTGGTTTGGTTGAAAATTTCGCCAATCTATGGCCCGCAGCTTCGGTTGATGATTATGTGGGAGAAGATAATAAAGAAACTTTGTTTGCTGTTAAATACACTTTTACCAGTGATTATGATGGTAATGCAGATGGAAATCATTGGCTGGTTATGTTCGGCTTACGGGAGCAAACAACGCCCCCCTATGGAAATGGCTGGGGAGGCGGAACAGTAAACCCAAAACTTTGGAATGCTTATACCGCTACTGATAGCAGGCGTGAAGCATCTATTATTTCCATTGCCGATGAAGGAATAGAATTTACCATGAAAAATAACCAACGTGAATACACAGGTTATTACACTAAAAAATATACGCCTACTTCAGATGAAAACGGAAACAGTGAAGCGGTAAACAACGGGGGTGTAAACTTTATGATCGGCCAGTTCCAGGATTATGTATCTATTCGCTATGCCGATGTATTATTAATGGCGGCTGAACTCGGTGCTGCCAGTGCACAGACGTATTTTGATGATGTACGCAAAAGAGCTTACGGAACTAATTTCAGTGCATTGCCTGTCACGCAAGATAATATCATAAAGGAAAGAAGACTAGAATTCGCATTAGAAGGTGTTCGCTACTGGGATCTTCTTCGCCAGGGCATTGATAAAGCGGCTGCAGCTATTGCCGAAAACACTACGGTGCAAAATGGCGGTGTTAACACACCCAAAACAATTGCCGCTGCGAAAATCATTGAGACGAAAGGCTTGCAACAAATTCCTTATACGCAAATCACTTTATCAAGCGGTGTATTAAAACAAAACGCCGGATGGTAAGTCCTGGTAATAAACATCAACATATTAAAGCTGCATAACTGCTATAACAACATTTTAAATTAATCAAGTATGAACTACTTTAAACATTTTACCTGGATCGTACTGCTGGGATTATTCCTGACTGCCTGTAAAAAACAGGATTATGACCTGGGCCGGATGCTCAATGCATCAGAAATTAAATTCGACGTTATCCAGGATCTCGCAGTAGACGCCGGAGGTAATACCGTTATTTTAATAAATCAAACTCCGGAAACAGTTCCCATGTGGGATTATGGCACCGGGAAATCAACCCGTCAAAAAGATACGGTACGTTTTGCTTTTGCAGGTGACTACGTTATTAAATATTCTGCCATGACTGCAGGCGGAGTCGTAGAAATGCCGCCGGTTACCATTAAAGTAACAGCCGATAACCTGAACTATGTTAATGATCCGCTCTGGACTTTGTTATCCGGCGGTGTAGGCAATGAAAAAACATGGCTGCTCGACGCGAATGCGAACGGCGATAAAAAATTTTTTACCAGCCCTATTTATTTTGCGGGTATGGACAATGCTTATGGCTCGTTAGCACCTGATGGACAAAGCGTGGTTTGGAGCCAGGTATGCACCGATCCGCTCGGGCCTAATTGCTGGACCTACGGACCCAATTATACAAGTGATACATGGGCGGCGGAAAAACGTGATTATGGATCTATAACCTTTAGTTTGCAAGGCGGACCTTTTCTGAAAACAGATCATAAAGGCGTTGCAGGTGTTGGAGTTGAATCAGGAACTTATTTCCTTGACGTAAATACATTAACGCTTACTACTACCGATGCCACTCCTCTATATGTTTCTTACACACCCGCTGATGTAGTTTCTACGTCCAACTGGCGCATAGTTTCATTAACAGAAAATACAATGCAACTGGCCGCGAAGAATAAAACGAAGGCGGAATACCAGGTGCTGAATTATATTTCAAAATCCTATAGCGATAGCTGGACCCCGCCACCGCCACCAATACCACAGCCTGATGAAGGATTTAATCCCGTTTTGGCGCCAGGTGAATTATTGGCTATGCTGACAGGTGGAGCAAACCTGGGTCGCTTCTGGCAATTAGATGCAGCAGGCAATCCTATTGACTGGATAGCAAAAGGCAATGGCTGGACAACATCAAAAGCATCTTCCTACAATTGGGGCTGGAATGAAACCTGGGATGCCGCTGCAACTAATTCATGGATACGTTTCGATAATATTAGCGGGCAGAATTATACCCGCAATCAAAATGGCGTAACTACTACAGGGACCTTCACCATTAATGAAGCGACCAATGAAGTGACATTAGTTGGCAATACACTTATTCAAAATGCTTCCAGTTGGATGAATCCAACGAACAACGTTTTGAAAGTGATAAAAGCTTTTTCAACA
>JAKFDZ010000011.1:0-504928 GCA_036675925.1 Flavihumibacter sp.
GTTGCATCTGTTGCAGTTCCACCAACAGTATAAGTAATATTGGTTATTGCTGTATTAATACAAATTGTCTGCGCGACAGTTGCTGCAGCAGAACTCAAACTGATTGTTGAATTAGGCTGAACCATGATTGTTCCGGTTGCAGTTGCTTCCGCGCAAGGACCATCTGTTGTAACTGTATAATTAAATGTGCCTGCAACTGTAGGCGATCCACTGATGGTGAAAACACCTGCATTATAGGTTCCGCTAACTCCAGCTGGCAATCCTGTAACAGTTGCATCTGTTGCAGTTCCACCAACAGCATACGTAATATTGGTTATTGCTGTATTTATACATAATGTCTGCGCTTCTGTTTCTGCAACGGATGTTAGATTGATTGTTGAATTCGCCTGAACAATAATGGTTCCTTCTGCAGTAACTTCTTCACATGGACCAACAGTAGTAACGGTATAATTAAACATGCCATCAACGGAAGGTGTGCCACTGATAGTGAAAACACCAGCATTATAGGTTCCGGTAACTCCAGCTGGCAAACCAGTAACGGTCGCATCGGTTGCAGTTCCGCCAACAGCATAAGTGATACTTGTTATAGCTGTATTGATACATAACGTCTGCGATTCAGTAGCTATAGCCGATGATAAAACAATACTGCTGTTATCACGTACACTTATATTTCCGGTTAACTCCGCCTGATCACATGGACCAATTGTCCTAACTGTATATTCATAATTCCCAGGCTGGGTGGGTGTACCCATAATAAACACTATACCATTATTAAAAGTATAAGTTACCCCGGCAGGAAGATCGTCTATCACAACGCCAGTTCCACCACCACCCACAAAGTAACTTATCAATGTAATCGGGGAACCAATACAAATTGTTTGGTTAGTAGTAACAGGTAAGCTTGTACGATTAATCGTTGAATGCTGATTAACAGTAATTACAGCCTCACCGGTAAGATCACCCGCAGCGGATGCTCCCTCCTCGTCAGATAATGAAGCAATTTTGTAGGTTGTTGAAGTTGTTGGAGAAACGCTGATGATAAAATTTCCTGAGCCGTTTCCTGATACACTTCCGCCGCTATTATCAAGTGTGAGCGTCCACGCTCCTGTGGCAACTATATTCAAGGAAATGTCTGTGGAACTGCCGGTACAGATTGTCGCCGGACCGCTGGTTATAGAGGCAGTTGGAGTAAAGAATAAAGTTTTACCCGGTATAGCAAATACAGCCACACTTAGTAGCTGCATCATCAAAACAAGTAAAAGAATGACACCCAGCCTCTTCTTATTACCCACTTTCCAAATGAAAAGTATTTCCACAGTTTGGATCATCCGGTGTTGGTTTTTCATGCACGAAGCCCACCTGACTCCTTGCGAAATAGAATTTGGTTTTAATGGTCCTCACCAGACTGTTGTAAATGAAAAGGCTACCCTATAGTAGGAAGGTTTAGGGCTCCAGGCATAAACACCAGCTTTGGCTCAGCCGTTTTTGACAGGGTACGGGTATCGAAAATCTCTCATATAACGGTGAGGCCTGCTTCTTAGTATATTGATAGAGAAAAACACTTAGATAAGTAACTAAAGGGAATACTGGGAAGGGTCGCAAAAAAAGAGACTGCCCATGTGGACAGTCTCGAAGATTCTTCCCGGAATGCACCTTCACAGCAACCGGGACCTGGTTTAGGGGTTAAAACTTACAAGCGTAAAACTAAGGTTTTGAACCAACCTTGCTTGTCCCCCAAAATGGGTATTCTCATCAAAAAGATAAAGGTCCCCGGGAGGAGACCTTTATTATTATCAACACAAAAATTGATTACTTATTCATCGTATTCTTCGCCTCAATGCTCAATGTAGCATGGGGAACAGCACGCAGTCGGGCCTTGTCTATAAGTTTACCCGTAACGCGGCAAATACCGTAGGTTTTATTCTCAATACGCATCAACGCCTTCTCGAGATGGTCGATAAAGGTGATTTGCCTGCTGGCCATCTGGCTCAACTGCTCGCGTTCCATACTCACACTGCCATCTTCCATCGTCATATAACGGCTCTCACTCTCATCCCCGCCCATCTCATCCTTACGGGTAATAAGGCCCTGCAGGTAAGCAAGTTCTTTCTTGGCAGCATCAAGCTTTTTATTGATCAGATCTTTAAACTCAACTAATTCATTATCACTGTAGCGCATAGACGGTCCTGTTGGTATCTGTGCCTCCTGGTCAAGGACACTCTTTGTAAAATCGGGATTATAGGGCTTCACGGTTTTTGTTTTAATTTCTGGCATCACCAGCCTGGTTGGTCTTTTTTCTGGTGGCGGCGCAGGTTTCTTAATGGGAATCGGTGTGGTTTGCTTTGAATCATCTTTCACCGTCGGCTTGTTCGGACCAGTTTTTAAAAACTGCCTGATCTGCCGAGCATTGGCCTTCTTGATCACAGGCGGCTTTACCGGTTTCTCTTTTTTCTCTTTCGGGGCAGGTGCCGCCTTTGGAGCTGGTTCAGCTTTAGGTTCAGCAGCTTTTACGGGTGCTTTCTTATTTTCGGTGGCTTTTGCAGGTACAGCCTTGCCATTTGAACCATTTCCTTTTGCAGGAGCAGGAGCAGGCCTGGCAGCAGCCGTTTTAACAGCAGCCTTTGAAGGAACTGCTTTGGATGGGGCAGCCTTTGAAGGAACTGTTTTAGCGGGAGCCGCCTTAGCAGGTGCAGCTTTAGCAGGTCCTTTCGAAGCGGCACCTTTAGCAGCCGGAGCAGCTTTCGTTGCTTTGGCAGCAGGTGCAGACTTGGCAGGAGCTTTCGTTGCAGCCTTCTTCTGAGGCGCAGGGGCCGCTTTCTTTGCCGGAGCAACTTTTTTCGCTGCGCCAGCTGAAGCTTTTGCATTTACTGAAGCCTTGGCAGGGGCAGCCTTTTTCTTTGTTGCCATATTTTCTTCCTTTTATCCGGTGATGAATGTTCTGTTTATTTGGTCGGGGTTACTTTGTCTACCCAAACTCTTACAGGTTGATCATTAACTTCTATCGCCATTCCATTTCCCAGTTCCTCTACCATTTCGAGCTCATCGGCTAATACTTCTTCCTTGATATAAGGGCCGAAATGACGGATACTTTCTGCTAATACACCAGCCTGTGAAAGCTTTACGAGTATCCTGTCCGTTAGCTCGTAACCATTGTCCTTACGGATTTTCTGGATCCGGTTCACCAATTCCCTGGCATTGCCTTCCTGCTCTAACTCGGGTGTAACAGTAACGTCAAGCGCCACTGTCAACGCTCCTTTTGAACTCACCATCCAACCTGGAATATCCTCACTGGTGATTTCAACCTCATGGATTTGTAATATTAAGGGTTCGCTATCAATTTCCAAAGAATATGAACCTTCTTTTTCAAGTAAGGAAATGGCTTCCTGGTCTAGTCCGCCAATTGCCGCCGTCACAGCCTTCATTTTTGATCCCAGCCTTTTCCCCAACGCCTGGAAATTGGGCTTGATCTTTTTCTTGATAAAACCGTCGGCATCAGTTAGGTACTGGATTTCTTTTACGTTAACCTCGCTCCTGATAAGATCGGCAACTTTTTCAAGCTGATCCTTCATAGATGGGTTTAATACCGGTATAAGGATTCTTTGAAGCGGCTGCCTAACCTTGATATTTACTTTCTTACGAAGTGAAAGTACAAGAGATGAGCTGTCCTGGGCCAATTGCATTCTCTCCTCCAGTGCGGTATCGATCAATCCGGCCTGTGAAACCGGGTAATCTGTATGATGAACGGAACCCTCTTTAAAACGTCCTGTTACATTGTTCAGGTTAGTGAAAAGCCAGTCGGCAAAAAATGGTGATACCGGTGCTATCAGCCTGCTGATGGTTTCCAGGCACTCATAAAGTGTTTGGTAAGCGGCAATCTTATCAGTGGAATAATCTCCTTTCCAGAACCTTCTCCTGCACAATCGCACATACCAGTTGCTGAGATGTTCATCTACAAAATCCTCTACCAACCTCCCCGCCTGGGTTGGTTCATAGTCATTCAACGCTGCAGTAACATCGCGTACAAGCGAATTAAGCGAGGAGAGAATCCATCGGTCTATCTCGGGACGCTCTTCCAACGGAACATATTTCTCACTAAAGGAAAAACCATCCACATTGGCATAAAGCACAAAAAATTGATAGGTATTATATAATGTACCAAAGAACTTTCGTTGCACCTCTCTGATCCCCTCCAGATCAAACTTCAGACTGTCCCATGGAGAAGCATTTGTAATAAGGTACCACCTCGTGGCATCAGCCCCAAAATTTTCAATTGTACTGAACGGATCCACCACATTGCCGAGGCGTTTACTCATCTTGTTGCCGTTCTTATCGAGCACAAGGCCGTTTGAAACCACAGTCTTATATGCTACACTATCATATAGCAGCGCTGCCAAAGCATGCAGCGTATAAAACCATCCCCTTGTCTGGTCAACACCCTCGCATATGAAATCAGCAGGGAAGTTTTGTCCGAACGGTGCGTTAAAAGGTGTTTCATCGCCGGCACGAACCTTTAATTGGTCTAGCCCCCACTGCGCGTATGGCATCGCTCCACTGTCGAACCAAACATCGATCAGATCGGGTTCACGTCGCATAGCCCTTCCCGTATCACTTACTAAAACAACCTCATCAACATAGGGTTTATGGAGATCCAGTTCATTGTCATGTAAATAATTCTTGTTCACAACTCCACCTAAAACCTCATTGGCCTTGATGATTTCCATCTTTAGCTCCTCTATAGAACCTATACATTTTTCTTCTTTGCCATCTTCAGTTCTCCAGATTGGCAGGGGGGTTCCCCAATAACGGCTGCGGCTCAGGTTCCAGTCCACCATATTCTCAAGCCAGTTTCCAAAACGTCCTTCACCGGTTGCCCTGGGCTTCCAGTTGATGGTTTTGTTGAGCTCTACCATCCTGTCCTTAATAGCTGTGGTCTTAATGAACCAGGCATCAAGGGGATAATATAATACAGGTTTATCTGTGCGCCAGCAATGGGGGTAACTGTGTTCGTATTTTTCAACTTTGAAAGCCCTGTTTTCCTTTTTCAGCTTTACACTGATGTCGATATTTACATCAACATAATCGGGCTCATCCTTATAATTCTTTACATATCGTTGGCTGAACTCACCAAGGCCTTCTACAAACTTCCCCTCCCTGTCAACCATTGTCAGAATACCGATACCATATTTCTTTCCAACCTTATAATCATCGGCACCAAAAGCCGGGGCTGTATGCACGATACCTGTTCCGTCTTCTGTAGTTACGAAAGTATCTATCAGTACCCTGAATGGATCGCCACCGGCCACATCGGCACTGTTGGCTTCATAGGGTAACAATTGCTCATAACGGCAATGCTCAAGGGTTTTACCCTTAAACTCGGCTAGCTGTTTCCACGGCAGTAGTTTAGTATCGGGCCCATATCCCTCAAAATCACCATTCTCTCCCTCCGGTTTGAAATACTTGCCGAGTAAAGACTTAGCCAGCACAACATGGATGGGAAGATGTGTATATGGATTGAATGTCTTTACTAAAACATAATCGATATTGGGGCCTACAGTTAATCCAAGGTTACTCGGTAGTGTCCAGGGAGTGGTTGTCCAGGCAAGAAAAAATATCTCTGTAGTTTCAATTATATTGGCTGCGTAAAGGTTCTGGTTTATAACTTCTGAAGCTGCATCAAAAAGGAATTCAGATCGCTCATCGCGTAAGGCCTTAAACATGGCCACCACCGATGTATCTTTTACATCTTTATAGGTACCTGGCTGATTCAGCTCATGTGAGCTGAGTCCGGTTCCGGCCGCAGGTGAATAGGGCTGAATACTTACACTTTTATATAATAACCCCTTTGTATGCAGTCGCTTGAGCAACCACCATAATGTCTCTATATAATTATTCTCGAAAGTGATATAAGGGTCATTCAAATCAACCCAGTATCCCATCTTCCTGGTAAGATCATCCCATTTATCTTTAAACCTTAATACGGCTTCACGGCATTTCTGGTTGTATTCCTCAACACTTATAGATTTACCAATATCTTCTTTTGTTATGCCCAGTTCCTTTTCAACGCCCAGCTCAATGGGGAGCCCATGGGTATCCCAGCCGCCTTTACGTTTTACCTGGAAGCCCTGCATGGTCTTGTAGCGACAAACAAGATCTTTTAGAGTACGGGAAATCACATGATGTATTCCGGGCATTCCATTAGCGCTCGGGGGACCTTCATAGAAAACAAAAGGTTCCCTGCCTTCACGCAAACTAACACTCTTCTCAAAGGCCTGGTGTTCGGTCCATTTACCCAGGATTTCCGATTCAATGGAAGGTAGGTTCAGTTGCTGGTACTCACGATACTTGGCTGCCATAAATTAAGTCGCTGATTCTTATATACTTACGAAAATCGATCTCTTGAAATAGACGCGAAGTTACTGAAATTCTGTGGGTTCGGTTGCGGGGTAGAATAAGGATAAGTCACAGTAGCTTTCACATGCCCTATGGGAAAGTTATCAGGGAATTTACCAGGCCTGAACAGATTCTGTTAAAAAACTAACTATCAAGGTTTAAGGAGGACCGACTTATCCACATTTTTCGCGTTTGGCATAATTTCTGAAACTATTTTTAGTAGAAACGCAACGTAATAATAGAGTGCTGCTGTCACTCTTATAATATAATTCAGTTGGTGTTGAAATGGATTTTAAAAATGTTTAAATAATTCAACATAACTGGTAAATTTTTCTACGGTTTAGGGTTTAGGGGTTAAAATAGGGGGTTGTCTAGCCCCCTTCCTCTTTTTTATAACTCACCGTTTAGTCCGGCTAATGCAAAAAAAACCACCGATTTCTCAGTGGCTTTCTTTATCCTGGTTTTTCAAATATTTTAAAGCACGATATCTATTCCGGCTGTAACAAAAACCGGCAATCCGACCTTAATACCTTCGGGGCGGCGACTGGCAATATATCTTCTGTCAGTAATGTTCTTTGCTGAAAGGTTAAAGGCAACCTTTTTACCAGGCAGCTGGTACCAGGCCGTTCCATCAAGGATCATCCTGCTCTCAATTTTACCGATCCTGCCATTACTACTGGCAGTTTCTGTGTTTAATTCATCAGCATATTGCTCATCCACATAATTTGCGAAAAGCTTCACCCCAAAGCCTTTTGCAGATGCAAATCCAATACTTCCATTCCATATAAGGGAAGGGGCATAAGGAAGATCATTATCCCGCACATTTATTTTGTCTGTTCCTGCATTAATGAACCTGTCTGCATTATAACGACTATCAACATACGTAACATTAGTTCCAATGGTAACACTATGTTTCCACTCCAATGCTTTACCCAGATCAGCATTAACACCTGCTTCCACTCCACGATGAAGAGTCCGGCCTCCATTTTCAAGTCCGGTGGCGTTTGAATTACCACTCGATTGTGAGATTGGGATGATCTGGTTAGAGAAATTCATCATGAACAAGGTAGCTTCTCCATTGATCCAGTTATTCCACTGAAACCTGGCGCCTGCCTCATAATTCCAGCTGTTCTCAGCATCAAGATCAATAGCTGTACCTGTTGATGTGATCGCATCTTTAGTACGGGGTGGAGCAAAACCTTTATGTATACCAGCAAATAATGAAACGTTTTCATTTACTGAGTAGGTTAGTCCTGCTCCTGGTATTAAGGCAGTCACCTGGTCGCCCGCATTTACACTGGTGTCAGCAACAACTGTGGTTCCGTTTACGTTAAATCTTCCTCTCAATATATTCCTGCTATAATCAAAATATTCCATCCTTACACCTGCGCTGAAACTTAGCTTTTTTGTTAGTGAGATCTCATCCTGCAAATATGCACTTAATGCCTTACCACTACGGATCTCATTATCGCGCAGATCACCAGCCGTTGCGTCAGCTTTCTTTCCCAGAACGAACTGCTCGTTTGCCTTTTCATAAAGGTAACGTACCCCTGTCTGCAACTTATTTTCCCTGCCTGCAATGGTTCCTTTCACAACCAAACGGGGTTCAATTCCCAACACTTCAAACTGACGATTTCTATGTCCGTTGCTGTTTAGCATATAGAGGGCGCCTCCTGGAACTTCCCTATCTCCCCACACAACACCGGTCTGATTTGCTGCAGTTGCATTCGAGCTAAAATCCTGCCGTTGCCAGTTCCTTGATGTTGTATAGGCAAAAGCTGTAGTTTGTAATGATACTTTCTCACTGAATAAATGCTGGTGTGTAACACTTAGATTATACCTGCGCACCGGAAGCCGGTCATCAGGTGCAATGCGTGCATAGTCGTTATCTCCTTTATCATACATCGTTTGAGTAAGGCCAACATAGGTAGAATTTGAAAGCTCATCATAGATGCCGAGCTTAACGCCTATATTGGATTTGTCGTTGATGCGAAAACGGATCTTGGCACTCAGGTCATTTACCCTGAACCAGGTTGGTCCCATATTATCGGCCTGTTTGCGGAGATAGCTTACTACGAAACCAACATTACCTACCGTTGTTCCATAACTGGCATACCCTGAAAAGAATCCACCGGTACCTCCTTTAACGCGCAGTTCGGTCGTTTGAGTGGCCGGTGGATCCTGGGTTATAAGATTCACAACCCCACCAATTGTTTGTGGCCCAAACATCACCTGGCCGCTTCCCTTCAATACTTCGATACTCCTTACCTTATCAATGACGGGAGTGAAATACATTTCTGGTTCTCCATATGGATTTAACGCAACCGGAACACCATCTTCAAGTATCAGCACATTGCGGCTACGATCGGGATCAAGTCCCCTAACACCAATGTTTATCCGTAGTCCCGCTCCTTCCTCATCAACCACATTCAATCCGGGCACACGCTTTACAACATCATTTCCACTTAGCGGGGCAATCGATTGTATATCCTTGAACCGCAATACCGATACAGATCCCGGAACCTTACTCAATAGTTTATCCTTGTATCCAACTACAACAACCTGTGGCATGGCCTCCTCTTTCAAAGCAGCCGTATCCTGTTGATCCTGTGCCATTAATCGAATACCGGACAGGACGAAAATCATTGCTAAAAGACTATTCTTCTTCATATTCATTATTACAATGCGCAAATGTCTGTCAGGATAAATATTCTGGTTTACGCAATGAGGAAAAACCAGTTACGAAATGAGGAAATGCCTGTGTGATGACTGTTTGCAGACAATTCATCTATTCTGCAAATGCTTCTATGACATTATCATGACAATAGCTACTAAACCTGATCAAAATCAGGCGGAGAACCATGGAAAGGTCATGCCTGGTGTTTTTATAGCGCCTTTATTTTGCTGCCAATACAATGCTTATGATCAGTCAGGGATTACTTGAAAAATACAACCAGCCGGTGCCGCGATATACATCTTATCCTACCGTGCCCAATTGGGAAGAACCTATTAGCCGCGATGATTGGGAAAGAGGCTTCACGCAGCAATTCAGTATACTTAATAGTAATGAAGGCATCAGCCTTTACCTGCACCTCCCCTTTTGTGAATCGCTTTGTACATATTGTGGCTGCAATAAGAAGATCACCACCAACCATAGCGTGGAAGACGTTTATATTAAGGCGCTGGTGCGAGAATGGAGACTATACCTGCGGCTGATGCCCGAAAAGCCAATTATCCGTGAGCTTCATCTTGGAGGCGGTACTCCAACTTTCTTCTCGCCTGAGAACCTGCATAAAATGCTCTCCACAATTTTACAATATGCGGAGATCCACCCTGATCACCAGTTTAGCTTTGAAGGCCATCCTAATAATACTACGCGAGAACACCTGGAAACTCTATATGATCTGGGATTCAGAAGGGTAAGTTTTGGCGTGCAGGATAATGATCCGCAGGTACAGTTCATTATTAATAGGATACAGCCTTTTGAAAATGTTGTAAAGGTCACAAACATGGCGCGTGAAATCGGCTATACTTCTGTGAATTTTGACCTGATATATGGACTGCCAAAGCAAACCATAGAAAGTATGGAACGCACCTTGCTGCAAACAATCAGTCTTCGGCCCGACCGGGTTGCTTTTTACAGCTATGCGCATGTTCCCTGGAACAGTCGCGGGCAACGTCTCTTCGACACGAAAGACCTTCCCCCGGCTGCCCTGAAAATGCAATTATATCGCCTTGGCAAATTCCACTTTACTGCCAATGGCTATGCTGATATCGGAATGGACCACTTTGCACTGCCTACCGATGAACTTCATAAAGCACGATATGCCCCAACAGCCGATTGTCCAACCGGATCAACCAGGCTCCATCGGAATTTCATGGGCTATACAACACAATCCAGCACACTTATGGTAGGCCTCGGCGTCTCCGCCATCAGCGATGCCGCTAATGCCTATGCGCAAAACAAAAAAACGATACGCGAGTATTATGAGGCTATCAATAACGGTCACCTGGCGGTAACCAAGGGATATTTCCTTACGGAAGAAGATCTTTCCTTCAAAAAATACATATTGGATATAAGCTGTAAAGGAGCCACAAGCTTCGATCCTGCCGATCTGGCTTTACTCGAAGAATTTAGTTTCCCGCAATTGCGTACGCTGGCCAAAGATGGACTCCTCCAATGGAACGAAACCGGACTGCAGCTTACTTCGCTTGGCCATCATTTTATCCGTAATATTTGCAGCGCTTTTGACCTTCACCTCCGCCGCAAACAGCCGGCAGAGAGAACGTTTAGCCTATCCGTCTGACATCCGTCGTGACAGGCGTCAGATGGGTACTATCGAAACTTCTTATAAATTCTGATAGCCAGTAAAAGAAGAATAATAAGGGCGGCTAGTCCGCCCATTCCCCATACCAGGCTCATGCTGGTACGCACAATCACGAGCATTACGATCGCAAAAAGAAAAACTGTTGCCACTTCATTCCAAAGGCGGAGTTGATTGGAACTGTATTTAAAGATGCCGGCAAGTTCCTGTTTTACAATTACCTGCAGTGAAAAATGGTAGGCATACAATCCTAAAACAAAAAGCCATTTTATCAGGAACCATCTACCTTCGGGTTTAAAGAGTATAGTATCCCAATTGCCCATGAACATCACCGTAAGTCCAAGTATTAGTGTCAGCACTGCTGATGGCCAGGTGATGCCATACCATAACCGACGTGTCATGATCGCAAACTGCGCACGCAAGATATCACGCTCTGCCACTGGTTTTTCGCCTGCTTCTGTACTGTAGATAAAGAGCCTCGGCATATAGAATAATCCGGCAAACCAGGTCACCACGAAGATGATATGCAGCGCTTTTATATAAGGATAGATCATCATGAAACATTGCTGGTTTCCACCCCACCTGCTACATAACGCACCAATGTATTCACCCACATGGGATGAAGATTAAGGCATGGAATCATCGTGAACTCCTCTCCCCCCGCATGGATGAACTCTTCTTTACCCTCCTCTGCAATCTCTTCAAGCGTCTCCAGGCAATCGCTCACAAAAGCCGGACAAACAACAAGCAATTTTTTCACCCCTTCTCCTGGGAGTTCCTCCAGTCTTTTGGCAGTATAAGGCTGTAGCCAGGGATCTCGACCAAGCCTGCTCTGGAAACTAAACCCCCATTTGCCTTCCGGAATACTAAGATATTCAACCATCTTCTTTGTGGTAAACCAGCATTGATGGCGATAGCATTGTTTGTGCGCTGGTGAATCAACATCACAGCAGCTGGCTACTTTCAGGCAGTGTGAGCCGGTAATATCGCCCTTCCGTATATGGCGCTCCGGAACACCGTGATAGGAAAATAATATCTGGTCATAGTCCTGCTGCAGGAAAGGCCTGATACTCTCTGCCAGTGCTTCAAGGTAATGCGGCTCATCATAATATGGTTCAACAATATCAAGCTTAAAGGAATAACCTCCCTCAGCATGCTGTTCTTTCGCATACTCAACCGCTGTCTCATAGCTGCTCATAGCATAATGAGGGTACATGGGTATCAATATGACCTCCTCGAGATCGGGCTGGCGTTGAAGCAATTCCTCATAAGCATCACGGGGTGATGGAGTGCCGTAGCGCATGGCTATAGCCACGGGCTCCGACACTTGCTCTTGAAGCGCCGCCTGCAGCTGCTTTGTGATCACAATGAGGGGAGATCCTTCTTTTGTCCAGATCGATGAATATGCCTTTGCAGATTTGGGAGCGCGAAAAGGAACAATAATTCCCCGCACCAACAGTAGACGTCCTAACCATGACATGTCAATGACCCGCTCGTCCATCAGGAATTCGTTCAGGTATTTTCTTACATCCCGCACCGAAGTAGAGTCTGGAGATCCCAGGTTCATCAGTATTATGCCACGCTTCATATGAACGAAAATTGAAATAAAAAGAAGTAAATGGTAACAAACCTAATTAATTGATTGCAATCGATAATAAACGATTGCCCCACCGAATGGTTGCAAAACTAATCGCCCATTTTTTGTGCTACATAAAATCTTCAATCCATCACCCCAATTTGACAATTGAGTGACTAAACCATGCATTGTCATGGTAATATGACATTTCACTGACAGTTAACATAAGGCGGTTAGCTTGTCTTGAACTATTTTTGTGCCGCAAAACCCGCTGAAACAGAAGCTTAGAATCGTATGGGAGATTATCCAAAAGACCTGCAACATTTTTTCGTGGCCGGTATCAGCTATAAAAAATCTGATTCGGTCGTGAGAAGCCGTTTCGCCATCAATAATGAACACTACGAGTGGATCATCACTGAGGCCAAACGCAGGGGTATTGCCGAAATCTTTGTTCTCTCCACTTGCAACCGTACAGAGGTTTATGGCATCGCGCGTGATATTGACCTACTGGTTTCACTAATATGTGAAGCAACGGGCCAGAGTGCTGAAGAATTCCGCAGTATAGCTTATCTCCACAGAGGAAAAGACGCTACCCAGCATTTATTTGAAGTTGCCGCAGGTCTCGATTCACAGATCCTGGGTGATTATGAAATTGTAGGTCAGATAAAACTGGCGGTAAAGCAATCGAAATCAAAAAACGGTATCGGTCCTTTTATAGAAAGATTGTTTAACCAGGTGCTGCAGACCTCCAAACTCATTAAAAACAATACAGCACTTAGCAGCGGAACTGTTTCCGTTTCATTTGCGGCCATTCAGTTCCTTCGCGAGCAGATAGCAGATGTTGCCGATAAAAATGTACTACTGATCGGTACTGGTAAAATTGGAAGAAATACCTGTCGCAACCTCATAGATTATTTAGGATGCCGTAACATCACTCTGGTGAACCGAACCCACCAGAAAGCCCTTGACCTTGCTTCAGAACTCAACCTCGAAAGCCTTCCTTCTGAAGAACTTTATTCTGCTGTTTCAAATGCAGATATCATAATAGTAGCTGCCAACGCAGATGAACCGATCATTCGCGCTGCCCATCTAAACGGTAAGCAACAGCAATGGATAATTGATCTTTCCATTCCAAACAATGTTCACCCCGAAGTGGCAGAGTTAGCAGGCAAGAGATTGCTCAATGTTGATGAGCTCTCCCGTCTGAAGGATGAAACCCTGCAAAAGCGAATGGCAGAAGTTCCAAAAGCATTGGCAATCATCGAAGAACAGACTGCCGAATTCCTGGAATGGTGCCGCATGCGCAAGCAACTGGCCGTTCTTGTTCAGGTTAAGCTTAAACTGGAGGAAATACACTCAACAGGCAATCCTGAATTTCTCTATAATTCCAGTACTACTACAGTACCTTCGGAAGATGCATCGCACAGGATCCAAAAGGTATTGAATACCATGGCGGCCAAAATGCGCGTGCGAAATGAACGCGGCTGTCATTACCTGGAAGCCATCAATGACTTCATTGCAGTGCGTGCAAATTAAGATGACAAATAAAATTATCAGAATCGGAACACGTGACAGCCAACTGGCCATTTGGCAGGCTGTGCAGGTACAGCAGCAGCTGGAAGCCAAAGGCTTTGCTACTGCTCTTGTGCCACTTAAAAGCGAGGGTGATATTGACCTGGTAACCCCACTTTATGAAATGGGTGTACAGGGTGTATTTACCAGAACACTGGATGCCGCCCTGTTAAGTGACCGATTTGATATTGCGGTTCATTCCATGAAAGATGTACCCACGCAAACTGCAAAGGGAATTGTTCCTGTTGCAGCGCTTGAGCGTGGCAGTTATATGGATATAATCGTACCAAAAAATGGTACATCATTTCTTGACGACCGAAATTCTGTAGCCCTAATCGCTACAAGTAGTATTCGGCGCAAAGCCCAATGGTTGCATCGCTATCCTAATCACTCAATAACCAACCTTCGCGGTAATGTTAATACCCGCCTGAGGAAGCTTTCAGAACAAAACTGGGACGGTGCGATCTTCGCAGCAGCAGGCCTGCAACGTACAGATCTTCTCCCACCATCTGCTCTGTCACTAAACTGGATGTTACCTGCACCAGCACAGGGGGCTATTCTGATCGTATGCCGCGATGATGATCATTTTTCCTATGATGCATGCCAATTGCTTAACCACAAGGCAACAGCCCTTTGCACACAGATCGAACGCGATTTTCTTCGTGCACTCATGGGTGGATGCTCTACTCCAATCAGCGCACTGGCAACTATTCATGCAGAGAAAATAAAATTCCAGGGTAATATATTTTCTGTTGACGGATCAGAACATCTTGACATTGAATTTGAGGAAGCACTTACTGATGAAAGTGTAAATATGGGAAAACGTGCAGCCGATACACTTCTCGCAAAAGGTGCCGGCCGCATCATTGAACAAATAAAAAAAGCAGGACACTGATGGATATAAAACCAACACTCCTGAGTACAAGGCCGCTTCGTAAAGAACTGCTGGATAATGCAGCATTAAAAGGAGTTGACATTACCGTTCTCCCATTTATTGAAACGCAGCCAATACAGACCCGGGAAACGATAGAAGAAATACAGCAGTCCTTACTTCTCAGCGCTACCGTTGTTTTCACCAGCATGAATGCTGTGGAAGCAGTAGCAGAATTATTGGAGGGACAGCAACCCGATTGGCAAATCTATTGCATCGGCCATACCACCCGTGAACTGGTTGAAATATTCTTCGGCGAAGAGAGCATTGCCGGAACAGCTGAAAATGCTATTGCCCTGGCCGACAAAATCATAGAAGATGCGATGGCCGAAGAAGTGATATTTTTCTGCGGCGATCAACGAAGGCCCGAATTACCTGATATGCTTTTTGCTGCCGGTATTCTGGTCACAGAAATCGTGGTATATGAAACAATTGCTACTCCTCATAAACTGAACGAAAACTTCTCAGGAGTGTTGTTCTACAGTCCCTCTGCAGTGGAGAGCTTTTTCTCAGCCAATTCACTTCCTCAAAATGCCCTTGCATTTGCTATTGGCTCCACAACAGCAGACGCAATCAAAAAGCACTGCGCTAACAGGATCGTCAGCGCCGATGCACCCGGTAAGGAAGCACTTGCGGAGAAGGCAATAGAAATATTAGGAAGGTTCTAATTCAAAAAACTAATGATGTCAATAAAGAACGATCTCATATTAAGAACGCTTAGAGGCGAACAGACGGAAAGAACTCCTGTGTGGATGATGCGTCAGGCAGGAAGATACTTACCACAATACATGGTGTTACGCGAGAAATATGGTTTTTTTGAAAGATGCCAGACTCCAGCTCTCGCAACTGAAATTACACTTCAACCCGTTGATATAGTTGGTGTGGATGCCGCAATTCTTTTCTCCGATATCCTGGTAGTGCCACAGGCAATGGGCCTTGAGGTTCAGCTTATCGAAAGTAAAGGTCCGGTATTACCGGATCCAATCAAAAATATCAATGACCTTCAGCGTGTAACGGTTCCGGATGTTAATGATCGCCTGCATTATGTATTTGATGCCATCCGCATGATTAAACAAGAGCTTGATGGAAGGGTTCCCCTGATTGGTTTTGCCGGCGCACCCTGGACGCTGCTCTGCTATATGGTGCAGGGAAAAGGTTCTAAAACATTTGATGAGGCAAAGGCATTCTGTTACACCCAACCGGAAACAGCTCATAGATTGCTGCAGATGATTACTGATACCACCATTGCATACCTGAAAGGACAGGTTAAAGCAGGAGCGGATATAATTCAGATATTTGATAGCTGGGGCGGACTGTTGAGTCCCGCAGATTTTGAAACTTATTCTCTCCAGTACATCCGCCAGATTGTGGCTGCCCTTAAAGATGAAGTCCCAACCATCATCTTTGCAAAAGGTGCATGGTTTGCTCTGGAAGAAATGGCTGATACAGGGGCTCATGGTTTAGGGATCGACTGGTGCATCAAACCAAAGCTTGCCCGCCAGTTTGCCGGACCGGATGTTACTCTGCAAGGAAACTTTGACCCCGCCAAATTATCAGCACCAATACCGGTTATACGGCAGGAGGTTAAGACTATGCTGGAGGCATTCGGTGGTCATCGTCATATCGCAAACCTGGGACATGGTATCCTTCCTAATATCCCCGTTGATCATGCACGGGCTTTTGTAGATGCCGTTAAAGAATACTCTTAACATCTTTCACATGCTGCCAAAGGATGTTTTTATCGATTATATTCATGACCTGCAAAACAGGATCTGTACAGCCGTTGAAGTTAGCGACGGTAAAGCGCATTTCATAGAAGACAATTGGCAAAGAGAGGAAGGTGGCGGGGGCAGAACCCGGGTGATCAGCAATGGAAAAGTTTTTGAAAAAGGAGGCGTGAACACCTCTGTGGTTCATGGCAAGGTAACGGAAGCCATGCGCATCCAGCTTAAGATAAATGGCGACAATTGGTTTGCCTGCGGACTCAGCCTGGTACTACATCCGCTGAATCCTTTTGTTCCAACTGTCCATTGCAACTACCGAATGTTTGAGTTGTACGATGAAAATAACCAGGTCATCGATCAATGGTTTGGCGGTGGTACTGATCTTACCCCTTATTACCTTTTTGAAGAAGATGCCCGGCATTTTCATCAAACATATAAAGATGCCTGCGATGATTTCGATCCGGGCTTTTTCCCTACATTCAAGAAGACCTGTGACAACTATTTTGTAAACTGGCATCGTAATGAAGAAAGAAGAGGTATCGGTGGAATATTTTACGATTATCAACGGCCCAACCAGGAGCGTGACGCCAACTGGTGGATAAAGTTTGCGAAGCGCTGTGGAGACGCATTCATGGAAGCTTATATACCAATTGTTGAAAAGCGGAAATTGCTTCCGTTCACTGAGGAACAAAAACACTGGCAGGAGATTCGTCGCGGACGGTATACTGAATTCAACCTGGTACATGACAGGGGCACCTTATTCGGACTAAAAACAAATGGTCGTATAGAAAGTATCCTGATGAGCCTCCCGCCAACAGTTCGTTTTGAATACAATTACCAGCCTGAACCAGGTTCAGAAGAAGATAAATTGCTGCAGGCTTGCCTGCATCCGGTTGATTGGGTTTAATGCCGTACTGAAATTTAAAAAAAAGAATCATGATATTGCAAAGAAGAAACAGGATACTACGGCAATCAGCGGCCATACGTTCGATGGTAGCTGAAACTTCCCTGAGTGCCAGTGATTTTATTGTACCCTTATTCATCGATGAAGGCACTGGAATCAAAACAGAAATTGCTTCCATGCCGGGTTACTATCGCAATTCCCTTGATCATACTATAACAGAAGTGAAAGAATTATGGTCGATGGGTATTTGCTCTGTATTACTATTTATTAAATGCAAGGATGAACTGAAAGATAACACTGGCAAGGAAGCCTGGAATCCTGATGGACTTATGCAAAGAAGCATAAAAGCCATTAAAGATGCAGTTCCGGAAATGCTGGTTATGACCGATGTAGCATTGGACCCCTTTTCCTCTTATGGCCATGATGGTATTGTTGAAAATGGCAAGATCGTTAATGATCCAACGGTTGAAGCACTTGTGAAGATGAGTATTTCTCATGCAGATGCAGGGGCCGATTTTGTAGCTCCATCTGATATGATGGATGGTCGTATCGGAGCTATCAGGCAGGGACTGGAATCAGCGGGCCATACCAATACAGGTATCATGAGCTATAGTGCGAAATATGCATCCTGCTTTTACGGTCCATTCCGTGATGCACTCGATAGTGCTCCTGGTTTTGGTGATAAGAAAACATATCAGATGGATTATGCCAACCGGATTGAGGCGGTTAAAGAAACATTGATGGATATTGAAGAAGGAGCTGATATTGTTATGGTAAAGCCTGCCCTTTCATATCTGGATATAATCAGGGAAGTAAAAAATAGTGTATCCGTTCCTGTTAGTGCCTATAATATCAGTGGAGAATATGCCATGATAAAGGCTGCTGCAAAAATGGGATGGATCAATGAAGACAAGGCAATCCTTGAAACACTCACATCCATCAAACGTGCAGGGGCCGACCTTATAGCAACTTATTTCGCGAAAGACGCAGTGAAACTGATCAGCTAACAACAAGTTTAAAAAACTAAATAAAGGCATCATGTTTATCATTGAATTAACCTACAATGTTCCAGCAACCGAAATTGATGCGGCCATGGCAGCACATGTGGCCTTCCTGGAAAAATATTATCATTCGGGGCATTTCCTTGCATCGGGCAGGAAAGAACCACGTGATGGCGGACTCATCTTTGCAAGGGCTACCAGCAAAGCGGAGATCGAGAAGATTATATCCGAAGATCCTTTTAACATCAATGGCCTGGCAAACTACCGAATCATAGAATTCAAGGCAACCAAAAAGATCAAGGCCTTTGATGATTTTGCCGGAGATGAAATATAAAATACTATGACTAATAATATTTCGAAGAGCGCTGCGCTTTTTGCGCGTGCACAGGGTTCAATTCCCGGTGGTGTGAACTCCCCGGTCCGAGCTTTTAAAAGCGTAGGGGGAACCCCTATATTCATACAACGTGCAGCGGGAGCTTATCTCCATGATGTAGACGGCAACCGGTATATAGATTATATCGCTTCCTGGGGACCCATGATCCTGGGTCACGCCTACGACCCTGTTGTTAAAGCTATCCAGAAATATGCTGAATACTCCACCTCCTATGGTGCGCCTACAGAACTGGAAATAGAAATGGCCGAGCTTATTCGTAGCATGACATCCAATGTTGACCTCATCAGGATGGTAAGCAGCGGCACCGAAGCCTGCATGAGTGCCATACGTGTTGCACGCGGGTACACAGGGAGGAATAAGATCCTGAAGTTCGAAGGTTGCTACCATGGTCATGCTGACTCATTCCTGGTTAAAGCGGGAAGTGGTGTTGCTACTTTTAATATTCAGACCGTTCCGGGGGTTACAGCGGGAGTAAGCGCAGATACACTGACCTGCGCATATAATGATCTTGATGCAGTGAAACATCTGGCTGCAAGTCATAAGGGAGAAATTGCAGCGATCATTGTAGAACCGGTTGCAGGTAATATGGGTTGTATACTTCCCGAACCAGGCTTCCTGGAAGGTATCCGTAAGATATGTGATGAGGAAGGGATCATATTTATTTTTGATGAGGTGATGACCGGATTCAGACTGGCCAAAGGTGGAGCCCAGGAAAAACTGGGCATTGATGCTGACCTTGTTACCTATGGAAAAGTAATTGGTGCTGGTATGCCTGTTGGCGCTTTTGGGGGCAAAAAAGAAATCATGCAGGTAGTTGCACCACTTGGCTCCGTTTACCAGGCAGGAACACTTAGCGGCAATCCAATCGCGATGATTGCAGGATTCACCCTGCTCTCTGAATTAAACAGCAACCCATCTCTTTATGAAGAGCTGGATCAAAAAACATCCTATCTCAAAACCGGGTTAGAAAAGGAACTTAAAGAATGGGGGCATCCTTTCGTGCTCAATCAATTCGGATCTATGCTTAGCATTCATTTCAGTGAAAATCCTGTAAGAGATTTTGCATCTGCATCTGCTGCAAACAATGCCCTATTCGCCAAATTTTTCCATGCAATGCTTAACCGTGGAATTTATCTTCCGCCATCTGCCTTTGAAGCATGGTTCTTAAACAATGCACTCACCAAAGAGGATCTTGATAAAACAATTACAGCAGCTCGTGAAAGCCTGGCTGAGATCATGAAATGATCATGCAGCTTCCTCCTGCTCCCCCATATCTGCAGCCAGTATACCTGGCTGCTTTTTCTTTATCCTTGTTCTGTTAAGCCACATTATACAACCAGTCACTGGAAAACTTGTCCCAAGCAGGCAAATAATGAACCCTGCTATTTTTGAAGGCATTCCGAAAATGGAAGATACATGCACGGGCTTAAAAGTTGCTCTAACCCTTTGCCCCAGATTTCGGTCTTCCCATCTAACAACCGTATTTACAGAGGCACCATAGCGATCAAAATAATAATTATCAGTAGCAGATTCATGTGTAGCATCATTTGGCAATACATTCACCGCATATGTAGCAACAGAATCTTTTGGAGCACTGATATTATAAAACTCAACATCAGCAGCAGCATTTTTTGCTGAACTTAGAACCTTATCAAAGCCCGCCATATTAACGCCTTCCCGAAATTCATTCACCGGAGGTTTAGCACCCTGCATTGGTGATCCGGTAACTTTATATATACCCTTATTGAACCACTCAAAACTCCATGCCAGTCCGGTAAAGGCAAATATGAAAAGCAGTATGGCTGAATAAAAACCCACTACTACATGCAAGTCATGATTTACCCTTTTCCAACCTGCATCCAACTTTATCCTTAATCGCTGACGTAGTATAGCCCGTGTCTTAGGCCACCACAATACAATTCCCGTAATCAGGATGAATAAAAAAATAATGGTACTAATACCTACTATTATCTTACCGATATCACCTCCCAGCATCCATCTATGCAAAGCGAACATGGTATAAAAAAATGTTTCCTGGTAGCTGTACAATTCAATTACCTGGGCGCTGTATGGATTAACAAATGCGGTTCTGCGCTGACCTTTCTCTACTGTATAATTTAATTCGGCTGTGCGTGAAGGATCCGTATAAATTTTTACCGAATTAATAGTTGCACCTGGCACCCGCTTTTCCACCATCTCCTCCATCTTCGCAACCGCAACATGTGTTGACCCCGAAGGTATTTCTACAAAATACCGCTCACGATGGAAGAACTGCTGCAACTCCTTCTCAAATACCAGTACGGCACCAGTAAAACAGGTAACCATTATGATGAGTCCTGCTGCCAGGCTGAGGTAAAGATGGATTCGTCTGAAAAATATCTTCATTATCACAATTTAAGGTCACCCTACTATATATCGGAAAATTACATTTATTGTTTGCCTGTTTATAAAGAGCAGGCAAATTTCATTTTAAAAAAACTCTAATACTTCCCGAAAAGGGAAAATGGTTTACGCAATTGGAAAAAATGTGCGAGAGATTTTTTCGTAAATTCATTTAAAATCATAACCATGTTATCCAAAACAATGCAGGATGCCCTTAATAAGCAGGTGCAAATGGAAGCGGAGTCTTCACAGGCCTATCTGGCAATGGCCTCCTGGGCAGATATCCAACCCGGTTTACAGGGTGTGGCCGCATTTTTCTATAAACAATCCGATGAAGAGAGGGTACACATGCTTAAACTGATAGCATTTATTAATGAGCGTGGAGGATTTGGCGTGGTGCCTGCATTGGAACAACCCATCCTTACATTCGTTAGCCTGCAAAATGCATTTGCAGAATTCCTTAAACATGAACTTAAAGTGAGCGATAGTATAAATGATATTGTTCACCAGTCGCTTTCTGAAAAAGACTACGCTACGCATAATTTCCTCCAATGGTATGTTACTGAACAAATGGAAGAAGAGCGTATGGCAAGAACTTTGAATGAAAAACTTGAACTGATAGGAGCCGATAAGAGTGGCCTATATCTTTTCGACAGGGATATTATGGCATATAGGGGTCCGCAGGGTGGAGGGCACTAGTTCAATTATGAACCTGCTATCGCAATAACAGCTCGCAGGGCTTTATTCCAGTATGCTTTTTAAAGGCAGTAGAAAAATGCGAGATGGATGAATAACCGAGCATCATCGAAACCTCGGTTACACTCAACCCCTTTTCATAAAGGAGGTAGCGGGCATGTTCCATGCGCTGGCTCTGGTAGAAATCAAATACCGTAGTACCATATAACTCTTTGAAACCTTTTTTAAGGTAACATTCATTAATAGCAACTTTTCGGCTCAATTCCTTAATTGTGATGGGTTCACCAATATGTTGAAGGAGGATCTCACGGGCCTTTTCGATTTTTTCGCGGTCAGATTCATTAGCGAGGAACTTACAGGTAAACGCCATCTCCTCTTTCTCCCCAATCATGCACTCGAGGCTGTAAAGTAGCAGCATCTGCATTTGTGCATTCAGGAAGATATTCTCCATGGATCCTGAATAATTATGGTTTAATAGCGCCTCCAGTACAGTTCGGGTTTTGCCACATAAACTCAGCGTTTTAGAGAAGGAGGATGCATGCCTGAAATGAACGATTTCGTCTGGCATCGATTTCATCTTTCCGCCATTAATGAATTGGGAAAGATGTGTGGGAGAGAACAGGAAACTCAAAACATCCACACTGGGTGATTTCTGCTCGCAGCTACTCGAAAGGCTGAACCGGCAATTGTCGCATTCAATTTCCTTTTGCCGGCAATAAGTATTACCGGAAATGCAGAAACGAAGTTCCAGGTAATTCTCCTTACTGTTTTTTTCTACCCGGTGATAAACCAGCATTCCCATATCATCAACCTCAAATTGGGATTGCCTGCGATAACGGTGAATCGTATATTGAACAGAACCAGGAATTTGCTGTTCCCGATACTGCAGTAATTCGAGCTCGTTGAACATAACCGGCGCCTTTCGGGCCAGCGATAATATATCAGGTGCCTGGTGCATGGACCGCAAAAGTACACTATATGCCGCAATCGAAGGGGCACCATTGAACCGTATTTCTGTCATTTAACCGTAATTTCTTCGTCAGATCATGCCTGATTACTCATATGTCTGAAATAGCTCTTATAAACCCCCAAAACTCAGCTCAAATCCCCTCAGATTCAGCTCCGTCTCCCCTTTTTTCGTACATTTGTAAATAGTCCTTTTTAAACCAAATAAGCGATCTACAGTAGCATATATGAGCACAGAATTGCAGGAAACAAAAGAAAAGACAATTCCCACCCAAGGCGGTTATGAAGCAGATAGCATCCAGGTCCTGGAAGGTCTGGAAGCAGTAAGAAAACGCCCGGCGATGTATATCGGCGATATCGGCGTTAAAGGCCTGCACCACCTCGTTTATGAAGTTGTTGACAACTCCATTGACGAGGCCCTGGCTGGCTATTGCAAAAACATTAGTGTCAATATCCACGAAGACAATTCCATTTCAGTACAGGATGATGGCAGGGGTATCCCTACCGCAATGCACACAAAAGAGAAAAGAAGTGCACTTGAAGTGGTAATGACAGTTCTGCACGCCGGTGGAAAATTTGATAAGAATACCTATAAGGTTTCAGGTGGACTACATGGTGTGGGGGTAAGTTGTGTGAACGCGCTATCCAGCAAATTGCTGGTAACAGTTCAACGCGAAGGAAAGATATTTGAACAGGAATACTCAATTGGCGTTCCTAAATATGCCGTTCGGGAAATAGGCACATCTGAGGAAACCGGTACCCGCGTTCACTTCTGGCCCGATATGTCAATCTTCACAGTAAGTGAATATAACCGGGAGATCCTGGAAGGTCGTTTGCGTGAGCTTGCTTTTCTTAACCGTCGTATCAATATCATTCTTACTGATCTCCGCGAACTCGATGAAGAGGGCAAACCCTATTCCAAAACCTTCTATAGTGAAGGTGGAATTGTTGAGTTCGTTGAAATGCTTGACGCAAATGCCAACCGTACACCCCTTATCGCCAAAACACTATATGTGGATGGCTACGACCAGGGATCGCATGTGGCAGTGGAAGTAGCACTGAGCTACAACAATGATTTCAAGGAGCATATATTCAGCTATGTAAACAATATCAATACTATTGAAGGTGGTACCCATGTTACCGGCTTCAGAAGGGCGCTAACGCGCGTATTTAAAAACTATGGCGACAAGGAAGGGCTGTTTGAAAAAGCCAAGGTTGAAGTAGAAGGGGATGACTTCCGGGAAGGGCTGAGCGCTATCATTTCCGTTAAGGTTCCTGAACCTCAGTTTGAGGGACAAACAAAGACCAAACTCGGTAACAGCGAAGTAAGTGGCGTAGTGGAAACCACCGTCAGCAGGGCTTTGGAAGCATACCTTGAAGAAAACCCCAAAGAAGCAAAGAACGTTATTTCGAAGGTGGTCCTTGCAGCACAGGCACGTGTAGCCGCTAAAAAAGCAAGGGAAATGGTGCAGCGCAAAACTGTACTAAGTGGTGGTGGACTGCCTGGTAAACTTGCAGACTGTTCTGAAAGAGATGCCGAAAAATGTGAGCTCTACCTTGTGGAGGGCGACTCGGCAGGTGGTACAGCCAAACAAGGCCGTGATCGAAACTTCCAGGCCATACTTCCTCTCCGTGGAAAGATCCTCAACGTTGAAAAAGCACTTGAGCATAAAATCTACGAAAATGAAGAGATCCGTAATATGTATACCGCCCTTGGGGTTACGGTTGGTACACCTGAAGATCCCAAAGCTTTAAACATAACCAAACTCCGTTACCACAAACTTATCATTATGACCGATGCGGATGTGGACGGATCACATATCGCAACCCTCATCCTTACTTTTATATACCGATATATGAAAGAGATGGTGGAACAGGGGTATGTATATATCGCACAACCACCCCTCTACCTGGTTAAAAAAGGAAAAGACCAGGCTTATGCATGGGGTGAGGATGACCGTAAGGAATGGGTTGCAAAACTCGGAGGAGGTAAAGATGATAGTGTAAACGTTCAGCGCTATAAAGGTCTTGGTGAGATGAATGCAACCCAACTTTGGGAAACTACTATGAATCCGGCAACAAGAACACTGAAAAGAGTTACCATTGAAAGTGCTGCAGAGGCCGATATGGTCTTCAGTATGCTCATGGGTGATGAAGTTGCACCACGTCGCCAGTTCATCGAAAGCCACGCCAAATACGCCAAAATCGATATATAAATAAATTTTTGATGATTTCAGGGTATTGAATTCGCCTGTTTTGAGATTTTTTGGCTAGCTTGTATGCCAGCTATTATTAATATTTATTCACTAACCATAAAAACAATTCGTTATGGCTGATATCAAACTGACCGCATATAATGTGAAAACTAAAGAAAAGGGTGTTGAAATAAAAGATGCGGTGATCACTAAAACCGCACGTGGCGGTTACATGGCCCAGGGTAATGATGGCAAAGGCAATAAACTCACCACCATGTTGGGCGAGGAAAAAGCTCTCGCTGCAATCAAAGCTGGTATTGCCAAACAAGGCTGGTAATAATTTTAAATTCAATTGAATAAGAAACATCATTCCCTTTAGGAGGAATGATGTTTTTTTATGTTAGCTACTAAGACCGTCAGACTGCTTGAAAAAATTAATCCTCCTCCTGCTCATTCTGTCACTGGCTACTTCCGGGATGACACAATCTGTGGTGGATAGCCCGTATCATATCAATGGTGCAGCTTTCAAGGAAAATTGCAACTGCTATACACTTACTCCAGCACAAAATACAAGGTCTGGCTCGGTATGGAATATTAATAAGATCAACCTTAATGAACCTTTTGAATTCAGTTTTGATGTAAACCTGGGATGCACCGATGCAAATGGAGCAGATGGTATTGTTTTCGTATTGCAGCCTATCAGTACCAATGTTGGCACAACCGGCGAGGGACTTGGTTTTGAAGGCATACGACCGTCAATAGGTATTGCGCTTGATACCTGGCAGAACACTAACCTTAATGATCCAGCCTATGACCATATCAGCATTCAACGTGATGGCGATAACAACCATTTAAGTTCGAATAACCTGGATGGACCAGTGCCTGTTTCTGCCCTTAGCGAAAATATAGAAGACTGCAAATGGCATGTATTGAAAATCCGGTGGAACGCCAATACAAAGGTGCTTACAACTTATATTGATGAAGTGCTCCGCGTTTCCGATACCATTGACCTGGTTCGTGATGTTTTCAACAATGATCCCATGGTTTTCTGGGGCTTCACAGGTGCAACCGGTGGCGCTACAAACCACCAGCGGTTCTGTACTTCACTTACAGCCAACTTCAGTCAGACCCCCACCGATGAAACCTGCTTTCCTCAAACCATTGAGTTCGTTGACCTCTCCACCTCTTTCGGCACCATCGTAAAATGGCATTGGGATTTTGGTGACGGCACAACTTCAGACCTTAGAAATCCTCCTCCCCACATTTATGCTCAACCGGGAAATTATACTGTATCATCCACAGTGCTTGGTAACAATGGCTGCTGGTCAGACACTACAAAAAAAGTGATCACTATTGGTTCCATCCCCATTGCTGATTTCCTTGTTCCTGACACAATTTGTGGATCAGTAAACTTTCAACCTCTCGATCGCTCTTCAGTTGAGTTTGGAACTATTTCTGAATGGGATTGGATTATTAACGGAGTGAAGCATTCCGGCAACATACCACCACTGCAAAATATCAGCGGCCAATCTTCGGTTGATATAAGCCTTTCCGTAAAAACGAAAGAGGGATGCAGTTCTGAAGTAATTACAAAAACCATTACATTATTGCCACAGCCCGAAATTGAGATCACTCCTCTAAGTAATTCCTGCATAGGGGAAACCCTTCAACTGACAGCCAGCAGCGGAACTCCAGCCAATCCCATACAATCCTGGAATTGGTCACCCGCTTCAAATACACCAGGAGATCCCAATTATTCCTTTACGCCCAGTTTGCCTGGTGAGTATATTATAACTGTAACGGGAGTGGGAGCGAATGGTTGCGCCAGCGAACCTGTGGAACATATAGCCTCTTTTTTTAGCACCAACGCATTTGCAGGAAATGATACACTGGTCGCCGATAACCAACCACTTCAATTGAATGCATCAGGCGGGGTTTTATATACCTGGTCGCCACCCACCGGACTATCTGACCCAAATATCCCCGATCCGGTTGCTACACTCACCCGCGAAACAAAATATGTTCTGACAGCATACACTCCTGCAGGATGTGCCACTACAGATACCATCAATATCAAAGTATATAAAGGGCCCGAAATATATGTTCCCAATGCATTCTCACCAAATGGTGACGGACGCAATGACCGTTTCCGTTATCTCGCCGTGGGTATGCGAAAAATGAATTACTTCCGGGTTTTTAACAGGGTGGGACAAAAAATCTACGATGGGCTCGGATTCACTGGATGGGATGGTACAATTAATGGTATGGACCAGCCTGCAGGCAATTATACTTTTGTTGTTAGCGGGGAAGACTTCAATGGTAAGCAAATAGTAAAAAAAGGCAACTTCATCCTCATCCGTTAGATAATTCCGGATTCCTTAAATTTACAAGACCACCAATAAGCAACAAAACATGAAAATTATTTTCCTTACTGCGGCGAGCATTCTTGCCTTCACAACCATCAGTAATGCCCAGCAAAAAGGCGATCCCAAAGCAACCGAAGTATGGACGCCTGTTCCACCCATGGTTGATCCCGGCAATATGCACCATGCCCCTTCAGATGCCATTATTTTATTTGATGGAAAAAATCTTAATGAATGGGTAAGTGCCAGAAATGGCGGTGCTCCGGGATGGTCTGTTGACAATGGAATACTAACGGTAAAAGGTGGCACCGGTGATATCAAAACCAAGCAGGCTTTCGAAGATTGTCAGTTGCATATCGAATGGCGCACACCGGCGAAAGTGGAAAGCGAAGGTCAGGGCCGTGGTAATAGTGGAATATTTTTTATGGAGAATTATGAATTGCAGGTGCTCGACAACTATAAGAATGTGACCTATTCAAATGGTCAGGCAGGAAGCATTTACAAACAACATATCCCGCTGGTAAATGCCAGCAAGGCACCCGGCGAATGGCAGACCTATGATGTGATATTTACTGCACCACGCTTTAATGATGATGGCAGCCTTAAATCACCCGCGCGCATCACTGTACTGCACAACAATGTTCTCGTTCAAAACAATGTGGAGATCAAAGGTCGTACCGAATATATCGGTGCCCCAAGCTATAAAAAACATGGAGCCCTAAGCATCCAGCTCCAGGATCACGGTAACCCGGTTAGTTTCCGGAATATCTGGTTGCGGAAATTGTAACAGGTATCTGACACATGTTCGGGGGATGTTCGAACATGATATCGAACATCCCCATTACACAAATCCCAAAGGTTCGAATCGCGGCACTATTATATTTTCCTGTTTCACTTCCAGCCAATTTTCAAGTAGTGTAGCATAAACCTGACGAAAATCTACTTTAAATTTCAGATCACCGTTATCCAGATCAGAAAGATCTGGTAATGCATTTAGCAACCCCTTTTCTTTCAAAGCACCGCTAATAAAAAACATATTGTTTGCTGCACCATGATCTGTTCCACCACTTGCATTCTGCCCCACTCTCCGTCCAAATTCTGAAAACGACGCTAGCATAACGTCCCCAAACCTTCCATTAGATTTAAGATCATTTACGAAGGCCGCCAGTGCATCATTCAATTCAGCGAAAAGTTTGCGTTGCTGGAAATCCTGGGCAATATGAGTATCAAAACTTCCCAGGGAAACATAGTAAACTTTTGTATTAATATCAGATAAAATCAGAGAGGAGATCGTCTTCAGATGCTTTCCAAGTTCAGTAGCGGGATAACTGATTGTTGTTTCATATTGCTTACTGCTTTTGAAAATATATTCCGCACTACTCAAAGTGTCGGCCAGTGTTTTATAGAGATAGGAAGGAGTATGCTCCTCATGTACTTTACTATGATGCTTTACAAGATCTTTCAACAAATCATTATTGCTTGTGTGGTACAATCGCCTGGGGTCCTGCATAGCGATACCATTCCACTGTTCTCCCTTAAGAGCAAGGCTTAGTATATCGTCCAGCTCTATTGCCTGCGTGGGATGTACGCAATCCTGACACTGTTTATCGAGATACCGGCCCAGCCATCCAGTCTGAAGATATTCCTTACTACTGCTGGCAGTATGCCATATATCCATGCTCCTGAAATGGGATCGGTCCGGTTCAGGATAGCCAACATTATTCAATATACCCAGCTGTCCGGCATCATAAAGATCCTTCATTGTTGTAAGTGATGGATGAATTCCTGCTTCATCAGTTAATGCAAGCGACTTGTGGCGCTCGATCCCAAGTTTTGGCCTGGCCTTATAATAGAGATCATTGCGGTATGGGATGATGGTGTTCAAACCATCATTACCACCACTTAGTTGCAGCATCACCAATACCCTGTTACCTGCAGGTACCTGGTAGTTTACATCAATCGCCTTTAGAAATCGTGGCACTAGTAAAGATGCTGTTGCCATAGTGGACTCCTGTATGAATCGTCTTCTTCGGATATGCATGTTAGTTGATTAATGTAATTGGTATTCAGGGCATGCAAGCAATGTTATCGTCAGGCTTTTGATGTAAGATGCTCTGGTTGACTGATCTGTATATTTCAATAACATAGCTGTATCAATAGATGAATTTGTTTGCAGGATAAAAGTGGAAATGCCCTTTGCAAGATCAGGCCTGGCCGTGTCGGAAAAAGCAGATTGGAATTTATCCCATTTTACACTTGAAAATCCGTTTGACACAGAAGAAGCTATAGTCCTCCCCATTTGCTGGTCATCATCAGTTTTAGGTCGCATATTCAAACCTTTTCCCGCAATAATAAGTTCAGGTATTCGTAAACGAAGAAGCAATGAGCTACTGTCAATCCAGCTCCTCCCACCCGGCCATCCTGCTACATTTGGGGGAAAAAACAATACCTGCCCCAATAATCGCTGGGCCAGTAAAAGCGTTTGTTCATTACTAACAGTAATGGGTATCTGTCTTTGTAATCCAACTAAAAGTTCTATGGGTGATTTGATCCTGTTACCCATATTAGCTTCCTCATAAAACCAATTGCTTGTAAACATATCGCGCAAAAGGCTACTGATATCATAACCCGATTGGTAGAATCTTCCAGCAAGCCAGCCGATCTTTTCAATATCATCCTTCTCATTTACAAAAAAGCGATATAATTTACGGGTAATAAAATAAGCTGTCTCCTTTTTTTGCACCAAGATGTCAATGATATCATCACCGGTAAAGTTTCCCTCCTTACCGAGGAAAAATTTAGATCCATTATCATGTTGGAATGGGCGGAAAACAAACTCTCCCTGTAGGTTTGCTCCCCATCCAGTAAATGCCCTTGCCGATTCCCGAACATCAATTTCCGAATATTCCCCACGTCCTAAAGTGAACAGTTCCAGTAGTTCCCGAGCAAAATTTTCATTTGGATGCCCTTTCCTGTTTTGGTTATTATTCAGAAAATTGATCATGGCCGAACTCTTACTTACCTCCCTTAAGAGTTCTCCGAAATTTGCCAGGGCATGTTTGCGGATTACCTGTAATAATTGCTGCTGATAAAATACATTGAGGTTCCGGCAGGCAAAATGTCCATGCCAGAAAAAGGCCATTTTCTCCCGAAGCTGGGCATTACTATTCACCATTTCCCCAAGCCATCGGAGATTCAGGCTGCGAATACCTTCCCTGCTCTGTTTTCGTAAATTCTTTTTTTGTTCATCACTCAGATCTCGCATCTGCATTTTGCTCGCCTCCCCAATTCCTATCGATAAGCCCTTCATGAAATTCTCTGCCACCTCAATCGGCATGGGTTCCTTTCGCGAGGCCTTTTCCAGCGCATCATAAATCTGCCGGTGACTGGCTTTCCTGAGTACAGAAAGTTGTTCATATGCTGGACCAAATCCCGCCCGCCATAAAAGGTGATTATTTTTCATATCCGTCTGACATGCGTCGCGACAGCCGTCAGAGGCATACCTTCTCTGTGACCGCAGAAGCCTGAAAAAGTTTAAATTAGGTGTCTGACACTTATAACAAATGAGAGCAGCACGCTATCTGATACCAGTGATAATCTTTATGCTGGCCATTATTTCCTTTAATTCAAATGGATTGGCTTGCTATACCGCCATGTTATTTGCATGGGTTGTGGTTCCCGGCCTCGAGCTTTTATTAGCACCTGACCCCACCAACCTAAGCGCAACAGAGGAGGCCCTCGCGAAAGATGATCCTGTCTACGATTGGGTGCTTTACAGCATCGTGGTTATTCATATAGCCACACTTTTCTATTTCCTTAATTCCATGCAGAGCCATACGCTCAGCCTCTCAGACAAGATCGGCCGAATTATGACAATGGGACTACTTTGCGGCACATTCGGTATCAACCTTGGGCATGAACTTGGGCACCGTGTAAAGCCTCACGAGAAGTGGCTGGCACGTATTGCACTCATGTCGTCGCTTTATATTCATTTTTATATCGAACACAATAAGGGCCATCATAAAAGAGTAGCAACCCCTGAGGATCCGTCAACTGCCCGCTTCAACGAGCCCATATATGAATTCTGGTTTCGCAGTATTATAAACTGTTATACTGGCGCATGGAAAATCGCCAACAGGGAAACCGGAAAAAAAGGAAAGCCCGTATTTTCCCTTCATAATGAAATGCTACAGGTACAGTTGATCCAACTACTTTTTGTAGTCTTAATTTACCTGCTTTTCGGCTTCACCATAATGTTATACTTTTTCATGGCAGCCTTGTTCGGAATTCTATTACTTGAATCGGTTAACTATATCGAACATTATGGTTTGATTAGAAAACATCTTCCCGGGGGGAAGTACGAGCGCCCAATGCCTGAACATTCCTGGAATAGTGATCACCTTATAGGGCGACTCCTGCTATTTGAGCTCAGCCGTCATAGTGATCACCATTATCTCGCCAGCAGAAAATATCAGGTATTAAGGCATCATGATGATTCGCCACAAATGCCAACAGGATATCCGGGTATGATATTGCTTGCGCTTGTTCCTCCCCTATGGTTCAGGGTAATGAACAGGAAGGTTATTGAACAACAGGTTAAATCAGCAATTGCCTAGCACTATATCTTCTTCGCCCCGAAATAATCCCAAAGCACCTCAGGGAGATCAATTCCGTCTGTGGTCTGATTATTTTCCAAAAGTGCAGCAACAATACGTGGAAGCGCCATAGAACTGCCATTGAGGGAATGCACCAATTGCATTTTGCCGGTAGAATCTTTAAAACGGATCTTCATCCTGTTGGTCTGGTAATTTTCAAAATTGGAAACGGAACTCACTTCCAGCCATTTCTCCTGGGCTGCACTATACACTTCAAAATCATAGGTGAGTGCTGAAGTGAAACTCATATCGCCGCCGCATAACCGAAGAATTCGATATGGAAGTCCGAGGCTCATTATAAGCTTCTCAACATGTAAGATCATCTCCTCCAGAACATCATAACTCTTGTCGGGATGCACCAATTGTACCAGTTCTACCTTATCGAATTGATGCAACCGATTCAATCCTCGCACATCCTTGCCATAACTACCCGCTTCACGACGAAAGCAGGGTGTATAGGCCGTCATCATGATAGGTAGCTCAGATTCTTTAACGATCTCGTCGCGATAAATATTTGTAACCGGAACTTCGGCAGTTGGAATAAGATAAAAATTATCTGCCACGGCATGATACATTTGACCCTCCTTATCAGGTAATTGGCCCGTTCCGTATGCAGAGGCTTCATTCACCATATGTGGCGGCATTACTTCAAGGTATCCCGCACTGGTATTGAAATCAAGGAAATAACTGATCAACGCACGTTGTAATTTGGCACCTTTACCTTTATATACAGGGAATCCGCTGCCAGTTATTTTATTTCCCAATTCAAAATCGATGAGGTCATATTTTTTTACCAGGTCCCAATGCGGAACAGCACCAGCGGGCAAAACCGGGGTTTCGCCACCTTCACGAACCACCTCATTATCAGCAGGTGTGCGTCCGGCAGGAACCTGCACCGACGGCAGATTTGGCAATTGTACCAGGATATCATTAATGGATCGCTCAATACCATCCAGCTCAGAAACATCATCCATACGTCCTTTGATGGCGGCAACATCAGCTTTCAGTGATTCCGCTTCGGCTTTCTTTCCCTCCCGCATTAACAGTCCAATATCTTTTGAAGCAGCATTCACCTTAGCCTGGAGTTCGTCACGTTCAAACTGAAGTTTGCGGCGGCGCTCGTCAAGTTGTAACAATTCATCCACCAATCCAGGCTGACCAAAATGCTTCACCGCCAGTCTTTCCTTCACCAGGTCTACATGCTGACGGATAAAATTCACCTGTAACATCTTTAATATTTTGGCGTAAAGATAAGCGGACCAAGCGGTTATCTTTGCAGCATGAATCTACAAGATGATCTGCAGGTACGTTGGTGGAACCTCGAGGCGAAAATGATGGAGCGTTTCAACAAGAAACCTGATATGGAAACCATTCTATTCCTGGTCGGCATCCAGGAATTTGGAGATATAAGAGAAAAATTCACAAAAGAGCAAAAGCAGGACCTGATGCATATCGCCGTATGCTCACTGCTTTCCCAAAGTGGATACTATGAACTGGATAGACTCGATGAAGATGGCTGGCCGCATTTCCGGCAATTAAAGGCCCTTCCCGAACTGGATCCGATTGCTCAGGAGAATTTTCTGAAAGATCATGTTTTATTGTATTTTGACCGGACAGGATTCTAAATGCACATGAAATATTATTTTTTACTTTTTCTGGGATCAATCAGTCTCATCGCCTGCAGCCCCAGGATTTCTGATAAGCTAAGCGCTTCAGATTATCACAAGGATGTTCTGCTTCAAACATCCAAGGGCGATATAAGGCTAAGACTCAATGACGCCACACCCCTCCACCGTGATAACTTTCTCCGCCTTGTTAAGAGCGGATTCTATGACAGCATCCAGTTTCACCGGGTGATCAACCAGTTCATGATTCAGGCCGGCAATCCTGCCACAAGACCCGATTCAGCCCGGGCTCCAAAACCGGGACCTCTCATCGCAGCAGAGTTTCGCCCTGAATTGTTCCATCGCAAAGGAGTTCTCGCTGCCGCCCGCACCGGCGATGATGTAAACCCATCCAAAGCAAGCAGTTCAAGCCAGTTTTATATCGTACAGGGCCGCACATTTACTGATGCGGCACTTGATTCTGTAGAAACCCACCGGCTAAAAGGTCGTAAACTACCAGCCGCCCACCGTGATGTATATAAGACAATCGGTGGCGCGCCTCACCTCGACCAGAACTACACCATTTTCGGCGAAGTATTAGAGGGATTGCCTGTGGTGGATTCTATTGCATCTGTTCAAACTACCGGTACAGGAAAAGGTGACCGCCCTCTAAATCCAGTCTATATAAAAAAAGCAAGACTCGTTAAACGATTTTAATCAACCCATCTGACATCCGTCCTGACAGATGTCAGACGGGTTGGTTTCACCTTTTTCCCCCATATTTGCAATACAAAATTTCACCTCATGAATATTCCTGATTCTTTACGTTATACAAAGGACCACGAGTGGGTCAAACTGGATGGAAACACAGCTACAATCGGCATCACCGATTTTGCCCAGGGCGAACTCGGCGATATCGTTTATGTGGAAATCGAAACGGTTGGTAAAACACTCGAAGCGGATGCAGTTTTCGGAACAGTTGAAGCGGTAAAGACAGTATCTGATCTATTCCTACCCGTATCAGGAACCATCAATGAAGTGAACCCCGCCCTGTCCGGAACTCCTGAACTGGTAAACTCAGATCCTTATGGTGAGGGCTGGATGATAAAAATGACGGTTAACAATCCCGGTGATGTGGAAACCCTGCTTGATGCTGCCGGTTACCAGCAAATGGTTGGATAAAATACCCGACAAAAAGACTGATTGCCAACTACGCTCACATACCAGGAACCGGAACTAATCGCTTTGCTTAAACAGCAGGATGAAACAGGATTCCGATATCTGTATGATAATTACTCCGCAGCCTTAAATGGTATCATTCTGCAGATAATTCCCGACCAGGAACAAGCAAGCGATGTATTGCAGGAAGTGTTTGTGAATATCTGGCGACGGATAGATAGTTATGATTCATCTAAAGGGCGGCTCTTCACCTGGATGCTGAATATCGCCAGGAATGCAGCTATTGACATGACCCGGTCAAAGGCATATCAGAATAGTCAGAAAAACCGCGAACTCGATAACGACGTACATACAAAGCCTGATGGCAGTCTGAACATCCAGGTTGACAATATAGGGCTTTCCAAAATGATTGGACAGCTGAAGGAAGAGCACAGGGTACTAATTGACCTTGCTTACCTCAAAGGTTATACGCATGAAGAAATTGCAGGTATGCTTGGAATACCCCTTGGAACCGTAAAAACAAGGATCCGTGCCGCCCTGCTGCAATTAAGAAAAACATTGACGTGAACGTGCAGGAATACATATTAAGTGGCAGCATTGAAAGCTGTATCCTCGAACTCGCCGACCCGGCAGAGCAGCAGGAGTTTGAGCGCATGCGTCTTGAACACCCTGAGGTACGTGCAGCTGCAGATGCTTTTGAAGCAAGCCTGGAAGCTGCTGCCATGGCCGGTGCCGTTGCGCCTCCTCCTGCCCTCCGCGAAACCTTTTTTAATTCCTTAAAGGAAAACGACAGCCTGAACAAACCATCACTCCCATCAGAGCCGTCACCAATCCCAACTATTCCTACCTATAAAAACGAAGCACCAGGCTGGAAAAAATATCTTGCAGCTGCATCCATTATATTACTGGCAGTAAGTGCCGCACTCAATGTTTACCTCTATAACAGGTATAAAAATTCAGACACACTTTATAATGACCTCCTGGCCCAGCAACAACAATTGGCCAATAATAACCAGTCCCTTCAAACCCAACTCAGCACTGCAGAGCAAGACCTGCTCATCATCCGCGATCCGAACATGAAGATGGTGGTTATGGCTGATGTCAACAAAACCAATAGCCTCGGAACTATCTACTGGGATAACAATTCCAAAGATGTATTTCTGATGGTAAATAATCTGCCGAAGCCGGCACCCGGACAACAATACCAACTCTGGGCTATTGTAGATGGTAAGCCAGTTGACGCCGGCATGGTAGCCCTGGATAAAGAAAATGGCCTGCATCGAATGAAGAATATTCCCCGCGCTGAAGCTTTTGCAATCACCCTTGAAAAAGCCGGTGGAAGTGAAAGCCCTACCCTCACAGCAATGTATGTTCTGGGAAAGATATAATTTGCGCCAATGTTTTTGAGATTATTCCGCTCTCCCTTCCCTTTCTTCGGTTGGTTCCTGTTGATGAATGTATTGCTCCTCATGCCTGATCAGAAACTGGAGACAAAAGCCCTTATTGAGATCCCCCACCTGGATAAAGCCATCCATTTCTTCATTTATTTCCTGTTGGTTTTTCTAGGGGTAATGTATTTGAAGCTAAAAGGCAGGGAAGGAACTGAATGGCTGCTACTGATAATTGCCATGGCACATGGCCTACAGATCGAATTTCTCCAGAAGATTCCTTCTGTAAATCGTGATTTCTCCTGGTTCGACTTTCTATTCGACTGCCTCGGAGCTACTGTAGGCTTTTTATCAGCCAGATACTATTTTAAAAAGTTTTTTGCTACCTACCGTGTAAAATAATCCCCCTTTTTATTCCCCATATTCTACAATCCGAATGAAAAATCAGGGTGATAATTGAATTATAATCTTTTTGAAAAAAAACGACCAATTAGAAAGATGGATAATTAAGATTAGATGAAAATCGCTCTGGTAGCCTAAATAAAGGCAAAAGAAAGGCCCCTGTGGAAACAGGGGCCGTAACCAAAACTAACTGCTTATGAGAAAATTGACTGCTTATGTGAGAAGTCAAAAATTTAAATCATGTTTGAACTACTTATATAACGCAAATCCATTGCCAATAGTGTGATGCTAAAAGTTAAATAACTTTAAAATCTACCTTTACAAGCTTAAACACTCAATGAACTTCTGAACAACAAAGGTAATGGAACACAACCCTTATGAACAATAGTAAGATAGTGAATTCTAAAATAATTAACAAGTAAAATCCGCTGCAGTACTGGATTTTTTTTGGATTCGCACAAAGCCGTAGGATAAGCGCAACCCCTGGGCAAAACATTCAAGTGTCAGAATTACACTTATAAACCAGAAAACGAGGGTGGACCCTCGTAAACCTTTGATTTTTACCGTAATAATTTTTTTAATGTATTGACTTTACTGCTGGTTGGTCATCTTCTCCGCATTCTCCGCAAACTGGAGCTGGTCAATGAATTCCTGGATCTCCCCATTAAGAATGGCATCCAGGTTATAAGCGGTGTAATTGATCCGGTGATCAGTTACCCGACCCTGAGGAAAATTGTAGGTCCTGATCTTTGCGCTCCGGTCACCTGAACTTACCAGGCTCTTCCTGTGACGGGAAATCTCTTCTTCCTGCTTGCGAACCTGCTCCTCGTATAGTTTTGTCCGCATCATATGCATTGCTTTCTCCCGGTTGGCCAACTGCGTTCTCTCCGTCTGGCAAATTACCACTGTACCGGTGGGGATATGGGTCAGCATTACCTTGGTCTCCACCTTATTTACGTTTTGTCCACCCGCTCCACCGCTTCGTGAGGTTTCCATCTTTACATCGGCATCCCTTAGATCAAAATCCACCTCTTCCGCCTCAGGCATTACGGCCACCGTTGCCGCTGAAGTATGCACTCTTCCACTTGCTTCAGTAGCAGGAACCCGCTGCACCCGATGAACCCCACTTTCAAACTTCAGAGTGCCATAAACATCATCGCCGATCACTTCCACGTTCACTTCCTTATACCCTCCAACAGTTCCCTCACTTTCACTTAGGATGGCAGTTTTCCAGCCCTTACTATTGCAGTAACGCAGGTACATATTCAAGAGGGTACCAGCAAACAGTGAAGCCTCATCTCCCCCGGTTCCCGCCCTTATTTCGAGAATGGCATTTTTTTCATCCTGCGGATCTTTCGGGATCAGCATCTGGCGGATGGCAGATTCAAGCTTCTCTTCCCGCTCCTCCAGTACAGGAAGTTCCTCTTTGGCAAGTTCCCGCAATTCATCATCATCCCCATTCAGCGCCTCCCGGTACGTTACCAGGTCGGCAAGAACAGTCTTATATGCTTCATACTCCTTTACGATCTTCTCCAGATTGCGATACTCCTTGCTCAGTGCACTGAACTGTTTATTATCGCTAACGATTGCCGGGTTCGTCAAAGCAACACCCAGCTCGTCAAATCTTGCCTTGATCGCTTCCAGTTTGTCTAACATAGTTCCTGTATTTTTATGGCCCTTTCCAAAAGGATGGCAAAATTAACTCAATTAACCGCATGGGCTACCGAAAATTCAAAGCCGATCAGCTTTTTACCGGAAATGGTTTTGCTCCTCAGGGCTCAGTGCTGGTAACTGATGAAAAGGGATTGATTGAGGCCATCATTCCGCAAGAGGAAGCCGGATCAGATATCAATGAGTTGAGAGGCATATTAAGCCCTGGCTTTATCAACTGCCATTGCCACCTTGAGCTCAGTCATTTAAAGGGAGTTGTTCCACCCGGCACAGGCATGGTTCCCTTCCTGCTGGCCATCATGTTACAACGAAATAACAAACCTCATCAAATTGCAGATGCTATTGCCCAGGCAGAATCAGAGATGCTCTCCTCCGGTATTGTGGCAGTTGGCGATATCTGTAATACAGATCATACTATCAACCATAAATTAAGGGGGGGGATGTACTACCGCAATTTTATTGAGGTAAGCGGATTTGTAGCCGCAGCCGCAGGGGTGCGATTTCAAAATGCCATCGCTTTGCTGAAGGCCTTTACACCAACAGGACCCTCTGCAATAGTACCACATGCACCCTATTCTGTTTCTCCGGAATTATTTGAACTGGTGGCAGAACAATCGGCAGGGCAAATCATCACCATGCATAACCAGGAAAGCCAGGCAGAAAATGAATTCTTTCAAAGTGGAAACTCGGAAATGAGAAAGCTTTATGAGGCCATTGGTGTTGATCTTTCTTTTTTTAGTCCTCCCGGATGCAGCAGTCTTCAGGCAGTGCTCCAATGGCTGGACCGCTCCGCATCAACCATCCTCGTGCATAATGTATTGACCAGTCAGGAAGACATTGATTCACTGGTTAAAAAGGGATTGATGAATAGAACTATTTTCTGTCTCTGCCCAAATGCTAATCAATATATCAATGGCTCATTACCACCAGTTGACCTTTTTCTTGAAAATAATACGGAAATAGTTTTAGGTACAGACAGCCTCGCATCAAACCACCAGTTAAGCATATACGAAGAAATAAAAACCATATTAAAAGGCTTTCCTCAGCTCACTCTTGAAACCGCTTTACAATGGGCAACAATCAATGGAGCGAGAGCGCTCGGTATAGAAGATCGTTATGGGAGCTTTGAAAAAGGGAAGCAACCGGGATTGGTGCAGATCTATGAAACCAGGCATACGTCTTACAGTAGTCTTATAGTTGTCTAATCCTTGTCTAAACCTTGTCTCATATTTTTCAAAACTCGCGCGGGGAGAGAGTTTCAGGCTGTTTTGCAACAACAGTGCAACTATTTAGGCTGAATCTGTAAGAGGTAAGAAGTAAGAGGTAAGAGGTAAGACTTAGGAACCAATAACCTCTTGTAAAACTGCCAGAGATCGAAGGTGCCCGAACTCAGGAACATGCAGTACATAATAAGCCTCAAATGATTGTAATAATTTTCTCCGAACTGTCACCGGAAGTTTTATATCCTCCAGTTCGTAAGGTTGCATCACCCTTAGTAACTGCGCTGTTACAGCGCTATAATCACCTTCAAGGTAATTTTGATGTGCTGGTAACTGGTTTACAAAAAGCCCTTCCTGCAGATCAAGGATATTAAGCTTTTCGCTATGCTCATCAGGTATCCGGAAGCCGAAAAAATTGGCAAGGTGCAGTGCAAAAAATAATGGGTAATTGGCCACAACAGCTGCATTCGCTTTATCCAGATGAAGCATGGCATCTTCTGTGAAATAAAAAAGATCGGGATTAGGCTCGGGTTGCCTCAGGCATTTTTGTACAAGCTCCATCATATACATGGCAACAGCCCCCTTGAAAATATCATAGAATATATTTTCATACAGAACCGACCATTGATACTCTTTTATTCTTTGAAGATTTCTTAACTCGTTGTGATAGACCACCATATCAAGTATAGCCCCGGGCTGAAAAAGATTTGCCCTTATATTGCCCTTTTTAGAAGCCGCTCGCACACCATTCACGAGGTAGCTTTGTACACCAAATAACTCGGTAAATATGGAAACGATCACACTCGTTTCACCATACTTAACAGTTCTTAATACAATTCCCCTGGTGTTGAAATTCATGGTCAGCGTTGAATGAAAATGATCTTGGTAAGTACTTGTTGCGCCCGGTTTTCACTACTTGCAAGTACCAGGTATATTCCTGTAGAAATTTTTCTTCCGTTTAAGTCCCTTCCATTCCAGGTAAATTGAGTACCCAATGCCTTTCCCTGTTGTACAAGACGGCCATTTAGTTCAGTGATCTTTACAACCGCATTGGCAGGAACTCCCCGTATAGCTATAGTTCCGTTATATCCGGGTGGAACCGGATTTGGATATACCAAAACATCTGATCCCGAGGCCTGCGCACCTGTAGCATCGCTTTTATATGAGCACAACCCATTTGCTGTTGCAAATAGAACAGTTCCATCACGTTGATCGATAGTGATGGACTTTATATAATTATCGGGAAGCGGACTGTTTGATGTAGTGAAACGTTGGATTGTCTTTTCTCCATCAGCACTTATAAGCCATACACCATTTCGTGTGCCGATCCATTTTCTATTGGCTCCATCTACCGCAATTGCCTGTACTGCCTCTCCTTTAAAGAGAAATCCGGCAAAATTATCTGACTGAACTACTGGTATCAATGCCTCACAACCCTGGCTGGAAAATACCTCCGCAGTACATTGTATTATAGCGATACCATCTGCAGTACCTACCCAGATAAAACCGAAATCATCAATAGCAAAACTAAGAACTTCATTGGAAGGAAGATTTCCATTGCCCGCACCCGCACGGTATAATCTCCATTGATCATCGCCGGTATTATCAATAGTTAGTCCGTGATTAAAACATAACAGCCCATTGCCACCCGGTGACAGAATCCACTTCTGGTTATGCTCATCCAACAGGATACGCCCCACTGTATCGCCATTCAATGTAAACGGTATTTTAAATTTACGATAACTGGCATCGGGGTATCGCAACACTAATTGGTTTTCAACTCCGCTATTACTAATCCACAAATTATTATCCGCATCTGCGGCCAGTCCGGTTACCCGGTAAGCCAGTGGATCATTTTTATCAGGCGATAATAAAGGCTCCTTAATTCTAGTGAATTGTTCACCATTTCGAAGAATAAGACCCCCTCTTTCTGTCCCTGCCCACAACTGATCAGCCCGATCTTTTATCAAAGGCGTAATGGCACCTGTATTTTCAGGAAGCGTCTGCCCATCTGCGTTATAATGCGTCCAGTTTCCTTCAAAAAACCGGTCCATTCCATTAATTCTGCCCATCCACCATTCTCCCCCGTTAGCATAGATTTCACCTGAGGGAATTCCTTGCGGGGAGTTGGGTATGATTGAAGTGATAAGCCCATCCTTATATTCAAGTAATCCAACTTTAGAATCTGCTATCCAGATAGTACTACCAATTATAAGCGCATCACGCGGTTCAGTCAATAAATCATCTTCGGCTATAGTTTGAATGATAGCATTTCTATCCAAAAGGATTACCCGTGACCTTCCATTTTTTTGCTGGCTGATTATGAACTTCCCATCTGAATAATTGACCATGTTCCATGACCATTGATCAGTATAGATCTGTCGAAAGGAATTGTTCTCCGATATATAAAGGCCGGATCCATGCTGAACATACAGCATACCATCAATTACAAATACTCCCTCTGTTGATCCCCCAGGTAATCCACCCGTTCCAGAGAGCATTTCCCAATTCCTGTAATCGGCTTGGTTAATTCCCTGCCTTGCAGAACGCTTGAGGCCGGCCGCGGTTGCAGCATAGTAATAAGTGCCGTCAGAAGCAGTTGCATTTACTTTCGTGTACACACCGTCGTTACCCACTACCCAGGTATCTCCTATTTCGTTTTTTTCAATGTTCAATACAACCACGGCAAAACCTGTTGATAACAGGACCCGATCTCCATCACTGCATATATGGTAGATATTTTTGTCAGCATTGATGGAAGCCCTGGAAAGGGAATTCACATTTGTAATGCCCTCTTTTCGAAGGATATCAATATTGCTGTTAGTATAGGCTATTACCAACTCCTCACCGAGGTTCCCTGAAATTGCAGAGATACCTGTTTCACTTAGCCCATTTACTTTACTATAACGTTCCATCATTTCATTGGATGCATCAACACTAAAAAGGGCGTAAGGAGTAGCCACAAACAGTTTCTCGCCATTGGTAGTTAAATCGATAGCATTCCCAAAGGGAAGATGCTCCTGCCACCTGCCAATCGGCTGGGAAAACAGCTGCGGAACCAGCAAAAACAGGAAAGATAAACAACAGAAAAAGAAACGCATAGAACCCAAAGTTAACGGCTTGGGGTGGTGATTTATCAGGTGCTTACCGCTAAAATGGTTTTCTTTGCGGGCAATTACCAGCTAAATAGCAATAGCATGTGGCAACAATTAGGATCCATCGTTCTGAAATACCGAATCGCATTATTGATAATACTGCTTACGGCAACGGCATATATGGGATACCATGCCAGCAAAGTGCAGATGAGCTATGAATTTGCAAGGGCCATTCCGGTTGATAACCCAAAATACCTCGCCTACCAGGAATTCAGACAACAGTTTGGGGAAGATGGAAGCATGCTGGTAGTGGGAGTTCAGACGGACAAATTATTCCAGAAATCTGTTTTTAATGATTATCGTCAATTGCAGCTTGCCATTAAAGGAATTGAGGGAGTGGAAGACATTCTCAGTATTCCGGGGGCAGTTACGCTCGTTAAAAATGATAGCACAGAAAAATTAGTGGCAGAAAAGATCTTTGCTGAGGGCAATCTTCATCAGGATGCTATTGATAGTTCTGCGGCAAAATTCCGGAACCTCCCCTTTTATAAGGGTCTACTTTATAATGAAGCCTCCAATGCCTATTTGATGGCCGTACGCATCAATAAAGATGTACTGGCATCACCGCGAAGAACAAAAGTGGTTGCCAATATCCTTGATCAAACTGATGCATTCGGCAGTAAACATCAGCTCAACATGCATTATAGCGGACTCCCGCTGATACGTACGCAAATGGCAGACAGGATAGCAAAAGAAATGCGCTGGTTACTGATAGGATCGCTCGCATTATCTGCCGTCATATTGCTGGCGTTCTTCAGGAGCATTAGCGCAATGCTGATTTCCCTGGCTGTTGTGATCATGGGAGTGATCTGGAGTGTTGGTACCATTGAATTATTAAATTACAAGATCACCCTCCTCACTGCATTAATTCCTCCCTTGATTGTAGTGATCGGCATACCCAACTGTATTTACTTTCTAAATAAATATCATGTTGCCTGGAACGAAACTGGTATTAAAAATGAGGCCATCCGCACCATGGTGGCCAAAATGGGTATAGTAACTCTTTTTTGCAATATTGCTGCAGCCATTGGTTTTGCCGTATTCGCACTTACCAAAAGCGCAATACTCCAGGAGTTCGGGGTAGTGGCGGGATTAAACATCATGGTGATTTTCTTCATCTCTTTTATTTTTATTCCGGTAGTGCTAAGTTTCCTGCCTTCCCCTAAAACCCGACATACAAGGTATCTCGATAATAAATGGCTGCTGGCAGTTCTTGACAAACTTGAAATCTGGAGCCTGAACCACCGAAGATTAATTTATGGACTAACCGCCCTTATCACCGTTTTAGCTATTCTTGGAATGTTCCGTCTTCGTTCGGAGGGATTTATTGTGGATGACCTTCCCAAAACTGATCGGATCTATACAGATCTTAAGTTTTTTGAGGAGCATTTCAAAGGGGTAATGCCCCTGGAAATAGTTGTAGATACCAAACAGAAGAATGGTATCCGGAAGAATACACTCCAGACCCTGGAAAGAATCGATTCATTGTCGGCTTATATAGCTGCTCAACCAGAGATGAGCCGCCCACTTTCCATTGTGGAAGGAATGAAATTTGCCAAACAGGCCTATTATGATGGCGATAGCAGCAATTACCAGCTTCCAAATAGTTTTGATATCGCCTTCCTCGCACCCTACCTGAACATGAAAGGGGGAGACAATGAGAACAACCAACTTGGTAAACTTGTCAGTTCATTCATGGATGAGGATAAGCGCCAGACCCGTATCAGTGTAAACATGAAAGATGTAGGCAGTAAACGTTTACCGGAAATTCTCGGACAGATCGAAAAGAAAACAGAACAGTATTTTGATACAGCTGATTATAAAATAACCCTCACCGGGGGGAGTATTACTTTTCTTGAAGGAAGTACATTCATAATCAATGGATTAAAAGAAAGTATATTCTGGGCCTTTCTTCTCATTGCCCTATGCATGCTTTATCTTTTTCGATCCCTGAGAATATTACTCTGCTCTCTCATTCCTAATATAATTCCCCTGCTTATTACTGCTGGTGTTATGGGCTGGGCAGGAATTGCACTAAAACCATCCACAGTACTGATTTTCAGCGTTGCATTGGGTATCGCAATTGATATAACTATCAGGTTCTTAGTTAATTATAAGCAGGAGCAGAGATCTCATAAGGATCAAAAGCAGGTAGTTATCGAAACCATTCATTCTACTGGTATCAGTATAATATATACCTCTATGGTATTGATAGCCGGATTTGTTATATTCTGCTTCAGCGGTTTTGGTGGAACACAATCGCTGGGATGGCTAACTTCACTTACCCTTGTAGTGGCAACTGTAACTAACCTCGTATTGTTGCCTGCCCTATTAATTGATCTCACCGGCAAAAAACCTTTTAAAAACTAACCGACGTAAGTTTTTTATATTTTTTTAACTTTTTTGGCAAAAGATTCAACATATTAACCGGAAGGATTTCCCTTCTTTTATACCCCTGTATCTTACCTTTTTACCAATTATCAATTTTTCTAATCTCTTTAAGGTTACGACATTAATTTGCATTCTTACCTAGATTTTGCCATTGACTGTGCAGCTATTGCCATTTATCCCATGTCTTGGTGAATTAACATTTCCTTAGATTTACCTAGCTAAAAACTAAATGTACATGAGAAAACTAGTTATGTTACTACTAGGCATTATTATGCTTAGTGGCCACTTATTGGCCCAAACCCGAACCGTTACGGGAAAAGTAACAGATGCGGCAGGCAATCCTGTTCCAAATGCATCTGTTGTCGTAAAAGGAACTACCATCGGTACAACCACAACTGAAGATGGTAGTTTTTCATTTTCCATCCCTGACAATGCAAGAACCCTGGTGATAAGTTCCGTTGGAATGTCAGCACAGGAAATAAGCATTGGAAACCGAACCAGTTTTTCCATTACCATGCGTGCCGATGATAGGGACCTGCAGGAAGTGGTTGTGGTTGGTTATGGCACACAGAAAAGAAAGGATGTTACTGCGGCAATTGGCAAAATCGACCCAGCTCCAATTGCAAGCCTTGTTACACCATCTCTGGATCGCCAGTTAGGTGGTAGAACAGCCGGTGTACAGGTAACCAGTGGATCTGGACTCGTGAATGCCACACCAAGAATTCGGATCAGGGGGGTGAATTCTGTGAATGGTTCACGTAGTCCCTTGATCGTTCTGGATGGAGTTCCAATGGTTTCCGGTGGATTTTCAGGTGTTGCAAATACCAATGCCCTCACGGATATTAATCCAGCCGACATTGAATCAGTTGAGGTATTGAAAGATGGTGCTGCAACTGCTATCTTCGGTTCTAGGGGTTCCAATGGTGTGATCATGATCACCACTAAAAAAGGAAAAGCAGGGAGATCAAATGTTACATACAGTAACAACTTTGGCTTCTCTAATCCATATCAGAAATTCGATTTATTGAATGCAAACGAGTTTGTTGAAATCTCTAATGAAAAATTCAGAAATGCAGGTATTGCTGACCAGGCCTTCATGAATTCAGAGAATACAGATACGGACTGGCAGAGTTATGTTTACCGTAAAAATGCTAAAGCACAAACCCATAACCTTAGTGTTGATGGCGGAAATGACCGCTCGAATTACTTTTTCTCTGTGAATTACACTGACCAGGATGGTATGGTTATTACCAATAAGGTTAAGCGCTATGGTATAAGGGCAAACCTTGAACATAAAGTAAGCAAGTGGTTAAAGATCAGTAATAATATAACCCTATCGCGCACTGAAGACAACGATCAGAATACAGGTACAAATGCTTTATCAGGGGCTGTTGCCAATTCAATGAGAGCATTACCAAACGTACGTATCTTAAACCCTGATCTTCCCCAGTTTGGTGGATATAATATAACGCCAAACGGAGCTGCACTTGGCCAGGACGCCAACCTTCGTTCTATCGAAAACAACTATACCAATATTGGTTTTGTTCTCGCTAATAATCAGTTCAACTCAACCAAGCACAGGATCATCAATAACTTCACTATTGAAATAAAGCCTGTTGACTGGCTTACATTTACTTCACGTGCTAACCTTGATTATTATAATGGTACTGACTTCCAGGCATTAGATCCAAGGCATGGTGACGGTCGCGGCTCAAACGGATCTGTTTTTAACCAGAGCCTGAATAACCTTCGCTGGGTATTACAGAATTACGCTACAGCTAATCAAAATTTTGGAGATCATAATTTCACACTTACTGCCGGTACAGAATATCAGAATGAACAATTCAAAAGTTTTTCCGGATCGGGTTCTAATATATCTGACTTGTTTTTCCTTCAGGAAAATGTTATAAGTAACAGTTACGCCAACCAATTCTCAGGGGGTGGTTATTCTGAGGGTCCCGGATTTGTTTCCTACTTCGGCCGTTTGAATTATGATTTCAATGGAAAATACTATGTGCAGGCAACCATTCGTAGAGATGGTTTGTCAAGGTTCGCACCTGATCTGCGCTTTGGTACCTTCCCGGGTGTTTCTGCCGGTTGGAGGATATCAGAAGAGAATTTCTGGCAGGGTGGTCTCTCAAATATCATTTCTGACCTGAAGCTCAGAGGGTCATGGGCAAAAGTGGGTAATGATCAAATTGCGGGAGGACTGTTTCCGTTCCTCAGCCTATATGGGTCAAGGCCGTATGGTGCCATCAGTGGAATTGCAATTGCACAGGTGGGTAACTCCGGTCTAACTTGGGAAACACAGGAAAAACTTGACCTTGGTTTTGACATGGGCTTCCTAAATGATCGTTTCACACTCACCTTTGATTGGTTTAGTAATAAAAACAACGGGCTTGTACTTGCGGCTCCATTGCCTGTTTCCTTTGGTATTCCGGGAAATTCTATTTTCCAGAATATTGGGGATATGGAAAGCAAGGGATTCGAGATATCACTTGGTGGAAGGGTTGTGGAATCCAAGGATTTTTATTGGGATCTAAATTTCAACTACACCAATGTAAAAAATAAGGTGAATGCCTTATATAATGATGCTGATGTAGTGGATCCATATAATATCCTGCGTGTTGGTCAACCTATCAATGCTTTATTCGGATATGAATTTGCAGGTGTAAATACTGGTAATGGTAATCCTATGTATATTAAAGCAGACGGAACATTGATCCAGGGCGATATTGCCACTACCAGTTATTATACTGTTCTTGGAAAAGATGATCCAACTTTAGGTACAGCAAGTACCTTGACCAGTGCTGACAAAAAAATTCTTGGAAATGTATTACCAACCTGGTTTGGTGGTATAAACAATGACTTGAGATACAAAAATTTCTCTTTGAATATGCTTTGGCGTTATTCAGGAGGGAACATGATTTTCAATGAAACGAAGGGCACTTCTTTGCTTACGCAGGCTTTCATGAACAATGGTGATGTTATACTTGACCGTTGGCAGAGTGCTGGCGATGTAACTGACGTTCCAAAATTGTGGTATGGTCGTGATAACTTTACCAACCTGCAGAATAACACAAATTCCCGTTTTGTTGAAAAAGGCGATTTCATTCGTCTGGAAAATCTTCAATTCTCTTATGCACTCAACAATAAAGTGCTTGGCAGTATGCTCGGCGGGAACGTAAAAAGTTTCAGGATGTTTGTTCAGGGACAGAACTTACTCGTAATCACCGGATACTCCGGAATTGACCCTGAGAATATTACTGAAGGTGGTATTGACCTGAACACAGTTCCTAAACCACGCATTCTTTCATTTGGTCTAAGTCTTGGACTTTGATAATGAAAATTTTTGATCACAATTAAGTATTGTCAAATGAATACAAAAAAAATATACAAGCTTTCTGGGTTAATAGCTCCTGCACTTATGGCTGCTGTATTATTCAGCAGCTGTGAGAAAGATGTGCTTGACCTGCAACCCTATTCCTCCTTCTCCGACCTTTCTGCATTCACAACAGTTGAACGTATTAATCTTGCTATTAATGGCGTTTACGACGCAGCCCAATCTGGTTTTTATGAAGCTGTTCCTGGAAGCGGTGCAACACAGGTAAGAGGCTATCCTTTTGGAGCGGCAAGTATCGAGCAAGGTGATATGCGTGGTGAGGATATGTTAAACCAGGCATTGTTTTATCAGATCACTTACGAAGCGACTCATAGCATTTCATCTGCTAACAACGTGAATATGTTTATGAGCCTTTATTCCCTGATCAATAAAGCAAACCTCACAATGGAAGGTGTTTTGGATGCAGGGACTACTGGAATAATACCTGCCGAACAAGCTACAGCTTACGCGGCAGAGATGCGTTTTTTACGGGCACTTGCACACCACGAATTAGTTCTGAATTTTTCTCGGCCATATGCAGATGGCAATGGTAATAAGATGGGTATAATTTATCGTGAAATTGGCATTAACAGTGAGGCAAAGGCTAATGAAGCACGTGAAGTGAAACGTTCTGATTTCACTGTAGCACAGAATTATACCAAGATACTTGAAGACCTGGATTTTGCTGAGCAGAACCTACCTGATGCCGGTATACTTAAAACTTACAGAACAAGCAAGGCAGCAGCAATTGCTTTAAAGATGCGTGTAAAAATGCATATGGGAGATTGGGAGGGTGTTAAAGCAGAAGGTGCCAAAATTATTTCCGGCAGCTCTCCTAATTACAGCAGTCCCATCGGTGGTTGGAAACTTACAAGTAGTCCTGATGGTCCATTCATCAGCAATACTTCAGATGAGAGCATCTTCTCCTTCAAGAATGATGCAACTGATAACCCGGGTGTGAATGCTGGTCTTGCGAACATGCTCGGTGACCCTGCAGCACCTGTTGGTGGTCGTGGGTTGGTTCGTATCAGCCCAATTCTGTGGAGCGATGCACGTTGGGCATGTGATGACAAAAGAAGAACACTGCTTACCAAATCTTATGAGAGCAGCGCATATACTCACAAGTACAGGGACGTAACAACACTTTCTGATGCAGCTCCAATGATCCGTTATGCTGAAGTATTATTGATTATGGCCGAAGCAGAAGCACGTACCGGCTCAGGGATTTCAATGGCAGCCGTTGACCTGTTGAATGCAGTAAGAAACAGGAGTCTGGCAGATGCTTCCGATGCATACACTGTAGATGATTTTTCATCTGCTGACGAACTTGTTGCAGCAATCCTTTTTGAAAGAAGAGTTGAATTTGTGGGAGAAGGAAAGCGTTGGGGCGATATTCACCGTCTTGCATTAGATCCCGTTCACGCACCAATTTCTGGCGGAGGAATTCCCTCAAAAGTAGGAACAGGAGCCGCAACAGCATCGATGTTCAATTGTAATGGGGTTACAGATTTTACAAGGGCAGTATCCGCTATACCTTATAGTGATCATCGCTTCATTTGGCCTATCCCTGAAATTGAGATCAGGCAGAATCCCAATTACGATCAAAACCCGAATTATTAATTTAATCAACTGCTTCTAAACCTAAACCGGTATTAGTATAAGCCCAACCGCCTCGCGCAGTTGGGCTTTTTATTTCTCTATGAATACATGCAAACTATCACTCACAAGAAAAAAAGGAATGCGTGTGACTTTTTTCATACAAAATATTCATAGTATTACATACTATTCTTCCTTATCCCTGAACCTTATCCCACTTTGTTTGTCATTTAATAGTTAATTTTTTTGAAGTAATCAAAACTGGACGCAGCTTTTACTCTGCTGGCCTGTCAATATAGGTAAGGCTTTTATTTTACACACAAACACTAAATGCAAATGAGAAAATTGCTATGCCTGCTATTATGCATGGTTGTCCTGTCTGGGCAGCTACTGGCACAGACAAAAACCCTTACAGGAAGGGTTACAGATGACAAAGGGACTCCCATTCCCAATGCTTCAGTTGTAGTTAAAGGAACAAGTATCGGAACCACCACCGGTGAGGACGGTAGGTTCTCTTTCGTTGTTCCTGCAAATGCACGGGATCTTGTTATTTCCGCAGTTGGATTTGGCGACATTGAACAAAGAATTGGAAACAATTCTGAATTTACCATTAACCTTAGTACAAGGGACAAAAACCTTGCTGAGGTAGTAGTGGTTGGTTATGGTACCCAGAAAAAAAGGGAACTGACCACAGCTGTTTCACAGGTTAAAGGATCTGATCTACAAAACATTCCTATCCAGGGCCCCGATCAGGCGCTCAGGGGTAGAGCCGCAGGAGTAAACGTTACACAGAGCTCCGGTACACCAGGTGGTTCAATCAACATCAACATCAGGGGTACAGGTTCCATCAATGCAAGTTCACAACCATTGTATGTAATTGATGGTATTCCCATCAATATCGGTAACTACTCACAGATAGGAGTAGGTGGACAAACACTCAACGCTTTGGCCGATATCAACCCAAGCGAAATTGAATCATTCGAAGTATTAAAAGACGCAGCTGCTACAGCTATCTACGGATCACGCGCTGCAAATGGTGTTGTACTTATCACTACTAAAAGAGGTGCTAACAGGAAAACAAGGGTTAACCTCAATTCCTATTATGGAATTTCGGAAGTGTATAAGCAACTTCCTGTATTAACTGGCCCGCAGTTTGTTGAGCTGAACCAGGAAATGGTTAGAAACCGGTTTGGTGCAACAGTAACTCCGGGTCAATTGGGATTGGCAGGTCTTGATGGTGATCCATCTTCCTATCCCACTACTAACTGGCAGGATGAAATCTTCAGGGGTGGCGCAATCCAATCGTATGACGTTAACCTCCAGGGCGGAAATGAGAATACGAAATTCTTTATCTCAGGTGCTTATTTTAGCCAGGAGGGTATTGTTATTGGATCCGGATTTAAGAGGTATAACCTCCGCATGAACGTTGACAATAATATTTCGAAAAAGATTAAGGTTGGTACCAGCATTGGTTTAAGCAGATCAAAAAATACCCGTATCCAGAATGATAACAACATCTACGGTGTTGTTAGTACAGCACTTTTATATGGCTCCCATTTCTCTGCATATAATGCAGACGGAACCTATGGCAGAGACCCTAACGCTTCAATTGAAAACCCTATTGCTAACGCAGTTGAACCAACCTACGATGTGAACAACAATCGTATCCTTGCAAATGCATACGGTGAATGGCAGATCACTAACTCTCTCTCCTTCCGTTCTGTTGTGGGAGCAGATTATCTTAACTTCCGCGAACAGCAATATATACCCTCAACCCATATCGCGGGTGCTGGTGTAAGAGGTGATGGAAGAGAAGGTTATTCTGAAGATCTTAACCTCACAAATGAAAATATCCTCACCTTCAAAAAGCAATTCGGTGATGATCATGATCTGACCCTAACAGGTGTTGCATCATTCCAGGAATCAAGATTTGAGAGCATATTTGCTCAGGCAACCAATTTCCCTGGAGATGCGATACGTCGCCTAACAGCGGGCTCTCAGCGTGTGGCTGCAACATCAAATGGTTCCTCATATGGAATTGTTGGATATCTCGCCCGTGCTATATATGGATTCCAGGGCAAATATCTCTTAACTGCCAGCATTCGTCGTGATGGTGTATCAAGATTTGGTGCTGATAAAAGATGGGGTACCTTCCCCGCAGCATCAGTTGCCTGGAGAATTAGTGAAGAAGGTTTCCTGAAGAACAGCAACGTTATCAGCGATCTTAAACTCCGCGCAAGCTGGGGTGAAGCCGGTAACTCAAGCATTGGCGATTTCGCATCCCTTCCACTTGTTGGCGCAGGTAATAACTATGCCCAGGCCGCTGGTCTCGCACCTTCACAATTGGGTAACCCAAATCTGGGTTGGGAAAGCTCTGAGCAAACCAACGTTGGTATAGATGTAGGATTCCTGAATAACAGGATCAACCTAACAGCTGATTACTATATCAGGAACACACGCGAACTCCTCTTGGCCCGTCCGTTGGTTGGATCATCAGGTTTTACCACCATCAATGAAAACATTGGTTCACTACAAAACAAAGGTTTTGAGTTTGCTTTGAACTCAACAAATATTGATGGTCGCGATTTCAGGTGGACAACTAATTTCAACATTACATTCCCGGATAATAAAGTTGTAAAACTTGCCGGAACTCCATTTGCATCAGGCTTTGCCAGCTGGGTTGAAGAAGGCCAGGACCTTGGTGCATTCCGTGGATTTGTTGTAAAAGGTATTTTCCAGTCACAGGAAGAAATTGCTGCAGCACCAGTACATTCTGCGGCTACTCGTCCAGGTGACATCGAATTTGCTGACCTGGATGGAGATAACAGGATTACAACCGCCGACCAGGAGATCATCGGAAGTGCAGTACCAGATTTCTTTGGTGGTATGATTAACGAATTAAGCTACAAAGGAATCGGTCTTAATTTCTTCCTGCAGTTTGTATCAGGAAATGAGATCTATAATAACACGCGCGCATTTGGTGAAGGAATGAATAGCATCTTCGGACAGCTTGCCACAGTAGAGAACAGGTGGACAGCAGAGAAAGGTGAATCAGCTTCATTACCTCGTGCAGTTTTCGGTGACCCAAGCAATAACAGGCGTACATCCACAAGATGGTTAGAAGATGGATCTTTCATGCGACTGAAAAACGTTCAGCTGTTCTATAATCTTCCACAAGAAATTTCTCAGAAGATAAAAATGAACAACATAAGGATCTTTGTTCAAGGTGAGAACCTGAAAACATGGACTGATTACCAGGGCTTCGATCCTGAAGTGAGCACATTTAGTATCACGAACACGGCGCCTGGAACAGATTTCCTTACCTATCCCCAGGCCAAAACCATCACTTTTGGAGTAAACCTTAGCTTTTAATTTTAAATGCTGACAAAAATGAAAAAATTACAAATAGCAGTTATAGCCGCAATGCTCCTGGGCTCCACTTCCTGTGATAAGATTCTTGATCAGGAACCTCAAGGCTCACTCGATGCAACAACGGCCTTCACTAACCGCCAGGGTGTTGAAGCCGGGCTTAGGGGTATTTATGACGCCCTTCAAAGTGGAAACTATTACGGACTTCGCTACCAGGCTTTTGCCGATATGGGTGCCGATAATATTAACCATACAGGTACCTTCCCCAGCTTCGCACAAATATTTAATAAGCAGATCCTGGCAGATAATGTGGAGTTGTCCAACATGTGGAATACCATTTACAATGCCATCAACAGGGCAAATAACATCATTGCTTCTGCCGAGCTGATAACAGATCCCGCTTTTAACAAGGCGTCAGCAATTGGTGAGGCCCGCTTTCTGAGAGCTCTTCTTTATCATGACCTCATCCGCTATTTTGGAGGCTCCACCAATGGATATAATAAAGCAGGTGGTGTTGGTGTTCCTTTGTTTACTGTTCCCACGCTCTCTCCTGCAGATGCAGCACCAAAAGCCCGCGCAACGGAAGCAGAAGTAAACCAACTTATTCTCGATGATCTCAATTTTGCTATTGAGAATTTAAGTGGTGTATCAATCGCAAGGGCTAACGTAAACGCAGCAAGTGCTTTGAAAGCAAGAGTTGAACTCTACAACGAAAATTTCGAAGCTGCAGAAGAAGCCGCTACAGCTGTAATTACAAATTTTGAAGCTGCACCATTGGGTGGACTTTCAGATGATTACAGAAGTCTCTGGTCTAAGAAAAATGTTACGCCTGAAAGCATTCTCGAGTTGCCATTCTACGTTGATGATGCTAATGCAATTGCCTTCTTTTATTTCCCTGGTGCAAATGGAGGAAGAAATGAAATCACATCGTCAGCAGCGCTTGCAGCGGCTCATGAGGCAAACGACAAGAGAAAAATCGTTAACGTGAGCGTTCTCGATAACACATCTGACCCACGCATCCCGGCTAACAAAACATTGAAGGCCTTTCGTGTTGCAGGTGATGATAACGTAATATTGATCCGACTTGCGGAAGTATATCTTATCCGTGCCGAAGCACGAGCAAGGAAAGCAAGTCCTGATATTGAAGGTGCACAAAGCGATCTCAATGTTGTAAGAACCCGCGCCGGATTGCCTGCAACAACTGCAGCAACTTCTGCAGCATTGGTTACTGCAATTGAAAACGAGCGTCGTGTTGAATTGGCTCATGAAGGCCATCGCTGGTTTGATCTGCGTCGTTATGATAAGATCGCCTCGCTTGGTATTACTGAACCATTCCGCGCCCTCTGGCCCATTCCTTTAAGGGAAGTTCAGACAAGTGCTGGAATAGTTGAACAGAATGATGGATACTAATTGATTTGAACACGTAAAAAGAAAGCGGCGGCCTCCCTGGAGACCGCCGCTTTCTTTTTACGTGTCTGACATATGTTTGCAACATGTTCGAACATACTCCAAACATGTGTCAGATACTTATCACGCGCCTATTTAAGAACTTCAGAAAGCTTTTGTTCAAGATCAAAACCACGCAAATTCTCCGCTATAATTATCCCCTGCGGATCGATCAATACATTATAAGGGATTCCCTCAAATCCATAAACTTTAACTGATTCACTATCCCAGAATTTCAGGTCGCTCATATGTGACCAGGCCAGCTTATCATCAGCAATTGCCTTTACCCATGGCTCCTTTGCTTTATCAAGTGATACACCAAGGATCGTGAAATTCTTGCTGCGGAATTTATCATAGGCACGCACAACATTTGGATTTTCATTACGGCATGGACCACACCAGCTCGCCCAGAAATCTACCAGAACATACTTTCCCTTGAAATCAGAGATAGAAATATTCTTTCCATTAACATCTGCCATGGTAAGGTCAGGTGCTGCCTTTCCTATCAGTGTTGCAGCCGCTTTCTGCTTTTCCATCTCTGCTGTCTGTGCCTGTTGCATGTCATAAGTCTGCTTCAGGGTCTTCACCATATTGTGCTCAGGAAATTTCTTTACTGCATCATTCAATAACAAATCAAAATCCTTAGCCGGCATAATACGGGAAGAAAGTCCCAACGCAAAAAGGCTTACTGCAGGGCTCTTTGTGCTGCTTACCATATTCTTCATATAACTGGTAAGAGCACTGATCATTTCATTCTTCTTATTGGTACTGGCCAAAACAAGACTATCGGAACCTCCAAATTGCTTCAAACTGTCAAGCTGCATGAATACAGTATTGATCTCCTGGCTCTCAACACTGTATTTCTGGATAAAATCCTGTAGTTCCTTACTTGCTGGCGAACCTTCGATAGTGTAGTACTGCTCCTTTTTAGACATATCAAGGTTAACAGTCATATCCTCCGAATCATTCACAATAAGCAGTACCGGTCCTTCCTCTACGGCCACCTGGTAAATACCTTCCTCTTTTGCTTTGCCATCAAGACTTACAGTTCCTTTGCTTTCTTTAACGGTAGCTGAATCCAGAATCACCGGAACACCATCTCCACCAAAAGGGATCTCTTCCAACACCATTCTTCGTTTGTCTATGGGGGTTAGCTTATCGGCATTGCTGTAATTTACCTTTACCGTAAACGACCCACCCGCAGCTTTATCTTTGCACTGCACAGCAAACAGTGCAATCAAACCAACCATCAACAACTTTTTTGTTTTCATCATTTCTTATTGTTCTTATAAATTATTTAAAAATACAATCAAGCCCTATTCACGAATTCACGGCAGCTTCATTGAGTTTTTTCTCCAGCAATGAAGTAGTGATTTTCGGATCTGCTTTTCCACGCGATATCTTCTTCACCTCTCCCATAAAAAGCCCTATCAGACCTTTTTTACCCTTTCTGTACTCCGCAACTTTATCCGGCATTTTATTCAGCACCTCTGTAACCCATGCCTCAATCTCATTGCTGCCGGCATTCTGAAACAAATTAAGTTCTGTAGCAATAGACTCAGGAGTTTTATCCGGGTTCTCTATCATTTTTGCTAACAGCTTTGATGAAGCCGATGAAAAACTTATCTGACCCGATGACACCAGTTCCACCAACGCGGCAAGCCTACCAGGTGTAACTGGCAATTGGTCAATCGAAAAATTATTCTCATTCAACCATCCTCTGATGGGGCCCAGCAGCCAGTTTGCGACCGATTTATATTGGTTTGTATGCCTGGCCACTGCCTCGAAATAATCCACCATTTCCTTTTCATCACTCAGTTGAACAGCGTCATAGTGAGTAAGTTGGTAGCTACTCATATATCGCTGCCGAATAGCTTCCGGCAACTCCGGCATTGATGCTTTTATAGCTGCAAGTTTCTCCTCCGTTATGATGAATGGAGGAAGATCGGGATCTGGAAAATATCGGTAATCATTGGCTTCTTCTTTTGAGCGCAAAGCGAAAGTGGTTCCATTATCCGCATCGAAACTTCTTGTCTGTTGCAGGATGGTTTCACCACCCTCGGCCATCTCCATCATTCGGGCAGCTTCAAATTCAATGGCTCGTTTCACATTGCGGATTGAATTAAGATTTTTTACTTCCACCTTGGTACCAAGTTTCTCTTCACCACGCAGACGGATAGATACATTGGCATCACAACGCATGCTTCCCTCTTCCATATTGCCATCACAAATACCGAGGAAACGGACAAGCTTGCGGATCTCTGTTACATAGGCATACGCTTCTTCCGCACTATACATATCGGGATCGGAAACGATCTCGATCAGCGGTACTCCTGCCCTGTTATGATCGATAGCAGTTTTGTCGGGATGTGCATCATGGATACTTTTACCAGCGTCTTCTTCAAGGTGTATATGGTGAAGGCGAACAACCCGCTCCTTTCCATCGACGTTGATCTTTATGCCGCCACCCTGGCAAATATTATTGATATGCTGTGAAGTCTGGTAACCTTTTGGAAGATCGGGGTAGAAATAATGCTTTCTGGCAAACCAGTTGGTTCGGCTTATCTCAGAATCACATGCTATACCCATCTTTATCGCAAAATCCACAGCTTCCCGATTCAGTTTTGGAAGAGTGCCAGGGTAGCCCAGCGTAATCGCACTTATATGTGTATTGGGATCGCCACCAAAACTGGCAAGGTCGCCACAGAATAGCTTTGTTTTTGTCTGAAGTTGGGCATGCACTTCCAACCCTATCACCAGTTCATATTTTTCTTCCAGGAATTTCATCCTATTGCTGCTTGTTTCCATAAAGAGCAAATGTACCCAATCAGGGGCAAAGCTCCACCCGTGGCTGCCCTAAAAGCAAAAAGGTGAAAATGGGGATGAACCTCCCTCTTTTCACCTTTTTGAACAGATTCTGTAAAATCAAAGTTCAGCAGTCCTCAGTTTACGAGGTATCTTCAATTCCGCCTGCTGCTCCTTCCCTTCACGAAGATATTTCAGGGGCATCGACATTTTCTTAGCCTCCCTGGCTGCTCTTGATAGATCTACCAGTTCATTCACGCTGTTTATTTCCTTCCCATCAAAAGATGTGATTACATCCCCTTCCTTAATACCAGCCTTTTCAGCAGCCGAACCTTCATCTACACCAAGCACCTTAACCCCTTTTCCATCTTCTGTATCCTGCGCCCGAATGCCCAGTTTAGGCTGGCCACCACGGAAGAATTCAAACTGATGTGGCATCCCCTCTCCATCAAATCCCCTGTATTGTTCCAACTCTTCGAGGCGCTCCAGTTTATCAAGGCCACGTAGTCCCTGCATTCTTTCCTGCAGTAATTCGAGCTCCGGCATTCTCTCCATATTAAAAGCCATAGCGCCTTCGCGTTTGCCCAGTGCAGCAGTGGCCTTTTTCTCTTTGCCATCGCGGAGATAAGTGATAGTCACCTTATCCTCCGGCTTAAAATTCCCGATCGCCTTTGTAAGGTCTTCCGGATCACTGATCTTATTATCATTAACCTTAGTAATGATATCACCGGCTTTCAGTCCGGCCTTGTCAGCAGCCGTCTCTTTAGTAACCTCCACTATCTTTGCCCCATTTTCTGACTTCTCAGTGGCTACTCCAAGTAGTGCTCCGTTCATATTAAATTCAAAAACACGGGCTTCACCATCATCATTCCAATTCCAGTTTTGCCTTGGCTGACCCTGGAATGGAGAACGCGGAGGCCTTGGTACCGTAATCCTCATGGTATTGCCATCGCGAACAATTATGTTCTTTTTCATGATAGCGATCCGGTTGTCATCAAATTCAGCAAGAGGCTTTCCATTCACAGTCAGATTATCATCATTGATCTCAATCACCAACCTGATGTCCTTCTCCCCCTTTTTTCCCTTGGCTCCCTTCACCCCTTTCTCACCTTTCTCACCCTTGGTTGAAAATTCCAGAACATCACCACCCTTTCGTTTGATAATGATCTGGTCATACTCACCCAGTTTCTCAGAACGTTTCTCTTTCTGCTGGCCAAAAGCCATTGTATTTGCTACTGTCAACATCCCCAGGCATACTGCGGGAAGGAGCAGTTTTTTAAACATATTTTTCATTTACGGCGTTTTTCGTAGTTCAAATATAATGTGATTTTCTGAACTACGAAATATTTCGGAAACGTTAAAATATGGATCAGTTATTCAGCAGCCCCTTGATACGCGTTATCACTTCCGTCAGTCCGCCTACTTCCTGTCCCCCGGCAGTAGCGAGGTTTTTTTGTCCACCTCCACCCCCTTTGATCAGGGGTGCCACATGCTCCTTGATAAGTTTACCGGCATCAAGTGATCTCGCAGCCACTACCGCATCTGAAATTCCGATTGCCACAAATGGCTTACCCCCGATATTGGCTCCCAGCACAGCTATATAATCATTCAGGTTATTCCTTAAGTCAAAACAAAGCTTCTTGAGCGCATCCGGATTGCTTACTTCTACAATATCTCCTATGAAACTCACCCCGTTTATGATCTCATCCTTTTTCAATAATTCATTCCTTATCCCCACCAATGCCCTGTTTTCAAGATTTTCCAATTGTTTCTTTAGTGCGGTATTTTCAGCCAATGTGTTCTCTATCGATTTCTGTAACTCTTTAGGATTCTTCAATGATTCCTTCACCGCCTGGAGTTGGTCTAATTGTCCGCCTACCCATGTTTCGGCAGCAATACCCGCAACCGCTTCCAGTCTTCGCACACCCGCGGCAACAGCAGATTCATGCTTGATCTTGAAAAAACCAATCTCTCCTGTTGCATCCACATGTGTTCCTCCACAGAGTTCAATAGAATAATCTTTGTCCATCATTACCACCCTTACAAGATCACTATACTTCTCACCAAACAATGCCATCGCACCCATTGCTATTGCCTCATCTTTAGGCATCTCTTCAATTTTCACTGGAATATTTTCACGTATCTTTTCATTCACCATGCTTTCAATGCTTCCTAATTCTTCATCGCTGACTTTTGCAAAGTGAGAGAAATCGAAACGTAAATGTTCGTCATTCACCAATGAACCTTTCTGCGCTACATGTACTCCCAAAACTTTTCTCAGGGCTGCATGCAGCAGGTGTGTTGCAGAGTGATGTGCTTCAGTTTTATTTCTTTTATCCCGATCCACTTTTGCGGTTACAATCCCGGATATATTCACCGGCAATTTTTCTACAAAATGGATGATCAGGTCATTTTCTTTTTTGGTATCAAGCACACGAATGGGTTCACCCTCAAACATCAGCAAACCGGTATCTCCCACCTGTCCGCCACTCTCAGCATAAAATGGTGTAACCGATAAAACCAGTTGGAATGCCTCTTTCCCTTTTGCTTTTACCTTACGATATTTCAGGACTTTTGACTCAATCTCCAAAGTATCATGACCCACAAACTGCATGTGTGCAGTTTCATTCAACACCACCCAGTCCTCGGTATCAATAGCTGTTGCGGCCCTGCTCCTGTCTTTCTGCTTTGTCATTTCTTTTTCAAAGCCCGCTTCATCTACTTCCAGGTTATTTTCGCGCGCAATTAATCTTGTAAGGTCAATGGGAAAACCATAGGTGTCATACAATTCAAATGCTGCAGATCCACCTACCTTTTCAGTTCCAGCGCTTGCTGTAGTTCTTATAATATCATCGATCTTTTTAAGTCCCTTATCAAGTGTGCGTAAAAATGCATCTTCTTCTTCCTTCACCACTTTCGTAACGAAATCGACCTGGCTTTGCAATTCAGGGAACACAGTAGCAAATTGCTTTGCAAGTACGGGTATCAGTTGATGAAGAAGGGGCTGCTTGTAATCAAGATAAGAATAGTAATAGCGAACAGCTCTTCTCAGAATTCTCCTTATCACATATCCTGCACCGGTATTGGAGGGTAGTTGCCCATCTGCAATAGTGAATCCTATTGCCCTTATATGATCAGCAATTACACGAAAGGCTATATCGGGCTTGGAATCAGACAGTCCGTATTTTTTTCCTGTAATTACTTCTGTTGCCCCAATGGTGCCGGTGAAAACATCGGTATCATAATTAGACTGCTTGCCCTGTAATACACGTACCAGTCGCTCAAAACCCATCCCTGTATCTACATGTGTTGCAGGCAATGGCTCAAGACTTCCATCCTTCTTCCGGTTGTATTGCATGAATACATTATTCCATATCTCGATCACCTGTGGATGATCCTTATTCACCAGCTCACGGCCTGGTATAGCTGCACGTTCTTCATCGCTTCTGCAGTCAACATGGATCTCGCTGCAGGGGCCACAGGGGCCAGTATCGCCCATCTCCCAGAAATTATCCTTCTTGTTGCCAAATATGATATGGTCATCTTCCACAAGCTTTTTCCATTCGGCCAGTGCAATGGTAGAAGGCGGAAGATTCTCTTTTGGATCGCCCTCAAAAACGGATACGTATAACCGATCTTTAGGTAGCTTGTAAACTTCAGTTAACAATTCCCAACTCCATGCAATCGCTTCTTTCTTAAAATAATCACCGAAGCTCCAGTTACCCAGCATTTCAAACATGGTATGGTGATAGGTATCAACACCCACTTCTTCCAGATCATTGTGCTTACCACTTACACGAAGACATTTTTGTGTATCAGCAGCACGCTGGTAAGGCGGTTTCTTATCGCCCAGGAAATAATCCTTGAACTGGTTCATCCCCGCATTGGTAAATAAAAGTGTTGGATCGTTCTTTACAACAATTGGTGCCGATGGTACAATTGTATGGCCCTTCGAGGCAAAAAAATCTAAAAACTGTTTTCTTATTTCAGCACTTGTCAGCATAAATTCGGAATGATTCTTGAGTGAAATTGTGCCCTGCCCGCTATATTTGTAAATAGCCGGTAAAGTGGTGCAAAGCTAAGGAAATGGGCTTTGCAGGCATATATGAAAAAGATCAAATATTACTACAACCCCAATACCCTCCGGTACGAAAAACTGGAAACCCCGCTCAGGGTCAAACTCCTGCGCGCATTGGGTTTCATCGCCGCCTCACTTGTTACAGCACTGATCATTGTTTCCATCGCCTTCCAGTATCTCGATTCTCCTAAAGAAAAGATCCTTCGCCAGCAATATGAGAAATCGAGGGAGAATTATGATCTTCTCTACCGTGAGGTCAATAAGATGCAACAACAGATGGCCGAACTGGAGAAGCGCGACAACGAGGTTTACCGTTCAATTTTTGAAGCCAGCCCTATACCCGACTCAGCTCGCGTAAAAGAAATGGAAAAGGCAAAAGAGATCCGAATGGTGCAGGCCATGGATGCCGATGCACTCTATACCGGTGTGGTTGATAATATCAATAATCTTATCAAGCGCATCGCCTACCAGAACCGCTCTTATGAAGATATCCAGGGCTTTATCAGGAATAAAGAGGTGCTGCTGGCCGCTACCCCTGCCATCCAACCAGTTAGTAACAAAGATCTCAACCGGATTGCATCGGGATTTGGATATCGCATTGATCCTGTTTATAAAACGGTGAAGATGCATGCGGGGCTCGATTTTGCCGCCCCCCAGGGCACGCCTATTTATGCTACCGCCAATGGAACCATTAAACTTGCCGGGAATACAGGTAATGGGTATGGCAACCATGTGATCATTAACCATGGCTATGGTTATGAATCCCTATATGGACACATGTATAAGATCAAAGGGCGGTCAGGTCAGCGGATCAAGCGGGGAGAAATAATAGGATATGTTGGCAGCACAGGTAAATCTACAGGTCCCCACCTGCATTATGAAGTTCATAAAAACGGTAAACGGCTCGACCCTGTTTATTTCTTCTACAATGACCTCACCCCCGAACAGTATGACAGGCTACTGAAAATGGCCGCGGCAAGTAACCAGAGCCTCGACTAATTTTCCCTTCCTGTTTTTTGTTTCCGGCCCTATTATTGATGCGAACTCCACGTATCTTTAACCAATACATGAAGCCACAACCACAGATCAGCATGAACTTTGGATTCGATGAGCCGGAGATACCGGAAAAGGTCGAATCAAAAGCGCCGTCAGTGGATCAACCCATAAATGGCCAGCACGTTGAAACTGTTGTGAAAAAGGTTCCGGTTACAGATGAGTCTACCATTCTTACCATTAGAAAAAAGCCTGGCCGAAAGGAAAAAGAAAAGGCCTGGAAATCTGCCACTCCCGGTAAAAGAGGACGTAAATCGCTTAAGGATATCAGCGCAGAAGCCGATCTGATCGAGATCCCTGCTGATGAAGAGCTTTTCTCCAAACAATACTATAGCATAGGTGATGTTGCCAATATGTTCCGGATGAATCCTTCCCTGATCCGCACCTGGACCAACGAGTTTGATGGAATGCTGCAACCCAAAAAGAACAAGAAAGGCGACAGGTATTTTCGTCCCGATGATGTTAAGACCCTTCATCTCATCTATCACCTGATAAGAGTTAGAAAGTTCACATTAGAAGGCGCTCGAGACCACCTGAAGCAACAAAAGAAAAAGACCGAAAAGCAGTTTGCAGTTATTCAATCGCTACAGCAATTCCGGACTTTTTTACTTGAACTAAAAGCAAGTCTCTAGAGCGGTTACCAATAAAACTTCAAGCTGTTTTTAATTCTGCATCGCGCATCCAATGTCAGATTAACTTGCATCACCTATTGGAAAGATATACTTCCTTATTCTCCCCCGCAAGATCAACCTGCAGCGACTCCATAAGCCTTAATACTTCAAGGTTTATAAACTGCCTGAGCTGGTTGAATTCCATTACCGGAATGATGGGTGCGTAATATTCAATATGAACAATGAATGCACTTGATGTGATATCACTCAGAAAACAGGTATAAGATTCGATGGCGGGATGGGTCAATATATTCTTGATTCCAGCAATTGCATGGTCAAGTTTCAGGGAGCTGGTTTGGAGGCTCAATTCAAGATTCAGGTCAGCCCTTCTTTGGGTTCGAAGACTCAGGTTATCCATTATACTGTCCACCATCTGTTTATTGGGAACAGTTACAAAGGTCTTCTGATCTGTTCTGAGCCTGGTACTCCGGAGCCCGATCTTTTCAACGGTTCCTGTAATATTCTGAACCTTCACCAGGTCACCCACATGGAAAGGCTTGTCAAAAAATATAATGAAGGATGCGATAAGATTCTCCAGGCTCTCCCTGGCCGCGAGAGCGAGAGCACCCGCAACGATACTGAGTCCCGCCAGGTATGTGGTGATATCTTTCCCGAAAGAAAATTTGATTACGAGTAGTATACCGAGAATGATCAATAATGCTTTGAAGAAATCCTTAAAAAAGACCACCATCTGGTTGTCGGCCATATCTTCTGTAAGGTTTGCCTTCTGTTCCATCAGCATCGCTATAAAATCAATGATCCGACGCATCAACCAGATGAACGTCACCACAAAAATTCCTTTTGCAACACTATCAACGATCTTACGGAAGCTTACATGATAGATCTCGAATTCTAACTGTGATGGATACCTCAGTTTATCAAGCGCTATCATGGTGATGGTAATTACAAGGAACACCTGCATCGGTTGGAAAAGAAGTTCAACGAATGCTTTCTGGTCAATTTTCCATGAATGCTGCTTGATAAGCTTAAAAAGCAATTTAGATAAAACCCTGCTCAGGTAACGTTTTAGCAGTATTACAAACAGGATAGTACCAAAGCATATTAAATAGGCTCTTACAGTATTATCGAGGATCACATAATCAAGAATTTCATTCATGTCAGCTACAGATTCTGTAAGGAATAAACAAAGAGTACGCCATCTTTCAGGCAATATAATTGATCCATCACCACCTGCATTTTATCAACATCATGGAGTAGCTCAGGAAGCGACAGTTCTTTAGTGATCAGGGTTCCTGGTGTATAACGCAAAAGCATTGTCCCTTTGCGACCCACCACATCATCACCCATCACCTGGAAGTCGGTCCACCCAAGCAATGCAACCTGGTTACGAACCGTACCAAAATAGTCGAGCACTATCAATCCTTTCTCCGGATCATAAAGATATACCAGCCTGTTTGCATCTGCAATGTATAAGGGAGTGGGTGGCGCATCTGATAACACCCTGAAGTCGACTGTTTCAGCAACCAGCTTTCCATTATCATCCAGCCTTTTCAGTTTCCCATTCAGTTCATCATATACCCAAAGGCCATTATCGAAAGACTGGCCGATAACCCTTGCCTGGAATATATCCTGCTTTCTGAGATCAATAGTATTCCTGTTGTTTAAAAACCTGTCAAGCACAACCACTGTTCCAAAATCACGAAAATGCAAAAGCACCTTCAACGGGTTTGAAGCATCAATGGCATGCACTTTTCCATAACGGCGAACATCATTGTACACTCCAATGGAATCACCATCAGCATCCCTCTTCTTTAACTGCCCGCTTTTATCTAAGAGATAAAAATTGCCAAGATTATCTACCGTGAAATCTGCCAGGTTTTCTCCAATCGTCCGTACCAGGGCAAGCCCGTTTTGCTGACTTTTACCTGCAGTATCCTGCTGAGCTAAAAGCGTTGTTGAAATTAAGCCGGCTATGAAAAGGAAAAAACATTTCATAGCTCATAGGTTTTAAGCGTAAGCTCATTGCCATCAAATATTGCATAGGTATTGTAACGTAACCAATCGCCAAGGTTTATATACCTGCTGCCGCCCTCAAGCTTCACATCAAGCGGTAAATGCCTGTGTCCAAAAACAAAATAGTCATACTTTTTTTTCTGAAGTATCTCCTTACAGTAAATGATCAGCCATTCATTGTCTTCGCCCAGAAATTTTTCATCTGTTTGTCCCGTTGCAGCCCTGCTCCGCCTGCTTAAAAAATTTGCCAGTCCGATTCCCATTGTTGGATGTAATATCCCGAAAAACCACTGGCATACCGGGTTTCTAAAAACCTTTTTGATGAACTTGTACCCATGGTCACCCGGGCCGAGTCCATCGCCATGCCCTACCAGAAATTTCTTTCCATTTATTTCATAATCTTTCTCCTCAAAGTAAACCGGGATCCCCAGTTCCTTTTCGAAATACCCGTTCATCCACATATCATGATTGCCTACAAAAAAATGAACCGGGATCCCATTATCGGTTAGCCATGCCAGTTTACCCAGCAGCCTCACATAACCCTTTGGAACAACCGATTTATATTCATACCAGAAATCAAATAGGTCACCCACAATCAGAATCATAGCCGCGTCATGGGAAATACTCTCGAGGAAACGAACGATGCGTTTTTCCCTTACCAGGCTGCTGGCATGGTCAGGAGCCCCAAGATGGAAATCAGAAAGGAAATATATTTTCTTGCCCTCGGCTAACTGCATGGTTGCAAATATACGTGCGGGAAAGCTGTCTGACACATGTCAGACAGATATCAAAGGCCCCCTTTGGCGCGAAGATATTCAAGTACATCACCTGAAGTTACCCGTGGACGGCCACTCACGTCACCAGAATACCAGTAAATCCAGGCTTCAGTAGTACTGCCATTGGGAAGTATTACAGTTGTTTTCTCGCGGCGGTACAATTGTGGCTCTCCGTCTTCCGGAGCTACTCCTTCATAATCATCAAGCTGTGCCATCGCCCATTCAAACTCATCCACTTCGCGGATGCGGTATAACTCTCCCACGATCCGCGCATCAGAATCCGTGGCCACGGCTGCAGGATATTCACCCATATCATAAAGCATTCCCATCACTGTTGCCGGTGATACCAACTCAAAATAACGCTTGATATATTCATATGCCGGATGGCGGAATCCCTCGCGTAGTGAGCCGTACACGAATACCTGGTATAATGGATGGAGGTTCATATTCTAAAGATAGGCAAAGCTGTGAAGCAGTACTATAACTTATCGACCAAAAAAAGATAAACTTCTTTGGGACCGTGAACACCTACAACAAGCGTTTTTTCTATGTCGGCAGTGCGGCTTGGACCAGAAGCAAAAGTTATCAGGGATGGAATGTTGCGACCATATTTTTCTTTGATCCCTTTGAGACCGTCGCGGATATCATATACAAGCTGGTCGGTAGTAGCTATGCAAATATGGATGGGAGCATAAACACTGGTTGTTCTTCCACTTTCCTGTGCCGAACTCATTACTAAAGTACCGGTACGCGCCACCAGGTATTCACAACCGGTAATACTTACATCGCACCCCGACAAATCATCAGTAAAAGAAAAGTTACTATTCTCCGCTGCAAAGAGTTTCTGCAAACCAGTTTCCCGGCAGTAGATTTTTTTGAGATTCGCCTGTTCAAAAAGGTACTTTAACTGGAATACCAGTTCGCCCTGGTCAATGCAGAACACGAATTTACCCTGCAACCGGGTAAAGTTTTCGGCAAACAACATTTCGAGTTCTTCCCGCTGCGGCTGGTAAACCGAAGTGTTTCCTTCGCTTGAAGGAAAAGGAAGAGGCGTTGATTCACTCAACGCCTTCCTTATCTTCTTTAAAATATTCTCTTTTGAAGCGGATATGTTCATATGCTTCTTATACGATGGATGGTGTTTCCTCTACATCAAGTGTTTTCTTTTCTTCATAAGGACGCTTGCCGATAAGATGCTCAACGTCACTTTGGAAAAGCACTTCCTTGTCAAGTAATTTCTCTGCGAGAATTTCAACCTGTGCCTTTTTCTCAGTAAGTAATTGCTTGGTGCGCAGATAAGCAGCATCAATCAGATTCCTCACCTCTTCATCAATGATCCTGGATGTTTCTTCTGAGTATGGCTTGGTAAAGCTATTCTCCTGCTGCGGATCATAGAAGCTTACATTTCCTACCTTATCATTCATTCCATATACCGTTACCATTGAATAGGCCATTCTTGTTATCTGCTGAAGGTCATTCTGCGCACCGGTTGATATCTTACCAAAGAATATATCTTCAGCAGCCCTTCCACCAAGTGTCATACAGATCTGGTCGAGCAACTGGTCGGTATTATAGAGATATTGCTCTTTCGGCGTATATTGCGCATAACCAAGGGCGGCAGTACCCCGCGGAACGATGGTAACTTTAAGTAACGGATATGCATGCTCGAGATACCAGCCACAGATGGCGTGACCTGCTTCATGATATGCAATGATCTTTTTCTCATCAGGAGAAATGATCTTATTCTTCTTCTCCAGTCCCCCGATCACACGATCTACCGCATCCTGGAAATCACTCATATCAACAGCTTCCTTTCCTTTCCTTGCTGCAATAAGCGCTGCTTCATTACACACGTTGGCAATATCAGCACCCGCAAATCCAGGTGTTTGTTCTGCCAGCTTATGGATATCAACATGCTCAGAAACCTTTATTGGTTTCAGGTGCACCTTGAAGATAGCTTCACGACCTTTTACATCTGGCTTGTCAATAGAGATCTGGCGGTCAAATCGTCCGGGACGAAGTAACGCACTATCCAATACATCAGGCCTGTTGGTTGCTGCCAGTACGATGATGCCGCTCTCGCCACTGAATCCATCCATCTCAACCAGCAACTGGTTCAGCGTGCTTTCACGTTCATCATTGCTCATGATGGCATTCTTTCCACGGGCACGGCCAATGGCATCGATCTCATCAATGAAAATGATACATGGTGCTTTCTCACGTGCCTGCTTGAAGAGGTCACGTACACGACTTGCTCCAACACCCACAAACATTTCCACGAAATCAGATCCGCTCAGGCTAAAGAAAGGCACCTGCGCTTCACCGGCAACCGCCTTGGCGAGCAGGGTCTTACCTGTTCCCGGAGGGCCAATCAGCAAGGCTCCCTTAGGGATCTTACCGCCGAGGTTGGTATATTTTTTTGGATTCTTCAGGAAGTCAACAATCTCCATCACTTCAACCTTCGCTTCGTCTAATCCCGCCACATCATTAAAAGTGATATTGACCTTGGTTCCCTTATCAAACAATTGTGCTTTTGACTTTCCGATATTGAAGATGCCACCGGGTCCGGCACCACCTCCGCCGCCGCCACCCATCTTACGCATCAACAGTACCCAGATGAGTACAATAACGAAAATGGGAAGGATGAACTGGAAGATCGGTGCAAGCCAGTCGCCCTCGGTATCATCAATACGCGGAACCTCTTTTACTTCGGGATTCTTGGTATAGAAGTCGCGCAGATCATCAGTAAATATCTCAGGCTTCGCAATGGTGAACTCAAACTGCGGACCCTTATCGGTTGCAGCATTGTAATTCTTGGGAAGCTTTGAGGTATAATAATCTTTCTTCAGACTGTCTTTCTTAATAAAGACGCGAACAAGGTTTTTATTGCTGATCAACACGATCTTCTCCACATCGCCTTTTGAGAGCATCTCCATTTTGAAGATGTCGAAATTGATTCTTTTGGCTTCGGGTGTAAAAGTGCTGAAAAGGTTAAATCCAAGTAATATAACCGCAAGTGCACCCCATATCCAATAAATATTGAACTTGGGTCCTTTACGCGGGTCATTGCTTCCATCCGGTCTCGGTCGCATCCTGTTAAATCCCCCCCTTTCATTTGGTTTCAAATCTTCCTGTGACATATATTATTAAACTATAAGAATTACTAATGCAAAAAGGGTCCCATTGTTCAATAGGACCTGTTATTATTACAAATTGTGCTCGGTCATGGGGGCATCGCTCCACATTTCTTCCAGGCGATAGAATTTACGCGTTTCCGGTTGCATGATGTGAACCACCACATTCACATAATCAATAAGGATCCATTGTGCCGCCTGCTGGCCTTCATGGCGATACGGGTTCTCACCCGTTTCTTCCTTTACCTGGTGTTCAATTTCATCTGCAATGGCTTTAACCTGCGTGGTGGAACTGGCCTGGCATATGATGAAAAAATCCGATACAGCCTCATGGATCTTCCTGAGATCGAGCGAAACAATATGCTCGCCTTTCTTGTCCTGTATGGCTTTAATAATGGTTTTGAGAATCTTAGCGTTCTTGGATAAGCGGGTCACACTGCTGCGTTGACGAGAAGCTAAAGATGACAATGGTTCCAATAATCTATTCTTTTAGTGATCAAAAAACTGAAAATACTACATTCGCCACGATCAAAAGTAACTAAACTTTTACGCAACGCCATGCCCGTTCAACATATCGGCCAACCGCTCACTGTGCTGGAGTCAGTAGATAGCTCCAACAACTATGCCATGGGCAGGGTTCATGCCCGACTGGCAAGTCATGGGGAAGCGTTTTTTGCGCTGGAACAGACCGCCGGAAAAGGGCAACGCGGCCGGCAATGGGTCACACGCCCGGGCGAAAACATCATGGTCAGCATCGTACTCGATTGCGCTAAACTGAACCCCAACGCCCCTTTCATGCTAAGTATGGCCATGGCACTCGCCTGCTCAGATTGGTTCAACAGCCTGGCCGGTGATGAAGTTTCCCTTAAATGGCCTAATGATCTTTACTGGCGTGACAGAAAGGCAGGGGGTATCCTGATCGAAAACCTGTGGTCGGGCTCAAACTGGCAGTTTGCCATTGTAGGTATAGGAATCAATATCAACCAGGTGGAATTTGACCCGATGGCAAAAAAACCAGTTTCGCTGAAACAAATCACTGGCAAAAACTTTGACCTGATGGATTGTTTGGCCGAACTTTTTCAAGCTCTTGAAAACCGTTGGCAACAATTGATGGTCGGACACTCAGAGCAAATTTTGGAAGATTATAACAATATTCTTTTTATGCGCGGGATGATTGCCCGCCTTCGTAAAGACAGTGCAATCTTCGAAACTACCATCATGGGAGTAACCCCGTATGGCGAGCTGTTTACAAAAGATACACTCGAAAGAAGTTTTGCAGTAGGAGAAATCGACTGGGTTTAAGATGTTCGGGCAGAATTTCCCCCTACATACACCCAGCTATCATAGCTATCATCAATTTCGGCAGCACGGGCTTCTATTTCAAAGCGGTTATGGTAATAGCCTTTGCGCATTGACTCAACCAGGTATTCCCAGAGAAACCGGATGAAGCCCAGCTCCCTGAATTGCCGGATATGTGCCAGCTCATGCCGCAGCCAGCGCCGGTTTCGAAGAAGTTCCTCCACACTGGTATTATGTAGGTGAATAGTTGTTCCCAATACCATGGCCATCTTTTCTGACCGCATCTTCCTTGCTGCCAGCCTGGCCCAAAATGATCTTTCCCTGATTCTGTAATTCACCGCATAAATATACAATCGGGCCGGAATTATGCAATCCCAGCATAAGCCTATCTTTCCTTAAATCTGGCGCCTAATTGTTCGGTGCTCCAGCCTGCACCCAACAGGAAATTGCCAGTATCTGCGCATTGGAAAGACTTCCCTCCTTGGGCATTGTTTTGCTTACTACCGCCTGGCGGATAGCCGTTCTCGCTGCAAAGATCTGCTCATAAGTAAGCAGCGGCCCCGGACCATTCAGGCTTCCCGCACCATGGCAGGCCGATGCCGTACAAGTGGAAGCAATGATGCCACTGATACTGGTTGAAAATTTGGGTGTTTCAGTTGGACATTCATCATTACCGCCCGGATTGCCACCCGGGCCCGGATCATCTGAACTCTTACTGCAGGAAATAATAATTGTAAGCGAAAGCATGACCAGCATGCCTGCCGTCATTTTGATTTTCATGATGGATGTTTTAGGTGATATGGAGAGTCAACATTTCAATTGAAATGCCTTGATGACTTTATCTCGATATCAGCCCATTTCCATGCTTTCTCAAATCTCTTATTTGTTTGCGCAGCTGCTTCGTTCAGGCCCTGCCCCATCTGTGCATTATATAAACCCTTCAGCGCCCATCCGTTTTCGGGAAAAGTCATCAAGTCATCATTATAAACGGACTCCGCCTCCTTATGGTTGCCTGCCTCCAACAGCCAATATCCTAATGTGAGCCGCACAGAAAAAAACCAATCCGGCGGTTCATTATAATTCAACTTATCCTCAATTGCCACTGCCTTCCTGAATAATGGAATCGCCTTCCCATAATTTTTTTGCTGTGCATATATCTCGCCTTCCAATACATTGGCTGCAATTGATACAATATCAGAAGCAGTATTGAGATCCCAGATCATCTGTGATTTTAGCACCTCCCCTCTGAGTAATTTTTGTACTTCTTCAAGTTCTGCTTTTGCCAATGCCATATCCTTTTTACCAGCGTATGCCATCCCCCTAGCATAATGCCAGATGGCTTTTGGATAGATGAGTTTTTCACCGGGCTTTTCCAACTTCAATATCTCATCCCAACGGCCGAGATGAATTAATACAAAAAATGGAATACTATAAAAATGCTGAACAGTTACATTCTCTTCGAGATACTTACGGTCGGCAGTAGCCGAAACCCGCCAGGCATTTTCTATCGCCTTTTTACTATTGCCTTCCAGAAAAGCACAAGCAGCCAGAAAATGTATATTATGCGGATATAATAACATCGGGTAGAATCCCGAAGCCTTGCACTGGCTGATATAATTACTATCGGCCTCACTGGCTTGCTCGTTTACCAGAACCCCTTTATGGTACTCACCCGTACGGATATAAATATGACTGGGCATATGTACAAGGTGGCCGGCTGTAGGCATCATTGCCGGTAACTTATCGGCATATGCGCTGGCCTTTCCTGCATTTTTTGAAGCTTCCACTGCATGGATATAATAATGGATTGCACCAGGATGATCAGGCCAGCGTTCCAGCACTTTTTCTATGGTGCTGATGATCTTCGGTGTCCATGGCTGTGCAGTTCCATCCTTCAACCAGAGATTCCAGGGATGCTCATTCATCAACGCATCCACATATAATACTGCTATCTCTTTATCACCCGGATACTTGTTATACAATTTCTCCATCGCCAATGCATATGCGCTGTTATATGGAGTCATATCATTTACTGGCAGCTCCGGAAACCTTGCATCCATCGCATCAACTAATTCCCTTTCCTTTTCAGTTGCATTCGCAGCCAGTTTTTTAGCTTTACTGATTGCAGCATTTATATCTGTTAATGCCACCGGGTTGAGGGCGGCATTATAATTTGGTCCAAGTACCATTGCCAGTCCCCAATAAGGCATGGCAGCTGAACTATCCAATTCTATTGCTGTTTTAAATGACCGGCCTGATTCACCATGATTAAAAGCATACAACAATGAAAGTCCCTGGTTGAAAAACATCTTTGCAGAATCTGAACCTGAGGTTATATCATAGCTGATACTGGTAAAGCCAGGAATTAACGGGCCTTTACCAGCATTTAATTTTGCAAGGTCCAGTGTGGGAGAACAAAAAACAGGAGCGCTGCTCTTAATTTCCACATCCTTTTTAACCGGTGTTGACAGCAGGTAATACAATACCATCAGCAATAAATTGCCTGTCAGGATTAGTGATTTCATACTGCTCTTTTTGGGTTTATTAAAATTGATACAATTAAATGAAAGGGGCAATACCCTAAATAGGTGACTGCACTTTATTTTGCCGGTCTGCAATAGTTATTCACTACCCACTCCCCGATCTTGTTACCCATTTGCTGTCCGGCCGCACTGGCAAAACGGAAATGGATTCCAGCCATTACCCTGGAATCAGCATTTTCGTCGGCCGCTTCGAGGAAATTATTGAACTGACGGTAACTTGTTTTATCCACGGCGGTGGAAGAGTTCATTACAAATGGCATGTTATTCCCAAGTAATTCAGAAAGGACAGTTGCGCCGGCATTACCCAGCACCGAATGCGTGGAGGGATAGTCCTGAGCAGGGGGTGTAGGTTCAGCTGGTTCCCAGTTTATATCAGAATCGGTAAGCTCATTACCATCCGTATCTGCCAACCGGATAGCAGAATAAGGCCGCCAGAAATTGTAGTGATATTTCGCGTCCCAACCAGCTGAATAGGAATCAGCCAGGGCCATATTCAGCAAAGCAAAAACCCTTGCCGTAGCCATGAGACCAAGATCTTTGTTTTTCACACCGATGCGTGCAACCCTATTCCACCCGATCTCAGAAAATTCATACCAGAATTTTGCATATGCCGACTGTGCTGCTGTTCTGCTTTCACTGTGCGCCCTTCCAATTCTCTTTACTTCATTAAAGGCATTTGAATATTCCGCACTATTAAGCGCCGGTGGTGGAGGGGGAAGAAACTGGTCGTGCTTTTCCAGTGCAAACAATTTCATCGTTTTCCACTGGGGTGCGAAAAGAAAATTAAAAGGCGGAACAGGCCTGTAAGCACCTGGCATTTCTGTTTCCGCAACCGGCCCAACCGGATCAGCATTGGCTGCATCATCAGCACGAAGGGCAAGAATAGCTGCTGCAGCGGCCTTGCCGATCTCAAGGCCCTCATCTTTTTTTTCACCGTTCCCAACAGATTGCAACGAAACAGAAAGCATTGAATCAAGCATCTTCCTTTTTTCAGGAAAAGATGCGCTCAGTACGCCATGAGCCGCTGCAGCTGCAGCCGCTTCCAGACTGGCTTTCCTGTTATCGCCTTTAAAAGCATACTGCTCATAAACAGGATCGATTGCATTCAGTGCATCGTGCATGGCAATATGTACCATTGCATTTATCCTGGAGCCCTGCAGCGGGAGCTGGTAGTTAATTCCACCAGCCGCCTCTAACGCTACCAGGTTCCAATCAAGGATCAGAGTGTTTGGTAAAGGATCCTTCGCCTTAGCAGGAATTTCATCCCTGGTACAGGCAGTTAAAAAAACCGCTCCCGCTAATCCCAGCATCACTGTTCTCAAAATCTTTTTCATAACATCAAGGTTTAAATTTGAAACACAAATATGCATTTCAACTTTGCGCCTTACAATTACCTAAACAGTGATTCTTCTACCCTAATCTGGTGAGTACCTGATAATTTTAAACGATCCGTTGATTAATTGCTTTTGCAACCACCTCAGTGAGGGAAGCCACATGAAGTTTTTCATAGATCTTCTTAACATGCGACCTCACAGTTTCATAGCTGATATTAAGTTCAGAAGCGATCATCTTGTAACTTAGTCCATTTACCAGGCACGACAAAACATCTTTCTCACGGGGAGTAAGATGGTAATCGGGAACTTCGCCGGGTCTTATAAATTGTGGCATCTCCTGCAGTTTGTTCAGCACTTTGCGTGCTATGGAGGGCGACATGGGAGAGCCGCCAAACTGGAGCTCGCGAATGAAATCAACGAGCTTTATATTAAGCTGGTTCTTCAATATATATCCTGATGCACCAGCACAAATGGAATCGAAAACCCTGTCATCATCCTCAAACACCGTCTGCATTAAAACCTGGATATTGGGAAATTCAGATTTAAGTTTATGCACAGCAGTAATACCCGTCATTCCCGGCATTTCGATATCCATCAAAACTACATCTGGCCTTGATTCGCGAACATCATTAATACAATCAAGAACATGGCAATAGGATCCCACCACTTCAAAATCAGGTACTGTATCAAGTAACATCTTTATGCTTTCCCTGATATTCTTATTATCATCAAAAATGGCGATGCGTAACCCCATATACTATAGCTTTTTCAAATGTATACTTAAAACCGGTGCTCACCTATCCCCTAATCAGGTGAGAGGAAAGCGAAAAAGGATACGGGTACCTTCACCCGCGGCACTGGTAATTTCAAGGCTTCCACCCATTTCGGCAGCACGACGCTGCATATTGCGCAGGCCATTACCCGACAACGTTAGTAAATTGGCAACTGGCTGGGTTTGCACATCAAAGCCTTTCCCATCGTCCTTAATATGCATCGATAAAAACTGGTGTGATTTTGATATATCCACCCAAAGGTTGCTGCCGCCGCTATATTTCACTGAATTATTGATTACCTCCTTAAAAACCAGGTATAGATTTTTCCGTTGCTCCATATTCAGGTTAAGGTGCTTCAATTCATCGGGATAGTTCAACTCAAAATTCATACCCCCGGCTTTCAACAGAGGCCTGGCATAAGATTCCATCCGCTGCAGCATCTTTTCCATGCTGTCATTGCGGGGATTGATCGCCCATACTATATCATTCATTTCACTGATCATCTCTCCCGAAGCACCACTGATCTTTTCGAGAGTATCATCCAGTTCTTTTGTCTTTTGTTGCTCCTTATAAATCTTTGCTACCTGGCTATAAATGGAGATACTGCTTAAAGTAGATCCCATGTTATCATGAAGATCGCGGGCGATCCTGTTTCTTATTTCCTGCCGCTTCAATAATTCGTTTATACGATAACGGTAGATAAGATAAATCAACCCTGCAGCGGCCACGGCGAGTAATAGATAGAACCACCAACGTTGCCAGAAAGGCGGAGTAATAATTATATCAAGTATGGTTGCCTGCTCATCCCATATACCCGGCACCGTGGTTGACCTCACCTTAAAGCGGTATCTTCCACCACCCAGTTGTGTGTAAGGAGCAACCTGCTGATCTCCCGCATCAACCCACCTTGGATCAACACCTTCCAGCATATACTGATAATACACTTTCTCCTTATACCAGGGTGCCGCAAAATGGATGTTAAAGAAATTACTGGTATGATCAAGCCTTATCTGGTCTTCATCCGTTTTTAAATGCAGGAATGAATTATCAAAAATGGTGAAATCAGTGAGTTTTACTTCCGGGTGCGATACGGTTGATTCTATGGAATCGGGATGGAAGCGCACATAAAATCCTTTTCCTCCGGCATAGAGATAACCCTGTTGATCGCTGTAAATATCTCCTTTTACTCCACCGGCCGATTCAATCTCCTCAAAAGCGTAGGTCCGTGTTTGTTTCTCTGTGGGATCGTATTGGTGTAACTGCCCATTACCTATCATCCAAACCCTTTGATTATGGTCTGTGCATATTCCTTCCAGCAGATTCGGTGTGTTGCTTATATAAGTAAAACGATTCAATGCAGGATCGAAATGATTGAGTCCCCCTCCAAAGGTAGAAACCCATAGCCCTCCCCCAACCCCGGCAGCCATATCATACACGTGATTATTTGAAATGGAGTATGGGTTGGATGGATCATTGATGTGATAACGATATTGTTTGCTAAACCTATCCCATTGTGCCAGGCCGTTTTTGGCAGTGGCCAGCCATAAACGTTTTTTAGGGTCTTTATAGATTTTATGAATAAGATTATCAGCCAGGTTAAAACGACTGATGATCTGGTTAATTGAATCGCCCCTGCTTATCCAACGCTTAGAGCTGAGATCATAATAAGCTATATAATGTCCATAAGGGGAAACCAGCAACGCAGGTTTACCATTAATAGAATCCTCTTCTACGGATACAATTCTGGAAGCGATAATACGCTTCATTACCATATCATTACTGGTATTGGGAAGCAGACCGTAGTTGAAATTTGAAGGATCAAACCTGAATAGTGAATAATCGGTTCCGAGATAAAATTGTCCGTTTGAATCTTTAAAAAATCCCGAAACATTTAATAATGTGTCTTCTTTGCTCACAGGAAGGTATTCAAACCCCGATGTGTGACGCATAAATATACCTGCATTTGTAGCCAGCCAGGCAGATTGATCGGGCATCACCATAATATCATTTACTGATAACTCTTTATAAATTCCGGGCAGAGATGGAAGATACTCCTGCCGGAAGCTTTTGAAAGAGCCAGCATAAAAGCTGATTCCGGCGTCTGTTCCGATCCATATATTCTGTTGCGGGTCGGTATAGATGCAATTAATGGAGTTGGAACTCAGGGCACCCTTCCTGCTTAAACTGCTGTAATGCCGGCTATATAATCCGGTAGCTGGATCAAGCAGAATTAAGCCTGACCTCTTTGTGCCGATCCACATATTCCCTGAACCGTCCTCTCCAAAAGAGGTGGCTTCATCTTCACCCAATGTAAGTCCATTGCGGCCGTTGGCCAGCACTTCTTCTGCTTTGGTTGTATTATTAAACCGATATATCGCATTGTCCCATGAGCCCATCCAGATATCCTTACGTTGGTCGAGATATAAACACGTAATGGTCACATGGGGTAGCTTTAGGTAGGGATTAAGATAGAGCGGATCAGACTTTTCCTGAAGGCTAACAGGATCTACTTTAAAATAGCTCCCACCCTGCCTGCCTCCCCAGATTATACCATTGCTATCAAAACAAATATCAGTGCATGTTCTCCTGGAGGAGGGATCAATTTTAAGGAAACGGCCGGTTGCAATTTCGAATCTTAATAATCCGGCCCCGCTGGTAGCCAGCCATAGATGTCCCTTTTTGTCGGGTAACAAGGCATTCAGTGAATTAACAGGTATGGAAGTGCTATCCCCTGGCTTATGTCTGTATTGAATAAACTGTGCGTCAGTGGCTGCGTGCCGATCGTACCTTGACAAACCACCATCTGCAGTAGCAATCCAGAGATATCCATTTCCATCTTCACAGATGTCCATAATAATATTTCCACTTATGGTTTGCGCGCTGCCTGGCTGATGGCGGAATACCCGAAAAGTTGTGCCATCAAAACGGCTAAGGCCATCATTGGTTCCGATCCAGGTAAAGCCATGACGATCCTGTAATATACAGTTGACATTATTATGAGACAGTCCATTCTGTGTGGTGATATGGCGAAAGAAAAGGGAAGGGGTTTCGGCCATTCCCCATATCCGATAGCAGGTGAATAATATGATAAAAATTACCCGCACTTATATAAGTTTTTATAGGCTGATCATTCTGAATAGAACAAGGTTCGCTTGATGAATTTAGCCAATATATTTCTTGTGTCAGCCAACAGTAGTTGATGATATAATGCCGGTGCCTTCCAGGTGCCTTCTAAATGCCTTCTACATCGGAGGATCCCCGGAGGATGATCGGTAGATGTCCGGTAGATAAAAAAAATAAAAAATACAGGTGAAACTAAATAGCAGCTTAGGTTTAATGAATCAGAAGTAGCTTAATTTAAGAGATGCGGGATCCGTTTTAAACAGATCAATTGGTTCATTTATATGGAAAAATTGGCTCATTTCACAATTTAATTGGCTCATTTCACAAAAATGGGCTCATTCAATTTTATTTCAGATTACTAGTGCAGCAACGATTTCTTCCGCATGTTGCTTACTCTTTGGCTTTAAAAATACCTTCAATATCTTTCCCTTCTCATCAATCACAAAACTTGTTCTATGAAGGCCCATATATTTCCGGCCGTACAACTGCTTTTCACCCCATATGCCATATTTATCGATGATCTTCCGATCAGGGTCTGAAAGCAAGGGGAAGGGTAACTGGTGGCGACTTTCAAATTTCTTATGGCTTTCAATTGTATCCGGACTAATCCCTATAACCTCAAGTCCATGGTGTTTTAAGAGGGAATAATTATCGCGCATATTACAAGCCTGCACGGTACAGGTTGGAGTCATATCAGCCGGGTAAAAGAAAATAACGAGTTTCTTTCCTTTATAATCGGCAAGTTTGATGGTGCTTCCGTCCTGATCCTTTGCAGTGAAGGCAGGGGCTTTGTCGCCTTGTTTAAGATGGGTCATGGGTTTGAGTGGGCTTGGTTTGTGTAAAAACTAAATTCTCATCTGGAAAAGCGGAAAGATTTTTCTGCCTGGTTACCGGCTTCATCCGTAGCGATTATTTTAAGTATATGATCTCCCGGTCCACAATTTTCATCAAAGCGATAGTGAAAATATCGCCACTTGTCATTAGTGAAGCGTATCCATTTTCCATCTAATTCAGTCCGGAGCACTTTCCATTTATTCAGATTATCCTTAACGGTAAAGGATATGCGGGAAGATTTGGCCAGGTTGGCGCCTTCAGTGAAGCCAACTGGGAGTATTTGTGGCGCTTCACTATCAACCACTAACTGGAAGCTGCCAAAGTCACGAAAACCGGCCATCGCCCAGCCATTTTGCCAGCTCACTTTCAATACATCTTTTTTAGTTCCGGCAAAGCGCTGCATCACCACCTTTTCGCGTTGAGAGGGTTCCGGGTCAGTAATAGGTTTGATCCTTACAGCCATAGCATCCTGCAGAGGGATATAAGTTGCTCCGATGGTATGTACTGCAGAAATTACGGTTGGCAAAGAACTGAGGCTACGCTTATGGACAATTGTTACGGAGTCATAAAGCGTTCGTTCCCCAATAATGAACTCACAATCGTCTGATTCAAATACATCAACCATCAAAGGATAGAATCTTTTCCCGGAAGGTGGCGCATATGCAACTGGTGTTCCGTTATACCTGATGGTTGTAGTGGCGGTGGAGCTGTTTCCATAGGCATCTTTTACAACAATCTTTATTTCATGCGGCTGCTGGTCAGAAAGATCCAGCACCCCATCCCCATTGAACTTCGTATAGATTGAGTGAAGATATCCTGGCAGTTCACTAAGATGTTGCAGGTAAGCACCCCCATTGATTTTGGTGCGATAATCAATATGCGCATTCAGGTATCGGGTGGCGTCATAGCTTATTGCATCCATGCGAAAACCAACAACGGGATTGTTATTATCAAACAATACAGCCTCATATATACCATTAAGATTAGATGAGCCAGTGTGAGTATCATATGAAGTAATTGCAATGCTCACCCGGGGGGAATTAACGGTTATGGGAGCGGCGGAGTATGATCCGCTTGCCTTAGCAGCGAGGGGTACTATTCTGGGTGATTGTTCATAAACACTTTTCGTTCTATCATATATGCCTAAGCGCAATATTGTGGGCTTGGTATTATCAGGAATAGGAAAGGAAAAGAGCATTGGATTCAGGTTAACCTCGTCACTGGTTCTTCGCAATTCAAAATGAAGATGTGGCGCCTGTGACCCACCAGTATTCCCGCTGTAGGCAAGAAATTCCCCTTTTTTAACCGGGAAGCTTCCGGCCGGAACTTCTTCATTCAGGTTCCATGATTCAAGTTCATATTGTTTATTCTTAACCCATTTTTCAAGTGCCTGATTAAAATCATTCAGGTGACAATAAACTGAAGTGATGCCATTGGGATGATTAATATATATGGCCCTTCCAAACCCACCCGGTTCAATCTTTATCCTGCTTACATAACCATCGGCAGCAGCAAACACCTGAAGGTTTTCACGACGAAGGGTTTTAAGGTCGAGGCCCATGTGGTAATGGTTTGGACGGAGTTCACCAAAATTTCCACTAAGACTGATATCAACATTCAGCGGATTACGAAAATATCCTTTAGGATAATCGGGGAGGGTCGGAAACTGGGCAGTAGCGGTGACGGATAACAATATGAAACAAACCAGAAGCCTCTGCATCAACATTATTTTTTTGTTAGCAAAGCTGCAAATCTAAGACCATTCGGAGAGTTTGCCCGATCGCGTTTAATGGATACTTTAAATAATGATCCGGGTTTCCGGAATGCTTTCTAAAGATTGGTTGTTTAAACAACTTGTTAAATAAAAATAAACTTGGTTTTCGGGTATGCATTTTGCAAACATGAAACAGCGTTTGTTGTTATAGCATTGTCTAAGTATATAAGGCAGGGATGTAGCATTTAACAATATGCGGAATCAGTAAAACAGAATGGTATGAACAGATTTCAACAAAAAGCCGTGATCGTGGCAGCCTTGATGATAGGCTCAGTAATTGGCGCTTTCAAAGGTCAGGAAGCAAAGCAGAGATACCTTTTTAAAGTACTTTCAAAACAGGATGAAAAAATGACGCGTGCGGTCCGCAAAGCCGAACAACGCAAAGGGAAAGTATTGCTTGATGAGATTGAGATGGCCGCTTACCACAAGAGTTAATGGTTAGCACTGAATATATGAGAGGCCTTCACAGTAGTGAGGGCCTTTTTTTTAGTGCTTCCAAATTATTTCCGGCAAATTCCTTCCCGGGCCGTACTTTTGCGCAATTTATTTCTCCGCAAATATGCCTAAAGATACATCTATCAAATCCGTCCTGATCATTGGTTCAGGGCCTATTATTATCGGTCAAGCTTGTGAATTTGATTATTCTGGTACCCAGGCCGCCCGCAGTTTGCGGGAAGAAGGTATCAAGGTGATACTGATCAACAGCAATCCGGCCACCATCATGACAGATCCAATGATGGCTGACAAGGTTTATCTATTACCTCTTACTGTTGAAAGTATTGAAGAGATCCTCGAGGAAAATCAGATTGATGCTGTTTTACCTACCATGGGTGGCCAAACAGCCCTCAACCTTGCTAAAGAAGCTGAGGACCTGGGCGTTTGGGAAAAATATGGGGTGAGGTTAATTGGGGTTGACATTAAGGCTATTGATAAAGCAGAGGACAGGGAAAAATTCCGGCAGTGGATGATTGAACTCGGTGTTCCTGTGGCCACAGCCAAAACAGCCAATAGTTATCTTGAAGGAAAAGAATTTGCACAACAGATCGGTTTCCCTCTTGTGATCAGGCCTTCCTTTACGCTCGGAGGAACAGGGGGTGGATTTGTGCATGATAAAGATGAGCTTGACGAGGCCCTCAACCGGGGTCTACAGGCATCCCCCATTCACGAAGTATTGGTAGAAACGGCAGTACTTGGTTGGAAAGAATTTGAACTTGAACTCTTGCGTGATGCAAATGATAACGTGGTCATCATTTGCACTGTAGAGAATTTTGACCCTATGGGAGTACATACAGGTGATTCCATCACGGTAGCACCTGCCATGACGCTTTCCGACACTGCATTCCAACTGATGCGAAATACTGCCATCAAAATGATGCGTGATCTGGGTAATTTTGCTGGGGGATGTAACGTACAGTTTGCGCTTAATCCCTCAACTGAAGAGATCATAGCCATAGAGATCAATCCCCGCGTTAGCAGATCCTCAGCACTTGCCTCAAAAGCCACCGGGTATCCTATCGCAAAAATTGCTGCTAAGCTGGCGATCGGCTATAACCTGGATGAACTGGAGAACCAGATCACTAAAAGCACATCAGCCTATTTCGAGCCCGCGCTTGATTATGTGATCGTTAAAATACCCCGCTGGAATTTCGACAAATTCAAAGGAGCTGATGATACCCTGGGACTACAGATGAAAAGTGTGGGTGAAGTTATGGGGATCGGACGGAGCTTCACGGAAGCTGTGCAGAAAGCCTGCCAGAGCCTTGAGAACAATGCAGTTGGTCTAGGCTATTATGGTAAAAGCCAGATGCATGCCGAAGAACTGATTGAATATATTAAGGTACCCAAATGGGATAGGATCTTCCGTATCAAGGATGCGTTAATGCTGGGTGTCAGTATTAATACCATCTCTAAAGTCACTAATGGTATCGACCGGTGGTTCCTTTATGAGATCCAGAAGATCGTAAACATAGAAAAGGAAATCGCCAAATACAAACTCGTCAATATCCCAATAGATTTGCTGCGCCAGGCCAAACAACATGGATTCAGCGATGAGCAGATCTGCCGTATTATGAATGATGGCCATGAAGATGAGCTTTATGAAAAGAGAAAGGCAGCCGGCATCCGGAGGGTTTATAAAATGGTTGATACCTGCAGCGCTGAATTCGAGGCAATAACCCCTTATTTCTACAGTACTTTTGAAGAAGGTGGACAAAATGAAAGTAAGCGAAGCGACAGGAAAAAAGTAATTGTTCTGGGTTCAGGACCTAACCGCATCGGACAGGGTATTGAATTCGACTATTGCTGTGTACACGGATTGCTTGCAATCAAGGAAGCAGGTTATGAGGCAATCATGGTGAATTGTAACCCAGAAACAGTTTCTACAGATTTCGACATAGCCGATAAATTATATTTTGAACCAGTATTCTGGGAGCATCTTTGGGAGATCGTTGAACTTGAACAACCTGAAGGGGTAATTGTACAACTTGGAGGACAAACAGCGCTTAAACTCGCGGAGCGCCTTCACGCAAAAGGAATCAGGATCATTGGTACCTCGTTTGACAATATGGATATTGCCGAAGACAGGGGCCGCTTCAGCGATATGCTGAAAGAACTGGAAATCCCCTATCCTGAATATGGTACCGCTTTTGATGTTGATGAGGCTGTGGAAGTGGCTAACCGTGTTGGTTATCCTGTGCTGGTTCGTCCTTCATATGTTTTGGGTGGACAAAGAATGCGAATCGTCATCAACGACGAAGAAGTGGAAAAGGCGGTTGTAAGTTTGCTGAAACATATTCCTGGAAATAAGATACTTATCGATCATTTCCTTGATCGCTGCCAGGAAGCGGAAGTGGATGCCATTTTTGATGGGGAAAATTTCCATGTAATGGGCGTGATGGAACATATTGAACCGGCTGGTATTCACTCAGGCGATTCAAACGCAGTACTACCGGCCTTTAACCTCACCCCATTGGTTATCACAACTATGGAGTATTATTCTGAGAAGATCGCAAGGGCACTTAACATAAAAGGACTCATCAATATCCAGTTTGCCATCAAAGATGGTAAAGTGTTTGTAATTGAGGCAAACCCAAGGGCATCAAGAACCACTCCGTTCATTGCGAAGGCATATCAGATCCCCTACCTGAACATCGCCACCAAGATCATGCTCGGTGTAAATAAGCTAACGGATTTTAAATTTGAGAAGAAGCTTAAAGGTTTTGCTATTAAGGAACCTGTATTCAGTTTCAATAAGTTCCCCGGTGTTAATAAGGAACTGGGACCGGAAATGAAGAGTACAGGTGAAGCGATCCGCTTTATAAAAGACCTCCGTGATCCTTATTTCAGACAACTATACAAGGACCGGTCGATGTATCTGAGCAAATAATACAGAACAATTGCCTTTATGGCATATGAACTATGATTAATCCCCGGTCAAGGCCGGGGATTTTCTTTTCCATATTTAATAATGATGTCCATTTGTCATGGATACATTTCTCAAATGAATCTGGAACGATGTTTGAACTTCGATATTTATTCAAACACAATGATAAATACAGATATGAATTACTTACAAGATTTTAACTGGCGTTATGCTGCCAAGCGATACAATGGGCAATCCATTGATAATCAAAAGAAAAAGAATATCCTGGAGGCTATTCGTCTTGCCCCCTCATCACTGGGTCTTCAGCCCTATGATGTGTTGGTTATTGAAGATGAAGAACTGCGGGCAAAACTGGCCCCTGGCATTTATAACCAACCACAGGTTACGGAAAGTGCCGCTATTCTTGTTTTTGCAGCCTGGAAAACATTAACAGAGCAGCAGGTGGATGATTATATGAACAATATCGCCGCAACCAGAAATGTTACGGTTGAGTCATTGTCTGATTTCCGCAATATGATCCTGGGTAGCATTAAGGGCAAGACTCATGAAGAAATGTTCCAATGGAATGCCCGGCAGGCTTATATTGGGTTGGGTTTTGCAACGGCTGCCGCTGCTTTAGAGCAGATTGACAGTACTCCGATGGAAGGCTTTGATCCAAAGGCGGTTAACGACATTCTGGGACTTGAGGAAAAAGGTCTTTCTGCCGTAACGATTCTTGCCCTTGGTTACCGCGATGCCGATAAGGATATGCTGGCCAATGCGCCAAAAGTGCGACGACCTGCAGAGGAGTTTTTCACTATTTATGAAGAGTCGGGAGTATCGGCATGATCAACAGAAATTATAGATAAACCGTTTTTTAACGCTTGACTGGAGAAATTTGGTTTATTAGCTTGTTTGCAACATTTTTTGAATGCTTCAACAAGTGCCATACTGGAAAAAAGCTCCTTTTTTGAGATTCCTGCCACCACTCGTGGCAGGAATTCTTTTTGATTCATACTGGCTGTCTGAGGAGATCAGTCTAACAAAAACATCATCCCTTGCATGGATCGGTTTTCTTTTAGCTGCTTCTTTGCTGTTCGGAACCCGTTTCACATCCATTTCCATCCGACATAAACTAAAATGGCTATTCGGACTGCTGATAAATGTCATGCTTCTATGCCTGGGTGTCATTTTGTTCCAGCAAAACCGTATTTCAAACAAACCGGATTGGATTGGCCATGCTCTTCCTGAAACAGTTGCTGTTTTGGGTAGTCCAGCCACCTTAGCATCCCACGGAAAAAAATCGGGGAGAGTTACTTTCTCGGTTAATTATCGTATAACAAATAATGGGATGATATTACCCGCATCGGGAACCATTCTTTTATACCTGCCCTCCCAACAGGCAGCTGATTTTTTCCCAGGCGACAGATGGCTGATATCTGCTAAACGCATCAAACCAATCAAACATTCGGGAAATCCGGGTAGTTTCAATTATGCCAGGTATTGCCAGAGAAAGAATATCTATCATCAGGTTTATTTACCGGATGGAGACACAAAACTAGTTTCTAAGCAAAAAGGGTTTAGTATTTCGCGCTTATTGGCCATGGGACAAATCTCAGCGTTAAGGTCTATTCGACAAACAGTGCCGGAAGAATCTCGGGGCCTTGCTATGGCTTTGCTTATTGGATATCGTAATGAAATGGATAAAGATCTCCTCCAGGCTTACACCAATACGGGTGTGGTTCATGTAATTGCCGTATCTGGAATGCATCTGGGATTGATCTTTCTGCTACTCCAAAATATCCTTCTGTTGCCCGAAAAAAAATATCCCATCGCACGTTGGCTAAAAGCTATAATAATCCTGGCTATTACCTGGTGGTTCAGCGGTATAGCCGGAGGGGCTGCGTCTATCACCAGGGCAGCATTCATGTTCAGTGTTGTACTTTTTGCCAGGGTGATAAACAAACCTATGGATGCTGTTCAGTCATTATCATTGGGTGCTTTCGCCTTATTATGCTATAATCCATATTGGCTATGGGATGCAGGTTTCCAACTTTCTTTTGCTGCCCTGCTGAGTATTGTGCTTTACCAGCCGCTTATTCAACCCCTGGCTGATTTCCGTAACAAAATTCTGCAGGGAATCTGGCAACTGACAGCCGTTACGATTTCTGCCCAGATCCTTACCTTACCAATCAGTATCGGACAGTTCCACCAGGCACCAATGTATTTTCTTGTTGCAAACCTGATAGCAGTACCCTTATCTGGCATTGCTTTGATCACTGCCATAATTCAATGGATACTTAGTTCTATAAATATTCCCATTAGCATAGCAGGTGAAATAACCGGAATGCTGATCAGGTTAATGGATGCGGCCATTCTCCATATAAATTCGCTACCAGGAGCTGTGCTCAACAACCTTCAATGGCATCCGGTGCAAACTTGGACAGCATATTTTATCATTGCTAGTTTCTCACTCTTTCTGGTTCTTAGATATAATCCTTACTTGTTATTGGCATTGCTCGGAACTATTCTTTTTGGGGCATGGCATTTTAAATCCATTTACGAGGGAAAGGAGCAGCAATTTTTTCTTATTTATCATTTCCCAGGTCATTCCATGACTGAATTGATCACGGGTTCAGAGAGTACCAGGTTCCATCCTCCAAATAGTTCAATACTTCCCGCACTGATGGATACTCAAAGGTTTTATCATTTGGAGAAGACAATTTACAGGGGCGCGAAAATCATCAGATCAGGAAAGCTTATATTAGGTATGCCAGTTAACTTAAATGATGTAATGCCATTATTGAATGTTGGGGCAGATTATTTGATATTGGGAAAACATTTCAGGAGTATAAGCAGATTCATGGATAGAGTTCCACCTGGCTGCCTGGTAATTATGGACGGAAGCATTTCTGAATGGCGGGCGGCTGAATGGAGTAAACAGCTTGAGTTAGCCGATATCAGGTACCATAATACCTGGCAATCCGGGGCTTTGATAATAGATCTGTAAGCGGCCCCATTTTTTCCCTTTGAAACCGTAGCTTTGCGCCTTCAATCCGGGGCAACCGGAAATTTCTGCCTGCTTGCCACAACTGTTAACAAGTCAACCCATCGTATGACCAAGAAGATCCAGACCGCATTGATTTCCGTTTTTTATAAGGACGGACTAGAACCCCTGGTACGCCTCCTGCACGAGCAAGGTGTTACCATTTATTCAACAGGTGGAACACAACAGTTCATCGAGAAACTTGAACTTCCCTGTGTGCCGGTTGAAAGTGTTACCAGCTACCCATCCATATTGGGAGGCAGGGTAAAGACCCTTCATCCAAAAGTTTTTGGAGGCATTCTTGGTCGCCGAGACAATGAACAGGATCTTAAAGAGATGAAGGAATTCGATATTCCGGAACTCGACCTGGTAATAGTTGATCTTTATCCTTTTGAAGAAACAGTTGCCAACACAAAAGAAGAACAATCCATAATTGAGAAGATAGATATCGGTGGGCCCTCGATGATCAGGGGTGCTGCAAAGAACCATCGTGATGTGGTTGTGATAGCATCGAAAACAGATTATTCATTCCTCGAAGAAATCCTCCGCAGCCAGAATGGAAGCACCACCCTCGAACAAAGACGCCACCTTGCTGCAAAAGCTTTTGAAGTATGTGCACACTATGATGTTGCCATCTCCCAGTATTTCACTCCTGGTTTTGATAATTATTTCCTGAGTTCGGTTCCTGAGGCAAAAGCCATGCGTTACGGCGAAAACCCTCACCAACAGGGTGTTTTCTACGGTAAACTAAATGATATGTTCCACCAGTTGAATGGCAAGGAACTTTCTTACAATAACCTGGTTGATGTAGATGCCGCGGTACAGATAATAAAAGAGTTTCCGGCTAACAGTGATGAACAACCGGAATTTACTTTCGCTATCATCAAACACACCAATGTATGCGGTATTGCTGCCCGTTCTTCAGTTAAAGCAGCATGGGATGCAGCTCTGGCAGGTGACCCCGAAAGTGCATTTGGCGGAGTTCTGGTTTGCAACGGAACTATTGACAGTGCAACAGCCAATGCCATCAATGAGATCTTCTTTGAAGTATTGATTGCGCCAGCTTTTGAAGCATCTGCACTGGATATTCTACGTACAAAGAAAAACCGCATTCTTTTACAGCAGCACAAAGAACTGGAATCAACACACCAGTTCAAATCGTTACTGAATGGGGTATTGATGCAACAGCATGATGAAGGCAATTTCGAAAAATGGGAAGAAGCTGGCGGAAGGGAAACATCTGCTTCAGAAAAGGCCGATCTTGTATTTGCCAACCTGGTTTGTAAACATCTTAAGAGCAATTCAATTGCATTGGTTAAAAACAAGCAATTGATCGGTAAAGGATGCGGCCAAACAAGTCGTATTGATTCACTGCGTCAATCTATCGATAAATCAAGGCAATTCAATTTTGATCTTTCAGGTGCAGTACTGGCAAGCGATGCATTTTTCCCTTTTGATGATTGTGTTCAAATGGCCCACACGGCAGGAATTGAAGCCTTCATTCAGCCAGGGGGATCTATCCGCGACAAGGATTCCATTGAATATTGCCAAACCCATGGGCTGGCAATGGTAATGACCGGAATGCGACATTTTAAGCACTAATGCTAACCCGATTAAAGCAAGCCAACCCACTCACCTTTCATAAAAAAGGCACCCATGCTAAGGCATTGCTTGCACTGGCATTGGTAAGTTTTCTTTGGGGAACAACCTGGGTGGCATCCAAGGCAGGAGTAAAACATATGCCTGCATTGCAGCTGGCAGGAATCCGTCAATTAATCGGCGGACTACTTTATGTGGTATTCTTTGCTGCAAAAGGAAGGACCTTCCCAAAAGGAAAACAATGGTGGCCGGTGATCATACTTAGTATCCTGAATTTTTTGTTGAGCAATGGCCTATCCACCTGGGGAGTAAAATATATTTCCAGTGGACTTGGTGCCATTATTGGAGCCGTGTTTCCCCTATGGCTGGTGATCATCGCCATGGTCGCGGGTACTTCGAAATTAACAACCAAGGCCATTATAGGTTTCATTATGGGCTTTGCTGGAATCTGTATCATTTTCTATGACCACTTACAGGATTTCTTCAATGCCGACTTTAGATTTGGGATATTTCTTTCTGTTACAGCAACGCTGTCATGGGCCTTTGCAACTCTATATACCAAACAGCAGGCCGCATCATTTAACCCCTACTTTAGTATTGGATTGCAGATGCTTATTTCCGGAATAGCATTGACAGGAATTACGCGATTAACCGGAGACCATATACCGATAAGCCAGATACCGCTCGAATCATGGCTCTCTATCGCCTACCTTGCTATAGCGGGGTCGGTACTTGCTTTTATGGCATATCTCTATGCCTTGCAACACCTGCCAACAGAGCAAGTATCTATTTACGCGTATATTAATCCCATTGTTGCCATATTGATTGGTGCATGGTTGTTTGATGAAAAATTAAATGCCTTTATTACCATCGGCGGTTTGGTGGCGATTGTTGGCGTGTATATGGTAAATGAGTCGTTCAGGCGCCAGCATCCCAGTAAGCGTCTTCCTTCATGAAGATCTCGTAAAGCTCACGCCAGCCCTTATATAGCGGATCAGTTCCAAGAAAGTTATTGTGCCAGATGGTGATGAATGTGCCCCTCACTTTTTTTACCGATGCATAGTATCGCATTAGGTCTGTGTAGGCCTGGCCGGGACTAAGTTTCTGTTCATAAAATGCGTTTGCATCCATAAAACAAAAAGGCCAGACCTCGAGATCTGTAGCTGTATTATTATTAAGATTAAACCATCTGAAAGGGCTACTTATAGAAGCCCTGAATCCATTGATGCTGCCATAGCCCATTGAATAGTCGCGCTTAATACCCGACCGAATCAATCGCTCATATGTATGAGGCAAATCGAATTTTATATAATGCTGACGGCTCTGTACTATTGGAATATCACTAATCACTTCCATCCATTCTTTCTCTTCCTTAAGAATATTATCACCAGTTGATACACTACTTCGCCATGAAGGATGCAATCCCACTTCATAAGCAGTAGCATAATATTTTATAAGGTCCTGGAATGCTTTCAGATCTGTAGGCAGATTCCTGTCATAACCCTCCTGTTGTTGGGCTACCAGGAAAAAATAAATTGGTTTTACCCGGCAATAAAGGTGCAAGGCATCTAACCATTCATAGGCATCATGGGGATCACGTTGTTTACCTCTCAAAACGCCTATCCTCTGATTCACCAATGGCCACTGACCTTGCATCATATTGCGGAATATCCCACCAATATTCCGTTTGAGTCCTTTGCCTTTATAAGCGTACATGATATCAATATCGTAGGTGGGCACAAAACGAAAATTTCTCCGTCTGAATAATACGCCACTGAAACGCGATTGCAATAGTTCCTGCAAGCGCAATAACCAGTTATCTACAAGGGGATCCTGGAGAAAACCTTCCTTGTATGCCAATGAGGAAGTATGAGGATACCTGCCATAGGAATCTTTATCATGCGGAAGGTATTCCTCGTATCGGCTTACCAAATAAAAACATGCTGCAAAAATATCAAAGGGAATATGGGGTTCGGGATCATCACCAGAAACTGCGGTTTGGAAAAATACTTTATGTGATTGCCATTCAAAACAAACGGGAGACTGATCACGGATATCTTCCTCGAATAGAAGGTTATGGGGAATTATATGAAACTCTTTTTCTGCAACAGGTTTCGGACTGTAATTTATTTTGACACCATCATAATGGCGGAATACATCCGGACTTGTAGTTATTACAGCCGGCTCTGAAAAGAGTTCTGAATTGACAAGGTCAACGATATACTCCAACCGGGAGCTTAGCTGTTCAGCGTATATTAACATAGAACTCAGGACAACTTGTTTTTTTCGCGCCAGCGTTGATTGAAACTTTTTTGAGGAAACTTTAAGTCGGCACGGTGGGCTGTCCAGCCTGTGAAAACTTTATTTACCATCCAGTCTTTCATTGTTGCATTCCCTTTGTTCATCCACTTCCTGTTCATAACGGCAATTCTCCACCCTTTCCAGGCAAGCTTTTCTGTAAACGTAGCGTGCCCTTCTTCCACTGCCTCATGGCGGTTTTCAAGCAACAACTCATGCAGGTTGATCTTCACCGCACATACCTCTGTACAATTGCCACATAAGGATGATGCATGACTAAGATGCTTCCATTCGTTCAAACCTCTGAGATGTGGCGTAATCACACTTCCAATAGGTCCGCTATAGGTGGTGCCGTAACTATGTCCACCGATATTTTTATAAACCGGACATGCATTTAAACATGCGCCGCAACGGATGCAATATAAACTCTCCCGCGATTTGGGATTTGCCAGGATATTGGTTCGTCCATTGTCTAATAAAATGACGATCATTTCCTTTGGGCCATCTACTTCATCCGCCTGCCTTGGTCCGGAAACAATTGTATTATAAACAGTAAGTTGTTGTCCCGTTCCATAAGTGGCCAGCAAGGGCCAAAACAAGGCCAGGTCCTGCATTGAGGGGATTACTTTCTCAATGCCAACCACCACTATATGCGTTTTAGGCCAGGAGCAACTGAGGCGGGCATTCCCTTCATTTTCGGTTAGCGCGATGGCGCCAATATCGCTGATGATGAAGTTGGCACCTGTTAGTCCCACTTCGGCTTCTACATATTTCTGTCGCAAACGCGCTCTTGCTTCGAGTGTAAGTTGTTCTGGCGTCAGGTTTATATCTGTTCCCAATTTTTCAGCAAAGAGCTTAGCCACATCTTCTTTACTCTTATGCATTGCCGGGGTAACTATATGATATGGCGCTTCGCCATCAAGCTGTTGAATATATTCACCCAGATCGGTCTCCACACTTTCAATATCATGCTCATGGAGGAATTCATTCAGTTTTATCTCCTCCGTTACCATACTCTTACTTTTAACCAGAGTCTTGCAGTTACGTTCCTTACAGATACGGAGAATTTCCTTCCTTGCCCCGGTAGCATCTTCTGCCCATATCACCTTACCGCCGCGTGAGGTAAATGCGGTCTCGAAATTTTCCAGTTGCTGATCGAGGGTTTCTATAGAACGCCACTTGATATTTTTTGCCCTTTCGCGTGCAAGGTGAAGATCAGAGAACTGTTGCTTTCCCATTGGTACAACAGCATTATACTTACCAATATTGAAATTGATCTTTCGCCTGTGCTCAAGGTCTTGTGCCCGTACTTTGCTCTTTGCGAGAAACTCTTCTTTTATATCGCTCATGTATACGATGCTGGTTTGGCCAATGAAAATACTGAATTATGTTCAGGGTTTATTAGAAGGATGATACAATTGATAATAGGCATCAAGCGCTTCATAATATTCTTCCCCATATTTACGTATGATGGCCTCCTTAAGAAATTGATAAACCGGAACTCGGAGTTTCTTGCCAAGGTAACAGGCCGGGTCACAAAGTGATTCACGCGGCTCATAATTTACCAGATCATACTCCTTACCCACTTTGATACGTATAGGAAAAAGATGGCAGCTGATTGGTTTCTTCCAGCTGATCTTTCCGTCATAGTAAGCCTGTTCAAAAGCGCACTTAAGAATGCCGGCGGAATCGCGGTAACCGTAAGCACACATGCCGCCATTTACAGCAGGTGTAACCCAACCAAATTCAGAATCATACTGGTACCTTCCTCGCCGGCTGATCTCGTTTATACCTTCTTTAGTAAGGTAGGGTTCAACAATATGATAAACCTCGTTGATGATATCCAACTCAGCTGTTTCCAGTGGCGCACCGGTATCACCGTCCTCACAGCACCCACCCTTGCATTTGGAAAGATCACATACAAATTTCTCCTCCAGCACTTCATCACTAACAAGCGTATTATCAATTACGATCATTTATCTGCCTTTTTGCAAAGGTATCTTATTTGATCTTCTTCCCTTCCATCTTCTGTCCTCCCTGATGCAGTACAAGAGCATTCACTTTGCCATCCCCGGATTTCAAAAATTGGATCTTTGCCTCCACCACTTTCAGGAAGAACGTATCAGGCGACTCTGCAAATATTTCAAACCTGGGCTGATTGGTTGCCTGTGCAAATAAACCATCGCCCTCTCTTGTCACAGTAATGCTGAAAGAAGGCGACAAGGCATATTCTCCTGTGTATTGTTCCAGTTCGGCAGCACTGATAGCAATTTCTTTTTTTACCGGAATTGGTTTAGTGGTTCTTTTCCATTCAGATTTTTCATCTTTTGATTTGAAAAGAATCGACTCCGGTTTGTTAGCCTTTCTTTGAAATGTGAGGGTGCTTAACGAATTATCAAAGAAAAATTCATCATTCCCGGCAGCCTTCAACTGGAATTTATTTCCACCAGCACGCTGACTATAAAGCTTTTCGCCTTCTGCTGTAATGACTCTTGATTCACCTTTATCATTGTCATAAACACCTTCATACTCCTTCAAACTGGCAGCATCCAGTTTCACTTCCTTATACTCCTTAAAAGGTTTTCCCATAGCAATGGCAGCAAGTTTTGTTGCAGCAAGATCAGGTCCCACATGTGTGGTATTTGTAAATAATACAACAAAAATATCCTCCTTCGGCAGGTACATTGAGCTGGTTGTGAAACCATTTATACCTCCGCCATGTTCAATAACCGCAGCATCCTGCACCTGACCAAACGCCCAGCCATAGCCATAATTTGAAATATTTCCATCAGCCAGTTTATAGGGTGAAAAAGCCTTCTGCAATGTTTCCCTTTTCACAAGTTTGTTTCCATGTACGGCCTTATGCCAGATAAAAAGATCGTCAACAGTTGACTGAATTGATCCGGCAGCATAAGGCAATGTCATACTCATCTGGTCAGCATTCACAATACCCCCATCTCCCTGTTGGTAGCCAGCTGCCCGATTGGGAATGATTCGCGTATCAGTTCCGTAATAAGAATTCACCATACCCAGTGGTTTAAAAAAGTTTTGCTCGAGGTATTGCGGATAGCTCATTCCGGAAACTTTCTCAATGATCACACCCAGGAGAAAATACCCCGAGTTATTGTAAAGAAACTTTGCACCCGGATCAAAATCCATGGGCTGGTCTTTAATAAAGTTCACCATTTCTTCTGGCTTCATATCCTTTCTCATAATGGTTTCGAATGAAGGCATGGATGTATAACTCTTAATTCCGGAAGTATGGGTGAGGAGATGCTCAATAGTGATCTTTTTTCCATTTACGGGATAATCAGGGATAAACTTATTTATCTCATCCTGAAGTGTCAGCTTTCCCTGTTCCATCAACTGCAGAATGGCTATAGCCGTAAACTGCTTGGTTATACTCCCAATGCGAAAAACCATTTCCGGTTTCATTGCTACTCCCAATTCAATATTGGCCATTCCAAATGCTTTCCGATATATCGGTTTTCCTTTTTCCGTTATCAGAGCAGCGCATCCAGGTCCTCCCTGCTTATATATCGCGGATAACACATTTTCAAAATCTTTATCAAGATCTTTCCTGGAAGAAGAGCCCTGAGCAAAAGTTCCTGGTACCGTAATTACCAGTAACAGAATAATACAATAAATTATTCGCTTCATTTGGAGAGGTTTAAAGGTTTTTATATCTTTTAAATTTAGAATATATATTTCAAAAGCCTGGATTAACCAGTATCTTCTATCTGTGAATATGCATGTATATTTAAAGCAATCTCCATTTTATGAATAAATTCTTCAGCGCATTAGCTCTCACGCTGGTGATGGCACAAATTATTTACGCACAGCCTGCACGCCTTGTTAAGGCAGATCCAACCAACGCCTCATTCAGTAAGGCCGGTTTTAGCCGTTTGAATAATATTGTAAAACAATATGTAGACAGCCAGTGGATCGCCGGGGCTGTAATGATAGTTGCCAAGGATGGAAATATTGTTTACCATGAAGCTATAGGATATAGTGATATTAAATCAAAGGAGAAACTCAGGACTGATCATATCTTCCGCATTGCCTCTCAAACCAAGGCAATAACCAGTGTGGGGATAATGATGCTGATGGAGCAGGGCAAACTTTTGCTTGATGATCCGCTTTCAAAATACATCCCGGCATTTGCGAATATTATGGTACTGGACAAATTCAATAAAGCCGACAGCAGTTTCACAACCATTAAGGCAAAACGGGAGGTCACGATCCGCGACCTCCTGACACATACTTCCGGTATCGGTTATGCGCAGATCGGAACAGAGGAATACCAGGCTATGACAGCAAAGGCAGGAGTATATGCGGGGCTCGGTGTATCGGGAATTACATTGGAAGACCAGGTACGCCGCATTGCCAGCCTGCCACTTGAACACCAGCCGGGAGAGCGTTTCACTTACGGACTCAACATAGATGTTTTAGGACGTGTGATTGAAGTAATCAGCATGGAGCCCCTGGATAAATTTTTCCGTAAAAATATTTTTGATCCGCTGGGGATGAATGATACCTGGTTCTACCTGCCTGCAGATAAGCATAAGAGACTCGTAGCTTTACATGGGGAAGATTCAACCGGAAAATTATACAGGATCACTGATCCTATCCCATTGGCGGGAGCAAATATGGATGCTGATTATCCACTTTCGAAAGGAAAGATGTTTGCTGGTGGCGCAGGATTGTCATCTACCGCAAACGATTATGCGATTTTCATGCAGATGGTCCTCAATGGCGGCATCTATAACGGAAAACGTCTTTTAAGTGATAACAGTGTGAAATTGTTGTCAGTGAATCAAATTGGCGACCTCATGGTTGGTAATAATAAATTCAGTTTAGCTTTCGGCGTATATACAACTAAGGAAGCGGCCAGGTTAGGGCTGCCTGCTGGCACACTTGAATGGGGAGGGGCTTTCAACTCCTCATATTGGATTGACCCGGAAAATGGGATCATTGCTCAGCTTTTCATTAACCAATGGCCCAATAGCCATGGGGATATCCATGATAAATTCAAAGTGCAGGTTTACTCTGCACTTGTTGAATAAGCATTTGCTATACCCATTTAATTATTTCCTGACCCTTACTGGAAAGGCTGGTCGTTTTGGTTGAACAGGAGGATTTTTTTCTAATTCCTTTAATGCAATCTCTATTGCCTTCTCCAACTGGGGGTCCTTACCCGATATTACTTCCGCAGGGGTTTGCTCCACTTCAATATCCGGCGCTACTCCAACATTCTCAACAATAAACCCATCTTTTGTCCAGATGGCAAGATTAGGCGCTGTAACCATTCCGCCATCCATGAGAACGGGAAAGCCCAAAATACCCACCAGTCCGCCCCAGGTACGTTTTCCCACAAGGGTTCCCAAATTGAATTTGCGAAACATCCATGGTAACATATCACCCCCCGAACCGGCTGTTTCATCAATGATCATGACTTTCGGACCCTGGATGGAGGCGGTTGGACTTTTAATGTCCTGCCCATAACGGGTATGCCAATAAGCCTGCTCGGGTCGCCTGAGTATATCAATATAATAATCCGCAAGCTGCCCCCCACCATTGAATCTTTCATCAATAATGATAGCTTTCCTGTTTGCCTGGGGGAAAAAGTAACGTTTAAAATATTCATGACCAGCGTCTGCTGTGTTGGGAACATATACATATGCTACCTGCCCTTTGGTTGCTTCTGTTACCTTGCGAATATTCCCTTCTACCCAATCACGATTTCTTAAATCAAGTTCATTTGCAACCGGAACAACTTTTACAATTCGAGATCCGTTCATGGTGGGATTGGGGCCAATAGTCAGTTCAACAATTTTGCCAGCAGTAGCTTCAAAATATTTATAAATACTTTCGGTGGCAACCACTTCCTTACCATTAACTGCTAAAATATAATCTCCTTCTTTTGCATTCACCCCAGGCTCTGTTAATGGCGAACGAAGATTGGGAGTCCAATTAAGTCCCCCATAAATTTTCTTTAACCTGTAACGGTTATTTGCAATAGTGAAATCGGCACCCAGTAGTCCACCAGGTATCTGTTCTTTCACAGCTATCCTGTCGCCCCCACCAACATTATGATGACCTACTGCCAGCTCACTACACATCCATTGGATCACCCGGTTAAGATCAGACCTTGTTGATAAATGGGCGAGGAAAGGCCTGTACTTCTCCCTGATTGCCTGCCAATCAGCACCATGCATGCCGGGGTCATAAAAATAATCGCGGTTAACCCTCCAGGCCTCTTCAAATATCTGGTTCCATTCCTTAACTGGATCAATCTTAACCTGTAAAGCAGCAGTATTTAATGCCCCCTTTCCCATCTCTGGCTTTTCACCGGAAGGAGCAATCGTCCATGCATTGGCTTTTACATAAACCATTTTCTTTCCATCTGCTGATAATGCATAATCCATCATCTCAACAACTTCAGTATCCTTTCTTTTTTTGATATCATACTTATGCATAAATCCTGATTGGAAATCATCCTGGTATTTTATATAAAGAAGTTCATTATCCTTACCCATACCGAGATTACCATAATTTCCCGCTGCGATTGGCAAATCGATGATCCTGTTTTGTATTCCTTCGATATCGATCCTAAATCTTGGTGCTTGTTTTGGAGCTGGTTCCGGTTCTTTTTTATCCTTCGGTTTTTTACTGTCCTTAGATTCTTTTTCTGCTGATGGAACTGTATCGGGCTTGGCAGCATCCCCCATCTCTTCATCGCTTTCTTTTGCAAAAGGTGAAATCGTTTCCTTTTGCAAGGTGGCGAGGTAAATAGATTTAGTAGCACGCATATCCTGGTTCGATTGATCAAACCAATTAACTACGGGACCTGCATTGGTGGATGCAAAAAAGAAAAGATATTTTCCTGCCGGGTCAAATACAGGTTCAGTAACATCACTCAAACCATCTGTAACAGGAAAGGATTTGTCCTGTTCAATTGAGTAGAGACGAATGGTGCTGAAATTAGTTGCGTTTATCTTTGTATAGGCTATCCATTTTGAATCAGATGACCAGTCCCCAAACAAATCACGAAAGGGTCCGGGATGATAAACTTCATCCGTATCAATTTTCCTGATATTACCAGTAGCTATTGTAAGCACATAAAGATTTCTGCCATTATCCACATAAGAGAAATATTTACTGTCGGGCGACCAGTTTCCAAAGGCATAGAATCCATCTCCGTTAAGTTTTATTTTCCTTGTCTCTCCCTTTCCATCCTGTGAACGGATATGTAATTCGTACTCACCAGATGCGTCGGAGAAATAGGCAATGGATTTACCATCAGGAGACCAGGCGGGATTATTCTCATGATGAGCCGGGCTCTCCGTGAGGTTACGCGGATCGCCTTTTTCTGCAGGCAGAGTAAAGATCTCTCCCCTGAAATCAACAGCAACCCTTGAACCGGATGGTGAAATATCAACACCCCTTATGAATTGAGCACCCTTAGCAAACCTTGGTCGCAGTTCCAACAGATCCGCTGCAATACCAATAGTAAGTTTAGCTGTGGCCTTAGCAGCCGGATCATACTGGTGCAGGTAGCCTGCCTGCTCAAACAAAACACGATCTTTGTTTGCGGAAAGATTCAATATCGGGAAATCCCTGTAGTCTGTAAGCTGTTCAACTGATTTTGTATTCAGATCATAAGAGTATAGGTTAAACTCACCATTACGATCACTCCTGAAATAGACTTTTCCGTTAACCCAGGTTGGACTTGCATCATTGCATCCACCATCAGGCTGTGGGATTTTAACTACAGATTTATCTTTAAATGAATACAATAATATGGTTGCAATTCTTCCACCCCGGTAATTCTTCCATTGTGCAAAAGCATCAAACAAAGGCGTATATGCCAACCAGTTACCATCGGGTGACCAGGCGGCGTAATTGGCATTAGGAATTTCAAGTTGTTTCACCAGTCCGCCACCAACAGGCACGGTAAATAATTGAGCATGCCTGTTCGTAAAAACTGCCCTCTGGCTCAGGAATAAAACATCTTTTCCATCGGGAGAAAATCCTCTCACCATATCTGCTCCGGGATGCCAGGTTAGTCGTGTCGGAATTCCTCCCTCCGACGAGATGATATAAACATCAATATTACCTTCGTACTGTGCTGAGAAAGCGATCGTTTTGCCATCGGGTGAAAAGGCAGGCAATGATTCTATACCCTGATCAATGGTGAGTCTTTTTGGAGAACCGCCATCAGCGTTTGCCACCCACAAATCTTCTGCATAAATAAATGCAATCTTTCCTGGTCCAACTGCCGGCTGCGTTAGCATTCGGGTATCAGCAGGGTCTATTGCATACAATGACAGGGATGTTAAGAACATCGCAACAAGGCTGGCAATCCTTTTCATATTATATGTTGTTTATTCGATACTATTCCCGCCACTTCAATGTATTCACTAAATGAAGCAGGTCCTGCTTCAGGAATGCATTGACCGGACGTAATGAGTCTTCATTTGGGGTGGCATCAAAATAAAGGGCACCACGGAGAAAATGTTTTACGGAATCACTTAGCAGAAACTGGTTTGCTGTTGCAGTATTTCCTCCTATACGAAAGAAAATTCCATCTATACCATTTGCAGTTCTAAATGCACTGTCTTCAATAGAACTGGCTTTATAAGAATGCTTGTACGAAAGTGTATAAGAGCCGCTGATAAGTTTCTCAAAACTGTTTACGCCAACCGAATCAACATATTCTCCTTTACTGTTCTGCACCTTGTAGCGTGCTTGTCCACCAATGCGATTATAACTTATATAGATTCGCCCACCCAGTTCTGGTATATCAATATTTATCCAGTATGGATTTTCAGGTTGCTCCTCGAAGTAAGTACTGTCTTGAGTTATTTTACCATACACAGGATATTCAAATGTATAAGGAAATCCAGGGCGGTCAAAAACCTGGTACTTATGCTCAGGAAGTGTAATTGCAAAATAGCCGCGAGGCTTGGGAGTAAATGGACTATTACAGGAAACTGCAAATGCTGCTGCGAAGAAGATCAGGCAAAATAGATATACGTGGGCGCGTGAAGATCTCATGTAAAGAATTAATAAAATTATACAGTTGTGATGGTAAGTTTTACTTTCTGAATCCGGTTACGATCCAGCTCCAGTATGGTGAACTGGAAATCACCCACCTCCACCACTTCATTAACAGCCGGGAACTTCCCATAGATCTCCAGGATCAATCCTGCAAGTGAATCACTTTCGCCCCTTACCTCATCAAATGTATTCAACGGTACTCCTATCACTTTGCAAACATCGTTGATCATGGTTCGGCCTTCAAAAATATAATTGTTCTCATCTAATTTCCGGTTCACACTTTCTTCATCATCAAATTCATCACGGATATCTCCAATGATCTCTTCCATGATATCTTCGAGTGTTACTATTCCACTTGTTCCTCCGAATTCGTCCACCACCACTGCAAAGTGTGTTCGGCGAGCACGAAAATCCTGTAACAGATCTTCAATCATTTTCTGTTCATGAACAAAATATGGCTGGCGAAGAAGTGTGTGCCACTCAAATGAATCTGGTTCATCAAGGTATGGAAGAATGTCTTTGGTGTGAATCAGTCCCATTACTTCATCCAGGCTGTTGCGATATACCGGAACCCTTGAATAATGTAACTCCTCCAACTGTCGTACCAGATCTCTGAAACTTGTGTTATAGTCAATTCCGCTTACATCAAGCCTGGTGCGCATAACCTGTTTAACGGTTATATTCCCAAACTTTGCTATACCACGCAGAATATTCTTCTCCTCTTCTGATGCGTTGCTATCTTCTTCAAGTTCTTCAAACTGGTTGCCAGCGTAATCGGTTCCAAAGGATCTTTCAATACCATCTGTCATGCCTATCAACCAACTGCTTGCCCTTTTAAAAAGGAGGTGGACGATCTCCACCATGTATGATGCATCACGCGCAAACCGGAGATTATTTTGTGCAGCATATACTTTGGGAAGAACCTCCCCAAAGAGTACCAGAAAAAATGTTACCAGTAAAACTTTAATGGAAAAATCTATTAGCCAGAAACTATTCTGTAATGGAAGTAGCTGGTCAATAAGAAAATTAGAAAGAATAATGATGGTGATATTAACAAGCGCGTTTCCTATTCGCAGGGATCCCAGTAATAATTTTGGCTCGTCGAGAAGGTTAACGATCCTTTTCCATGAACCGCCCTGCTTGGTTTTAAGCATATTTATATCACGGTGCGATAAACTGAAAAACGCCACAACAGCACCGGAAAGGAAATAAGAAATGATCAGTAAACTTAGAATCACTATCACGAGGAAGGTGGTACCCTGCAGATTGGCAGCCAGGAAAAAAGGGCTCCACAACAATGTAATAAAAGCATCTACCGAAACCTGATCCAAAGCGGTTGTTTTTTGTTATCAATCCAGTTCTCTTAAGAGAAAGGCAGGTCGCGGAGGCCTGCCTATGCAAATATGAACTAATTTCTTCATTCAGAATGGAAGGTCAGGATTTGGTTCCGGTGGTGCATCTTCATGACTCATTCCTTCCAGCCCCTCCCCATGTACAGCTCCTCCTGGTCCATGCCCATGTATATCATTCCTTTTATCGAGCATGATGAGATTATCTCCCACAACTTCAGTTGCAAATTTCTTATTGCCTTCCTTGTCTTCCCAGCTCCTGGTCCTGAGACGACCCTCAATGTAAACCAAACTGCCTTTATGAAGGTATTTCTGAGCGAGCTCTGCCAATCCCCGCCATAACACAACTGTATGCCACTCTGTTTGGGATATCAGCTTACCAGCCCTGTCCTTGTAAGTTTCAGTTGTGGCAAGCGAAAATTTTGCTACCGCAATATTTCCTTCCAGAAATTGAACATCCGGGTCTTTCCCCAGGTTTCCTATCAGCATCACCCTGTTTACTCCTCTCATAAAATATCATTTGAGGTTATAATTCGCCTGTTGGCCATAAGAACTATCTAAAATTAATTTTTTTTAAGGGTATTCGGATCAATTTCTAACATTAAAGATCAGGCCATTTTCAGGCCCCAACTGTTTAGAATTGATTTAAGGAGGGTTATGAAAAATTAAAGGGGATAAGACTCCATATGTCGGGTAATGAAACGGGGGAAAGCGATCTTATCTAAAGCGTCTTTTGAAAATAGTTGGTATCCTGAGTCCGTTTCCAGCGGATGCTCCAGGTCAACACGAATAAATCGACCGATAATGGTCTGATGGGTAAGCTGTTGCGTTATCTGCCGGGAGATGGCGGTGATATTGCCCTGAACGGGGCCCACCATTTTCTCAAGCTCATGGCTCAATACTGATTTATCTTCTTCAAGAGCTTCTTGTGTTTCAGCCAGCACCCATTCATTAAGATGTTTCCAGATATCAGAATCCATCCTTTGACGGATATAATATTTCCCTTTCCAATGCAGGATGAAATAGTAAAAATAGCGGGTTTTGCGGTTGATGGATTTAGCCTTTACCGGCAACTCTCCCACCATATTATTCAGGAATGCCTGGCAATCTGGCTGCTGTGGACAAATATCACAGCGTGGTTGAGCAGGTTTGCAGATGGTGGCGCCAAAATCCATGATTGCCTGGTTATAGGTGCCCGGATCCTCAAAATGTAAAAGTGCTGCAGCCAGTTTTGCATAGAGTTTTTTTCCTTCGGGACTATCTGTTGGGGTGTTAATTCCAAAATACCGTGAAATGACCCTGAATACATTTCCATCCAATACAGCAAAGGGTAATCCAAAAGCAAAGGAAGCAATAGCTGACGCTGTATACGGTCCCACACCCTTGAGTTTCAGGATCTCCTCATAAGAATCTGGGAATATGCCTTTACGTTCAAAAGCAATATACCGGGCGGTGGCTATGAGGTTACGTGCCCGGGTGTAATAGCCTAATCCCTCCCATAATTTGAAGATTTCCTCATCTTTTGCAAGGGCCATATCTGTAATGGTCGGAAAGATATCTATGAAACGTTGAAAGTAGCTCAGCCCTTGTTCAACGCGGGTTTGCTGAAGAATAATTTCACTAAGCCAGATCTTATATGGGTCCTTCTCCCCCTTCCAGGGCATCTCCCTTTTATTGGAGCTGGCATTCCAGTGGAGCAGCTTATAGGTGAACGGTTGGTCCATATTTAGGATAGGTTGGAAAAATAATTCAATTTAATTCAAAATCAATAAATTGCATAAGAGTTGCATGGTTTAGAAGTTTCGCTTATATTAACAAACAAATTCCTAGTTGCTGGGGAATACCGGTTCTCAGAACAGCATTCCTCCACTGTAAAAAGACTCAAAACAGGAAATATGAGAAAGGCAGACCTCATCAACCAGATTGCAGAAAAAACTGGCATCCCAAAGGTGGATGTACTTGTAACCCTCGAAGCAATGTTCAAAGAGGTGAAAGACACACTGGCGCAGGGCGAAAACATCTATATCCGAGGATTTGGAAGTTTTATTACCAAAAAACGCGCCGCAAAGATCGGTCGTAACATTAAAAAGAATGTTGCGGTAGAGATTCCGGAACACTTCATTCCGGCCTTCAAACCTGCCAAAGAATTTGTGCAGGAGGTTAAAAAACTTAAAACAGTCAAAGAAGGGCAACCAAACCCCGACGAAGAGATGTAATTTTGCTGCCTTAACTCAGAAAGGTGAAAAAACAGCAAATCATTGTTATCAGCGGCGGAGTATTCCTCCTACTGATGATTTATTTCTTTGGCAGCACTACCCCTCCTGGAAAACCTGTGGCGAAGCCTACGTCTACCTCTATACAAAACTTTGATATTCAAACAGTTATCCAAGGCGCTACCGCTAACCTCAGCGAGCAGCAACAGGCTTATGTGAATGGATTGAAGCAGTCTGTGGTAAGAGGCGACGTGAAAGAGCAGCAAATCCGCACCTACAAACAGCTTGCGGCCTTCTGGAGCGACTCAGCCAGGGCCTTTATTCCCTTTGCCTATTATACGGCAGAAGCAGCTAAGTTGGAAAATTCTGAAAAAAGTCTCACCTTTGCAGCCCAATTATTGTTGGATAACCTGAGAGGGGTTGAGCAGCCGGAACTTAAATCCTGGCTTGCAGGCCAGTCGAAGGAGCTTTTTGAAAAGGCCATTGTACTGAATCCGGATAGTGATTCTCTGAAAGTTGGACTGGGAAGTACTTATATTTTTGGTGCTCCCGCCGAAGATCCACAGGCTGTGATGCAGGGTATCCAGCAAATACTTGAAGTGAATCGCCGCGATACAGGATTTGTATATGCTGAAAAGATGTTAGGAATAGGTGGTATCCTGTCGGGCCAGTATGATAAAGCAGTTGAGAGGCTTGAAAAAGTTGCCACCAAAGAACCAGCCGACCTGGAAGTGATGTTGATGCTGGCAGAAGGATATGAGCGGATGGGAAATAAGCAGAAAGCGATCAGCTGGTATGAACACGCTTCTGATCATGTTGCCAACCCGGCTTTGAAAGAAGAGTTGAATAAGAGGATCCGGGACTTAAAATAAATTGAATCGTTAACAATATAAATTTCGACAAAGATGCCTTGTGGTAAAAAAAGAAAGCGTCATAAGATTGCGACGCACAAGCGTAAAAAGAGACTGAGAAAGAATCGTCATAAGAAGAAGAAGTAATATCTTCTCTTTTCATAACTTCTTTAAGCCGGAATATGTAAATTTATTCCGGCTTTATTTCCTTTGGCTGAATCGTTTATTTTCCGGCTTTCCTCCAGATTATTGCTAAAATCGGATACCGGTAAAGTATAGAACCACTCAGCTGTTTTCCTTTTGGTGAGATTGGACTGATGTTAAAAGATTACTCGCTTGAACAAGGAATTAATTATTAATTCAGCACCCCAGGGTGTTGAAATCGCTCTCCTGGAAGACAAAAAGCTGGTAGAACTGCATAACGAAAAGGCAGATGCAAGCTTTGCTGTGGGGGATCTATATTTAGGCAAGGTAAGAAAACTCATACCTGGTTTGAATGCCGCATTTGTAGATGTGGGATTCGAAAAGGATGCTTTTTTACACTACACTGACCTCAGCCCCTACGCAAAATCACTCCTGAAGTTTACCCAGCAATCCATCAATGACACTACTCCCGGCGGATTCGACTTTGGCAAATTTGATGTGGAAGCCGAAATTATCAAAACCGGAAAGATCAATGAAGTATTAGGGGGTAAACCCAATGTACTTGTGCAGATCCTTAAGGAACCTATCGCCGCAAAAGGTCCCCGACTAAGTTGCGAAGTATCCTTGCCGGGCCGCTTTGTTGTGATCACTCCCTTTAATGATGTTGTAGCAGTATCACGCAAGATTCACTCTTCGGATGAGCGTAAACGTTTGCAGAAGATCATTGAAGCCATTAAACCAAAAAACTTTGGTGTAATTGTACGTACAGCCGCTGAGGGAAAGAATACTGCTGAACTTCATGAAGATCTTCTTGCACTTGTTGAAACCTGGAAGACCATCCAGCAAAACCTTAAAGGAGCTGTTGCGCCTGCAAAAATATTAAGTGAGCAGACCAAGACCACTAGCATGCTTCGCGATCTGCTTAATGAAGATTTTAACCGCATCGTTGTTAACGACCGGAACATCTTCAATGATACCAAAACATATATCCAACGCATAGCACCCGATAAGGCAGATATAGTTTCTTTTTACCATAATGGCTCCCCAATTTTCGACCAGTTTGGCGTTACCAAACAGGTTAAGGCAGCATTTGGAAAAACAGTGAACATGCCCAGTGGAGCCTATCTCATCATTGAGCATACAGAGGCCCTACATGTTATAGATATCAATAGTGGCTACAAGAGCGTAAGCAATAATCAGGAACAAAATGCCCTGGAAACAAACCTTGAGGCTGCGGAAGAAATTGCCAGGCAGCTAAGACTACGTGATCTGGGAGGCATTATCGTGGCAGATTTCATTGATATGAAGCTTCCTGAAAACAAGAAGCGACTGCTTGATGCCATGGAAGCCTTCATGAAACCCGACAGGGCAAAACATGCGGTATTACCGATCTCGAAATTCGGTCTTATGCAAATCACCCGGCAAAGAATGAAGCCGGAGTTGAATATCAATACCCAGGAAGTATGTCCGAGCTGCAGCGGCACTGGCAAGATCTCCTCATCACTTGTACTTGAAGATGAAATAGAAAAGAACCTGAATTACCTGATCACACATAAGCACAGTAACCTTACTGTTGTTGTACATCCCATAATGCATGCCTACCTCACGAAGGGATGGATCTTCAGTAAGCTTTGGAAATGGAAGCGCCATTTCAAACAACAGATCAAACTCGTTGCCAATACAAATTATCACCTTACCGAGTTTCATTTCTTTGACTCACATGAAGAGGAAATCAAGCTCTGATAACGCATAAAAGAAAAAGGCTGCCAGTGGCAGCCTTTTTCTTTTATGAGACCTTTTCTAAATTACAGATATGCTTCATTCTGAACCAGGTTCTCGTTTACATCCATTTCCCTTTGAGGAATTGGCATTATCAATAATGGAGAGTTCCATGGTGTGCCCGACCAGTCAGTCCTGGTTCTTTTGGCGTCGGAAAGACCCTGACCTTCAAAAGCCAGCTCAAGATATCTTTCTCTCAGGATATCTGCAAGAGTTACAGTACCCAAAGGTGATAGTCCAGCACGAGCGCGGATTGTATTCACATCTTCAAGGGGAGTAGCACCTATTTCGGTTCCTTCCCTGAAATTAGCCTCTGCTCTTGTGAGGTACATTTCGCCAAGCCTTACAACCAGCACATTGCCTAAACGATCGAGGTGCTTTTTGGTATAAAGGTTATTACCAACCTGCTGGAAGAATTCACCACGTTCATCTTCTTCTTCGTACTTATCAAGGTGGGCAGGAAGTATTTTAATATCGCCCCTTCCTGCAGATCCGGGAACGGCTGAAGTATTGATACCGAAAAAGGTATTCATGGCATTCGCTCCATCCTGTTGAGTTACAGTCATAGAGAAAATATATTCAGCGGGATTTGCTCCACCATTATTGGTAAAAGTAAACCATAGGTCATCAATGCTTTCTTCAAGGTCATATACTCCACTTTCAATTACCCTGTTGGCAGCATCTCTTGCAGCCGGATAGTCACCCTGCATCAATGCAACACGAGAAAGCATTGCAGCTGCAGCACCTTTAGCGGCAAAAATGCCATTGGTTTCAGGAAGTAAATTTTCAGCCGCCGTCAGATCTTCCAGGATCTGTGTATAAACAGCCGCAACGCTACTCCTTGAAAGATAACTTTCTGGAGTGATAGCAGTTGTAGGAGTCAACACCAAGGGAACACCGGGATTGGCACTATTGTCACCATCTCCCCAGGTCTTAGCAAATAGTTTTACCAGTTCGAAGTATAAAGAACCCCTGATAAACCGGGCCTCTCCTTCAATACGGTCACGCTCTTCCTGGGAGGAGGTTACTTTATCAAGTGCAGACAAAACATTATTCACCCTGTTGATTGTATTGTAGGCTCCTGCCCATGTATCCCTGGCATATAGATTGGGTGCAGTGATCTCCAGTTTGTGGATATCTGCCAAACCAGCGAAGGTACCAGTAAAGCGAATGTCTTCGATATTCCCGATCAAAGTGCTGACAGTTTGAATATCACCACCGTATAAGGCAGCACCCTGCAAACCATCATAGGCGCCGATCAGAGTAACTTTTACATCTCCTTCCGTTAAAAGTGCATTATCCTGGGAGATGCTCTGGTTAGGATCAATATCCAGCTTTTTTTCACAAGCAGTAAATGCTGAAACTGCTAAAAGAATATAAATAAGTCTCCGCATAAAATTCAATTATTAAGTTAATAATGGGCCACTATAATTAAAGCCCAACGTTAATTCCAAAGAGTATTGTCTTCGGCTGTGGCGGCGTATAGAAATCGTTTCCTTTCGCAATATTTGAATCAAAATCATCTGAGTTCACTTCAGGATCCCAATAAGGATATTTTGTGAAGGTCAACAGGTTTTGTCCGCTTGCATATACCCTCAGACGTTCGATCTTAAGTTTCCTGGTAATTGAGGACGGCAGGTTATAACCAAGAGTGACATTCCTAAGCCTCATGAATGAACCATCAACAATATAACGGCTGCTTATCTGCGCACCATTGTTGTAGAACAACCTGGCCTGTGGAATATCGGTTACCTGACCTGGAGTGGTCCAGGCACCTAACTGATCTTTAGTCTGGTTATCTTCAAAACGGAAACTCGCTGAAGAATAACGACCCATACCATAAATGTTTACCTCATTACCGGTAACACCATTGAAGAACACAGTCAGATCAAGACCTTTGTATGAGAAATTATTGGTGAAACCAAAGATCATATTTGGATTTGGGTCACCCGAAACAATTCGCTGGGCCTGTCCATATCCTCTTGAATTAACAGTCGTCTTATCAAGCTGACCATTATTATCGGTATTCAGATAGAATAAAGCATCTCCGTTATCAGGATCAACACCGGCATATTCAACAGTATAGAAAACACCTACCGGCTGCCCTTCCATTACCCTGTTCATACTACCCACACCACCTTCAATTACCTGGCCATTTATGTCTACAACTTTTCCTTTGTTAAAGGCAAGGTTGATATTTGTTGACCACTTGAATTCACCGATCATGTTCTGTGTATTCAGTACAAATTCCCAACCTTTGTTTTCCAGTTTACCAACGTTCTTCACCTGGGAGTTAAATCCGCTGGTAGCAGGAACGTTTACATTGAGGAGGAGACCAGATGTTTTCTTAACATAGTAATCAACTTCACCACTGATCCTGTTATTGATCAAACCGAAATCCACACCAATGTCAAGCTGATCGGTAGTTTCCCATTTCAAATCAGGGTTTGCTATCTGTGATGGACGCTGACCTGCTGAACCCGCATATCCTGCATCACCGGTAAATAATCCCAGTTGAGGGAAGTTGCCGATTTCGGCATTACCTACTGATCCATAGCTACCTCTTACCTTCAGGAACGATATCAGGTCAATATCTGACATGAAATCTTCATTCGAAATGATCCATCCCGCAGAAACAGCCGGGAAATAACCATTCCTTGAGTTACGTCCGAAACGGGAAGATGCATCACGCCTGATACTTAAGGAAAGCAGGTACTTATCATCATACTTATAGTTTGCACGGGCAAAATAAGATAGGAATGCAAACTCTGTTTCTGTAGTGCTACCATCAGATTTTGTGGCGGCACTTGCAATCTTCTGGTAAGAATTGGAAGGGAAATCCTGTCCTTCTGTGAACGAGTACTTTGCAAGTGATTTCTGGAACTGCATACCCAGCGTCGCATCTATGTTACTCTTTCCGAACTCTTTAGTATAAGTGAAATAGTTGTTGGTATTGTAATTGAAAACCATCGCCGTTGTGTACTCACCCAGACCATTAACCGCAGTACTTACATTTCGCTGCGTCTCCGTTTGATAATAAGATTCTTCATCCTGGGCAAGAAGGTCAAGACCGAATTCAGTCTTGAAACTTAATCCAGGCAAAATGGATGCAGAAGCATATGCATTACTGAAGTTTCTATAACCTTCCTGGATGAAATCCGCATATTCAACCTGGATCAACGGGTTGAAATAAAGCGGAATATTGACATCACCGGGAGGTGTACCAGCCATAAGTCCAGTATTCGGATCAATGAATGGTGTGATATTGGGTAGGGCTGAAGCCTGTAATGGGTTGGAGAAGGCATTATCCCCTGGCAACCTGTGAGTGGTTGTACGGGCAAGACTACTGGTAAATCCAACATTCAGCCAGTTATTGGCCTTATGATCCACAGTTAACCTTCCTGACAATCTGCGCAGATCATTTCCAACGATTGTACCTATCTGGTCGAGGTATTGAAGAGATGCAAAGAATTTGGTCTTATCAGTACCACCACTTAGCTGAACATCTGCCTGGTTGAAGCCACCTCTCTGGAAAGCTTTATCCTGCCAGTCATAGTTTGCGGTGGATGTCTCAGACCATTCGCCAAAGCTGAAATAATCAAGGAAACCCCTTGCGTAGGTCGTATAGCTATCCGGATCACTTGGATCCAGGCTCTCCTGTTCGTCAGAATAAGCAGCTGCCTGGAAGAAAAGATCAGCATACTCCTTGGCATTCAGGAATTCAACCCTGTTGGTTGCTTCTGAAAAACCAGTCTGGAAGTTTACAGAGATATTGGTCTTACCAGTCTTTCCTCTTTTTGTTGTGATAAGTACTACACCGTTAGCGGCCCTTGATCCATAGATGGCACCTGCTGCTGCATCTTTCAACACTTCAACTGATTCTATATCATTTGGGTTAAGATCAACCAGGGGATTCATCGCTCCCCCATATGTACTTTGATCATCAGTGGTGATGGGCACACCATCCAGAACGTAAAGGGGCTGGCTGCTGGCACTGATTGAAGAGTTACCCCTTACCCTAACTGTTACCGCCTGTCCCAACTTACCCGACTGGCTGTTAACATACACCCCGGCTGCTCTACCCTGAAGGGCAGCATCCACACTCGGAAGTGGTACGTTTTCCAGATCCTTGGCCTTTATACGGGCGATATTTCCCGTTAGGTCCTTTTTGATCTGGGAGCCATATCCTGTTACAATTACTTCCGACAGGTTTCCTTCGGAAACATTTAATTGAACATTCATAATATCTGATATAGCCATTTCAAGCAGACCATATCCAATGGATGTGATAACCAGCGTGGTAGCATTCTGGGGTACTTGCAGACTGAAACTACCGTCTGCATCAGTCGCCGTTACAACATTGGTTCCTTTCACTGTTACCGACGCACCAGGAATCGGTAAACCAGTCTTCTGATCAGATACTTTTCCGGATATCTGCCGGGTTTGGGCCTGCACCGTAAGTGCAGTGAGAAGCAGCAAGCTCCACATCAAGCCAGTTAGTTTTTTGATTGCAGCCATATACATCAGTTAATTTGTGCCAAAGATATTGGCGGTTAAAGGTTGAGAAATAGTCAATAAAGGGTATTTTTTTAATAATTAACGGTTAATAATACAGAATCTGGGATCCTATTCAGATATAAATGTTAAAAATAAGTAGGAATATGAAAAAAGACAGCAGAAATTCTGAATTAGCTGTCTGCTCTCAAAAAGAAAAGGGATTTAATTCCCCAAAAAAAATCCGGACCCTTTCGGATCCGGAATGCTGGTATGATTGACCAAAAGCTTAGTCGCGGCTTCTACCCTGGTATATCAATATATATTGTACAAGTGTTACAATGGATGCTACTGCAGCTACCACATAGGTCATAGCCGCCCATTTAAGGGCATCTTTAGCCTGTGGATGCTCTTCTGCTGTTGTTATATCTGTACGGTCGAGCCAGGCCAGGGCACGTTTGCTGGCATCAAATTCTACCGGAAGGGTAATCAGTGAAAACAGGGTAGTTACTCCAAATAGTATGATACCACCGAGTAAAAGGCTGGGAAAGGTATTTATCAGGAATATACCCGCCAGCAGCACCCATTGTACCAGACTTGAGCTCACCTGAACGGCCGGAACCAGCTTACTCCGGAGCTGCAGCCAGGTATAGGCCGTTGCATGCTGAACAGCATGCCCGCATTCATGGGCCGCCACCGCTGCGGCCGCAATATTCCTTCCCTCATATATATCCTGGCTTAAAGCGATGGTTTTGGTGGTCGGATTATAGTGATCGCTCAGGAAGCCCTGCGCCGGAACTACCTGAACATCAGTGATTCCGTTCTCCCTAAGCATCCTTTCCGCTATCTCCTTACCTGAAAATCCCGACCGTAGGGGTGTCTGGCTGTACCTCCGGATCTTGCTTTTCAAGGCGAAAGATACCAGCATACTGATACCCACAAAAATCAAAGAAACGATCATAATGGATGGTGTCATATACATGCTAATTATTGTGAATTATCATACCATCAAAGCTATAACCAATTCCTAAAATAAACCGGAATAGTCTGCTTTTTAACAAGTGCTCAGCCGTTTTGGCATACATGTTAATTTAATGCTTTTCTACCTGACAATATTGCGTATTGAAGGTAGTGGAAAGAAATTAAAAATAACTGTTTTGTTATTGACAATCAATTAGTTAAACAGTTAATTAAAGGTATTTGGACCCTACCCAGCCCCCCTCTAAAGTTATTCACAGCACCAAAAAATTATTTTGAAATGTGACCCTAATTCGTAATTTAGTGCAAGAATTTAATGGGTTAGTAAGTAAAGGGTCAGCAGAAATGCTGGCCTTTTTACTTTCTGGTAAGTGCTGTTTTGATCCGGTTTTTATCCGCCTTATTTCTCTTGCTTTTTTATCAGAAACCAACTCAGTAGATCAGTTTTATTTTATCAGCGTATCATAAAATCATCTCTGCAAATTTTCCCTTTTATCTCCCCGACTTTTCTAATCTGAAATGTGTTTTGTTTTTAGGTTTAATTCTCATTCCTCTTTTTGCCTTCATACTATCTTCGCCATATGAGTAAAGCAAGGTCATCGTTTTTTTGTCAGCAATGTGGTTACGAAAGCACTAAGTGGGTAGGAAAATGTCCGGCATGCCAGCAATGGAATTCTTTCGTTGAAGAGATCAGGCAAAAAGAAACCAAACTAACGGCAACGCCCTGGAAAGAAGAACGCTCGATCACACGTTCAGGTATAACGCGATTAAAAGATATTGAAGCAGGGGAAGAAACCAGGATCGTAACTCCGGATCCTGAATTGAACAGAGTGTTGGGTGGTGGAATAGTTGCAGGAAGTATTGTACTTGTAGCCGGTGAACCTGGTATTGGCAAATCAACTTTATTCCTTCAGGTAGGTTTACAACTTCAACATACACGACTATTATATATCAGTGGCGAAGAAAGTGAACAACAGATCCGTATGAGGGCGGAGCGACTACCATTCGAGAGTGATAATTTTTTCCTGCTTACTGAAACGAATACACAAGCCATCTTCCAGGAAATAAAAAAACTAAAACCTCAGCTTGTTATTATCGATTCTATTCAAACACTGCATACCTCTTTCATAGAATCATCACCTGGCAGCGTTTCGCAGATCCGGGAGTGTGCTGCAGAAATGCAGCGTTTCGCCAAAGAAACAAATACACCTGTATTCCTCATCGGGCATATAACCAAAGATGGCGCCATTGCTGGTCCCAAGATCCTTGAACATATGGTGGATACGGTACTTCAGTTTGAAGGCGACCGCCATTACGCCTATCGCATACTACGTACACTAAAGAATCGTTTCGGCAGTACTTCAGAGCTGGGTATCTATGAAATGAATGCCAGTGGCATGAGTGGTGTTTTGAATCCAAGCGATATTCTATTGTCACAGAAAGAAGAGCAACTCAGTGGTATCGCAATTGCTGCCGCCATTGAAGGAATGCGACCTTTCCTGATTGAGGTGCAGGCATTGGTAACACCTTCTGTATATGGTACCCCACAACGCACAGTTAGTGGTTTCGATTTAAGGAGATCACAGCTGCTGCTTGCCGTCCTGGAAAAAAGAGGAGGCTTTCAGTTTGGGATGAAAGATGTATTTCTAAACATCACCGGTGGTATTAAAGTTGAAGACCCGGCCATCGACCTTGCTGTACTCGCTGCCTTACTAAGTTCATATACCGATATTCCTATCCCGCATACCATCTGTATGGCTGGTGAAGTTGGACTAAGTGGAGAGATCCGTTCTGTTAATCGTATTGAACAACGTATAGCCGAAGCTGAGAAGCTGGGTTTTGAAAAAATGATCATCTCGCGTTATAACCAAAAAGGACTTCCAAAGATCAATACGCGAATGGAGATCATCGCTGTTTCGCGTGTGGAGGATGTTTATCGTATATTATTTTAAACGGTGATAACACCCTTGATGCTGAAAGTATGCTTATCTATCTTTCCGCATCATGGTAAAATCACTGCAACTACTCTTCAATGCTTTTGGCCAATTAATATTTCCACATACCTGTAGCGCCTGTAGTTCTGATATGCTGCATACGGATGCCGGAGTCTGCTCTTCATGCCTGCACCAGTTACCACTTACCGGCTACCATCAGCAAAGCGGTAATGCAGTAGAAGAAATTTTCTGGGGACGTATAGCTCTGCAGCATGCAGCAGCCTGCTGCTTCTTCACCAAAAAAAGCCGGGTTCAGAGCATCATGCACCAGGTTAAATACAAACATCGGAGAGATGCGGCAGTTCAGATAGGTGAATTTATGGGGCACCAGCTACTAAGCGCCTCATGGTTGCCGGAAATTGATCTGCTATTGCCAATGCCTTTGCACAAAAAACGTTTACAGCAAAGAGGATATAACCAGGCTGCCTTATTATGTGAAGGAATGCAGTCCATTTTAAAGATCCCTTTGCTCACAACGGCTATATCACGACGCAATGAAACCATTTCCCAAACCAGTCAGCAGAGAAGCGATCGGTGGGAGAATATGCAAAAGGTATTTGGGGTGAGTGAGCCGGAGAAACTCTCGGGTAAACATGTACTCCTGGTTGATGATGTTGTTACAACCGGCGCTACCCTGGAAGCAATGGGAGAACAACTTCTCCGGGTACCGGAGCTTAAACTTAGTATTTACTGTTTTGCCTATACCCTACCGCATTGAATAAAAATGCTGCAGATCTGGATAGCTGGATTATTTTTGATGTAATGAGAACTTTCTTTACACCATTTATATATATAGCATTACTTACACTTTTCGCCTGTACAAAGGAAAGCTTGCTGACAGATCCTGGTGCAAGAATAACTACCAGCCTTGATACCCTCCATTTTGATACTCTATTCACAGCTACAGGTTCATTCACACAAAAATTCACGATCAAAAACCAGAACGATCAGAAACTAAACATCTCTTCCATCCGCCTGGCAGGCGGCAATAGTTCTGTATTCAATATTAATGTTAATGGTGAACCCGGACCATCCATTACTAATATGGAGGTGGGTGCCAATGACAGCATACATGTTTTCGTAAATGCAACACTGCCTTCAGGGCAACAGCTATTACCTTTTATTGTACAAGACAGCATCGAGATCAATTGGAATGGAAATGCTCAGTGGGTACAGTTAGATGCATGGGGACAAAATGCTCGTTATATCCGCAATGGAATCATAAATGTTAATACCAGTTGGAACAATGAATTGCCTTACGTTATACAAGGGGCGCTAACAATAAATGAAAACGCTACGCTTCAGATTAATGCAGGCACCCGCATCTACCTGCATGCCGATGCAGTAATGTTTGTTGATGGCAGCATCAGAGTGCATGGTGATAGTGCTGCAAAAGACCGCGTGGTCTTCAGCGGCGACCGGTTGGATGAGCCTTATAAAAATTTCCCTGCTTCATGGCCGGGAATTTATCTCCGTCCTAAAAGTAGTAATAACCTTTTCGAATATGCGATAATTAACAACGCCTACCAGGCAATTATAACTGAGGGACAACAGGCAGGCGGGGGAAAGAAGCTTACCATGAACCAATGCATCATCAATAATGCATGGGATGCCGGACTTCTTGCCGTAAACAGCTCAGCAGAAATGAACAACTGCCTGATCAGCAACTGCGGTAAGAATGTACAACTCGTTTATGGTGGAAACTACTCATTCAACCATTGCACACTGGCGAGCTATAGCAATATATGGTCTGTTCATAAAGACCCCGTATTACTTGTCAGCAATATGATTAAGATAAATGAGCAGGTGCTGACGGCACCGCTTACTGCAAACTTCACCAACACAATTTTCTGGGGAGATGGGGGTACGGTGGAAAATGAAGTAGTTGCAATTAAAGAGGGAGATGCATCTTATTCAGTCAGCTTTAGTGACGGACTCTGGAAAATGGTGTTGATACCAACATATATTACTGCACTTAACATGATTGATACCGATCCGCTGTTTTTAAATAATAACGGCATAGAATCTGCATATGATTTCAGGTTAGGAGATGGTTCGCCTGCTATTGATAAAGGAAGCAACAGCTCATTAATAGTTGACCTTGATGGAAAGAACAGGAAAAATGGTCAACCCGATTTAGGTGCCTACGAAAAACAATAAGTTCAGATATTTGTTATTCAATCTATAAACTCCACATATGTTAAAAACATTGCTTGTTTCCTTGATCGTGCTGGCCAGCACTGGTATATATGATTTCAAGGTAAATGGTCTTGATGGCAAGCCGCTTGACCTTGCTAAGTTCAAAGGAAAGAAAATGCTGATAGTAAACACTGCATCAAAATGTGGGTATACCAAACAATATTCTGATCTCCAGGAGCTATATGAAAAATATGGTAATAAGATTGTGGTGATAGGCTTTCCGGCAAACAATTTCGGTCAGCAGGAACCCGGTTCTAATGAAGAGATCGGCGAATTCTGTAAGAAGAACTATGGGGTAAAATTCCCAATGGCGGAAAAGGTATCGGTTAAAGGGGGAGATATTCACCCGCTTTTCAAATACCTCACCGAAGAAGCTGCCAAACTGGGAGTTGAAGATCCGATCAAATGGAATTTCACCAAATTCCTGGTTGACGAGAACGGCAAACTAATAGCAGTATTCCCAAGTAAAGTGAAACCTACCGATCCGGAGATCACCAAGTACCTGAATTAGTATCTTCGCCACATGTTATTTGCCGATGTAATTGGTCAATCTGAAATAAAAGCTCAATTAACAGACATGGTTCAGCACAACAGGCTGAGCCATGCTCTTTTATTTCTGGCTAAAGAAGGAACTGGTGGTCTCCCTCTGGCCCTTGCTTTTGCGCAATATATTGTATGTGAAAAGGTGCAACGATCCTTAACCGGGAATGATTCATCTTCTGATCTTTTTGGTTCTGCACCTGCCCTGTTTGGTGATGAGCCTGGTGAGCAGCAACCAGTTGAAACACTTTCTGATGCATGCGGCATATGTTCTGCGTGTACTAAAGCAGCAGCGCTTGTTCACCCCGACATACATTATTCCTACCCGGTGCTTCCTAAAAAATCAGGAGACAAGCCAACCAGCACCGACTATATTACTGCATGGCGCGATTTTATCAAACAGCTCCCCTATGGAAACCTGTATGACTGGCTGCAATCAATCAATGCAGAGAACAGGCAGGGAAATATCACTGCAGAAGAGTGTAATGATATCATCCGGAAACTTAGCCTGAAGACCTTCGAAAGCAAATACAAGGTATTGATCATGTGGATGCCTGAAATGCTGGGCAAAGAAGGAAATAAACTCCTGAAACTTATTGAAGAGCCCCCTGCCAACACCCTGTTCATACTGGTGGCCGAAAACGAATCCCTGATACTGCCTACCATTCTTTCAAGGTGCCAGCTGGTCAAGATCCCCGCCCTTGATAACAGATCTATAGCCGGTCAGCTTCTTGCAAAGGCAGGCATAGATCAGGAGCAGGCAAGGCAACTGGCAGCAATCAGTGATGGCAATTACCGGGAGGCATTACAGCAGCTTAATCATGCCGGCGAAGACTGGCTGCAGCTGGTTCGGGAATGGCTCAACGCTATTCTTAAAAACGGGCCTATCGCATTGGTGAAATGGATCGATGAAACCAGTAAGATGGGAAGGGAAAAGCAGAAGCAGTTTCTGCGCTATTTCAACCACCTGGTAGAAATGGCCGTGCGGATCAGGATATTGGGGGAGGAAAGCGAATGGGCGCAAAGCCTTCCCTTTACCGAGAAGGATTTTATACTCAGGATCAATAAAATGGCCGATATCTCACAGCAGGAGGCCATCGTGGAAGAACTCGACAAGGCCTCTTATTATATTGAGCGTAACGCCAATGCGAAAATTCTCTTCCATGCGCTCAGTCTCAAACTCTTCCATGTTCTCCGCGATAAAGCCACAGTGAAGCCGTGGTAGTTTTCGCCTATATTTGTAGAATCTAATTTATTCACATTCATTTTTTTATCTATATATGGGATGCAGTAGTTGTGGAACAGGAACACCAAATGGTTGCAAAAGCAACGGGGGATGTTCTACCGGGGGATGTAACAGGATGAATGCTTACGATTGGTTGCAAAACCTTCCATTCGCAGATCCTGAATCCGCGTGTAGAGTAGTTGAAGTATCATTCAATAACGGTAGCCGCAAAGATTTTTATCGTAATAACGCCCTTCAGCATTTTGAGAAAGGAGAGCAGGTAACGGTAGAAGGCGTAAGCGGGGTTGATGTAGGTGAGATCAATCTGACAGGTGAAATTGTACGTGTTCAACTCAAAAAGCGGGGGGCAAATGAATTTGACCCCGAGATGAAGAAAGTGCTGCGCAGGTCAAATGATCGCGATATTGAATTGCTGCGGATTAATAAGGCCCGCGAGGCAGATGCCCTTATCCGTGCACGTGCCATTGCGCGGCAATTAAAGCTGGAGATGAAGGTCAGTGAGGTGGAGATTCAGGCCGATGGCCGTAAAGCCACTTTTTTCTATATAGCCGACGACCGGGTCGATTTCCGTGAGCTGATCAAGATATATGCCGGCGAATTCAAGGTAAAAGTGGAGATGCGGCAGATCGGCGCCCGTCAGGAGGCTGCCAAGGTTGGGGGAATAGGCTCCTGCGGCCGCGAACTCTGTTGCAGCACATGGCTTACTGATTTCAAAAGTGTGAATACCACAGCAGCCAGGTACCAGAACCTGAGTATTAACCAGACTAAACTGAGCGGACAGTGCGGCAGACTGAAATGTTGTCTTAATTATGAGCTTGATACCTACCTTGACGCCTTACAGGGTTTTCCTGAGAGGGCAGATAATATCAAGGTAGCCCGTGGTGTCGCCACCCTTATCAAAAAAGATATTTTTAAGAACCTGATGTGGTATGTATTGCCTGAAAGTAATAAGCAATACCCACTGACCATAGAACGTGTCAGGAAGATCCAGTCGCTGAATGCGCAGGGTATCATACCCGATGAGTTAGAGCCGGTTGATGTAACCAGTTCCAAACCTAAGGAGGTGGAACCGGAATTTGTTGATGTTGTTGGCCAGATAAGCCTTCGCAGCCTCGAAAAGAATGATAGGAAGAGGCGTCAGCAGCAGCAGCAGAAACAGCGTCCACCAGGCCCTAAAGGCGGTGGTCAGCCACCACGCGAGCAGCGCGGACCAGCAGGGCCGGGCGACAGGCCTCAGGGTGGCGATCGTTCCGCACCAGGTGATCGTACTGCTGGAGGAGATCGTTCTGGTCAGGGAGGTCCAAGGCAAGGCGGGCAACAACGTGGGCCAGGCCAGGGTCAGGGACAACAACCTCGTCCGCAATCCCAGCAAAGGCAGGGCCGTCCCCAGGGTGGAGCTGGCCAGGATCAAAATCCTCAATCAAGACCACCACGCGAACAACGCCCGGGTAATCGTCCGCCCCAGCAAGGTGGAAGACCCCAACAACCTCGTCCACCTAAGTCAGAGGGACCACAGGAAGGAGGAGCATAAGGAAAATTAATCCCGGTAATTCAAAGCCGGCTTTCTGTCTCCTAACAGTGGCGTATACTGGAAGTTTTCTCCCCGCGCCAGCTCAAATTCAATCATCGCTTTCTTAAGCATGGAAGGGTCATTAAATAGATCAATAGCAGTCAGGGTCATCGCCTTGGCTGCTACCATCATTCCCTTCGTGCCGATCTCCGTACCGCCACTAGCAACTGCCTGCCAGCTATGAGCTGAGGTGCCGGGTACCCAGGTTGCCGCGGCCATACCTACCGTTGGCACATTCCAGCTTACATCTCCCACATCAGTAGAACCGATTGATTCAGGTAATGGCCTGTCATATGGCTTTATGATTCCTGCTTCCGAAACCGGCGGCGCGGCAAAACCGAATCCAGCCTGAAGCTTACGCGCAAATTCCTGTTCTTCTGATGAATAAGAAACTCCGCCAACCAGCACCATATTCTTATGCATCACCTCGGCCAGTGATTTATTCAGCAGGATATCATGCGTACCACCAACTATTTCATGATCGGTACGGGTACCGGTTCCTAATGCGGCGCCATCGGCTGCTTTGGCGATCCGGTCAAAAATACCCTTAACTACTTCCCTGTTTGGATGCCTTGAATAATAATAAACCTCGGCGAACTCCGGAACCACATTTGGCGCCTTACCACCCTGGGTTATCACATAATGGATCCTGGCAGAAGATGGAATATGCTCACGCATCATGTTAACCATATTATTCATGGCCTCAACACCGTCGAGTGCCGACCTGCCCTTATCAGGCGCCGATGATGCGTGCGAGGCTGTTCCATAAAACCTGAACTTGGCCGACTTATTTGCCAGCGCACCTTCCAGCCAAACAGCATTTTCATCACCAGGATGCCAGTGGATCACCGCATCAACCCCTTTGAACAACCCATCCCTCACCATATACACTTTTCCGGATCCTCCCTCTTCGGCTGGAGTACCATAAACTTTAATGGTGCCTTTCCATTTATACTGGTCGATCAATTGTTTTAATTCAATACCCGCAGCTACAGAAGCAGTTCCAAAAAGATTATGACCACAGCCATGTCCCGCAGTCCTCCCCGCGACTGGTGATTTTTCGGGTATAGCTTGCTGTGATAACCCCGGTAATGCGTCAAACTCTGCCAGGATACCAATTACCGGCTGCCCGCTACCGTAAGTGGCCACAAAAGCGGTTGGAATACCAGCCACACCTGCTTCTACAGTAAATCCATTCTCAGATAAAACCTTCTGCAATAATGCGGAACTCTTCACTTCTTTATACCCCAGCTCAGCATTTTCCCAGATAGCTAAAGCAATATCCTTATACTGCAAATACCGCGAATCAATATCCTTCACTGCCTGCTGTTTTACACCACTCAGTCCCCCGGCTTCTTTATTCTTTTGTGCCTGCACTGACACCGATGCAAACACAATCAATAAGGAAAAGATTAATTTAACGCTATTGATCATTGCTTATAATTGATCTTACAATTTAGGTTTTTATGAAGAGAACAGTTCCCATATTGATACTGGTACTTGGATTATGGCTGGTGTTAGCACAAAGCTGTTTCACTTTCAGAACCCCCGATAAAAAAGTGATCGCCAGTTTCAGGGAGAAAGGCATTGAATTAAAAACCCGATATGTAAAGTCGGGAGACTATACTATCCATTATGTGCAATCGGGTGTAGATACACTTCCAACATTGGTTTTCATACATGGCACACCAGGCTCCTGGACTGCCTTTGAGCCTTATCATGCCGACAGCCTGCTCTTGTCAAGATTCAGGATGATAAGTATTGACAGGCCGGGATTTGGTTACAGTAATTTCGGGAAAGCCATAAACCAGGAACAGCAGTCCGCACTAATGTTGCCCGTGATACGATCCTTTAAAAATGGCAAACCGCTTTGGCTGGTGGGGCATTCACTGGGAGGAGCAACTGTATTGCAACTCGAACTTGATAGTCCAGGTATTTCCGATGGACTGGTGATCATCTCAGGTAGTATAGATCCTGCCCTGGAAAAGCCGGAGCACTGGCGTTATGTAGTTGCGCACACGCCGCTGAAGTTACTTCTACCCGGAGCCTTCAGGCCATCCAATGAAGAACTGATCTATCTTAAGGAAGATCTTAAAATAATGAAACCAAGACTTGCAGAATTACGTGCCCCCGTTCTCTTTATTCATGGTGACACCGATAAATGGGTTCCACCTTCCAATGTTGATTTCGGAATGAAAATGCTCACCGGATCAGCAAAGCTAGACACAGCCTGGATCTCCGGCGGGCATTTTATTCCATGGACCGCTTTTGAAAGCGTGAGAGATTATTTGTTATCAGTTGACAGGAAACAATAAAATTTACCTCCAGCCATCTCCATCAAGTACATTTCCGAGTCCGCCAAGTATTCCTCCCTCCTCTTTCCTGGTGGTAGTTCCATATTGCATGATACGGCTTGCAAGCCTGCTGATAGGCAATGTTTGTATCCACACAGTACCCGGACCTCTAAGTGTTGCGAAAAATAATCCTTCACCACCAAAGATTGTGTTGCGGATACCTCCCACAAACTGTATATCAAAATCAATTGTCTGCGTATAGGCAACAACGCAACCTGTGTCGAGTTTAAGTGTTTCTCCCGGCTGTAACTCACGTGCAAAAACATGACCACCCGCATGCACAAACGCCATCCCGTCACCTTCCAGTTTTTGCATGATGAAACCCTCCCCACCAAAGATGCCGGTGCCCAGCCTTCTTTGAAGAGCTATACCCACACTTACGCCTTTGGCAGCGCAAAGAAATGCATCCTTCTGACAGATGATCCTGCCGCCTAACTGTAACAGGTCAAGTGGAATGATCTTTCCCGGATACGGCGAAGCAAAACTTACTTTTTTCTTTCCTGCGGAAGCATTGGTAAAGGCAGTCATGAAAAGACTTTCTCCCGTGAGTATACGCTTTCCTGCGCTTACCAGCTTTCCCAGAATGCCGCCAGTGTTTTGTTTGGATCCATCTCCGAAAATGGTGGCCATCTGTATACCATCGTCCATCATCATAAAGCTCCCGCTCTCTGCAATGGCAGTTTCATTGGGATCCAGTTCAACTTCTACGAACTGCATCTCTTCACCATGGATGTGATAATCGATCTCGTGATTACTTCTCATTGTTCAAAATTATTAAAAAGAAACTCTTTTACTAAAACCAGCTTCCAATAAATCGTTCATAAGCGCTGCTACCCTCCTCGCCGGGTACCCTTCTGCGTCGTCTGCTAACATTCGCCAAATGACGGAACATAGTAACAAACACCAGTGGAATAAATAGTAATGTCATTGGCGGGATGCCCAACATGCTGATCCACTTACCTCCATACTGGCGGCGCATCGGGCGGCGCAATCTCTCTGATATAAGGTACATGGCCGGTACTATCACAAGGGTCATGAAGAAGGCAAATGCCAGACCAAATATGATCGTCCAGCTCAGTGGCTTCCAGAACACAGCATTATCACCTCCAAAGAAAATATGCGGATTCAGTTCTGCAAACAGCGTGATGAAATTGATATTGAATCCTACTGCCAGTGGTATCAGTGCGAGGATCGCTGCAAGTGCAGTCAGGAGAACCGGGATGATACGGGTTTTACCCGCCTGTATCACAGCTTCCCTGGTTTTCATTCCCCTTGATCGAAGCTCATCGGCAAATTCAATTACAAGGATTCCATTCTTAACCACAATACCTGCCAGTCCCACAATACCTATTCCCGTCATCACCACACTTACTTCCATTTTGGTAATACCAAAACCCAGCAACACCCCGATCACACTGAATACGATCTCTGTAAGAATGATCACCGGCTTACTCACCGAATTGAATTGTAATACAAGAATGAACAGGATAAGCATAAGCGCAATCACCAATGCCTTCCCCAGGAACGCCCCTGTTTCTGCCTGCTGCTCGCCTTCACCGGTCTGTTTGATACTTACATTTTCAGCAGTCACCTTATAATTATCGATATGATCTTTTATCCGCTCATTCACTTCTGTTGGCGTATAACCCGACAATACATTTGAACGTAGTGTTATCACACGCTTCTGGTTCTTTCTTTTAACACTACCTAGCGTACTTGTGTAATCAACCGTTACCAGTGAACTGATCGGAATCTTTTTGATCGCTCCACCGCTTGCAAAATCGCGGAATACAATATTCATATTGAGCAGGTCAGTAAGATTATTCCGCTGCAGCGAATTGTTACGCAGCTGAACTTTGTATTCATCCTCCCCATCTTTTATTTTCGATATCTCCCGGCCAAACAAGGCAGTACGAATCTGCATACCCACCTGTGCAGATGATACCCCTTCTATCAATGCTCGTTCGCGGTTGATGGTAAGCGATATCTCTGGATTGGTAAGGTCAACATCCATCTTCAGCTCTTCCACACCAGCTACCTGTATTGAATCGAGATAATTTTTTAATCCAACCGAAGTCTTTATCAGGTCATCAAAGTTTTCACTGGCGATCTCTATATTGACGGGCGGATCAGTTGGCGGACCACCCTGCTCCTGTGCAACACTTAGCTCGGCACCGGGTATCCCTTTCACCACCTGCCTTATCGAATCAAGGAATGGTTTGGTTGAAACCCCATGACGCTTTTCGAATTCAACAAATGACACCTGTATACGACCCAGCTCTGCACGCGTACTCCTGTCGCCACTCATCGGATCACTCGCTCCAACAGCAACGTTGGAGATCACCGACTCAACAATAGGATTCTCTTTTCCATTTTCCATTCCAAGTACCTTATACACGCGTTGCTCCAGTGTTTGGGTTACCGAATCAGTATATTCCACTGAAGTGCCCACAGGAAGTTTCAGGTATACATACACGAAGTTGGGATCGCCACTAGGGAAGAATACAACAGGCACATTCCTTATCACGAAAAAGAAAACAGAAAACACCAGCAAGGCAAATGTTGCCACCAGTAGTTTAACCGGGCGCCATCCTGTGAGCGACCACCGAAGCAATGTTTCATAACGGCTCATGATCCATGGTAATGCCTTGTTCTGGAAACCGTTAATAATATCTTCCAGCACAAACCTGTTGAAAACACCCAGAATCAAAAAGAACAACAGCAGGTTACCCCAGAAGAAATACATGTTGGTAGCTCCGGGTACATCCTTGCCAATTGTAAATCCTAAGAAGAGGAGTATAAGTCCCAGAACAAGTGTCATCCAGAATCCCTTCTTGCGGAAGAACGCAGACTTTGGTTCCTTCTTATCATCATGCACCATGAAATCAACTGCAAATACAGGGTTCATGATGAAGGCCACAACAAGTGATGCAGTCAATGTAAATATCAGCATCGTAGGCAGGTAGATCATGAACTTACCAATAATACCCGGCCAGAATAACAGCGGTATAAAAGGTGCTAATGTTGTAAGTGTTCCTGCAAGCACCGGAACAAATACTTCGCCCGCCGCCATCATCGCCGATTTTTCGGCACTTAGTTTTCCATGCCCCTCCACAAAAATCCGGTGGGTATTTTCGATGACCACAATTGCATCATCTACAATGATACCTAGTCCAAAAAGCAAGGCGAAGAGTACGATGAAGTTGAGTGTAACATGTCCTCCCACAATCAGGTCGGCTGCCGGTAAGAAAAGAAAGGCCACGAACATACTCAGTGGTACACTCAGCGCTACGAAGAATGCATTGAGAACACCCATGAAAAACATCAGGATGATAAGTACCAGCACAAATCCAATAACAATAGAGTTCACCAGGTCGTTGAATGATACACGGGTAGCCTTACTCTGATCGCCGGTGATAACCATGTTAAGATCCTTCGGAAATTGTGTTCGCTTCAGGTCTTCAACAATAGCCTTTACATCATCTGATGTTTCAATCAGGTTCTCCCCTGCACGTTTTATGATATTAAGTGTAATTACATTCTTGCCATTCAACCTGGCATAGCTCTCTTTCTCTTTTACCGTGTCAACTATATATGCGATATCCTTAAGGTAGATGGGTGCGCCACCAGTATTGCGAACGATCACCTGCTGTATATCAAAAGCAGTTTTGAACTGGCCTTTGAGCTGCAGGTTTCTTTTCATGTTGCCCACTTCAAGTAATCCGCCTGAGATATCAAGATTCTCCCTTCCTACTGCATTGGCAATATCGTCAAAAGTGATATTGGATGCCTGCATGCGGGCATTATCAACATTGATCTGGAACTCTCTCTCAGGTGCACCAACAAGATCAACCCGGTTGATCTGTGGCAGTTCCTCAAGCCTGTCCTGAAGTTCATCTGCATACTCCTTTAAACGCACCAGGTCATAATCACCACTGAGGTTTACATACATGATGGGCTGCTCAGAAAAACTGACTTCTAATACCGTCGGCTCCTCCGTGAGGTCGGTAGGCAGATCCTTTTTTGCCTTATCCACCGCATCCCTCACTTTCTGAAGGGCCACATCCGTTTTTACATCGGTATCAAACTCCACCATGATGGCACTGAAGTCCTGCTGCGAAGTAGATGTTGTCTTTTTTATTTTGGCGCCGGTGATTCCCTTGATCTGTTTTTCAATGGGGCGACTTACCAGGTTCTCTATGTCTTTGGGTGAATTACCTACATAAATGGTTTGAACATAAATGGTAGGGATCACGATATCGGGAAACTGTTCTTTTGGAAGAGTAACAAACTGGAACACACCCGCAAGACTCACAAATACCATCATCAGGTAGATGGAGGTCTTGTTGCGGATACTCCAGGTTGTTGGTCCAAATTGCTTGAACGTATGTTTTATATTATCGAACATGGAAGGATAGTTGCTGGTTTATTGATTATTGCTTGCTACTGATATCAACATTAAATACCACCGGCCTCTGTACTGATGAGCTGGCCGTCATACAAACTCTGGAAACCTTCCGTGATCAGCACATCATTCGCCTGGAGACCAGTATGAATTTCCAGCTGCTCACCATATAGTTCGCCGATGGTAACCACCCGCTTTCTTGCACGCAGCTGTCCGTTTTCATTTACGGCCACCAATACAAATTTTCCCTTTTCATCATTCTGTAATACATTCACGGGAATGGTCAGGGCATCTTTAACTGTATAGTCTTCAATCCGCACCTTCGCGATCTGGTTTGGTCTCAAACTCTTGTCTGCAGGCATTTTGGCCTCAATATAAAAGGAGCGGCTGTTAGGATCAATGAGTTTTCCGGCAACACTTACTTTAGTGGTTATCGATTTGCCGATATCGGGTAAGGTCACGACCACCGGACTACCAACTTTAACCTTGTCGAGATAATTTTCCGGAACCTGTGCAAGTACTTTCAGGTTGTTGGAGTTAACAATGCGAATGCCATTCATGGGTGAACCCGTAAATGTTTCCCCCACTTTGATATTCACTTCATCAGCAATGCCACTCACATTGGCATATACGTTAGACATTGACAATTGCTCATTCAGTATGGCGATCTGCCGCTCTGCCTGGTCAACATTATTCCTTGCAGTAATTACCTGCACCTCGGTACCAATATTCTGGTCCCAGAGATTCTTCTGACGCTGGTATAAATTCTTCGCAAAACCAAGCTGTGTTTTAGCTGTTTCGATCTGCTGCCTGATGACTGCATCATCCAGTTTCAACAGCAGTTTGCCTTTTGAAACCACATCGCCTGTCTTAACATAGATCGCCTTTACCTGCCCGCCCATTCCTCTTGGTGTTACATAAGAAACATTCTCTGCATCGATCTTTCCCTGCAGGTCAATATAATGGGTGAAGGGCGCGGTTGATAATGTAGTCAGAGAAACAAGTTTCGGCTTCTCCTTTACAGCGGAAGCCGGGTCGAGTGCGAGTATTTCCTTTTCCAGAACAATGATCTTCTCATCAATTTTTTTCTGCTCTTCCTTTAATTTGGTCAGTTCAGTTTTTTTCGATTCCAGTTGCTTATTTGCATTACCCGAACCGCAAGCCATGGCCACCATCAGTATGCTTGCAGTCAGTAATTGTTTTATTCTCGTTTGCATATTTGCTATTTATAGATCAGGTTTAATTAATAGATTTTTCCTACAGCCTTCAGGTAATCAACTTTTGCTATGGCTGCATCATAGAGTGCTGCGAAATAATTTGTCTGCGCCAGTCTCAGTTCTATTTGTGAATTATTGATTTCAGTGTTTGACCCAAGTCCCTGCTCATACTTCTTCTTGGTTTGGTCGAAAACCTGCTCTGCCAGTTGCATATTGTCTTTCTGTGCATCCACTGCAAGCACCGCATCACGGAAACGGTTACGCGAAGAGGCCACATCATAATCGATATTCAGTTTCAACAGTTCAATATCATATTGTGTTTTTTTGACCTCAGATTTTGCCTGGGCAATTTGTGCGCTTCTGCGGAAGCCATCAAATATGGGAACGTTGATCTGAAGGCCAATGAGGCTGTTGGCAAACCACATTCCCCCCGACTTGAAGAAATTGAATTCATTTCGTAAAGCCTGGGTATTGAGCTGGCTGTATAAAGCCACTGTTGGGATATAACTCAGTTTGTATCTCCTTACATTGAACTCATTCAGTTCTTTTCCGATCTCCAGCAACTGGTATTCGCGGCGATCTTTATAATCATACGCAGTATCCAGTATCTCGTTTTTGACGAGCTCCTCTGTGAGTTCTTCTGCAAGAATAATACTATCGCTTAGTGGCATTCCGATCAGCATTTTGAGTCCCAGATATCCATTGGCCAGCTGAGTATTGAGTTTAAGACTATCTGTTTTCAGGTTTGTAAGTGAAACACTCACTTTATCAACATCCAGCTTCTCTGCAAACCCATTTTTGTAGATCTCCCTTGTATCATGCAACAACTTTTCGAATCGCAGGATATTGGCATGATACAATTCGATCTGCTGGTGGCCGATCAATAACTGGTAATAAATTTTGTGAACATTGATGGCGATTGTTTCTTCGGTGATCTCACTGGTTTTGCGTGCCAGCGACATGGCGGCATCACGGGCCTGGAGACCTACAAATACCTGTCCGTCAAACAACACCTGGTTCAATGCAATCCCAACACTCGCATTCCATTTGGTTCCGAACTGTGCCTGAACAAATCCAAAATCGCCGGGTGATACAATCGCATTACCATTGCCGTCCTTTACGCCTTCCTCTTCCAGAACACCATAGGTTGCTGCTGCAATGAAGTTGGGGAAGCTCTGTACCGGAACACGGGGGAAATAATTCAGCGCGGCCGATCCTGTTATCTGCGGGAGGGCGTTGGAGGTAACCTCACGGTTCACCTGCTCCTGTATCCGGATATCTTCCAGCGCCTTCTTCACCTGGTTACTGTTCTGCTTTGCATAACTGACAGCATCCTTAATGGTGAATGAATGAACTTTCTTTTCGTCCTGGCTGTACACGGTGATCATGGAAAAGATCAGCCCGGTAATAAGCGGGAATCTCAACCATACTCTTTTCATTTGCTTTGTCATTTTTGAGCTTGTTTACGTCTTTTTTGTTGATACTTCAGAGCCAGTTTATAACCTTTCAACGTAACGATGCCAAAGAGATAATGCTCCAGCACCTGTTGTTCCACATCGGCAAGATTCGCTTTCTGCCTGCTTAAGAAAGAGGGGTCGAAGAGAAGCAACATACTTTCAACGCGATACCTCGCGATGATATCAACATTGATCTCGGGGCGATAGAGTTCCTCACGGATGCCCCACTCGAGATTTTTGCGGATAGTATTGTAGAGATATTCGTTCTTATGTTGTTCCAGTATGCCATAGGCAGCGGGATGATATTTGCGAAGGTCGAACAGCACTGCCGGGTTCATCGTCCTGAACATATGCTCCACCATATCCATGGCACGGAACATTTCATCAATAGCGTCAGATGCATTCTCTTTGTCCACCTTGCACAATTCTTCCGACTCACAGGTCTTGTAACGGATCACCGCCAAAACCAATTCTTCCTTATCGGCATAGTACTGGTAGATGGTCTTCTTACTCATACCCAACGCGCCGGCAATATCATCCATGCTAACGCTCCTGATGCCATAGCGCATGAACATATCCCTGGACATTTCCAGTATCCGCTCCCTGTTATCGATTTCTGTCATTGGGCTGTAAAACTATGGAAACTTTTATCGTTACCAAAGTTTCCATCATCATTTTCTGCCATTCATAACATAAATACAATAAAGCCCCCGGTGAAGGATTTGAAAAAAACCGACAAAACACCTGCCAGTTTTCCGTGAAATTATCATGTGAGCATAGCATGGCATTTAGTAGGTTTGCAGTTGAAATTATAGTATGGACAATCAACCGGTAAGAACCGATGGCTGGAGATGGAGAAAAGTTTTCCAGTATTTCCTGCAGGGCGTACTCGTTACTGCACCGGTAGTGATAACCGGTTACCTGATCTTTTGGTTCGTAACATCCATAGATAACCTGATCCCGATTTTTGAAGTGCGCGACAGTGCCGGCAACATCATCACACGGAATTATGGACTCGGATTTGTTGCTATCATTATCGGCCTTATTGTTCTCGGATACCTAAGTACCAATTTCATCACCAGCCGCCTGTTCAGCCTCTTTGATCACTGGCTGGAACGCGCACCAGGCGTTAAGTTCATCTATAGCTCGATAAAAGATTTCTTTGAAGCCTTTGCCGGTAACAAGCGCAAATTCAATAAAGCGGTGGCGGTTTCCATTTACCAGGAAGATGTTTTCCAGATCGGATTTGTAACCGATGAAGATGCAAGTGAATTCGGCTTCCAGGATTATATAACAGTTTATATTCCTCTTTCATACTCCTTTGCGGGACAAACATTTCTTGTTCCCCGCAGCAGGGTGAGGCCCATAGAACATATCAAAGCTGCTGATGCCATGAAATATGTGGTATCGGGCGGTGTTGCCGAACCCGCACATGATTCAGAAGGACAGCCCGCTAAAAAGGGCAGATGATCTATGATTCGGATATTGATGCTGGTGGCATTATTGCTACCGGTAAAGGATCTCTATTGCTGGGGTTTCTTCGGCCATAAGCGCATTAACGAATATGCCATCTACCTCCTGCCACCCGAGATGCTGGTACTCTTCAAGCCGCGACTGGAGTATCTTCGGGAGCATGCTGTAGATGCAGACAAACGTCGCTATATCCTTAAAGCAGAAGCCCCCCGGCATTATATTGATCTTGATAAATATGGCGCATGGCCTTTCAATGAACTTCCCCGCAAATGGGAAGAGGCTGTAGCTAAATACTCAGAGGATAGTCTGCAGGCACATGGCATTCTTCCCTGGCGTATCCTGCAAATGACGGGCTCATTGACCAATGCCTTCAGGAATAGTGAAACTGATAAGATACTCCGCATTGCTGCCGATCTGGGTCATTATATCGGTGATGCGCATGTGCCCCTGCATACGAGTTCCAACCATAACGGGCAACATACCAACCAGCATGGCATACACGCTTTCTGGGAGAGCCGCCTGCCCGAACTGCTGGCCGATAATGAGTGGGATCTCTTTACAGGTAAAGCCATCTATATAGAGAAGCCTGCTGAGTTTATATGGGGATCAATCCTTGAAAGTGCCGCCGCGGTGGATTCTGTATTAATGATGGAAGCTGAATTATCGGCAACAATATCTCCCGATAAAAAATATGCCTGGGAATGGCGTAACCAGGTTGTGATAAGACAGTATTCAACCAGCTATAGCCGCCGTTATGATGCAGTGCTGCGGGGGATGGTGGAAAGGCGGATGCGGCAGGCCATTCATGCTGTTGCAAGTATATGGTATACCGCCTGGGTGAACGCCGGCCAACCAGACCTCAAAAAACTGAATAAGTTAATAACAGCGGGTATGTATCCCGCAGTCGACAGCCTCGAGCAGCAATGGCGGCACCAAACTATCAAGGGCAAATCCTGCGACTGATCATTACCTGAAATGCTTTATGCCTTCGGGATATGGTATTTTTTAAGGAAATTGCGTTCTTACCAAACGCAAGCAACGTGGTACATAATTTCAATGCAGGACCATCCATCCTGCCGGCAGAAGTGTTCAGGCAGGCAAGTGAAGCAATAGTTAACTACAATAATATGGGGCTCTCCATCCTGGAGATCGGCCATCGTACCGATGCATTTCAGTCGGTGATGGATGAGGCGCAGTCCCTTGTAAAAGAACTGATGGGGTTGGATAGTAATAAGGAAGTGTTGTTTCTCCATGGAGGAGCTTCTACCCAGTTTTTCCAGGTTCCCATGAACCTCCTCGACGATAATGCAAAGGCAGCCTACCTCGATTGCGGGGTATGGGGTACAAAGGCAATCAAGGAGGCCAAACTATATGGAAGTGTTGAAGTAGTGGCCAGTTCAAAAGACAGCAACTATACGTATATCCCTAAGGGTTATGCCATTCCATCAGATGCTGCCTATTTCCATTATACAACAAACAACACGGTGGAGGGTACGCAAATGCATGCCATTCCGGAAACCAGTATACCACTGGTGGCTGACATGAGCAGTGATATCCTTAGTACAACTATGGACTTCAACCGCTTCTCTCTGATATATGCAGGTGCACAAAAAAATATTGGCGCGGCGGGAGTAAACCTGGTGATCGTTGATAATGAGATACTCAACAAGGTTAGCAGAAAGCTCCCCACCATGATGGATTACCGCGAGCATATTAAGAATGGCTCCATGTTGAATACGCCCCCGGTTTTTGCTGTATATGTATGTATGCTCACGCTGCGCTGGCTGAAAGCGCTGGGTGGGGTGAAAGCCATCCAGGAAATTAATGAGAAGAAAGCGAAGCTGCTCTATGATACCGTGGAAGCCCTACCTATGTTCAATTTGCCTGTGGCAGCGGAAGACCGGAGTTTGATGAATGCCGTATTCACCATGCCCGATGATGAACTGGAAAAATCATTTCTCGCAACCTGTAAAGAAAATGGAATGTACGGCGTAAAAGGACATCGCTCTGTAGGAGGTTTCCGCGTGAGCATGTACAATGCACTGCCTTTGGAAAGTGTTGTTGTATTGACCGACCTCATGAAAGATTTTGCAAACAAGAACGGATAAAAATATACCGAAGATATTATGGCAATAATAAAACCATTCAGGGCATTACGCCCACAACCCAATGCAGCAGCATCTGTTGCTGCGCCACCTTATGATGTTTTGAATTCTGCCGAGGCAGCCGCGCAGGCAGCATCAAATCCCCATAGCTTTTTACATGTCACCAAATCGGAGATCGACCTTCCCGGCATAGCAGATATACATGTTCCTGAAGTATATGAAAAGGCCAAGACCAACCTCGAAGCATTCAGGAAAGAAGGTATTCTTATTCGCGATGAAAAGCCCTGTTATTATATCTATGAGCTTGTGATGCAGGGAAGGCAGCAAACCGGATTGGTAGCTGTTTCGTCCATTGATGATTATGAAAAGGATATCATAAAAAAACATGAATATACAAGGCCTGAAAAAGAACAGGACCGCATCAACCATATACGCACCAGCGGGGCACAAACGGGAAATGTATTCCTTGCCTATCGTGATGTGGATGCTCTCAATGAGCTGATAGAAAAATGGAAAACAGCTGCACCCGTTTATGATTTCACTGCTGCAGATGGTATCAGTCACCGCGTATGGGTAGTTGATGATGAAAATACCGTGAGCAACATCAGCGATCTGTTCAATAGCAGTGTTCCCTTCACCTATATAGCAGATGGCCATCACCGCGCAGCTTCTGCAGCAAAAGTGCGCCAGTCACTGGATGCAGGCTACCACGATAATGCGAATTATTTCCTGACAACATTATTCCCGGCTGCACAATTGCATATCATGGATTATAACCGCGTGGTGAAAGATCTGAATGGTCATACAGAAGCTGATTTTCTTCGCGCCCTCTATGAAGATTTTGAAGTGGAAAGAATGCCCTCTGCCTTCTCTCCTACGCACCTGCATGAATTCGGCATGTATCTTGGTGGACAATGGCATAAACTCACCGCCAAGGAAAGCAGCTATACAGATGACCCGATAGGCGTTCTTGATGTGACGATTTTGTCAGATAAAATATTGAGCAAATTGCTTGACATACACGACCAGCGCACCGATAAGAGAATCGATTTTGTTGGTGGCATAAGGGGATTGCAGGAATTGGAAAAGCGTGTTGATAGTGGTGAGATGAAAGTTGCCTTCAGCCTGCATCCTGTGAGCATCCAGCAGCTTTTTGATATTGCCGACAGTGGCAATGTTATGCCGCCAAAAAGCACCTGGTTTGAGCCTAAACTGCGCGATGGTTTACTTACCCATTTAATCTACGAGTAAATGAAATTTATCCCGACGAAAACCATACTGGTTCTCAGTTTATTCCTTGCTTCAATGGTTGCGCTGGCGCAGGAAGACGCTGCCAGTCTGCACCAGAAAGGGAGAACATTTATGCAGGCGGGCGACTACGCCAATGCCACCCTTGTATACAAGAAAGCGCTGGAGCAAGCTCCCGCTAACACGGAGATCCAGAATGACCTGCTTTTCAATTATTACCTCTCGGCCGATTATGGTAATGCCATGCAGTATGGCAGGCAGCTCACCGATAAGCCGGGAGCTGACCTAAGGAGTTTCCAGTTACTTGGACTCACCTACAGAGCCATAGAAGAAATAAAAGAAGCAGAGCGACTATATAAAAGAGGGATAGAAGCATATCCGAAAAGTGGTGTGCTTTACAATGAATATGGCGAGCTGCTTTATGGAAGAAAGAAATATGAAGAAGCGGCAGAACAATGGGAAAAAGGAATTGCGGTAGACCCTAATTATTCCGGCAATTATTATAATGCTGCAAAACATTATTACCGGAGCGCCGATAAAACATGGGCATTATTATATGGAGAGATCTTCCTGAACCTGGAGAGCTATAGCAGGAGAACACCTGAAATAAAGCAACTGCTACTGGATGCCTATAAAAAATATTATACCAATATGAATGGGATGAAGGCCCCGGATAAAGCAAATGGCTTTGAGATGGCATTTACGGGATTGCTGAATAAACATGCTTCAGTTGTTGGTTCGGGAATTACCACACCCTCTATCACCATCATGCGTACCCGCTTTATCCTCGATTGGTTTGAAAAGGAACCGGTGAAATTCCCCTACAGGTTATTTGAATACCATCGCCAGCTGCTGCAGGAAGGATTGTTTGATGCATATAACCAGTGGATCTTTGGAGCAGCGCAGAACCTTTCGGAGTTCCAGGCCTGGACCCTCGCCAACCAGAAAGCCTATGATGCCTTCAGCAATTTCCAGAAAGGCAGGGTTTTCAAACTTCCGGAAGGGCAGAATTACAGGTGATTCCAGGGGCCCGTATCTTTCAGTATTACCATTTGCACAGCATTACCAGGTTTCCCCAATCAGGCATTATCTGGGATATTATGACAGCCAGATTTCTTTTTCCTATGTCTAATAGTAGTCTAATCATTGTCTAAACCTAGTCTCATATTATTCAAAAGTCGCGCGGGCAGGGAGTTTCAGACTGTTTTGCAACAACAGTGCAACTAATTTGGCTGAACCACCCATCTACTCTATTTAGCATTTCTTTAGTTTAATGTCTAAACATTAAACCAATTAGAAGTCCTATATTTGCATCCGTAACTGAAAATTTTATACACACAATGAAAAAAGCATTCTTATTCGCAGCTGCCATTGCAGCAATCGCAACAGCCTGTAACACAACACCCGAAGCAGCCGAAGCAACTACTGCCGAAAAGCAGGAGGCAGCAGCAGCGGCCGGCGCATCATTCACCATTGACACCACTGCAAGTGCAGTTGAGTGGCTGGGAAGCAAGCCGGTTGGTCAGCACAACGGAACTTTCAAGATCACTGATGGCAATTTCAGCATTGCAGATGGCAACATCGCGGCAGGAAATTTCACCATCGATATCAATTCTCTGAACAACCAGGACCTTAAAGCCGGTGAAGGAAAAGAGAAACTGGAAGGTCACCTGAAGAGTGCCGATTTCTTCGATGCAGCAAAATACCCTACTGCTAAATTTGAGATCACTGGCGTTGAACCAATTGCCAACGACAGCAGTGCTACCCACAAGATCAGTGGTAACCTTACCCTTAAGGATAGCACCAAAAATGTAAGTTTCCCGGCAAAGGTTGCAATTGCTGACAACAAAGTATCTGCAACTGCCAGCTTCAATATTGACCGCACCCAGTGGGGAATGTTCTATGGTAATGACCAGAGCCTGGGCGATAAAATGATCCGTCCCGAGGTGAATATCAAGTTGAACATCAACGCCAACAAATTATAACTCGCTTTTTTCTAGTGATGTTTTGAGTTGGATGTAACCGGCAGGGTAAACCTGCCGGTTTTTTTTATCTGTCGCCATCCCTCTTCATTGAGGTGGAATGCCTAAATTGTTAGCGGAAGCATATATTTGAGCAGTAAAACTTCTCATCAACGATCGATTGCATATGGACCAGCCAAAAAGACTTTTTGATTGCATTGAATACCAGTTGGAGCAGAACCCTGACCAGGGAATGATGGCGGCAAAGGAAAATGGCCAGTGGCGAACCTACACCGTGAAAGAGGTTTCTGAGATGGTGAATAAATTAAGCGGGGGATTGCTTAACCTGGGCATCAGTTGCGGTGATATGACCGAGCAGGGAAGAGATAAAGTTGCCATACTCTCCAAGAACCGTCCCGAGTGGATGATGGTTGACCTTGCCGTGCAGCAGATAGGTGCGGTGTTAACACCCTTCTATCCCACCATCAATGTGAAGGAACTGGAATTTGTGCTGAATGATGCGCAGGTGAAACTCGCCTTTGTGAATGATGAAGACCTCTATCTCAAATTACTCAGTGTACAATCGAGGGTGCCATCCCTCAAACATATTTTCACCTTTGAACATGTTGCCAATGCAGCACACTGGAAAGATGTAATGCTCGCAAGCTCACCTGAGTCGGAAGCCCGTATCAATGGCATTGCAGATAGAATAAAATCAGAGGATCTCGCAACCATCATCTATACATCCGGCACCACAGGAACGCCAAAAGGGGTGATGTTATCGCACAATAATATTCTCAGCAATGTGATGAGCAGCATAAATCCTGTTTTCACAGAGATTGGAGTAAAAGGCCAGCGCTCACTGAGTTTCCTTCCGCTCAATCATATTTTCGAAAGGATGGTTACCTATATATATATGTTCGCGGGAACACATATTCATTACGCGGAGAGCCTCGAGACCATAGGAGATAACCTGAAAGAAGTGCAGCCATCCCTCTTTACTACGGTACCGCGTTTGCTGGAGAAGGTATATGAAAAGATCATGGTGAAAGGCATGGAACTGGAAGGCATCAAGAAGAAACTGTTTTACTGGGCGCACGACCTGGCCGACAAATACAATCCCGAAACCAACCAGGGAGTATGGTACAAAGCACAACTGTCGCTTGCCAATAAACTTGTGTTCAGTAAATGGCGCGAGGCGCTAGGCGGAAATATCAAAGCCATCGTGAGTGGTGGAGCTGCCTGCCAGGTGAAGCTTATCAGGATTTTTACTGCGGCCAAAATCCCGATCCTCGAAGGCTATGGACTTACTGAAACATCCCCCGTTATATCGGTGAACCGCTATACCGAGGCCGGAAGAAAATTTGGTACGGTTGGATTGCTGCTCGACGATGTTGAAGTGAAGATCGCTGAAGACGGCGAGATCCTGAGTAAGGGGCCGCATATCATGATGGGCTATTACAAACGCCCCGATCTTACTGCTGAAGTGATCAAAGACGGTTGGTTTTCAACAGGTGATATCGGGATGATGGTTGATAATAAATTCCTCAAGATCACCGATCGTAAGAAAGAGATGTTCAAGACCAGCGGGGGAAAATATGTTGCGCCGCTGCCTATTGAGAATCGGCTGAAGGAATCTTTGTACGTGGAACAACTCATGGTACTTGGGGCCGACAAAAAATTTGTAAGTGCACTTATTGTACCCTCCTTCCCTAACCTGAAAGACTGGTGCCGGCAGAATAATATTGCCTATACTACCAATGATGAAATGATCCGCCATCCAAAGGTGGTGGAGCTTTATAAGGACCTGGTGGAAAATTTCAATAAATACTTCAACCAGGTAGAGCAGATCAAGAAATTTGAGCTGCTGCCGCTCGACTGGAGCATCGATACCGGTGAGCTCACCCCCAAGATGAGCCTCAAACGCAAGGTGATCATGGAGAAATACCAGGATGCAATCGAGCGGATTTACAGCTAACCAAAGATACCCGTCTGACACATGTCAGGACATATGTCAGACGGGTATCACCTTAGCTTCACATACTTTTCTGATTCTTTTTGCGTTATGATGGGAGATCAATTCGTATACCTATGATGTTCCGTTCGATCCTGGCCCTTGCTATCATCGGCTCTATCGCCCTGAGTTCCTGCAGCAGAACAGTTATTGTTCGTAAAGGACCGCCCCACCGCAAGCACTATTACCATATGCCTCCCGGCCATGCCAAGAAGGTTTATGGAACCAAATCGGCCAAGCCTTTTGCACCCGGACAAAGAAAGAAAAAGCATTAATTGCTCCTGGCGGGCACTGCTTCCGTGAGGATATAATTGCCATAAGCTTTTACCGCCCCGGCAAGTACCTCTGTGGGGATATGTGCCGACATGGTAACAGTTGCCTGTGGACTTTCCTTTTGAACCTTTACCGCGGTTATTCCCGGTACAGCTTCCAACGCTTTTGTAACATTGCTGATGCATCCCCCGCAGGTGATGCCGCTTACTTCATACTGGTGTGTCATATATTTCGTGTTTAATTTTTAAATAATATCATCGAGTGATTTCCTTGGCTTCACCCGCAGTTTCCGGAAATGGCTGGGCGTTAACCCGGTTACTTTCCTGAACTGGCTGCTGAGATGTGCCACACTGCTGTATCCCAATTCATAAGATATCTCGGTAAGACTCATCTCATCATATACGAGCATTTCTTTTGCCCGCTCTATCTTCTGCAGAATAAAAAATTGTTCCAGGGTTATACCTTCCACTTCAGAGAACAACTTACTGAGTGATGAATAATCACGGTTCAGTTTTGTGGTCAATATATCGGAGAGATTCTTTTGTTCCAGCAATTCCGGATCCTTAACCGCTTCAATAATAGTGGTTTTGATAGCTTCGATTGTGCGGGATGCCTTATCATTGATCAAAGCAAATCCGAATCCGGCTAGCACCTTCGAAATCAGCTCTAACTGGCTGGCATCGGGTTCGCCTTTAAGTTCTACCTCACCGAGATCAATATCAAGCACCTCCTCACCCAGCTTCTCAAGCTCGGTCTTCACTACATACTTGCAGCGGTTACAAACCATATTCCGGATATAAAGTTTCATCTGCGAGGTTTTAGAAATTATATAAGCTTACTCCATTTGAGTCTTAGACTATTGGCCACCACACTAACTGAACTAAGCGCCATGGCAGCCCCTGCAATCATAGGATTCAGGAGGAAGCCGTTAACGGGATAGAGCAGTCCGGCAGCAACCGGTATACCAATCAGGTTATAGATGAAAGCCCAGAAAAGATTCTGGCGTATAGCCATCACCGTTTTTCCTGAAAGCTTTAATGCTTTTGGGATCTGCAGGAGGTCGGAAGATATCAATGTCATCTTAGCAACATCCATTGCGATATCAGAACCTTTACCCATGGCAATACCAAGATCGGCCTGCGCCAGCGCCTGTGAATCATTGATCCCATCTCCTACCATGGCAACCACTTTACCTTCCATCTGCAATTTCGCCACGAAAGCCTGTTTATCATCGGGCAGGGCTTCTGAGCGGAATGACTGTATACCAACTTCGCGGGCCACTGCTGCTGCAGTATGCGCATTATCACCCGTGAACATATGCACTTCAATACCCATGTTCTGCAATGTCTTTACAGCTTCCGCTGAGGTTGCTTTTACCTTATCAGCAATCGTGAGAATTGCATGCACCTTATTCTCTTCACCGAAATAGATCACTGTATGGGCTGCTGTTCTGCCCTTCTCCGCCTGCTCGTCGAGCATTTCACTTATAGCAGCCTTCTTAATCCGCGCCAACTTGTTATTCCCAACCCAGTATTCTTTCCCGCCAGATTTTCCTTCTACACCCATACCGGTAACACTATGAAAATCCTGGATATCTGCCGACTCATCAGCAACAGAGGCAAGTGCTTTCACCACAGCCTCTGCCAGCGGATGTTCAGATCGCTTCTCCAGCTGGTATAAGATAGGCAAAACCCGCTTCTCCTCCACACCCTTTTCCCAATTTATCCCCATCAACTCCGGACGGCCCTCAGTAATGGTTCCGGTTTTATCAAGCACCAGTGCATTTACATTACGGGCCCTCTCCAGGCTATCGGCATCGCGGATAAGGATACCGTTTTCAGCGCCCTTGCCCATGCCCACCATTATAGCGGTAGGCGTTGCTAAGCCTAACGCACAGGGACAAGCGATAACCAGCACAGTCACCATTGCCATCAGTCCGTGAGTAAGCGCATTATCACCCCCCAGCACCAGCCAGGCCACCAGCGTGAGCAAGGCAATTCCAATAACCACCGGAACAAAAATACCGGCGATCTTATCTACGAGTTTCTGCACCGGAGCCTTAGAGCCCTGTGCTTCCTGCACCATCCGGATGATACCGGCCAGCATTGTTCCGGCACCAACTTTCTCGGCACGGAAACGGAAACTTCCTTTCTGGTTGATGGTTCCTGCAAATACAGCAACCCCTTTTTCTTTATGTACCGGAACAGGCTCACCGGTAATCATTGATTCGTCAACATAGGAGGATCCACTCTCCACAATACCATCCACCGCGATCTTCTCTCCACTCCTTACAAGCACCAGGTCATTCACCTGCACAGAAGAAATAGGGATCTCCTTTTCTACTCCATCCTGAACCACCCAAACAGTTTTAGGCTGCAGGGCCATGAGTTTTTTAATGGCGGAAGATGTATTCCCTTTAGCCCTTTCTTCAAGCAGTTTACCCAGCATAATGAAAACGATCACTACGGCTGCCGCCTCAAAATAAACATGGGGATGCAATCCGCGCTGGTGCCAGAATTCAGGAAAGAGCGTATTGAAAACGCTGAAGCTATACGCCACCCCGGTACTGAGTGCAACAAGGGTATCCATATTGGCTTTGCCAAACTTTGCCTGCTTCCAGGCATTCCTGAAAAAGGAAGCACCATAATAAAAAAGCACGGGGGTACTAAGCACCCACATGATATAATTGGCATAGGGCATGTCCATAAAGAACATCCCGATAATGAATACAGGTATTGTGAGGATAGCAGCCCTTAGGGTACGCCTTTTTAGATCCTGGTAATGACTGGCAAGGGCTGCCTCCTGCTTTTCGGAAACATTGTCGGTATCAATGATGAGATCATATCCGATGGATTGCACCACCTGCTGCATCTGGGTGGTGTTGATAAGGGCGGGATCGTATTCAACCTGCAGCTGCTGCGCCGCGAAATTAACTGTGGCAGCGCCTACTCCAGCCTGTGCCGCCACCATGCTTTCCACACTGATGGCACAGGATGCGCAGCTCATGCCGGTTACAGGTAGGTTAATCTTTTTCATGACCCAAAGTTCCGTCAAAACAGGCCGGCGGTCATTACAGTTTGAGGGATGATTCTTACATAATTAGGAACTTTTCCGCATCCGCCGCGGACCATACCAGAGCCAGAAACCGGTGATGGAAAACGTCAATAATGCAAGTCCGGTGATTGTAGTATAGATAAGTTTGAAGGCACCTGATTTTAATCCCAGTAATTCATCTACAATGCTGCCATCATGAAGATGTTCTATAAAGTCGGCCCTGCGCTTTTCTTCCAGCAGCACCTGTCCCGTTGCCATATCAAGCTGCAGGGCATCATAACTGTCCTTGAAGAGAACTTTTGCAATGCCCTTATCGGGTCTTATATCAAGGCGATCAATGTTGGCTTCAATATGCCCTTTATTGATGCGATGTGTAACCGCGAGCCGCTGCAGGCTATCGAGCGATAACCAGTTGGAAGCATTCATCTGGCTTCCGGTGCTGGTGGCGGCAAGCAGGTAGCCGCCTGAATTCTTTTTCCACCCCAACAACACACTCGTAATTCCAATCACAATAAAAAACAGGAAAAGGGCGATGCCTGTCCACCGATGAATTCTGCGGGTTTGCCGCAACAGTCTTGCCTGTGTTGACCTGCTCATTCATCAAAGATACTGGCATCGCGCGTTCCCTGCACAATTACATCTCTACTCCCTGCATGGCATCACCCTTCATATTCTTCTTCTTGAAAAGGGTTGCATCGATCTTGCCAAAACGATAGCCAAATGTGAGGCGGATCATCTGTGGATCTCTCAACCTTGAATACTGCTGACTAAAAAATTCATTATATGAATACTGCTCCATTTTCCTTGTTCCGAAAATATCATTGAAGCTCAGTGTTGCAGAAGCAGCGTTGTTCTTCAGGAATGATTTCTTTATGGCGATATCAATTCCGTAATTGGCGCTTATATATCCCTGTGAGGCACTCTGGCTCTGCATCATCGGCGGACCGAAACCGCTGTTCTGGTTGATAGGCAGGTTGGTTTTCGATTGGTAGGTAGCGCTCAACTGTATGCTCGTAGACTTAGGAAGTTTAAAAGTGTTATTCCATTTACCAAAAAGGCTCCACATAGCTTCCTGATCTGCACCCTGAACTTCGTCGGTGTTGATCTTACTATTGTACAGATTCAGGTTCGTTGTCATATCCCACCACTTGGAAAGTGGATTCACCGCCGTTAATTCCATTCCGTAACTGCGACTATTATTGGCATTGATAAAACTATTGATCAATACATCTTTGGCAAGTACTTCATCATACTGAAGATCCTGGTAGCGGGTGATCAGGTTGTTGGTGTACTTATAATAAGTTGATGCCAGCAAGCTGTGGTTTCCGGTAAATGTTTTTGTCCATGACATCTCCAGGCTCTGCGTAAACTCAGGAACAAGGGCGCTGTTACCTCTTGTGATATTCAGGGGATCAGAATAATCGGTGAAAGGAATCAACTGGAAAAAGTTGGGACGGTTGATCCTGCGACTATAACTCAACTGCAACTGCTGATCGTCACTAAGTTTCTGGCTAAGTGAGAGGGATGGGAACAAACTGATGGGATACTTATTACTGAAGGTTGCACCACTCTTCACCAGCTCTCCTTCATAGGAAGAACTCTCCCCACGAAGCCCGATCTGGTAACCGAAATTCTTAATGGTATTAGATACAGAAACATAAGCAGCATACACGTTATCGGTATTCTTATAATGACTGGTAGCATCCGCGGCAAGCACAAATTCATTGGCGGCCGCATCGAAGAAATAGTTGTCGATATTGTTTTCTGTTTTACGAAGCTGTGCACGCAATCCGGTTTCTATCTTCGCCTTTCCCTTCAATGGCCTAACATAATCAGTTTGCAGGGTGATAAAATTCATATTGCCTTCACTAAGCATTTTCTGCTCCTGGAAATCAGCAACGGCCCCGCCTTTTGCAGTAAAGTTATCAGTATGAAAAAGAGAGTTGCCATTGTTCTTACCACCGAAATAATTGATATCGGCAGTCCACTCTTCACCATCGCGGGGGAAGAGTTGTTTCATGCCCAGTTGAAGTCCGGTGCCATTAAAAGTTCTTCCGCTTGCTGTACTTCTTTCAGAGTAGCTATTGGTGGTGCCGGAAGAAAACAATGAATCAGTGCTTGTACTGATCATCTCAGTGGGATTGAATTCCCCACGCACCTTAACAGCACCAAGAGAGATAGTGGTTCTGTTGGTAGCGAAATAATCGAAGCCCAGCCTGCCAAACATAAAGGCACCATCATTACGACCACTGTTATCCTGGAATATATTGGTAACGGGTGTTTCAGCAAAATTGAAGCGATCAGTAGATCCGGTGCTTCTGCCTTTGTTCTGGTTGTACATCGCATTGGCGCTGAAATTGAATTTCTGCTGACGCAAACTCAGGTCACCACCGGCAGTGATAGCACCATACTTGTTGATTCCCGTTTGCAGGTTACCGTTATAGCCGGTCTTTTTATTCTTCTTGAGAACGATATTCAATATACCTGCATTACCTCCGGAGGCATCATATTTTGCAGATGGATTAGAGATCACTTCAACTGATTCAATAGAGTTGGCAGGTATCTGGTCGAGCGTTAGTGTTGTAGGCCGGCCATCAAGAAATATAGTTGGCTGTGCATTACGCATGGTAACATTACCATCGATATCTACCTGTACAGATGGAACATTCTTCATGATATCAAGCGCGGTTCCGCCTGCACTTACCAGGTCTTTCTCCACGCTGAAGATCTTCTTCTCGCCATCCATTCTTATCAGTGGTTTGGCAGCGGTAACGGTAACGCCGGAAAGTTCCTGCGCCTGGCGCTCCAGTTTAATATTGCCGAGGTCTTTCATTATTCCCCCCATTCCGAAACTTATGGATTGCTCCTGTTCTGCAAAGCCGAGGGCAGATATCTTCAACTTGAATGCACCTGCCATTGGCAGGTCAGCAAAACTGAAATCGCCGTTTGCTTTGGTGGCCAGGCCGGCAACAAGGATATCTTTTGGTTTTCCGGATGCAGAATCTTTCTTGCTTTGCAGCAATACAACCGACACATCTGCAAGGGGCTTGCCATCGCTGTCGGTGATCTTTCCATATACTGTTCCGGTCATGGCGCCGGGCATGCCAGCACCGGGAGCTCTGCCGGCAGGTGGTTGCGCAAAAGCGCTAACCGAAAGGATGGAAATGCAGATAAGGAATAATAGCTGTCTCATTACTTGATTATTATGACACAAAACTATACGGCGAAGAGGCGAGGCGGGGAGAAATGAGACGATCGCCCAAAATGATGCGACCTACCCTTCTTTCAGGGAAAGCTTAAGCTGATTTACCCGTGATCTGGGCAATGGTTTCGCGGTAGTTCTCTCCTACCGGCACTTCCATGGTGCCGATAAAAAGACTGTTCTTGCGGATGGCAGTCACCTGGTCTTTGGCGATAATGAACGACTTATGCACCCTGATAAATTTGTCAGCAGGTAATGTTTCTTCCAGTTGCTTCATGCTCATCCGGGTAACCACCGGCTTGGAAGAACTCTTGAGATTGATCTTCGCATAATCTTTAAGTGATTCGATCCAGAGTATATCGGAAAAAGTGATCTTAAGGAGACTGTAATCAACATTCACAAAGAAATAGCCGGGTGCTGGTGTTGCAGAACTTATTGGTGAGGCCGGCGTAAGATTTTTATTATTCCTGAGTTCGAAGAGTTCTCTCGCCTTATGGCAGGCTTTGATAAAACGGTCGAGGGGTACCGGCTTCACGAGATAATCCACCACATCGAGATTATATCCCTCCAGTGCATATTTTTCATAGGCAGTGATCAGGATGAATAATGGCTTTACCGCAAGGCTCTGGATAAACTGTAATCCGGTTAATCCCGGCATCTGTATATCAAGAAAAATCAGGTCAACCGATTCTTTCTCCAGCACTTTCATAGCTTCCAGCGGATGCTCGCAGGAGGCTACCAATTCAAGGAATGGCACCTTGCTGATATTATCCTCCAGCAGTTCGAGTGCCAGTGGTTCATCGTCTATAGCCATGCATCTCAGCATCAGTGAAGTTTAAGGGAGAGGTGAATGATAAATTGGTCGTTCTGCTTCTCCACATTCAATGTATGATCTTTTCCGTAAAGCAGGTTAAGTCGGCGTTTCACATTGGTAAGGCCGATACCTGAGGTCTTGTCTTTAACTTCGGCGGCATCTTCGCGAAACTTATTGCTCACGGTAAAGCTGAGTTCATGGTTGCGGGCCTTCAACACAATATTGATAGCAGCATTTTCCACCATTCCCGTTCCATGCTTGAAAGCGTTCTCCACAAAGGGTATCAGCAGCATGGGTTCAATTTCATAACTGCGGTCAACATCACTGAAGTCGGCATTGATGATCACATTTTTACTAACCCGCTGACGCTGGAGATCAATATAACTCCCGAGGTAATCGATCTCTTTATCGAGAGAAACTTTTTCGCCGTCAATATCATAGAGCATATAGCGCATGAGGGAGGAGAGCTTTATGAGCGAGGGTTCTAACAAGTCTGATTTCTTTCTCGCCAATGCCACCATATTGTTCAGCACATTGAACATGAAATGCGGACTCACCTGTGATCGCAACAGGGTAAGTTCTGTTTTAAGGTTCTCATTGATCTTCTCATCATCCAGTCGCTCTGCCCTGATCCTGTCAATCCCCATTCGGATAGCCGTGCTCGTGGCTATCATGAACACGTAAATAAAAAAGGTAAAGAGGATATGGATCCTGAAATTGAAATGATGGCCTTTCAGGAAAATCTGGTTATTCATCCAGCCGATGCCGAGGTACAGGAGGAAAAGCGCGGTAAGGGCTATTGCAAACTGTCCGAATCTCTGACGGTAAAGCAATTTCGGGATCAGTACCAGCGCATTGAGGTAGAACAATCCCACCCAGAACAGGTTGTTGACAATATAAAAAGTAGTACCGCCGGGAGTACTACTCCTTTCTGCAGGCCGGTCGCCCATGGCCGGACGGAGCAGGAAAGGCAGGGAGAAAAGCACTACCCATGCCAGTATCTGCAGTGAAATCAATATCCATTTGCGGCCAAAGGGTTTCCTTAACATGCAAGAAAATTAGGCCATTTGCCTTTAATGGAGAGCCTGGGGGGATAAAATGCGGCAAACCCCCAAAATCCTGAGACGAAAGGAAACCTTGCTCAGGATGGCTTCACCAGTTCGATGCCGTGTTCTTTGATATTGATTAGTCGCTGCCGGAAGAGCGTACCTACCGCCATCTTGAATGTTTTTTTGCTCATGGAAAAGAAGGAATAGATATCATCGGGGTCCGATTTATCATGGTAAGGGAGGAAGCCGCCATTGGCTTCCAGCAGACTAAGCACTTTGCCGGCTTCTCCACCAACTCTTGCATAGCCCGGCTCGCCGAGGGCAACATCTATTTTATTTTCTTCGCGGATGGTTTTGATATATCCCTTCATCTGGAGGCCCACATGTATATCGCGGTAGATATCACTGAAATGTAATACCCCTGTGTGCAGCCCATTGATGATAACAACATAGCCAATATCGGTGCGGCGATAAACGATGAGGTCTACCAGGTCTTTCTCTTTAACGGTAAGGGTATCGTTACTTAGGAAGGATTCTATTTTTTCGGTGGCGGCAACACGGCCGGTTTGTTCGTCGATATAGATCTTCACGATATAGATACCTCCCACACGCATTTGCATGAGCTGCTTGGTACGCGGGACGAAAATATCTTTCATGAGTCCCCAGTCGAGGAATGCACCCTGGTTGGTTACCGAAACCACTTTTAGCGGAACGATATCTCCCACTACCCCTAATGGCTTCTGGGTGGTGGCGATGATGCGGTCTTCCGAATCATGATAAACAAAAACGGTAAGCTCATCACCCGGTTTGATGCCGGGGGGAACAAATCTTTTTGGCAACAGGATGCCTTCATTACCATCATCCAGGAAAACCCCGAAATCAACTGCCCTTAATACTTTTAGCGTATTGTACTGACCAACCTTTACCATAATGAATTTTATTCTTTGGAAGGGTCAAAGGTATTATTTTTTTAGGGCGGCAGTCAAACTGTCGAGCCGGCGGGTCAGTAAACTGATGGTACTATCCTGCCTAAGCAGCTTTTTTTCCTGGTTGATGGTGAGCTGGCGAATCAGTGCCGGATCATCCTGGAGGTTCTCCAGTTCAGGTGTTTTATGGATGATGAATTCAACATCCTGGATACCATAATCGGGTGTTTTACGCAAGAGGGCCGCTTCTGCTTCAGCAGAGGGCAGGTGGCCGGTAAGATATATTTCAACTTTCTTTGGTTCGGTTTCAAGTTGCATCTCCGTCTTTAGTATGGAAACATCCAATGGGGTGATCTGCTCTTTGATGAATTTCTCTACCCGGCCGGTTTCCTTGCGTGTTTGGGCAAGCTGCCAGGCAAAATAGGAAGCGGGGATAAGGCTGGCAATAGCCAATACATATACGATCCGGGCCTTCATGGGTTTCTCGTGAAAAGCAACCACTTTTGCATAGTGCATATATTTGGCAAGCAACATCACTGCCATCCCGATATAGATACAGTTGATTATATAGAAATAAGAACCACCCCAGAAATAATGCCATTGGAGGTTTGCCAGTCCATACCCGGCAGTAGACAGCGGAGGCATGCAGGCAGTAGCCACTGCAACACCTGCAAGCACCTTAATTCCCCGGAGCCGGGTGATACCAATAAAGCCTGCCAATCCCCCGAAAAAAGCGAGCATCACATCAAATATGGTGGCATTACTGAATGCCGCAAGTGCCTTGGTGGGCTCACTGAAAGGTGTTACCAGAAAAAATAAGGTGGAAGAAAGCAGGCTGATCACGAATCCGATAAGCCAGTTCCATCCGCATTCTTTGAGGAGGCTCCAGTTGTTGGTGGCCATACTGAAACCGAGACCGATAACCGGTGCCATAAGGGGCGACATCAGCATGGCGCCTATCACCGCATAAGTAGAATCCATATTCAGCCCGATGCAGGCAATAAACATGGTGAACACCAGCAACCATAGATTAGCACCCCTGAATTTTACTTCGGCCAGTATCTCATCTCTTGTTTCTTCTTCAGACTCTTCACGGGGTATCCTGGCTATCCATCCAACATACCGGCGAATAGTATCAAATCGGGCTGTCATGATGATGTGTTTCTTGAAATTGTACGGAAATATACTACATGGATGGTCAATTTAATCTGCTGATCGGAACAACTCATACAAGGAAATCCCCTGTTCGCCGGAATTTGCTATGCGATGCGATTTATCTTTTGGAAGTTTGTATGGTAATAGAAGCAAAATGAAAAAGCAATCAATTCTCCTCATTCTAATTATGCTGTTGCTGTTGCCACAATTGTTTTTTGTGAGCGGCGATTGCATGGCGAAGGGACTATCTGTTTGCCTGTTATCATCACCTGCACCTGTTGAAGAGGTTGCGGAAACAGGCAAGGAGCTAATCACCATGATGGAAGTTATATTCTAACCGTCCCCATCGGGGTCAATATGCAATCCGCTGAAAAATTCGGAAGCTGATAATTCCTTTACCTCACCAGGTGGCAGTGATGTAATATCGAGAGCTTCAATTGATACACGTACCAGTCTCATCACCCTGTTTCCTACGGCATCAAACATTTTCCTGACCTGCCTGAATTTACCTTCTGTAAGGGTAATGGTTGCCCATGCATGTGGTAGATCGGGCCTCACCTCCCAGCCTCCCGGTGTAAGCCAATCGGGCCTTTCGGCATAGCTCACTTCACAGGGCCTTGTGATATAGGTGCTTCCGCCGGTGGAGGAAATGCCCACACCATTGCGGATCTTCTCCAGCCTGTCCTCTGGCAGGAAATGCCTTACCTGCACCAGGTAGGTCCTCTTATGAAGCTTAGCGCTATTGAATAAAAGATTGGTAACGCGTTTATCGGTAGTGAGCAGGAGCAGCCCTTCCGAATCTTTATCAAGCCGCCCGATGGCGTGGGTGCCATCGGGAAAGCTGAAATTTATTTGCGTTAAGAGGTTCACAGCATCGGGACTCACGAACTGTGAAACCATATCATGGGGTTTGTGCAAAACGAAATAGCGGTGTTCCGGATCCATCATTACTACTGGTCATTCTCTTCCAGGTCTTCATGCCGGTCGCCACCAAGACTATAATAATTATTCTCCTCATCCTCTTCACCAATGGCCTCATCACGATCATCAAGTTCAGAGCCGGGTATATCAAGATCATCAGCAAGAGAATCTTCCGCCTTTACCGGTGAGGTTATAGGCTCACCATTTTCGTCGAGTTCAATTTTCTCTTCCTTATTATAGATATCTTCCTTTTCAGGATAATGCGGGTAGCCCGGAAACTGGTTTTCATCTTTATCCATAACCTAAGTTTTAATCGTTAAAATGACTGCTTGTCAACAGCATGAAAGTAACGATTTCAGGGCTTCCCGCATCATAGAATCTAAGGGTTTTAACAGTTAATCAACCTCTGCTAAAACTTTTGCATCAAGCATGGCAAGCATGCGTGCTTTATTTTTCTGCAGCCATTGTTCAAATGGTTGCATGGAAGCATTAAGGGCATAACTCTCAATCAGATCGAGACGACGGCTGGGGATGAATCTCCGCTGTACATCAAACATATTGGCCAGCTCTTCCGCACCCGGAAAGCCAAAGGCAGCATATGTTTCGCGGGGGATATGATTATACACGATCTCCCTTTCCAGCACCTTACTCATGATGGCCGCATACTTATGGCAACTATCATCGGCGCCAACCACACCAACGGTTCTCCCTATATATTGGAAGGGATGGTTGAAAATGGAAGCAACCACTCCACCCAGGTCATCTACACTCACCATAGCGAGTGGCGTATCACCCTGCGGAAAGCCAAATTGATACCTGCCATCTTCAGCTGGCTGAAGCGGAAAGAAGCTGAAGAAATTTTCATAGTAAAAGGCGATGTGTACAAAAGTTGCGGGAAGGTTTTTTGTGCGGGTATAATCTGAAAGCGCAGCTTTCATATCGCAATGCGGAACCGATAATTCTCCACCGGAAAGTGTGTTGTAATTTGGCAGCGAGCTATATACAAAATGCTGCACACCTGTTTCACTCACTGCATCAATAAGGTTTTTACCCTGTTCCAGTTCTTTCCCAAAATGCTCCCAGAAACTGGTGAGTCCAAATACACCATACACACCCTGCATTGCCTGCAGAAGGCTGTTCTTATCGTCAAGATCGCCCTTTACAATTTCTGCACCGGCCGCTTCAAGCTCCAATGCTTTTTCACTGCCTGTATTTCTAGTAAGCACGCGAACCCCAAATTTCCCCTGCTCCAGCAAGGCTTTCGCTACACTACCTCCCTGGGCACCCGTGCCACCGGTTACGAGGATCACTTGTTTCTGATTCATGATAAAAGTTTAATGATTATGGTAATTGATATAAATGACTATTTCAGTTCAGATAGCTTTTTCGGGGCGGGAACAATATTCTTAACAGGTGGGGTTGATTTCAGGAAAGCATAGATAGCCCTGATATCATCGTCATGGAGACTGCTGAATTGAGGCCATGGCATAGGAGGAAGCAATGGCCTTCCTGTTTCAAGTCCCTTATACTTCCCCTGTGTGATTGCCCTCTTAAATTGCTCATAGCTCCAGTTACCGATACCGGTTGCATCGCTGGTGATATTACCCGCGAAGGATGCACCCCATGGACCAGCAATGGCGGTGAAATCGGGACTAAATAGCACCCATCCCTTCTTCACTTCATTGCTGTCGAAGGCAGGTAATACCGTGCCGGCAGTGTGACCTGAAAGCCGGAGCTCGGGGATGATGACCGGCCCTTCAGGACCCATTGATTTAGGCGAATGACAGTCGTCGCACAGCATGGAAGTAACCAGGTAATCACCCCGGGCTATCAATGCCGAATCAGGAAGTTCTTTTTTTGCTGCAGGAATATTGCCGGCAAGATCCTGGCAGGCTACAATTGCTGCCGCTACAACAACTGCCATAGCTGCAAGCAGGAAGATGATCTTTTTCATTAGACAAGGTTTAAACATTAAAAGAATCGGAGAGCAATTTACTTCACCACAGAGGCCAAGTAAAGGGCAATGGACACGGACTGTGAAAAAGGCGTGGTGAATTGCGCAGGCACCACATTATATTTGGTAGCGCAAACAAAAGAGATGGATAAAAATCATGTGGTTCGTATCAAATGCAGTGACAGAAAGGGATTGATCGCCGGCATATCGGGCGTGATGCATCGCAATGATCATAATATCCTGGTGATGAAAGAATTTGTGGAGCAGGAAACAGGAATGTTTTTCTTAAGACTTGAAGTATCGGGAACATTGAATGCGCCGGTACTGGAAGATGCTTTAAAAGAAGTGCTTCCCGGCGAAGCAGAGATCAGTATCATACCCAGGAAACTGAAAAATATAGTTATCATGGTAACGCGGGAGCATCATTGCCTGAGCGACCTGCTGGTACGTCATTACTTCAATGAACTGCATGCCAATATACTGGCGGTGATCGGAAATTATAACAGCCTCCAACCCTTTACTGATAAATTCAATATCCCCTTTCATACGATCAGTCATGCTGATAAAAGCACGGAACAATTTGAAGATGAGGTGATGGAATTACTCAATGGTTATCAACCCGATTATATTGTACTGGCAAAGTTCATGCGTATTCTCAGCCCAAATTTTGTAGCCCGTTACAATGAACGCATCATAAATATACACCACAGCTTCCTCCCTGCATTTGTTGGTGCCAATCCCTATAAGAAAGCATTCGAAAGAGGTGTTAAACTAATTGGTGCAACGGCGCATATAGTGAACAATGATCTTGATGAAGGTCCCATCATCACGCAACAGATCATCCCGGTAAAACATGATGATAACCTGCGTGATATGATCGAGGCGGGTCATGAAGTAGAGAAGGCGGTACTGGCAGAAGCATTGAAAATGGTATTGGAAGACAGGGTTTTTGTTTCCGGCAACAAGACCATTGTTTTTACCTGATGGGATATTAGCTACATTTAAACTATGAAGCAGCATTATTCGAGACGCGAGATCCTGAAACTACTGGGCGTTACCGGTTTAGGGGCCGCGCTGCTGCCATTGAACGCATTCCATCCGGTACAATCATCCATGATGCAAAGAATCATTCCATCTACAGGCGAAAAACTTCCGGTGGCAGGCCTCGGAACTTGGCAACAATTTGATGTAGGCAGTGATGCAGCAGTAAGAGCTCCGTTGAAACAGGTGCTGCAGGAAATGATCCGGCTTGGCGGGAAACTGATAGATTCATCGCCTATGTATGCAAGGTCGGAAGAAGTGATTGGTGACCTCACAACAGAAACGGGGCATGCCAATGATTTCTTCTATGCAACAAAAGTGTGGACGAGAGGAAAGCAGGAGGGCATTGACCAGATGAATGCTTCGCTGAAGAAGATGCGCAGGAAAACGATGGACCTGATGCAGATCCATAACCTGGTAGATTGGCAAACACATTTTACCACGCTGCGAAAATGGAAAGAAGAAGGCAGGATCAGATATATCGGGATAACACATTATACCAAATCAGCGCATGAAGATCTGGAAAGGATCATTGTCAAAGAAAAACCTGATTTCGTGCAATTCAACTATTCGATCCGCGAGCGCAATGCGGAAAAAAGATTATTGGCCGCAGCAAAAGATACTGGTGTTGCTGTTATCATCAATGAACCATTTGAAAAGGGAGAATTGTTTGGATTAGTAAAAGGCAAGTCATTACCCTCATGGGCAGCCGAATATGATATCAATAGCTGGGGACAATATTTTCTTAAGTACATCATTTCACATCCGGCCGTTAACTGTGTGATACCCGGAACATCCAATCCAAAGCATGTTGCTGATAATATGGGTGCGGGTTATGGTAAGCTTCCCGATGAAGCCGGAAGAAAAAAAATGATAAGCCACCTGCAGCAACTTTGAACCAACTTTTAAATGCCAACATGGATACAAAAACAGTAAACAATATTAACAAAGACCTTATACTGAGAGAGCGACTGGCATTGGAGAGGACGATCATGACCAACAATACAACCCTGCTCGCTTTTATCAGGACATCACTTTATTTTGCTGTGGCCGGACTCACCCTCAACAACCTTCTCACCATTAAGTACGGGGTACTGGTAGAAGTGGTCTGCTGGATCGTATCAGTAACGATCATGACTATTGGCATCAGGAATTATTATGTGCAGAAAAGGAAGATAAAGGAAAGCGAAAAACATATCGGCGACTACAAACTTGAGTGGGAAGGCTAGACACTATTCAGAAAATCAATCAGTGTTTGCTCGGTAGGGATCTGCAATTTTTTCCTAAGCCGGTAGCGACTGATCTCAACACCCCTCACAGAAATATTCATCAGCTGTGCTATTTCCTTTGAAGAAAGATTCAACTGCAGGTATGCACAAACTTTCAGATCAGTATTGGTGAGCTTCGGATATTTCGTTTTGAGTTTCTTTAGGAAGTCGTTATTGATCTCATCAAAGTGAGTGGCAAACTTATCCCAGTTCTCATTGTTCTTTTCGATATCATTAAGCAACTGAAGCGTCTTCTTGATGGGATAGGTGTCTCCGCTATCCTTATAGAGTTTCTGCAACTCCCCCTTCACCTTCGTTAATGCATCCGTACGTTCAACCAGGTGAAGTGTTGTATCAGCCAGTTCACGGTTCTTATAGATCATTTCACTGGCAAGCTTTTCATTCTGCAGCTTGATGATCTCCTTTTCGTTCTTTTCAATTTCGAGCTGGTGAAGTATGTTGATCTGTCTCTGCTTTTCTTCATACTTGCGTTTCTGCAATAGTAGCTTTTTCTCCTGCCATTTATTGATCAGGTACACCAGCAATATCAACAAGCTTAGATAAAAAAGGTAAGCCCATACAGATTTATACCAGGGCGGATCAATTATAAAAGTATAGGTGATAGCTTCTGATTCAACACCAAGATTGCTTCTTGCCTTTACCCTGAAAAAATATTTTCCATTGGCAAGGTTGGTATAATCCTTTTCTGTTTTGGGTAACCAGGCACTCCACTCATCATCAAAGCCCTCCAGTTTATAGCTGTATTCAATATTATTCTGCAAGCCAAAAGCCGGACTGCTGTATTCAAAATGAAGGGAGTTATAACCACTGGGAAGATGCATTGGGTTGCTCTTCCCTTCATAAAGCAGGTGTTGGGCTGAATCAGGAAGATATCCCCCGAAAATGGCGCTGTCTGATTTACCGAAGGCACGGATACTACCCAGGATTATCCCGAGATCTTTTCTGGACTGCAGGTATTTCTCGAGGTTGAGGTGAACGATCCCTTTTTCAGAAGCGATGAATATGTTGTTGGGATCATAAGGATAAACATTTTCAAATCCCGACAGTACCTGTCCGGAGAGTTCGGGGAAATAGGTAATGGTGAATTTGGAAGCAGGATCACTCTCATTGAATTCAACCACTCCGAGTTTCTTTCCACTACAAAACCAGATACGACCCTGCTGGTCTTCATTGAGGTATCTTAATTCCATTGATCCGAGTACAGGCTTCAATAAAGGGGAAGGTTGAAATTTCCCGGTTTTCGCATCATATTCATATGCGCCTTTCTCAGTGGCAAAAACCACCCGGTTCTTTATTTTGAAAACATGGTTTCCGAGGGTGGAAGGCAGTCCATCTTTTTCGGTTAACAGCCGCGCGCTATAGGCTGTTTTATCAGCAGATAATTCAAGCAGGTAAATACCCCGGTAGGGGTGTGAAGCCCAGATGATTCCATTGTTATCAATAGCCAGGAATCGCAATGATTCATAGGTGCCTTTCAGGTTTCCCTTATCAATAAAATTGTTTCCATCGAAGCCCAGCAGTTTAAGTCCGGTGTAAGTGCCAACAATAATATTGGATGCCGGCACCACCTGTGAAGTGGGAACAAAAAGCCAGGAAGGTTCGGGTGCAATGGGAATGGCCCGGGCATCCTTAATGAGATAGGTTCCTGCATTGTGGGCGAGCAGGAGTTGCTGGTTTACCTCATCCAATCGCCACGACTGGCCAGCACTGTTGGGAATAAAACTGAAGTCGCTGCGGTTAAAACTGAGATCTTTCTGGTCAAAGAAAAGCGGTGCAGCATAAGCACCATCAGAAGAAGCCACATACAAATTGTTCTTATAGATGCGAGCCCCAAAACCTGATAATTCATTATCCTTATTGGGCCTTATATACTTGATAGCTGCATTGTAAGCGATGAAACTGATCCCATTATTAAGTCCCGTCCAGAGATTCTTATCACGGTCCAGAAAAACACTGAGAACATTATTATTCTGCAATCCCTCCTTTTGAGACAACTGCTGGATGATTTTTCCCTGGAAGTCCATGATAATACAACCGGCGGAAGTTGTTCCCATCACGAACTCCTTTTCATTCAGCTGCGCCACAGCATAAATATCACTCTTGATGGTGGCGGAGCCGATGCGGTTATAAGGACTGATGGCATCACCATGCACCAGGTAAAAGCCACTATTAAGGGTAACCAGCAGCAGGCTGTCTTCGCTGATATCTACTATGCCGAGGATATTTTTATTCCGGAGCAGGTCATTATTGGCGAGGGGTTGCCACTCGCGGTTCCTGAACTGGAAGAGTCCGTTTTGCTTATCCTGGGCAAAAAGGCGGGAGCCGGCCTTCTTCAGCAACACCCACTCTGTGGTGGCCGGATAAGCCTGGATACTGTTGTTCTTCCATTCAAAGATCCTGTCCATGGCCCGGAAGAAAACTGAGCCGTTAACGATCTCGATATCCCAGATATCCGCAAAGTTCTTCTGAGCGGGCGGAATAAATTCAAGGAGGGATTCATAGCGGAGAAAGCCCGCCTTATCGGGTTGGAAAAAACCGATCTCTCCCTGTCCGCCCGTATACACCCTCCCCTGGTGGTCGAGCGCCAGGGAGCGCATAATGGTTTTATTGGGAAGGGGAAAGTTCTTCCAGTAGGTACCGTCGTAAGTGATCAGTCCCTCATTATTAGCGAAAAACAGGACACCACTACTATCCTGCCTGATATCCCAGGTTTGGGTACCGCCATGGTAATCGGTCTTGCTATAATTGATGATCTGGGGCAGGCCGATGGTATTCTGTGCCATCCCATGGAAGGAAAGCAGCATCATTGCCAGCAGGTAGCGCCCTAATTTCATCCGATAAACTTAATAATAAGAAATGATGTAGTAATGATGTAGTCGATAATTATTGATAATCAACAGTTTAATCAAACAAGTAGTAGCCATGTTGTAGGAGATTTCTTTAAGCCGGCTTTTCTTAGTTATAGTTTTAATGTCTCCGGATCTGGGTCCGGAGGAATTCTAAAAACTAAAGCTTGCGCTTATGAAAAATGTCTTGCAAAGGAGTTTCCTTTTTGCCTGCCTGCTGTTCATTACAGCAATCACCTGGGCACAAAATCCCGTTTCGGGAAAGGTGAGTGATGAAAAAGGCGACCCGGTTGCCAATGCTTCCGTTCTTGTAAAAGGAACCAATATTGGAACCGCCACCAATGCCGCGGGGGAGTTTAGTCTCACAGTTCCCACCACAGCCACCACCCTGGTGATCACCTCTTTAAGTTATGAGGAGCAGGAAGTGGCCATTACCGGCACCACCCTTAATATAGTCCTGAAACTTACCGGCCGCCAGATGGATGAAGTAGTGGTGGTTGGTTATGGAGTACAGAAAGTAACCAAGGTTTCGGGGGCCATATCCACCATCAAAGGCACCGAGATCGAGAAACTGAAGCCTGTTCGGGCAGAAGATGCCCTGCAGGGAAGAGCCTCGGGCGTGACGGTTATCTCACCCGGTTCACCCGGCGCCAAGCCAACGGTGCTGATCCGCGGTATCCCTTCCTATACAGGAACCGATCCCATTGTAGTAGTGGATGGAGCCATCCAGACCCTCGACGATCTCAACTCCATCAATGCCGCCGATATTGAATCGATCAATATCCTTAAAGACGCTGCCACCACATCCATATATGGTGTAAAGGGTGGCAACGGGGTGATCGTGATTGCCACTAAAACCGGCCGTAAGAACCAGAAGACCGAATTCGGCTATAATGGCAACTATGGCATCCAGGAAGTGCAGAATATCATCGGCGTGCTGAATGCTACTGAATATGCGGCCATCGCCAATGAAGGCAGCAGAGTTGCAGGTGGGGAGCTCATCTTTCCGGATATATCATCCCTGGGAGTGGGAACCAACTGGCAGAATGAAATATTCCACAAGGCGCCACTTCAATCACATGCCCTTACTGCAAGGGGTGGTAGTGATAAGCTCACCTATTTTCTTTCGGCCTCTTACCTGGGGCAGGATGGTATAGTAGGTGGTGGCGAAAAATCCTACTTCGACCGCCTTACCGGAACATCCAATATATCCTATAACCTCTCCCCCAAACTAACATTCACCGCCAATACCAGCTTCGTGAATATCAGGGGATCGGGCATACCCGAAAATGCTATCAACGGGGTCATCTCCAACGCACTCAATTTTGATCCCACATTACCCATATATAATACTGTACCCGGCAGTTACGGAAAATATTCCACCAGTAATTATATCCTTTCAGAGATCATCAACCCGCTCACCCAACTGGCCGACAGCTACAATGAATCTGCCACCAATAAGTTGTACGGTAAGCTGGAGATGCAGTATAGCCTGCTGAAAAATCTTAAGCTCACATCACGTTACGGTTATACCTATACGAATGTTGTAGGTAAAAGCTTTAACCCCCTCTCCTATTATGGCGCTTCTCATATCAACTCCACCCTCAATGCTGATGGATCACCAAGGGCGGGGGCGCATAATAGTGTTGCGGAATACAAGAACACCTATTTCAACTACACCTTCGAGAATTTCGGAAACTATACTTTCAACCTGAATGACATTCATGAATTTGATATCGTAGCCGGATTCTCCATTGCCAAAACAACCGGCAATGCCCTGAACGGTTCAAGACAGGATGTGCCTTTCAACTCATGGGACTATGCCGATATCTCTTCTGCAACAGGTACTGCACCAGCGGCGGGACTTGATGTTGGTTCATTCCAGTACGAAAGAAGAAACCTCTCTTATTTCGGAAGGGTTAACTATGATTATGATAATCGCTACCTGGCCTCCTTTACCGCAAGACGCGATGGCTCCTATGCATTTGGTCCGGAGAATAAGTTCGCCAATTTCTATGCGGGATCATTGGGATGGCTTGTATCTAATGAAGCATTTTTCAAATCGTCAGTCATCAACAATCTTAAACTAAGAGGAAGCTATGGTGCAACGGGAAATGAGAATGTGAGTCCGCAGTACCAGAGAATATCAACTGCTATTTACAGCTATGGACTGGGACAGAATGCCGGATATACATTCGGAGAAAACCCAACTTCTATAGGTGCCACCATCAGCAGCTTCCGCAATGACGCGCTGGCATGGGAAAAGCAGGAGCAGATGAATATTGGATTTGACATGGGCATCCTGAATAATAAGTTTTCTATCAGCGCCGACTACTACCAGAAAAATATCAGCGGCCTGTTGTTTACGCCAACACTCTCACTTTACCTGGGAACAGCGGCATTGCCAACAGCCAATATCGGAACAACAGAAACAAGCGGGGTTGATATTACGCTGAGTTATACAGAAACAGTTGCAAAGAAACTGAAACTGAATACCTATGTGAATTTCACCACGGCTAAGAACCTGGTAACAGAAACCAATAACGGACTCATTTCCGGTGGTGGTTATGGAATACCATTCCAGAGTATAACAAGGTTTGAAAAAGGATTTACGCCCGGCTATTTCTATGGTTACAAGACCAATGGATTATTCCAGAACCAGGAAGAAGTCAGCAGCAATGCAGCGCAGCCCGGAGCACAGCCTGGCGATATCAGGTATGCTGATCTTAATAAAGATGGCAGGATAGATGCAAATGACCGTACCCAGATAGGCGATCCTTTTCCTGAATTCACGATGGGATGGGGATTATCGATGGAGTACAAAGGCGTTGACTTCAGCTCCTTCGTGTATGCATCAGTGGGAAATGAGATCTATCGCGCCTATGAAAGGAATCTTGCCATGACCAATAAATACCGTGGGGTATTAGGCAGGTGGACCGGCGAAGGCAGCACCAATGATGCGAGGTATCCGCGATACAGCTTTGTAGATGCCAACAATAATACAAGGGCTTCCGACCGCTATATAGAAGACGGCTCTTTTGTAAAGATCAAGGATATACAGTTGGGATATACATTCCCGTCAGCCTTACTGAAGAACAGTAAAATAAGCAGGTTGCGCATATACGCACAGGTGAAGAATGCATTCACTTTCACGGAATATTCGGGATATGATCCTGAAATATCAGGCGGCATATTTGACACAGGAATTGATCGTGGAATCTACCCACAGGCAAGAACATGGTCGTTCGGAATTGACGTTAAACTTTAATGCAACAAAACTTAACAATGAAAAAGATCATCTATATAACAAGCCTGGCGATGCTGGTTCTGCTTGCACCGGCTTGTACCAAATTTGTTGACTACGATCCGAAGGAGGATTTCCAGATCACTGCAGAAGATTATTTCAAAACGGCCGATGATTATCAGAAGATGACGATCGGTGTTTATTCACCACTGCAATGGTTATGGGCAAATACCGTGATCGGCGATATCGCTTCAGACAATGCCGTTACAGGAGGAGAAAATGCAACGGATGTATTGGGACTGCAGCAGATTGATGACTACCAGGTGAACCCGGTTAACAGTTATCTCACAGAGGCATGGAAAGCCGCCTATGAAGGAATCAATCGCGCCAACTATCTTGAAGAGAATAAATCAAAGCTTGACTTCAGTGGAAAAGATGCACTGTATGGTGAGGTATATTTCCTGAGGGCATATTATTACTTTGAGCTCACCCGGATGTTTGGGGATGTGCCTCTTTTTGTTGACAGGCGGCTGGGGGCATCTGATTCAAGGCAACTGACAAGAAGTCCAAAGGCAGAAGTGTATCTGCAGATAGAAAAAGATCTTGAAAGTGCTATTGCCAGTTTACCTGAAAGCAATCCTGAAAAAGGAAGGATCACGCTCTATGCCGCAAAAGCGCTTCTGGCCAAGGTGTTGATATACCAGGAGAGATTTGAAGATGCAACGGAAGTACTAGAAAATGTTGAGAGCTGGCCATTTGACCTGGTAGAAAATATGGATGATATTTTCCTGCAATCAGGTGAGAATGGAATTGAGAGTGTATTCGAGATCCAGTATTCCAATAAGAGTCCGTTTTATGATTGGTCGAACCCGGGAAGGGGACAAGGCAATCTGGCTGTACAATCGGCCGGCATAAGAAACCTTACAGGATCAAGTCCTTATGGACAGGGCTGGAGTATCAATCTCCCCACACAGGATCTGGCTGATGCTTTTGAAGAAGGCGACCAGCGTAAAGACGCCACCATCCTCGATATTGAAGCTTACAAAGCAGCCAATCCGCAATTCAATATTAGCTACCTGGTAGCACCATATAAAAACACGGGACTTTACAACAAAAAATATCTGCCGCGTAAGGGAGAAACCTCCGGGCAGGTAGAGCTGAACTACCTGAACAATTTCAGGACCATCCGTTATGCAGAAGTATTGCTGATGGCTGCGGAAGCATATAATCGTTTACCCTCGCCCGTCACAGACAAAGCACAGCAGTACCTGAATATGGTACGCGAGCGAGCATTCGGAGACCAGACGCATAACATTACTTTATCAGGGCCGGCGCTAACAGAGGCTATCTGGGAAGAAAGGCGACTGGAGCTTGCCATGGAAGGCGACAGGTTCTTTGACCTGGTACGCACCGGTAAGGCAGCATCAGCTATTACAGGTTTTGTTGTAGGAAAGAATGAATTATTCCCCCTTCCACAGCAGGAGATTGATATCTCCGGACTGGAACAAAATCCCGGTTATTAATCCCTAAATCTATCAGCAATGAATACGATAAAAAAAATATACGCTGTGCTGTTCCTGCTAACCCTGATGGTTAGTTGCAGTAAGCAAAGCTTTGATGATACAGGTTTTGCAGACCAGGCTGCCGCCCCGGCCAACCTGTCGGCACTATTTGACATAACGCAGGACAATACCGGTTTGGTAACCATTACCCCAAATGGTGAAGGCGTTGCCTATTACCAGGTTTACCTGGGAGATGGTACTACGGCCCCTGTTAAAATACTGCCGGGAAAAAATACACGACATACCTATCCCGAAGGTAGTTATGATGTAAGGATAATGGGGATTGGCATTAACGGCCTTACAACAGAAAGCACGCAAACGCTGACAGTTTCATTCAAAGCGCCCACAGATCTTGAAGTGACAGCGGCCGTTGATCCGGCCAATCCATTCAAGGTAAATGTGACTGCCAAGGCAAACTACGAAACACTCTTCAGGGTTTACTTCGGCGAAACAGCAGATGAAGAACCTGCATCATTCATGGAAAATGAAACTATCAGCCATGTTTATTCAACAGTTGGCAGTTATACCATCCGGGTGGTTGCATTAAGCGGTGGGGTTGCAACAACAGAAGTAGAAAAGATTATCACCATAGAAAATCCTTTATTACTCCCACTTGATTTTGAAGGAGCAGCGTCAAACTATCCATTCATCAATTTCGATGGAGGAGATGCAACGGTGATAGATAATCCGCAGGCCGGTGGAATCAACAATTCCGCGAAGGTGGCAAGGATGGTGAAGAACGCCGGACAGCCATGGGGCGGAAGCGTTATCAGTCTGGGCAGGCCAATTGATTTTTCTGCCAACAAGATATTCCGCATGAAAGTTTATTCCCCGCGGGTGGGTGCAAAAGTGTTGCTGAAAACGGAGAACATCAGCGATGGCAGTATCAATTTTGAAAAAGAAGTAACTACCACCATCGCCAATGGATGGGAAGACCTTGCATTTGATTTCAGTGCAATCAATACAGCCAATAGTTACCAGAAACTCGTGCTGATCTTTGAATTGGGAACAGTGGGTGATGGCTCAGCGAATTTTACTTTCCTGTTTGATGATATCCGTCTTACCAATAGTCTGCCCTCGGGAACAGCGCAGATAAATTTACCGGTAAGCTTTGATGATGAAGCGGTGAACTATACTGTAACCGATTTCGGAAACAACAGCACAATTGATGGTGTTGATCCCACCAGCGCTGCCAATAAAGTAAAGATCACCACCAAGCCCTCGGGTGCAGAAACATGGGCCGGAACAACCATTGGTACAGCATCCGGTTTTGCAACTGCCATTCCGCTTACCGCTACCAACACGAAGATGAGTGTTAGGATATATTCGCCTGCAGCGGATATACCGGTGTTATTGAAGATAGAAGACCATCGTGACCCAACCTTGTCGGTTGAAACCATTACGAGAACAACCGTTGCCAATGCCTGGGAAACGCTGGTGTTTGATTTTAAAAATCATGCAACCGGAACGGCGGCATTAAATCTCGCTACCACTTATGATAAAGCGTCTATCTTTTTCGACTTCGGAACCTCGGGTAACGGGAAGGTATTCTACTGGGATGATGTTGCCTTTGTAACTGGTGGCGGGTCATCGGGCAGTCTGGGATTGCCACTCGATTTTGAATCAGCAGCACTCACCTATACATTCAATGATTTCGACGGAGGAGCTGTAACGGTTATCAGCAATCCCGAAAAATCAGGAATCAATACCAGTAATACGGTGGGAAGGATGATTAAAAATCCGGGACAGCCATGGGGTGGAAGCTGGATCGCTCTAAGCAGTGCAATAGATTTCTCCGTGAAGAAAACATTTAAGGTGAAAGTGTTTTCGCCGAGAGCAGGTGCAAAATTATTGCTCAAAGTAGAGAACCAGAATGATGGTGGAATCAATTTTGAAAAGGAGGTAGCCACTACCAAGTCGGGTGAATGGGAAGAGCTCACATTCGATTACAGCGCTATCAACACAGCCAATTCATACCATAAGATCGTATTGATCTTTGACCTTGGCGCTGTTGGAGATGGATCTGCCAACTACACCTATCTTTTTGATGACATCACGCTTAATTAATCTCAACTAATCAGTCATGCGAAATAAAATCTTTTCTTTTTTCATTCTGCTGATGGCGATGCAGGTAATGCTGCTAAGCTGCCAGAAAACAGAATATGCATTTGGTGAAATTAAAAATCCCGATGCCTTAACGCTCGATATAACAATTGCAGGAACCGATGCCAATAATCCCGATGGCAATGGAACGGGACTGGTAAACATTGTATCAACTGCGAGCAATGCACTCACCTACCAGATTGATTTCGGTGATGGGGTAGTGAAAATGGTGCCTTCCGGAACAACAGAATACAAGTATGGCATTCCGGGTACCAATGAATATACCATCACGGTGAATGCCATCGGCAGGGCTGGAGTGGTATCCACCATCAGTAAAAAGATCAAAGTGAATGTTGTGTTCGAGATACCGGTAGCAATACTCACTGCATTAACCAATAATGATAGTAAAACATGGGTAACAGACAATGAGGCAACGGGTCATATTGGGGTGGGACCAGCAGATAATTTTGAACCCATCTGGTACCAGGCGGCGCCTAATGAAAAAGCAAGTGTTGGCTGCCTTTATGACGACGAGATCCGTTTCACGAAAGATGCCAATAACAGGGTTTATATGGAACTGGATAATAAGGGGCAGAGCTTTGTGCAGGGTGCTTCTGTGGGCGCCTATGGATTCAGCGGTCCCGAGGCCTGCTATGACATTAGCACTGCCGGCTCCAGGGCGCTGATATTTGCTGATGCAACATCGGGATCAAACAGCGGCAATTCAACGGGAATACAATTCATTGTTCCGGGCGATGGTATCGTTAATTTTGCCACGGGCAGCAATAGCTATGAGATCCTTTCCATTACAGAAACCACCATGCACCTGCGCGCTATTGGTGTGGACGGAAATGCATGGTATCAGAAATTAAAAGTAAAATCATAAATAATGCGAAATCTTATGAGCATAACAATTTCGATCATATGTGCTCTTGCGCTCTTAGGCTGCAAGAAATCAGACGGTGATCCTGCGCTAACAAATGTTGCCCCTAGCAACCTGGTAATACAGAGCACTGTATCCATGGATGGCAGCGGTAAAGTAGATTTCAAATCCACGGCCAATAATGCCACAACCTACCAGTACGATCTTGGTGATGGAGAAAGCCTGGTGTCAACAAACGGCATCGCTTCCTATATATATAAAAAAGCAGGAACCAATACTTATGTTGTAACGGTTAAGGCAAGTAATGCCAGCGGGCAGAGCACTTCTAAATCAGTGCAGGTATCGGTAACAGTGGCGGGCGCTGCTGAACCCCAACTGCTATGGTCAGACGAATTTAATACCAATGGTGCCCCCGATCCCGCTAAATGGGGTTATGATATCGGGAGGGGCGACAATGGCTGGGGAAATGCAGAGTTGCAGTATTATACCAACCGTGCTGAAAATGTTTCGGTGCAGGATGGCAAATTAAAGATCACAGCCAAAAAAGAAAACTACAGCGGTGCTGCCTATACCTCAGCGAGGTTGCTGACAAAGGGCAAATACAGTATGAAGTATGGCCGTGTGGAGATCAGTGCAAAAATGCCGGAAGGTGTTGGAACATGGCCAGCCCTCTGGATGCTGGGCGCCAATATTGAAACGGTGAGCTGGCCCAACTGCGGTGAAATAGATATTATGGAACATCTGGGGCGTGACCTGAATAAAATCTATGCTACCCTTCATTACCCGGGAAGATCAGGTGGTAACGCCGATGGCAATACAAGAACAATTGCCAATGCCACCACTGAATTCCATAAGTATACACTGGTGTGGAACTCAAGTATCATCCAGATGCTTGTAGACGACCAGCCGATCCATACGGTAAACAACAGTTCTTCCATTCCTTTCAATCATAATTTCTTCTTCATTATGAATATTGCGATGGGCGGTAATTTTCCCGGTCCGGTTGATCCTGCATTTACAAGTGCGAGTATGGAGGTGGATTATATTAGAGTCTATGACAGGTAAGAGGTAAGATGTAAGAGGTAAGATTTAGGGAGGAAACGCCTTTGGAGCAATGAAGAGCTTCAGAGGCGTTTTGTTTTGGGGTTGCTGGAAATGGGAAGGAAGAAGTAAATTTAATTATGAGAAAAGGATTCAAGGGTGTTGTGCCAAAAACGGTGGATGAGTACCTGGAATTGCAGGAACCAGAAATCAGAAGCGCCCTGGAAAAATTGCGCAAAACAATACGATCTGCTGCACCTCAGGCAGAGGAAATAATCAGTTACCAGATCCCCAGTTATAAATACAATGGGGCGCTGGTTCACTTCGCAGCCTTTAAAGATCACTGCTCCTTTTTTGTTGTGAACAAACAGCTACTAAAAGACTTCGAAAAAGAATTGCAACCTTATAAGACCTCAGGAACTACTATTCACTTCACAGCAGAAAATCCTTTGCCAGCAATTTTAGTTAAGCAGATCGTGAAAAAAAGAATCGAACAAAACCAATATAGATTATGAAGCCATACGTTATTTGTCACATGCTTGGGTCAGTAGATGGAAAGATCAAACAGGATATCTGGGGATTCAAGGACCATCATAAATATTTTGAAGAGCCAGCGGCAAAAATAAAGGCCGATGCCTGGCTGGTAGGTCGCGTCACGATGCAGGAATTTTCAAGCAAGAAAATTCCCGCTAAGAAGAGCGTGAGTAGCCGCATCCCTAAAGTTGATTTTGTTGCCAAACAACCCGCGAAGAAATTTGCTGTGGTGATTGATCCTTCCGGCAAATGCTATTGGGATACTAATATGGTTTCAACAGAACATGTAATTGAAGTGCTCACCGAAAAGGTTTCATCCGCTTACCTGGCTCACCTGCAGGAGAAAAATGTATCTTATATTTTTGGCGGCCAGGCGGAACTGGATCTGAAACTTGTTTTAGAAAAACTCAATAAGCTATTCGGTATAAAGACCGTGCGCATTGATGGTGGCGGCCATGTGAATGGATCATTCCTGAAAGCCGGATTGATAGACGAATTCAGCCTTGTGCTTGCTCCAGTTGCAGATGGCACCATCGGAGCGCTTACCGTTTTTGAAGCAGAGAAGGGATATGGGAAACGAAAGGCAACCATCTTCACATTAAAATCAGTAAAGAAGATCTACGATGATTTTTTATGGATCAGGTATGTCGTAGCGAAAGGGAAAAAACTGTAAAGCTCTCTGCGCTTTAAAAGGAAAAACAGTCAGCAGTATTCTTTCGCAGGATCATATCAATTTCCGATTCAGTCACACCCGCTTTTTGCAGCGCCGGGAGTAGTTTTGTAAACAGGGTGTTATAAGGGATACTATTACCATTGCCGAAAAGTTCCAGTTTATTATAGGAACCATTCTCCGGAACAGCCCATCCATCATCATGAGAAATCAATAATCGATTCAGCAGGTTTCTTTTTTTAAGGAACAGGATCATACTTGCATATTGCTCCCATGATTTTTCACTAACTCCATCAAGACTGATCCACACACCTTCATTCGCCAGCATTGCCCTTTCTTCATCGGTACCATTTTGTGCATGCACCCAGATAAGTTTTTCCGGCTTCCAGTTTGATCTCTTTAGTTGCTCAAATGCAGAGATGGCTGCCTGTCCGCTCCCAGAGTGAATGGCTATGGGCAGTAAAGATTTCCTGCTTAGCATAATAGCCGCGGACAGCATTTTTGCTTCAATTGAATCAAGAGCAGAGCTGCCGGCACCGAGTTTTATAAAGCCCGGCCTGATGCCTGTACCCCCGATACCATTGGTCCATTCAGTTTCCCAACGCGCAGCAATACTCGCAGCATTTTGAGTGAAGGCATAGGCTGGCAGGTACTTTTTATCAACGGCAGAATAGAGTCCGGTATTGGTAACAATATTAAGATCGGAGAGCTCAGAAAGCTTTTTCAGAAGGGCGGGATTTCTTCCGATATAATTAGGTGTGCATTCAATAAGCGTGCTGATACCCTGGCCTTTGAGGCGAAGCAGGTGGGGAAGTATTTTTGCGATCGCAACACTATCATCCCCCGGAACATCCACCACAGTGGGAGCCCCAATGAAATTGGTGACGATATGTTCGTGGGCGAGCGTTCTTCCAACAGCGTCGGCTTTAACCTTACCCCTAACCGTCATGATGTATTTCTGCTGCGCAAACAGCGGACAAGCAGATAAGGAGAGCAACAAGAAAATTATTGACCTGGCTAACATGCAGATGGTTTGATTGGGAAATGCAACCGCAGATATTTTTTGCTAGAGCTAATTTAAGTAACTAAATTCAGAGAAGATCCTACCCCTCTACTACCCTCCTTTAGTTTCGTTGCCCCAACATTGTTTCTTTAACCCAAATAACCATATAATGAAACAGTTATTTCTATGGGGCATGATTGCCATGTTCCTTATTTCCTGCAACAATGAGAAGTCTGCTGCCGAAAACGCAGATGAGTCCGCCGCCACTTCCACTACCACCACTGCTGGCAAGATGCCGGCAGAAATTGTAGCGGAGTCAAAGTACATTGATATGGGCAAAAATGCCATCGCTGCGCTATCGGGCGGAGATATTGACGGCTGGATGAAAGACTATGCCGACAATGCGGTTTATGCCTGGAACAATGGAGACAGTATTGTTGGAAAGCCTGCCATCACTGCTTATTGGAAAAAAAGGAGGACAGAAGTGATCGATTCCATCACCTTTCATGACGCAATCTTTCTACCGGTGAGGGTTAACCAACCACAGAGCATCGAAGCGCCGGGTGTATGGTTGATGAGTTGGTACAGGGTGAATGTGAAATATAAATCAGGGAACACCATGAGTCAGTGGATCCATACTGATATGCATTTTGATGCCAATGATAAGGTGGATCGTGTTATACAATACCTGGATAGATCAGTGATCAGCAAGTCTGAGAAGTGATAACAGGTCGCAGCAGGTAAGAGGTAAGAGTTAAGAGGTAAGAGGTAGGGGGAGCATGATGTGAAATGCTGCCCCTTCTCCTGGTGTTGATCTTGCCCAGATCTTACCATCATGATTTTCAACAACCTTTTTACAGAGCGCAAGTCCGATGCCCGTTCCGTCATATTTATCGCGGGTATGTAGCCTTTGGAACATTCCAAAAATCTTCTCCTCCTTTTCCTGCTCAAAGCCAATGCCATTGTCGGCGATGGTCATGATGAATGCATTACTGTTTCCCTCCAGTCTCTCATATTTTATGGTGATATGGGGGATGACTCCTTCTCTTGAAAACTTAAGTGAATTGATCAGCAGGTTATAAAACAGCTGGTTCATTTGCACGGGCACAGCTTCAATGGTTGGAAGCTCGCTAATATCCAGGACGGCATTCTTTTCATTGATCATCAGTTCCAGATCATCCAATACATTCCGAAGAATATTATTGAGATCAACAGTTTCTTTTTTCACTTCCTTATTGAGGCTCGCGAAGTTCAGCAGGTCTTTTAATGAAGTGCTCATCCTGTCCACCGACTCCTCTATCTTATTAAACCGATGACGTGATGAATCCTTGAATGAAGAATACTCCGCAGTCTTCACCAGGTCCATGAACATCCGGATCTTTCTGATGGGTTCCTGGAGGTCGTGGCTCGACACATAAGTGAATTCTTCCAATGCCTTATTCTTCTCCTCCAGTTCTGCCGTCCGTTCACTTACCCTTCTTTGCAACTCTTCTTCATTCTCCTGTAATTTCTTTCTTGCAAGCACCTTATCCGTTACATCAAAAGAAAGGGTCATAATGCGGGAGATGCTGCCATCGGGTTCATGAAGGGGCTGGAAAGTAAAATCGGCATAGGCCTTTGAGCTTTCGCCATTCTTCTGCTGCAGGATCTCATATTCCTTGCCGAAATAGGGAAGGCCCGTCTGCAGCACCTTCTTCAAAAGGATATCAAAGCCCTGGTTACTCGCTTCAGGGAATACATCGGTCAGTGGTTTGTTCAATAGTTCCTCCCTTGTTTTGTTGGATGCGTCGAGGAAACTATCATTCACCAATTCCACCAGCAGGTCATCCCATTTTATGATGCAGATGCCCACGGGTGCCTGCATCACGAGGTTGCGGAAATTTCTTTCGCTTTCTTCAATGGCCCTGCGGGTGGCCATTTCAGGGCGCATATCTCTCATCACAGCGCCGATGGCAATAGGCTCACCGGTTACATTATCTTCAATGCGAACGGTATTATTATAGACGGGAAATATTTCGCCTGTCTTCAGGTGCCGCACATTCATCATACCCGACCATCTCCCTTTCTGAAATACCGATGGCAATACATTGGCCTCCACAAATGCAATGTCCTCTGGCGTATGCAAGGCTGAAATGGGTGTTTCATACACCTGCTGGAGATTATCGAAGCCCAGCATTTCCATTCCAGCCCGGTTGATATAAGAATTCTTCTGGTCATTTTCGAGGATAGACATCAGCTCAATACTATTGTCCACCAGGGCCAGAAGTTTCTGCTGTGTTTCCCTGGCTTTTACTTCAGCGCTTATATCCTGCAAGGTGCCGGTAAGGCGGTATGGAATTGATTCATTATTAAAATAGGCCTTGCCTTTAGCCCTCACCCACCTGGTAATAACTGCCCCTTCCTGATCGGTAATCCTGAATTCAATATCATAGGCTGCCTTCAAATTGGGGTCGAGGCTTTCATTCATTTGTTTTACCAATCTGTCGCGATCACCCGCAAAGATCCTGGCGAATAGTTCATCCCGGGTAAAATGGTAACCTTCAGGGAATCCGAAAAGCTGCTGGCTATTGGCGGAAAAGAAGATGGTATCGGCAAGGAGATCATGATCCCATATACCAATACCTGCTGCCTCCAGGGCAATCTGGTAGCGCTCAGCCGAACTGTCAAATGAAGAAATTGGCTCCATATATTAATCTTTCACGCTGAAAACCCGGTAGCTATTATGCTGTTTATAATTTTCCTTAACCATTTCGGGATCGCTCCAGTTGAAGCCAAGCAGGCGTCTCAGTGATTCTTCGAGGGCCCGCATGCTATCCGGTTTGGGAAAATAAAGACTGGCACCTTCCTGGTAGGCCCTTTCCACATACACGGGGTTGCTGGCGGTGGAATACATCACGATTGGAAGGGAAAAGCCTTTTCCCCGGATACTCTTCAGCACGTCAAAACCATTACTGTCGGGGATATTGATATCGAGAAATAAAATGTCTGGTGTTTTCCATGTGTCATCAGTTTGGACCCTGCTGGCAGAAGGCAAATGCAGGAGTTCAACGCTGGGATCAACCATTTCGAGGGCATCCCTGAAAAAAATATAATCATCGATATCATCATCAATGAGCAGGATTCTACGAATGGATGGATTCAGGGACATGGAACAAAAGTAGAGGTAAGAAGTAAGATATAAAAGGTAAGAGGTGAAAAAAAACAGAATGCGCTAATAAGGAGGATTTGGAGCGGAAAAAGCTAAGGGTTAATATTTATCTTAGAAGGAATTAATGAACTCATGCTCGATATAGTTATAGAAGCGCGCATTGCAAATATCAGCGAGGCCATGAAAGTAAAGCGGATACTTCCTTTCAGGCTGCGTCGAATGGTTGGACCATTTATTTTCCTTGACCATGCAGGTCCGGTGGCAGAGGTTCCTAAAACATGGTCGTCACTTGATGTGAAACCGCATCCGCATATCGGGTTATCAACGGTGAGCTACCTGTTCAATGGACAGGTAACGCATCGTGATAGCCTTGGAGTAGAGCAGGTGATACGACCCGGGGAAGTTAACTGGATGACTGCCGGCAGTGGCATAGCACATTCGGAACGATTTGAAAATCCGGCTGCTTTGGCGGGAGGGGCATTGGAGATGATCCAGACCTGGGTGGCGTTACCGGAGAAAGATGAGGAATCAGCACCATCGTTTGCAAACTATAAGCCTGAACAACTTCCGGTGTTCACTGATACGGGAGTGTGGATGCGATTAATAGCCGGCAATGCCTATGGACTAGCGGGTAAAGTGAACACCCATTCTCCTCTATTCTATTTACATGTTGAGCTGGAGCAGGGTGCCCGTTTTGGATTACCACAAGAACATGAGGAAAGGGGCATTTATATAGCGAAAGGTGTGCTGGAAATAAATGGCGTCAGCTACCGGGAAGGACAAATGCTGGTATTCACAAAAGGCGCCGATCCCCTGATAAGTGCCATAACCAGCAGCACGCTGATGATGATGGGAGGTGAGCCATTGGGAGAGCGGTTTATCTGGTGGAATTTTGTTTCCTCGCGTAAGGAAAGGATTGAGCAGGCTAAGGAGGATTGGAAGCAGGGAAGGATACTCCTGCCCCCAACTGATAACGAGGAGTTCATTCCATTACCAGATGATAATTCACGTCCGGCGGGCAGTGCGCCGAGGCCGGAGCCTTTATCCTGAGTAATTTCAATAGAAAAAACCGCGCGAGCCAATTATTCAGAAATGAGCCGATTGTCACCGGCTGATGAGCCAATTAATTGAACGGATGAGCCAATTAACCGGGTTCTTTGGTAAATGGATTCTTTTCAATTTCAACTTTTGTGATGGAATCTTTGAGCTCGAATTGAGATAGCCAAACCTTATTATATCCGGAAATAGGCGGGGTGCAGCCACATCTTCCCTTTTTATGAAAAATCATCAACCGGGGATCAACCTGGGATCCTCCGGGGATCCTCCGGCATAATTTTAACCGAGGCCCAACCGAGAAGGCACCGGGGCCGCACCAACCTCCCCTATTGGCTCATTGGGCAGGATGGGGGGGTAAAAAAATAAAAAAATGGGTTACTGAATTGGGTGTTCGTGCATCAAATATGGCGTTTGTGTATATCAATTGTCTGTTTGTCCAGTTTGATTTGGAAACCCCTGCCTCTGCAACGTATAATTGTTCTATCATGGTCAATGGAAACTCAAATATTATTTGGATTAAAATATCTCCCAAATCCATCCGGTTTTAAGCCGTTCCGAACCCCGCTCGAAGGATGCTCGAAGGACCCTCGAAGGATTGTCGAACCAATACGCACAAACGGGCATAGCGGTCTTTCTTTGATTGTAGCACGCAGGTTACCGCTGATTTATTCCTAAATTGGTATATAGCAATCAACACCATCTCCCAAACCGGATACTATGGATGTAGAAATTCTGTCGAGGATACAATTTGCCTTCACCATTTCATTCCATTATATCTACCCGCCACTTAGTATTGGCCTCGGGCTCATCCTTGTGATCATGGAAGGCATGTACCTCCGCACCGGCCAAAAGATATACGAAGACATGACCCGCTTCTGGATCAAGATCTTTGCCCTCATTTTCGGCCTCGGTGTGGCCACCGGCATCATCATGGAATTTGAATTCGGTACTAACTGGGCCACCTACTCGAGATATGTGGGTGATATTTTCGGCAGCGCTCTGGCAGCAGAAGGGATCTTCGCCTTCGCCCTGGAGAGCGGTTTCTTAGGTATTCTCCTTTTTGGCTGGAACCGCGTGAGTTCAAGAGTGCATTTCTTCTCAACCATCATGGTATTTGTTGGATCGATGTTCAGCGCCGTATGGATAGTAGTGGCTAACAGCTGGCAACAAACGCCGGCAGGTTATCATATTGCAGGGGCGGGACTGGATGCTCGTGCGGAGATCACTGATTTCTGGGAAATGGTGTTTAATCCCTCCAGCATGGAAAGGCTATGGCATGTGTGGATCGGCGCTTTCCTCGCAGGGGCATTCCTGGTATTGAGTGTGAATGCATGGTATATCTTAAAAGGTAAATTCCTCGAAATAGCAAAGCCATCTTTTAAGATCGCACTGGCAGTGGCTACGGTATTCTCGTTGCTGCAACTGGTGGCAGGTCATGCCAGCTCAGAAGTGGTTGCAGAACACCAGCCCGCAAAACTGGCGGCCCTGGAAGGGCATTACGATAGCAGCGCCAGAGGTGATATGTACCTGCTGGGATGGGTTGATCAGAAAACACAGAAAACAACGGGGATCAAAATACCGGGGGGACTCTCCTTTTTACTCTACCAGGATTTCAATAAGCCGGTAACGGGGCTCAATGCCTTTGCCCCCGAAGACAGGCCATCACAGGTGAATGCGGTATTCCAGTTTTATCATATCATGGTGGCCATCGGCATGATGCTGATCGTTCTCAGCGTTTATGCCTCCTGGTTATGGATGCGTGGCAAACTGTTTGACAGCAGATGGCTGATGATGGTTTTTGTGTGGGCGGTATTATTACCACAGGTTGCCAACCAGGCCGGATGGTTTGCCGCCGAGATGGGCCGCCAGCCATGGGTGGTATATGGACTCCTGAGAACATCCGACGCATTATCGAAATCGGTGAGGGCAGAGCAGGTGCTGTTTTCACTGGTTTTGTTCACCCTCGTATATGCCACCCTGTTTGTCTTGTTTTTGTATCTGCTGAATAAGAAGATCAGGCATGGTCCGGTTATGCATACATCTGCTGCAGAAGAGGATACAGAACATTTCGGCGTACGTGAAAACCCGATGCTGCGCGGCGGCAAAACTTAAAAATAATGGAGATGTTTTTGGGAATCGATTATAATACATGGTGGTTTCTGGTATTCGGCGCTGTTATCAGCGGCTATGCCATACTGGATGGATTTGACCTTGGCGCAGGGGCGCTGCATCTTTTCCTGAAAAAGGAGAACAGCAGGCGTATTGCACTCAACGCTATCGGCCCGGTTTGGGATGGCAACGAAGTATGGCTGGTAATTGCCGGCGGTGCCTTATTCGCCGGGTTTCCAGTTGCCTATGCGGCAGTGTTCTCCGCATTTTATGTGCCGGTGATGATCTTCCTGGTTGGATTAATCTGGCGGGCCGTGGCCATTGAGTTCAGGAGTAAGGAGCCCGGCAGGATCTGGCGGCTGACCTGGGATATTATCTATTCCTTTGCCTGCATCGTGGTGACCTTATCACTCGGACTAATGCTGGGAAATGTTGCGATGGGTATTCCCCTCAATGAGAATAAAGAATTCACGGGTGAGTTCCTGTCGTTTATCAATCCCTTCTCCGTGTTGGTGGCCATCACCACGCTGGCCTTGTTCATGATGCATGGCGCTATATACCTCGCCATGAAAACAGAGAACAGGCTTTATACCAAGCTAACCATCCTTGCCAAAAATTTCAATGTGTTTTTCCTGGTGGCATTTGGTGTCACCACCTTGTATACGCTGCTGTATATTCCTCACCTCAGCAATACATTCAGGAGCAGTCCGCAGTATTTTATCTTCCCCGTATTGATGTTTCTTGCCATTGCCAATATACCGCGGCAACTGAAGAAGGGAAACTACCGCTTTGCCTTTTTGAGTTCGGCCATCACCATTGCAAGTTTACTGATCACCATAGCGATGGAAGTATTTCCCAATCTTGTTTATGCGAGCAATGATGCCGCCAATAGTATCACCATTCACAATGGAGCCTCATCCACCAAAACCATGCGGATACTACTTACCATTGCACTGATCGGTACACCGCTGGTAGCCATCTATACCAGTTTTGTATTCTGGACATTCAAGGGCAAGGTTAAGCTGGATGAGATGAGTTATTGATCGCGGTGAAGCCATGCCACCACCTGTTCGGGATGATGGGGCTGACCAATGATATCCTTGTAGAGATCGGGACGGCGCGCGTTGATGTAACGATGGCCACCGGCGAGTGTAAGTTTATCGGCAGTGATGGTTGCGATGCAATAACTATCCTCAAAAGTTCGGCACTCCGCAATGATATCGCCATAAGGATCGAGGATCATGGAGCAGCCATTCTTGAGCTGGTCGTCGTCCATCCCGATGGGATTAGAGAACACTGCATAGATCGCATTGTCGTAAGCCCTTGCAGGAAGCCATTTCATGAGCCATGCCCTTCCTTTCATGCCATCAAATTCAAGCCGGAGTGAGGTGGGATCAGCCTCCCTGTTCTTCCAGAGCTGCGGATCCACGAAACCCGCACCGGGCCTGGAGGAAGGGGTACACATGGTAACATGCGGCATGAAAATAATATCGGCTCCCAGCAGTTTGGTAGCTCTTACATTTTCGATGATATTATTATCGTAGCAGATCAGAATGCCGCATTTCCATCCTTTGATGTCAAAAATACAGTAGGCATCACCGGGAGTAAGATGGGGATTAATGAAAGGATGCAGTTTCCTGAACTTTGCGACGAGACCGCCCTTGTCAACACATACATAGGTTTTGAAGAGATTATCAGTTGAATCCTTTTCAAATAGTCCGGCGAGTATGATGATATCATGTTTTGCTGCAATCTTGCGGAGGGCTTCAATACTTTCTCCCCCCGGTACAAACTCAGCAAGTTTCAGCATCTGTTCTTTGGAAAGATGGCGCGCAAAAGTATAGCCGGTAATGGAGCATTCGTGGAAGGCTATAACGTCAGCACCTGCTGCGGAGGCAGAAGCGGATAAGTTATCGATCACCGTTAGGTTATAGTCTTTATTATTGCTCTGGTGTTCAAACTGTGCGGAAGCTATTTTGAGATTGTTTTGCATAATCGTTGAAGAAGTGGTTTTCAATTGGCGTTTTATCCTTTAATTATTGATCGTAGAAAATGTTGTACAGCTTCTGATCTACCGATAGGTTCCAATAGGAAAATAAACAAGTTAACTGCAAGAGCCAGGTAAGTTGCGGGATGCCTGAGTTTGCCATATTTCCAGGCCCCCAGCAATAGCATTCCGATGATCAGGAACTGGGCGATATAGATGGGCGTCATGATATTTATGTTGGGCCAGTCGCTTCGGTTAATGCCCACATAAACATTTTGGATACCTCTTCCGAGGGCGGGCATCATGATTAGGAATACCGTGGAGATCAGCCACCAGGCATGGTTCTCGATTTGCTTGCGATGAATGATGCTCTTAATAATGGCGAACCCGAATGCCGACATCATTACAATTTCAACTGCTGCCACACCAAAGAAGAACCATGGCTGGAAGGGACCGAAGCGTGCAGGATCTTTCATGATGAGATCGGTAGTAGCGATATCGCGGTGCATCATTCCCAGTGCGGTGAGGCAAACACCACCGGCGAGAAAGATGCCGATGATCCCGTTGGTGCGATGCCGTGGCATCTGGCCATGGGTGGCAAAATAAGGCTGGATGATCAGGTAGATATACCAGATGGTTCCTGTCCAGTAATGAATATGAACGGCCCATGCGTTCTCTGTAAAATCACCCCAGTAGTCGCGGTATATCCCAAGCTGCATAAATATCATGGGGATGACCATCCACTGATGGAGTGATTTGTATTTAAGCATGGTTATACAATTGCGAGGATTTAATGGGATTATTAAAGTTAACTATTTGAGAGTGGTTTGAAAATCGGGGTGACCCGATAACCATAAAATATATTTCAGGATATAGAAAATTTCGTTGGCGCTTGCATTGTGGCCACCTTCAGGATCGGTAAGGAACAGGATAGGTGAATCCCCTTTTTGTTTTTCCTGTAGTGTAGCCGCATAGCGGGCAGCGGGATGAAGGTTCAGGATATAATCGGTGGCGCCGTGAATGATGAGCATGGAGGGCAGTGATTTGTTATCGGGAATATGGTAGAGAGCACTCATATTATACACAGATGAAAATCCTTCAGGGGTAGAGCGGGGACCAACAGATCTCTCCTCCCGCGATGCTGCTGCGTCAACGGTAAGGGCAATATCAGGCAGCCCCGCCTGGAAGATACCACCGGCAAAGAGATCGGGACGCTGGTTGATACTATTGCCTACCAGGAAAGCCCCCGCACTGCCTCCCATCACAAACACTTTCGATGATGCGTATTCGTTCTCCTGCAGCCATCTAGCCACATCCACCATATCATTCACTGAATTCATCTTATGGGGAAACTGACCGTCGAGCTGCCAATCTTCACCCAACTCACCACCACCACGTACATGCGCATACGCATATACTCCACCACGTTTTATCCAGGAAAGGAATGAAGGATCAAAATGCAAATCCTTCGACATCCCTGAATTGCCATAGCCTTCAATGAGAAAGGGGTTCTTCCCTTTCAGCCTGATGTTCTTTGAATAGATAACAGAGAGGGGTATACGCTTTCCGTCGCGCGATGGTATCCACAATACTTCAGTTGCGATTTCATTGCTGACATCGAATAATTGTTTTGTAAAGGGGAAGATGCGAACGGAACCTTTACTATGATCATATACCTGGTAGGAGGCGCTTTTAAGCGGTGAGGATTGGAAGAATACAAGGTCGTTATCATTCATGAGCATAAGATCGCTGATGCTTGTTCCGCTTGCAACTGGAAGCAGGGATGTCTTTTTTGATTTCAGATCTACCTGCATCACCTGCATGTTACCGATCCTGCGCAGCAAAACATAGAGCTTATCCTTGCCGGCTATGATGCCTTTGCGATAATAGGTATCGGTGCCGGCAATCACATCCTTTTGCTCTGGCAGGAATAGTTCCGGGGCCGCACCTGTTTCCATATTGATCTTCACTACCTGGTAGCGTGAAGGGCCGGTGGTGGCGGCATAGAGCCATTTTCCACTGGCATCAAAGCCATCGCCCAGGTTCACATAATTTTTAAGTCTGACCCAGGGTGTATTGGCTCCGTTAAGGCGGGAAGCATGAACGGCGAAGGCATAGTTATCGCCACTCCCCGAACGAATACGGGCGATCAGATAGGGTGAGTTGGGAAAACTGTAGATATAGGGTGTTTCACCAGGTTGCAGGTTGATGTTGGGGTGGATTCCTATCCCGAAAACTGAAACGTCCTTCGTTTGATCGGTACCGATAGTATGCTTCCTGATCTTGCCGTTGAAGTATTTCTCTGCATGTATATCGGTGGGTGGCGATTGCGTATAGAGAAGAGCATCTTCGCCGGGCATCCATGCCATGGAAACACCGCGGGAGTCGTTGAACATGACGGGTGCGATGCTATCGGGGAGAAATTCTTTTTTATCGAGATCAAAGATCCTTATCTGCGGATTGGCTTCTCCCTTTTGGGTGAGCATCAGTGCCAGCAATGGTTTATGGTGTGCATAGGCCCGCTTGCGTACTGAGTAAGATTGGCCATTGATGGTTACCCTGCGGAGGATCTTTTCTTCCGGAGCATCGAATCCCTTGCGCCTGCAAAGGGTGGGCCCCTCTTTAGGGATATCGCGGAAATAGTAGAGATGGTTACCGGAAATATGTGTGTTCCAGATCTCTTCCTGCATGCTAAGGAACACCTCATCCATTTCCTTTTGGAGAACTTCCATGCCGGGGATGCTATCCAACACCGAGAGGGCAAGCGCTGCCTGTTGTTTGGTGAAGTCCAGCATTTCGGACCTGTTTACCGGGCGGCTCATCCAGAAATAAGGATCTGCAATTTTGATACCCTGCACGGTAGTATCAAAGGGAACCTTGCGTGCAACCGGGTATTTCAGTTGGGCCAAGCAATTAAGGCTGGTGAAAAAAAATGAGATCCATAAGAAGAGAGCTCTTATCATATCAGGTGTTTAGTCTGACAGTAAATTACTTAAAAAGAGTTGTTACTTCAATACGGTTATGGTCAGGGTCGAGGGTTTCAAATTCATAATAACCATCGCCCGTTTTACGTGGACCGCTAAGAATCGGGAAACCATTCTCCTTTAGTTCCCTTGCTTTCTGGTCAACGGCTTCCATGGTATCAACACCAAAGGCGAGGTGGATGATACCCTGGTGTTGGGCCTCAACGCGGTCGTTGAGGTTTTGAGGGATAGTGGGTTTGCTCATGAGTTCCAATCGCGCACCCGAGGGGAAACTGATGAAATAGGACCGGAAATCTTTATCAGGATTGAAGTACTGGTTGTTTGAACTGCCTTCAAAATAGGTGCAGTAAAATTCGCGGAGAGCTTCCAGGTTGTTGGTCCAGATAGCTACATGTTCTAGGGTCATTAGGTGCGGGTTTTATTCCTTCTATTTATTTGTTGCGGTATTTGTGCCCATTATAATTGTGTTCTGGTCGTGGGTCATCAGCCATTTACCGTTGATCTTTGCAACAACGTAAAGTTTCATGTGCCTTTCATTTATATGCTTTACACCCGGTGGATTCTCGTAGTTATCTATTGTGTGTACTACATCTGCAACAGCAACATCGGGATGAACAAAGCGAATATCCATTGTATCAATTTTCATGGTTACACCTTTCAGAAATGTATCATGAACTGCAATTACTTCTGCAAGCACTTCATCGATTCCCTTTTTTATACCGCCTCCCGGATGTATATGGATCCAATCATTGGCTGCGTATTGCCTGGCATAAGCAGGATCTTCGGTTTCATAACCAATGTATTTAACAGGAAGAATTTATTTCGTCGGGTATCCGGGAATATTGAGTCCCAGAACAAGGTTACGCTCACCAACCAAAAGATCGTCTTTCCTTTTCAATTCCAATATACCACTTCCTGCGCGTTTGCTTAGTCTGTCACGGTGCCGCTGGGTAAGTAATTTATCGTCATCAAAAACAAAGTCATCGATCCAATATTCGGCGATATCATTGGGTTCTTTAAGTGTAACATGGATATGCGCAGGCTCTGTAGCGTTAGGGTATGATCCGGGTCGGATGGTATAGATGGAATACCTGCCATCGCTTCCCGTTTTAACCCAGCCACGGATGTAGCCATGCGTTTGTCCGCGATCGTTAGGAGGCATACTTCTTTTCTCTTCCGGCTTGTGCACGTATCTCCCTTCTGTATTGGTCTGGTAGTAATAAAGCAGTACACCTGGGGCTGGGGTCTTCGCATCCGATTGGTAAACGATACCGGTGACAAGGAGTTTCTGTCCCGACTGGGTGAAACCCGGACTGGTATCTGTAGCACTTATATTTCGGGGGATGCCGTAGTAGGTTAATTCACGGTTCTCGAATGGTCCGCCTACATCTATCTTTGACTGTACTTTCCGGGAGGATGAACTATCCTTTTTTTCCTGTCCCCGGCAACTGCTGAAACAGGCTAGTACAAGGCAGCATAATGTTATCAGGTAAAGTAGTTTCATGTGATAACTTCTATATCCTAAGTTATCGAAATTTCAAGCTAAGAGAAAGCTAATGTTTGATGGGTAATCAAGATAAGCTTAGCGATTCGGGACGGATTTTTTCTGCCTTATGGCTGGTATCCATGATATAAAAAACTCGACTATCAGTAGCGGCAAAACCCAGCTCATCCATTCATAGGTAGTATCCTTTACTTCATCGTTACTGATGAAAAACAAAAGGTTCTGCTTGTAAACAAGGTCATCTAATATACGTAGTGCGATAAATGTTAATCCCAGTGTATAGCTACGGATCATAAAATGCCTGTGAGTTTTGATATTCTTTCGCATGATGGTGATCCATGCGGCAATCGTCATGAATATCCATAGTATGGATAGCAGCATTAATGGAATAACAGACCCTTGATAAGGTATCGTTAGTCCCAGCACAAAAGCTGACACGCCTCCCAGCAGGCTGCCAATAATATAAACTTTGCCAAGGGTTCTATGCAGGTTCATATACCGGATCCGGAATCCATTCCAGAATTGAATCGGTCCAAGTATTAATGGAGCGAGCGCTGTTGCAATATGAAAAATATAGAGGAACTGTTTATTCCAGAAAGTTGGTCCTAATCCCTCCCTGTAAAATCTGAAATCAATAGCCCGGTATAGATAGTAGGCACTTAGGAGAATGATAATACTCCAGAATGCTTTAGTGTATATTTTCCTGGCCTGGGTGCTCATGAGACGCTATATTACAAATAGGGTGATAAATAATTCATTAATTTTTTATGTATTTTTAAGAATAGCGATCAAGCAGGCACTGATTTAAGCATGAAATAATATTTCGGTTAATGAAATACTTATAGTTATGATTAAAACAGTTAAGAGAACATTCATGTTTTTCCTGTGCATTTCCTTTTTTCCATTAGAGGGTCTAGCACAATCTTCCTGGAAATCACCAGAGTACAAAGCGGAGAGCTATCGAAAAGTGATGGTGCTGGCCAAAACCACCGACGAGCTGGCCAAGCGACAGATTGAAGATTTTACCGTAAAGCTGTTGATGGAAAAAGGTATTACCGCTATCCCTGCCTATTCAAACATTACAGATGCAGATATTTCAACAGAAGAAAAGCTGATAGCGAAGGCTGATGAACTGCAGGTTGATGCTCTTCTTGCTTATACCGTAACGGGCAGGAATACTCAAATAAAGAATTCACCTCGTTTAGATGCACACCTTGGTGTTCCGGTTAGGGTCGGCATCTTCAGAGGTTTTCTTGGCACCAATGTTCCCATTGCAGGCGGCACCAAATCTGTAGCTGTTGTAAATGTGACCGCTAGTTTTTACAATCGTTCATCTCAAAACATGCAATGGAGCAAGGGCCTTAGTGGAAAGCTGAAAAAGGGAACGGATAAGCTCGCTTCTGAGTTTGCAAAAGAAACTGTAAACGCGATGATGAAGGAAGGCATATTCATTCAATAGCGCGTATCACCCTGCATGGATTGCCGGCAGCAAAAACATTCTCGGGGATATCGCGGGTAACTACACTTCCTGCGCCGATGATAGATCTGCTTCCGATGGTAACGCCGGGACAGATAACCGCTGATCCCCCAACCCACACGTCCTCTCCTATTACAATGGGCTTGGCAAACTCAAGTCCCGTTGCCCTTTCAGCATGATTAACAGGATGCATGGCGGTATAGATCTGGACATTGGGACCGAATAATGTTCTGCTACCGATGGTGACCTTCATAACATCCAACACCACGCAATTAAAATTAAAAAAGACCTTATCTCCCGCTTCAATATTGTAGCCATAATCACAATAGAAAGGGGGCTGGATCCAGAGATCCTGTCCGGCATTAGGGATGAGAGCTTTCAGTGTTGTGTTTAGCGTTTCTGTATCAGAGGGATCTGTATTGTTCAGTTGTTGAAGTAGGATTCGAGCATTGGTTCTTTCTGTAGCAAGTTGTTCATCCAGGGCGTTGTAGCGTTCGCCGGAGAGCATTTTTTCTTTTTCCGTGGGCATTGATTTCTATTTATTCTTACGTACTACCTTAAACGCAGCAGACGCCTCTGTTTCATCCCAGATAAATTTCAGGATTCCTACGCCTTTATTGGGATCAATGGTTATGGTGAACTGATCAGTTTGTTGCGATGCTTTTTTTACTTCAAGGGGGATGGTTGCAATATCTTTTGCGTGGTCGGGGTCGGTGGGCCATTGTTTGAGATCGGTATTAAAAATGAGTTTCCATTGTGTTAGTGATGGGATGGTATATAAACTATACTCACCTTTCGGGATGATTGTTTTACCGAATTGAATATCATAAGGAAGACTGATAATAGTTGGATGGCCAGCACCTGTTCGCCATACAGAATCATAAGGAACTATACCTCCAAATATCTTACGGCCTCTTTTGTAGGGCCTGCCATAGGAAATATGGATAGTATCCTTTTCAACTTCGAAAGCAACTTTCACTTCGGGGGAGGGAATGCCAATCTTTGGCGTTTTGGATAGTCTTTTTGCTGCGGCATCAACATCTATGGGTTCATGTTTGGTGGCTATATAATTCCATGGGGTGCCGGTTCCATCATAGTAGAGAATTCTACCATCGTCACTAGCTTTGATTTTCGTGTATTCAAGGAAGTCGCCACCAAAAACAAGGGTATCACCCTTGCCTTTTGATATCCCTACCTGCCGGATGCCGATATAATCATTGATCAACGTAAGTGGAAGGCTTTGTTGTCCGGATTGGATCAAACGCATACAGTGCCATTCGATGAGTGATAGGGTTGGCGTCCATCCCCCAACAAAATGCATTTGAGCTGAGGCGCGCTTATTAGTATATTCTTTTGTATCACCCGGACCGGAGGCGAACCAGGTGCATGTATTGTTTTCACAATAGAGTCCTTGGGTGCCGGAAGAGGTAAGATAGCTGCTATCGGGATTCATGTAGGAGATGGAGTAATGCTTTATGCTGCCGTCGGGATAAAAATGAAAATCGAATACACCTACCTGGTCGACGGGGTAACGGAGAAAAGCCTTTCCATAGAGATGGTTGGGCAGCATATTATAAGTTTCAACGATGACGGTATCATTACCGAGTTTGGCAACAAAAGAGGCAGTTGTTTTTTGCTGTGCAGAAGCTGTGAAAGTGATAGAATTTAGATATAGCAGACAGATAAATGATCTGAACAAAATACTCTTAAATAATATTTCATTTCTATTGTGCATGCTCATTACCCTGATCAGGTTTTGCAGTTTGCCTTTTATTAATATGAATTTCTACTCCCATGAGCCATCCAAATATAAATCCACCCAACGCGCCCCATACAATACCAGTTCCAATGATAGCGCCCACGGTCTTTAAGTTGAGATCTTCTGCTGTTATCAGGTCGCTCACAATAATTAACAGAGCGATAGCTATTCCCAAAGATAGTACTGATTTAAGCCGGGTATTTTTTGCCATAGGTCAAATTACATAAATATTCAGAGATCAGTGTACATCTATACCGTCAACCCCTCCCAACACCTCTCTCCAATCCTCTTTGGTCATGGTGCTGAAAAAGTCCTTGCCGCTTTGTACTAGTCCCGCCGATAATTCTTTCTTGCCTTGCTGGAGTTGCATCATCTTTTCTTCTACGGTACCCGGACAAATCAATCTTATGGCCTGTACATTCTTATGCTGCCCTATACGATAGGCACGATCGATTGCCTGTGATTCAACGGCAGGGTTCCACCAGGGATCCACAAGATATACATAACTGGCTGCAGTGAGGTTGAGGCCTACGCCGCCGGCCTTGAGGCTAAGCAGGAATACGCGTACATGGGGATCGCGCTGGAAACGATCTACAGCAGCTTCACGATTGCGTGTGGCGCCGGTGAGTGTTTCGTAAACGATGCCACTCTTATCTAGTTCCATTGCTATCAGGTCAAGCATTGAAACGAACTGCGAGAACACGAGGATCTTGTGTTGCCCACTCTTCGATTCTATTTGTTCCATCAACACTTCGATCTTGGAAGAGCCTTCACCCTGCAGGTGATCGGCTTTGAGCAGTCGGGGGTCATCGCAGATCTGTCTTAATTGTGTTAGTCCCCGTAATACATGAATAGAATTGCGAAGGATCTCATCCTCCATCTTGTTCTCCAGGTAATCGCGAAGATCTTTTTCGTACGCTTCGTAAACAGCGCGCTGCGCCTCTCCCATTGCACAGTATAAGATCTGCTCTGTTTTATCGGGGAGCTCCTGCATCACTTCTTCTTTGGTGCGGCGCAGGAGGAATGGCGCTACCTTGCGTTGGAGCTCGGCGGCACGGCGACTGTCTTCAAACTTATCGATTGGTGTTGAATAGATATCCTGGAAATATTTCTGTGATCCCAGTAAACCCGGACAGGCAAAAGAAAACTGCGCATACAGATCGAGGGTATTATTCTCGATAGGAGTACCGGTGATGGATATACGGTTTTTAGCGCGGAGCATCTGCGCGGCCTGGTATCGCTGCGAACCTGGGTTTTTGATCTGTTGCGATTCATCCAGGAAAACATATCCGAAGGTGAACCGGCGCAGGTAGTTTATATCTGAAAGCAGGGTGCCGTAGGATGTGATCACGAGGTCAAACTGTGAAAATGTCTGGATATCTTTTTCGCGGTTGGCACCATGCAGGGTAATATGATTGATTGAAGGAGCGAACCTATTCAGTTCGGCCTGCCAGTTGAAAAGAAGTGAGGTTGGAACCACTAGCAAATGTGTATCTGATTGGCCTTTTTCTTTCAGCAGTAAAATGAATGCGATCACCTGCAAGGTCTTACCCAATCCCATATCGTCTGCCAGCACACCGCCAAACTGGTGCTGGTGGAGGAAGTAAAGCCAGCTTAGTCCCTCCTGCTGGTAATGCCTCAGATTTGCCTGCAAACCGGATGGAAGTTCAACTTGCTCGATGGCTTTAATATCGGTTAGCTTTTCCCGGTAGTTCTGAATAGTGGACCTAACGGAATCATCCATTTCAGTTTCATCAAACAATTCATTGACGGTCTCGAATTGTGTGCCGGGCATGATCAGGTCATCGCCCATGATACTGGCGGCGAAGAAGAATCGCGACATCCTCTCGAGCCATGCTTCCGGTAGCAGTCCCAATGTGCCATCGTCCAATTGTATATACCTGCTCTTATTTCTAACGGCCTGCTGTATTTGTTTTAGTGAAGCTTCCTGGTTACCATATTTAGCTTTCACTTTCAGATTGAACCAGTTGAGGCCGGTTTCAACCTGCACCGATATTGTTCCCTTGTGTGCATTCTTTTTGTTGCCCTTCAGTTGGTTGAAGCCAAAGATTGAAATGCCGGCCTCGCGCCATTGTTCAAAGGCATCGGTAAACCAGTCTTCATTGAGGAAGCGATCGCGATGGAGGTAGAAGTATGTGAGTCCTTCATCAAGCTGCTCCATGAAATGAGGATGTTGCTGAAGCAGCAGGGCGAGGAAAGAGTTTTCAGCGGCTTCATCGCGACGCATGGCCATCATTCTTCCACGTGCATCGGGCAGGTAGACCATCTTTTTACTTCGTACCGGTATTTCGAGGCTGCCATATCGCATCATCGGATTGATGGCAACATACTGTCCAAGGTCGGAGAGATAAATAAGTCTTTCCTGCGCGCCCAGCCATCCCGCCTCCGCCAGTTGTTCGGGCTTTGCGGCTTGTATATAGCTGTGTACCACTTCCACTTTTTCTTCAAGTTTGGAGAGCACTTTTTGCTGGAAGGCATTGAATTGTGATTCATGAACCTGGATATGGGTACGGGTGCCAAATACCTGGAGTAATTTAAGGACGGTGAGGTTGGCGGCGAGCCAGAGCCTGCCCTGGTGCAGGACAAAATATTCGTATTTGATCTCGGTGTTGCGGGGATGAATAACCTGCCCGGCTAAATGTAGTTCCGGTGTGAGGCGATAAAAAGAATCTTCCTTATGCACTTTTATCACAACCTTTTCAAGTAGATCGCCAACTTCTGTTTCTATTAGTGCGCCGGCGCTTACGTTTTCAGAGAAGGCGGGGTTATGGTAGTAGAATTTTAATGCAAGCGGGTTTTTGATAATGGTTCTCAGGCAGCGTATATCCGTTGCCGTTTTTATGGCAGTTGGATTATACTGAAAGCGGCTGATGCTGGAATAAAACAAAACAGCATCGCTGTTGCCTGTTGCCGTTAGTGCTGCGTCGGCAGCACTGATTGGTGTGAGTGGATTCTTGATGGCGCCGGACTGTGTTGTGGCGGCATCGTATAGTTCTATGCACAGTGATTTATGGAAACGGAATTGTTTCATCACCACGATCCGGAGATTGCTGCTGTCGCTCCCCGGAAGCGGTTGTTCATCAGGGGGGAGTAATAATTCTTCAAGATCGCGGATAGTTTCCATGGGTAGAAAATTAGTGTCTGCCCACCAAACCTTTTGCTTGTTCGCGTAAGGCTTTGGAATCATAGCCGATCCCTTTTTTAAAAACCATTTCAATATTTCTTATATCTTCAATGTTTTGATCAGGCTTGCCCGATACAATCATTAAATCAGCAAGCTTCCCTATTTCAATACTTCCTGTTTCATTCTGCACCTTCAAAACTTTTGCACCATCAATAGTAGCCATTTTAATAACATCCATGGGAGCCCATCCCGCCTTAACCATTGTAACCAACACGTTATGATTTTGAAAGCCGGGAAGAATGCCAAGGTCCGCCGCGTCGGCCCCAAGGGCTACCCTTCCCCCTTTTTGTATGAAGCGTTTTTCCAGGGGTCTTAACTGTTTATCATTGACTTCTTCTGGCAGGAAGGGCGGCGGGTTTTTAATTAATCGTTCAACTCGTTTTCTCTCATCAAAACTTAGATAATCAAAGAGCGATTGGTTTCCGAAATCGCTGTCGGAAAATGGGGTTATGGTCATTACAATATTCTTTGCAACCAAAAGATCGATCAGTTCATTTACTCCCTCCTGATCGGGCTGAAGATTCCAGTTGCTGTTCCATGGCAGATTGAGATCCACCGAGCAGGAAAGGAAACTATGTTCAATGTTATCTATACCCAGGTTTGCCGCTTCGGTGCAGGACATTTTTCCGAGATGCCCTGTAACCATTAATCCTCTTGCATGTGCTTCTTCAATTACACCTTTCAATGCTTCCGGACTGATATCAGAATATACTTTAAAAGAGGTGCAACCTTTTTCGGCCCAGAAGGCAGTGGCTTTGCGACCTTCTTCATAATTGGAAATAATAAAGTCGCCCAGGAACCCTCCCGATTCATCATTGAACATTGGTCCGGTAACGAACATTCTGGGTCCAGCTACAGCTCCCTTATCAATTTCTCTTTTCAGGTTAAGATCGTACATGGGGTTTTCAGCGCCTGCGGTACGCAGGGTTGTAACGCCGGCAGCGAGGTAGAGTTTAGGAAAGCTGATGGGTTGAAACTGCCATACGCCCGCACCGTTATTGTAATTAAAATGTTCATGAAGCATTACCAGTCCGGGTAGTACCGTTTTCCCTTTAAGGTCAATAACCTTAGCGTTGGCAGGAATGGTGAGTTCGCCTGGCTTGCCGATTCCTTTGATGATGCCGTTAGCTATTAACAGAGAGTGGCCTTCCAGAATAACACCTTTTACAACATCAACGATTCTTGCGTTCTGGAGGACAATATCTTTTTGCTCATATAGTACTATGGGGCTTTGGGACTGGGAAAAACCGGAGAATGAATGAGCCAGCATTATTAACAGAATGATGGCCAGTTTGCCAAGATGGGATATTTTAGAAAGCATTATTGAGGTGTTTGTATCTGGATTATTTATTGGCAGCAATTAATATCTCCCTAAGATCCTTCTTCAAATCTAACCAGTACTTAAGCTTCGCATCAATTATTTGCTGCACCTCTGTATTATCTTTATAAAACTCCTTCAATTCAGCTTTAAATTTCTTGTTTAGGATATCCCTTAAGAAAAGGTAGCTGCCGTCTGATTTTTCAAAGGTGTAAAATGTTTGCTGTGACGCGATAGCTCCGCCACCGGAACTACGAAAACCATATTGGTAAAGGCTTGATTTGGGACCGATATAAAATGGAGCCAGAAATTTCTTTGAACCATTTTTAGTCGGTTTTGACAATAAGAAGACTTTATTGCTACCAGAGATAAACCCATATCCCTTTATATCATCAGGACCGAACTTTTTAAAACCTGTTAAGCTGTCACCAACTTCAACTTCATCAATGAAATCATTTGTTGTTTGTCCAAATACACCTTTACGGATTCTTATCTGCGTTTCGATAGTATCATTTTCGAGGTTAATATAGAAACCCGGCATTGATTTTTGTGAGTGTGCGTCTATTATAGAAAACAATAAAATGGAAATCAGGATAAGGTGCTTCATTACTGAATTATATTAGGTTTTAAGACCAACTATAACTCAACTTAAGAAAAACTTCTAAAAAGTCGGAATGTTTGGTCCCGACTTATTGAAACATAGCAGCTTTAGCAGATATTCATTGCGTTTAAGATGCAGCGGATTGAAATGCGCTAAAACATTGTCCAGATTGTCAGTATCTCTACCGAGCCTTCTGATAATATGCTGTCGTAAAATATCAATCATGATCCAATGCTATTTGTAAATGATTGCGATTCAACAATGTAAAAGTGGAGATAGTTCAATATTCGACCAGTCCGGACTTAGCAGTATAGCGTAAACGCCCATTGATTATTACCGAGTGAATTGAGCGGGTAGCATTAATATCGAACAGTGGGTTATGGTTAAGGATTAAGAGGTCTGCTATTTTGCCCGGGGTCACGGAGCCCAGTGTATCGACAAGATTTAGAAACCTGGCGGGGTTAAAGGTTGCAGTTTGAAGGGCATCGCCGGGTGAAAGACCTGCTTCCACTAATAAGCGGAGTTCTTCGTGCAGACTGTCACCCGGAATCCCTCCCTGGCAAGCACAATCAGTACCTGCGAGAATATTTATCCCCTCCATGAACATTCTTTTTACCAGCTTTATTTGCGTCTGCCACCAAAGGCTGTCGCTCTTTCGGTCCATGGGCGATAATGCTTTCTTTTCAAAAACATAGTTGAGAAAACCCTTCCTCACAGATGGAGGAAGAGCCTGTCGTAATGGGTTAATCTGATATTCTGGATCATGCACAGCTAGCTTGGCCCTCTCCACTGTTAGGGTGGGCACCAGCCAGGTCTGGTTCTCTTTTAAAGCAGCTATAGTTTCCTTAGTTTTTTCAAACTGATCCAGTCCCCATTTAATATCTGCTTCGGACCAGTTATCATCTTTAAAAAACAGCAATAGTTCTTCACGATCAGTGGTGAAAGACATGAGTAATGGGTCGCGGATATGTTCTATGCTACGCTGTCCTGCAGCTGCCGCCGCTGCAAGGGAAACTGTTTCCTGGGGCAGATGTCCCGCAATAGTCAGCCCAGCTTCTTTGGCAGCAGCAGCCAGTGCGACATAAGCTTCAAGCGGTATCTTTTCATATACTTTTATGAAATCCACCCCATCCGCTTTCAATTTATTAACAGCTTTCACTGCCTCCTGGGGTGTACTAATATTGATGCTGGTAGCCCATCCGGTATTACTAACAGGAGGGCCGCTAAAGAACATCCTCGGACCTATCCTTTCACCGTCTTGAATCTGCCTGCGCCATAAAAAAAGGCTGTCGGGTGTAATAGATTCACAACCATTATTGGCATCGCTGGCAGCACCACCCATATCGCGGATACCAAGTACACCATTCATAACAAAAGCTTCGAGATAACTGGGGTGTCCGATGTGGACGTGCATATCCCAAAGGCTTGGAATGAGGTATTTTCCCCTTGCATTAATACTGGTGACATTTCTTGCTTTGAGAGGTTTAGAAGAAATTTGTTGGATCTTATTTCCTACTATCAGTACTGTTTGTTTGGGGATAACCTTCTGATGGATGACATCAATAATATTGACCTTTCGGATCAGCAAGTCCTGAGAATATGATCTGAAACAAATCATGGAAAACAAAATGCAAAGAAATGTTTTCATGATTCAATTTACAATTTACCGCACCAATAATTTAATATATACTCATGGAGTGGTTTCCATGAATAACTTTCTGATTGCTGCATGAAGAGAAGAATCACTCACCCCAAGGAAAGCATTAATAAGATCCAGGGAGGTGGGTGGTGGATTCGGGTAGGCATGGCTGCGGAGGAAATGCTTCAACGCGCTGTTGATCTTTTCCTCTCCTATCAGTTCGAATAGCTTGTACATGGTTACAAGTCCCTTGTTATAGGCGAGGTAAATATTGGCGGGACTTGCCTTATAGAGCGGTTCTTCTTCGCTGTATTGCTTTCCATTTTCGTAGATGCTCTGGTGGATCTTTACCACTTCTTTCATGGCGGTGAGGCCATGCCTTTGTTTGTAAAGCATGAGCTCTGTATACATGGCCAGTGTTTCGGTGAGGATGATGGAACCCTCCCTTTGATCAGGGGATATTTGGTTGTTACCCCACCAGAGATGGGAGAGTTCATGGCCAGCGAGTTCATTGATGACATCGCGGTTTGAATCATTGCGAAGGTCGGCGTGAAAGATCATGGACTCGGTCATGAAGATGGTGCCGGGATAAGCAGTGGCCGCGAAGCCCTGTGTGAATCCGGACACTTCAGCAAAACGGATGGAGCGAAAAGGATAGGGGCCGAAATTCTTTTCGCAATAAGCAATAGTTGCACGGGCTTCTTCTATCAGATGCGCAACATTCTGATGATGCGTGGGATGATGATATACTTCTATTCTAACACCGTTCTGGGAAGAGCTACTAACGGCATATACAGCAGAAGAAAAGGCAAACCGGAAGGGGATAGGATCAGGCGAAGTATAATGAAAATAATTGCGGCCGCTATCTTTCCAGGAGCGCTGCAATTCTCCTGTACCTATAACAGTCTGGCTGGAGCTGGTAGAGACAACTGCATCGAAATGGATAAATTCATAATCATAGGGTTTCGGCAACGGGACTTCAAGTTTTGTAAGAGCAGTAGCTTCGGGCATGCCTCTTGTCTTTCGCGTAGCCACATCTTCAATTTCATTGGTGCTCTGGTAACCCAACACAGGGAAGTACCGGCTGATGCGCATAAAGGATCCATTACCAACAATGGCATTCATCGGATCGTGATTGTTGAATGGCGACCAGCTATAATCTATGCTGAAACGCATGGAGATGGAATCACCAGGTGCAAGGGGTTTTAGCAACCGATAACTCCAATGCCCATACGCAGAATCGGTATGGTGAAGTCGGGCGTTTTCAATATTGAGAGCCGATAAACGGACGGCAGGATTTCCATAAAGCAGGAAGCTGTCAAGAGCATACTCCTGTTTATTCACCAGGGTATAGTTGGCGGTGAGGGTATAGCTGTTCTTTTCGGGATAAAGATGGATGCGGGTATTAACCCGGGTAATGGTTGGTTGGGGGATGGATTGGTAATGGCGGTATCGCTCTTCATAATTTTGTTGCCAGTTGGCTTTTTCTAATGGCGAACGCAAGGTGGTTTCCCTATAAATTTTCCAACCACTGGTGAATAGAAGCAGAATTGAAAGGGACATTATTGCAAGAAATGATTTCTGTTTGCTTTTGAAAGCAAGCAGGAAGAGGCAAATCGTAAAAGCGCACCAGTAGAGCATTCTCATTCCAAATGCCTGGCTGTATTCACCAAAACCATTCATATCGGTATACCTGCCGGAGAATAATTTCGCGAAGCGAAGCAGTGGATGCTGCAATCCAATCATTGGTCCTACAAAAGAGTTGGCGAGGAGAAGGAAAATGGCGGCCAGTATTAATCCCAGGTATTTATTGTTCACTGTTGCCTGTATCATCACCACGATGCCGGCAGAGAGTATCACCGGAACTCCCAGAAGGTAGAAAAGTGAAGCATAGACATCCCAATCTATTAAGGGATAATTGTACAGAAGCTGGAATACTAATCCGAGAAAGATGGCAGCCAGTAATAGTGCAAAGGGAATAAGGGTGAGAGCAATCCATTTACCGATCAGGATAAATTTGTTATCAACCGGGCTACTGTTCTCAATACTATCTATCCTTGCATTTCTACTGCGCCAGATCATCTCAACGCTATAGAATAATAAAAGGGCCAGCATGAAGATGGGGAAACTTCCGATGATATTGTTGGCGATAAGTCCGGAGCTGGCATAACGCTGAGGCAACCTGATACCTGCATCTATATCGCTAAAGATCTCAATGGAGAGGAAAAACATCCAACCAATAATCACCAATATAAATGAGATTGATTTGCTGATAAGGATCAGTTCAAGTTGCAAAAATGATCTGATAGTTTGTAAATCATAAAGAAGGGCACCAAGCTTTCCTTTCACTGGTTTGTAGCTGTGAGAATCGTATGATGACGGCAGCTCCTCTCCCATCGTTTTGCGAATGCGGATGGCTTTCGGTTTAAATTGATAGAAGGCAATACCAGTTGCAGTGAGTACAATCGAAAAGATCAATACCAGTACCCTGTTAAAAAGAAAATTTCCTTCCAGTGAAAGCGATCTTGTATTGCGCAAGGTGGCCGTCCAGCCCTTTGTTTGTTCGAAGAATGCTGCCATGCCAAAGGGATCAAGTTTTGCCATCAGTGAAATGGTTTCATCGGAAACCGGTGATGCATTGGCAAGTAAGGGTGAGTTGGAAAACAGGGAAACAAGGATATAGAAAATGTAGATAAAGAGTCCGGATAAATAAATCAGCAGTTTCTGCTGCGAGATCCATCCAATAAAGCAGACGATGGCGGTACAAAAAAGCGCATTGGGTAATACCAGCAGCAGATAGGGATAGAAATAATGAATCGGATTTAAAGGGAGTATAGTTTCTGCTGTACCGGATAAGAATGTATAGGAGGCCGCCATCCCGAATACAACCATGAGGAAACATATTGCGGCCAGCAGGAAAATCAGGAAGAATCGTGAGAGCAGGAAAGAGCGTTTATGGATGGGCGTGGCATAGAGGATAGTATCGAAAGAATGGTCTTTCTCCCTTAACAGGATACGTGCTGCAAAGAGTGTGATGGTGAAGATATTGATGAGTGATACCAGCCCGATAAAATAGCTGATGGTATAAGGTGAATTCTGGTATACACCTGGAAAGGAAAATTTTCCTTTCAGGCTAACCATTATGCCGAGCGCTGCAAACAGGAGCAATAGTAAATAGAACCACCATTTCCCCATATAAAGGCGGGCTTCTGAAAGAAAGATCTCTCTATGCATGGTTATGGGTATTTAGCAGTTGGGAAAAATATACATCCTCCAGGTGTGGGGTAATGGGTTGGAAACCATTGCCAGGGTGCTGTACATTATGAATATGCACCAGCAGTCTGCCTGCATTCAGTTGGGTAGATATGATCCGATGGTTTTGCTGGTAATCAGACAGTTCTTCTTTATTGATATACTTCCGCCAGATGCAACCATTGAGTTGATCAATAAATGCGTCAGGAGATCCCGCTGTAATAAGTCTCCCTTTATTAACGATGGCCATGCTGGTACAAAGACTACGTACATCTTCCACCAGGTGGGTGGAGAGGATGACGATAATGTTTTCGCCTATTTCACTAAGCAGGTTATTGAACCGGTTACGCTCTTCTGGATCGAGACCTGCAGTGGGTTCATCTACGATTATAATACGCGGATCACCCAGCAAGGCCTGCGCTATACCAAAACGTTGGCGCATGCCGCCGGAAAAGCTATGCACTTCCATATTGCGTTGTGGATAGAGATTCACCTGCTGCAATAATGCCGGAATCTGCTCTCTGCGGGCGGCGGCTGGAAGACCTTTCAGAATAGCGATATGATCAAGAAGCTGGTAAGCTGATAATTTCGGATACACACCAAATTCCTGTGGCAGGTAGCCAAGTTGTTTCTTGATGAAGATGGGTTGCTGCAGGATATTTATATCATTGAATAGGATCTCGCCGGTATCAGCAGATTGTAATCCGGCAATGGTTTTCATAAGCGTTGATTTGCCTGCACCATTGGGACCTAATAACCCAAACATCCCGTTGCTGATGGTGAGTGAAATATTATCAAGGGCCTTCACTCCATTGGGATAGGTCTTGGACAGGTTGGTAATTTGCAATGTATTCATGGGAGGTTTATTAAATGGTGATTAAGGGCAAAGGGATCCCTAACGTGCAGGTGCACGTGCTTTTAAGGGGTTGATATGTTTAAATGATTATGGTTGGTCTGGTACGAATTCCAGGATATCTCCCGGCTGGCAGTTAAGTGCTTTACAAATAGCTTCGAGGGTATCGAAACGGATGCCTTTGGCTTTTCCGGTTTTCAGGATAGAGAGGTTGGCCTGCGTTATACCAAGCGCTTCAGCCAGTTCCTTGCTTTGCATCTTGCGTTTAGCAAGCATAACATCAATATTTACAACGATGGGCATGGCTTAAATATATAGGTCCTGTTCTTTTTGTAAATGGAGTCCCTGCCGGAAAATTGCGGCCAGGAAATAGGCGAAAACGGCTAAGGTAAGGTGCAGGGTGGTGAGTACGATGGTAGCGTCTTCCACTTCCGCGAATACAGAAGAGAGAATCAACACAAACGGCGGCACCACGAGGTTAAGGGTATAAAAAATACGGAGATGTTTCACTCCCTCTGGCGTGAATAGTTTTGGTTGGTAAAATACACGGAATACATTTCCCAGCAGCCAGAAAAAGATACCATAAAGTGAAATTGGCAGGAGGAAATAATAAAAGATATAGGTAGCATTATAATCACCCAACAGGAAGGCCTTTTGGGTGAAGGGAAGAAGTATCTGGAAACGCTTGCCATCCTCTATCATCCGGAGGCCGAAACCAGTGGTGAGGGCGAGGAGGGAAAGGAAGGTGCTGGCCAGGTAAATGAAGGCCAGGAACCGGGAGAACCAGAACAGAAGTTTGGCAACGACCCTTACGGTATTCATCTTGAATTAACGATTTAATACCGTAAAGATATAATTATTTATCGTTTTACAATAAATATTTAAACTATTTTTATTCCCTCCATTTAGGTTTAGCCTTCAGGATCTTCTTATATACAGGGCAGGATTCACTATGTGCTCCGGGCAGGAAGCCGATACTCATAAGGAATTCATTTACGATTTCGCCGCCGGTAAAGCGAAAGGTTTTCTTGAAATGTTTCACCCATTCTTCTTTTGTTTTGGGGTGGTGAAGTTCGAGCCAGCTTTTGAATGAACCGTGGTCTTTCTGAAGCTGTAAAATGGTCTTAGCGTTCTCTATGGCTGCTTGTATTTTCAGCCGGTTGCGGATGATGGATGGATCATTCATCAGCCGGGTAAAGTCCTTCTCTTTGTAGGAAGCAACTTTCTTTATATTGAAATTGTGATAGGCTTCGCGGAAGCCCGCTTCTTTTTTAAGGATGGTTTCCCAACTGAGTCCGGCCTGGTTGATCTCCATGATCAATCTCCCAAAAAGTTCATTATCGTCATGGATAGGAAAACCATAATGGTTGTCGTGGTAATTTTTATGCAATGCCTTTCTTTCGTCGGCCATTGTTTCTATAGCAATACAGTATGACATGGGTGATCGTTAGAATTATTTAAACCGGAAAATGAACAATGAATGTTGTACCCTCACCGGGTGAGCTAACTGCTCTTATAAAGCCGTTATGATTCTCCACTACTTTCTTAACAATTGATAGTCCCACCCCTGTTCCGGTATATTCTGTTTTACCATGCAGGCGGGTAAACATCTGGAATATTTTTTCAGCATATATCTGTTCAAAACCAATACCATTGTCTTTAACTGATATAACATGATAGTGGTTGCCATTTTCTATAAGCTCACTGGCGTTGATTTCAATTACGGGTGCAGCTTCAGCTTTGCTATACTTAAGTGCATTGCTGATAAGGTTTTGAAATAGTTGCTGGAGCTGCCTTCTATACCCTTTGATAACAGGAAGTTTTGCAATTTGAAATGTGGCCATTTTCTCCTGTATGTCGAGCTCAAGGTCTTCCATAACACCCAGAATTTTCTGGTTCAGGTCGATGCTTTCCATTTCAAGTGGTCGCTGGCTAACATGCGAATAGAGCAGCAGGTCATCGATCAGGTTTCCCATTCTCTCCGTTGCCTTTTCGATGCGCGAGAAAGATCTCAGCTGTGTTTCATGAAGCATTGGATTCAACTGGTCTTTCAGATGCTGTGTAAAAAAGTGGATCTTCCTGATAGGCTCTTTGAGATCGTGTGAGGCAGCATGGGCAAATTCTTCCAGGTTTGTATTAGAGCGATTGAGCTCCCTTATGGTATTGTAGAGTGATTCATTTGCCTCTGCGAGTTGTTTGGTCCGTTTTTTCACTTCTTCCTCGAGGGCAAACTGTGTGCGTCTTTGGGTGGTGATATCCTGTGCGGTACCTGCAATTTTTACAGGATTCATATTCTTGTCATAATAAACCTGTCCCAGCGCCCTCACTATTCTTTGCTCGCCGGTTTTTTCATTTACAAGTTCATATTCTGCCTCATACCGGCTTTCGGAACCCGGTTTGACGGCATTATAAAAGGCATTCTCCACTTTGTGACGGTCATTCTCCACAATAATGGAAAGAAGTTTCTCAGGAGTGGCAATGGGCGAATCCAATCCCAGCATTTCCATATGCCTGTGGGAGAGGGTGGCAAGTTTAGTAGCAATATCCAATGACCAGGTTCCAAGTTCTGCCAGTTCAACAGCATTTCTTAAGGCGGCTTCTTTTTCTTCGATGTTGTGACGGGATAATATTTGTTGTGTAATATCCATCACAACTACAAGAACCGCTATAATATCTCCCTCTTCATTTCTTTGGGGCTGGTAGGTATGTTCTATATACATCGTAACCTCTTCACCGTTTCGCATGACGCGAACAACATCCTCCTTGGCCATATAAGGTTCGCCGGTGGTCATTACTTTTCTGAGGCGATCATCAAATCCCTGTCCCCTTAGTTCAGGCATTACCGTTAGTAATGGTTTATCGATGAGTTCTTCAGCAGGCCGGCCTGTTAGTGAAGCATAAAAAGGGTTCACCATTTTAAAGACAAGCTCCTCGCCGGTAATGAGTGCGAGGCCAACCGGTGAATCATTAAAAGATGAGAGCAGTTCGCGGCGACTTTCCTCAATGCGTTGTTGCACCAGCACTTGTTCAGTAACATCTACCGCCATGTCGAGAATACCATACACTTCCCCCGAATCATTAAGCAATGGCTTGAAAGTATAATTGTAATAACGAGTAGTTGGTATACCATTCACGATCAATTGAACAGGGGCGGCAATATCGCTGAAAGTTTCCCCTGATGTAAATACCTTATCCAAAATGCTTAAATAAGGTTGCTCTTTCATTACTGGAACAGCTTCTTCAAGACGCATGCCGATAACAGAATTGTCGGTACCCCATGCCTGCATTGTAAGACGGTTTGCCAGTTCAATTTTCATTTCCCTTCCGGTGAAAAAGCAGATAGCGATGGGCGCTTCTTCAATAAGGGTACGAAGCCGTTCTTCGCTTTGGCGAAGGGCAATCTCCGACTCTTTGCGTTCAGTGATATCTGTGGCGTGAACAATAACGCCAAGCACTTCGCCCTCATCTGATTTATGCGGTGTGTAGACGATCCGAAGCCATCGGTTATCATTCATCCGGGCGGGAGATCTCATTTCATATTGTTCCTGTTGCCCATTGTAGGCCTTTGAAAGATGGGGATATACAACCTGGTAAGCTTTATCGCCTACAAATTCACGTACCGTTTTACCAATAACCTCTTTGGGACCAACATTGAACCACTCCATGAACCGCTGGTTGTATGACCTGTAACGCTGATCCTTATCCACATAAAAGATCATGGCTGGCACGGTATTGCTGAGGATTTCAAGGTATGCTTCACTTTCCTGAAGCTGCCGGAAGCTGGTTACTGACTTGGTGGTTTCTGTACATGTTACGAACACACCTGCGGGATTACCGGATTCATCTGTTACGGGACTATAGCTGAAGGTCCAGTAAACATCTTCCATTTGTCCATTCCGAAAGATGGGCAGGTACTGGTCTTCATACCAGATCGCTTCACCGCCTTCCAGAATTTTTTGAATGAGCGGACCAATAAAATCCCAGATCTCCGGCCATGCCTCTTTCCCGGGCATTCCCAGTATACCAGGATGTTTGCCATTATCACCGAGGCTGGGGCGATAGGCATCGTTGTAAAAGCAGATAGATTCAGGCCCCCAGAATAAAAACATGGGAAAGCGGGAATTCAGCAGCAGGCTTAGGTATATACGCAGGTTCTGTGGCCAGTTTTCAGGCTCGCCAACCAAAGATTGTGACCAGTTATGGTTACGCATCTTTTCTCCCATTTCACCCCCACCCTGTAAAAAAGGGAGAGGTATCTTTTTTCGTCCCGTCTCTTGCACCGGCTCTTTGATTTTTAATACGTGAAAATAGCAGTAATTGTGCTGTTTAACAAGGCAGGATTCCTGCTTCCCTCTTAGGCTGGTTGGATGATTTTTAAATAATAGTAGGGTTATGGAAGTGTAGTGGGTTGTTGCTGATGTAAATTGTGGCAACAATAAAGTTTTCATGTACGAACTGTTCCTGCATAATTTCAACAGCAAAGTAAAGCTTACGGAGGAAGAAGAAGCTTTAATTAAAACTTATCTAACGCCAAAGAAGCTGCGAAAAAAGCAATATTTATTACAGGAGACTGATGTTTGCAAGTTCATGGCATTTGTTGAAAAGGGAGCTTTAAGAGCATATTCGGTAGATGAAATTGGAAAAGAGCATATCATTCAGTTTGCTTTGGAAGGATGGACGATTTCGGACCTCTATAGTTTTCTGACTGGTGAGCCTGCTACTTATAATATTGATGCTTTAGAAGATTCAGAGCTGGTGCTGATAAGCAAAGCTGCACATGAGGATTTATTACAAAAACTACCCAAATACGAAACCTATTTCAGGATACAGATAACCGGTGCCTATATAGCTATGCAGAAAAGACTTACATCCATTATCAGTTCACCTTTGGAAGAAAGATATAAAACCCTCACTGCGCTTTATCCTACTATAGTGGAGAGGGTTCCACAGCATATGATTGCTTCTTATATGGGGCTGCAGCCGGAAACATTAAGCCGCATCAGAAGGAAGATCGCCACAAAGAAATAATCATCCCATTTACTATAAGCATTGACTAAAATCAATGCTTTTTCTTGTTTCAACGCATTGGAGCAGGGCATCGCCATGGACTAATTTTGCCTTATCGAAATGAATGAAACATGAGGACAAAACAAACAATAGCAGTGATTGGTGCTACCGGAAATATGGGATCTGCTATTTCAAAAAGTCTGGCCCGTGGCAATTACCGGCTACTCCTTATTGCAGGAAAGCCCGAGGAGGCGAAGACACTGGCAAAACAGATAAGAAAGGAACATGGATCGGCGGATGTGGAAGGAATTGAATGTTCGGTGGAGGCCACCTGGGAAGCCGATATAATCATTGCAGCTGTTCCTTATGAGGCGGAGAAAGAAGTAGCTGAGAAGATCAGGGAAAAAGTAAATCAGAAGATCATTATCAGTATTTCAAATCCTTTGAACAGTACCTATGATGGATTAGTGACTTCGCCAGATACCAGTGCAGCGGAGGAGTTGCAAAAATTACTGCCAAATTCAAAAGTGGTAAAAGCATTCAACACCACATTTGCAGCCGACTTTACTACACCTGTGATTGATGGAAAGCAAGTGGACGCTTTCATAGCGGGTAATGATGAAGAAGCCTTGAAAACAGTTTCTGAGCTGGTTAGCACAGCGGGCTTCAATCCCATTATTGCGGGTGATTTATCGGTAAGCAGAACATTAGAAAATATGCTGGATAGAAAATTTTACATAATTACTAATTAAACATTTCAACTAAAAAAACATGAAAAAGGTATTAACATTTCTTACGCTCGCATTTCTAAGCAGTGCCGCATTTGCACAAACAACCTGGAAATCGGATCCAATGCATTCCAAACTGGCATTCAGCACTACACACCTCGGTATATCTGATGTTGCCGGGTTATTCAAAACATTTGAAGCGACGATCAGTGGAAACCAGGCAAACTTCAGTGATGCCGTCTTCACCCTAACCGCAGATGTTGGTTCAATTGATACTGAAGTGGAAATGCGTGATAACCATTTGAAAAGTGCCGACTTCTTTGAAACAGAAAAGTTTCCAAAGATGAGCTTTACAAGTACATCCATTAAAAAGAGTGGAAAGGACAGGTACACACTTACTGGTAATCTTACCATCCGGGATATAACAAAGCCGGTAACCATGGACCTCTGGTATAGGGGAACAGTAGACAATCCGCAGTCGAAAGCAAAAACAGCAGGGTTCCAGTTAACCGGCACAATTAACCGTTCTGATTTTAAAGTAGGACCCAATTTCCCAGCACCTATGATCAGTGATGAAGTGAAGATCAAAGCAGATGGTGAATTCACACAAAAGCCGTAATAATCATGAGAAAGATATTCAGTATAAATAATAATTCAAAGGCAACTGATACAGCATTATTAATTGCCAGGATTGGAATAGCAGGATTGATGCTTACCCACGGCATTCCCAAATTGATGATGTTGTTGTCAGGAGGGCCGGTACAGTTTCCACCGGTAATGGGCATGAGTGCAGAAGTATCATTAGGACTGACAATTTTTTCAGAAGTTCTCTGTTCACTTTTAATACTGGTAGGATTTGGAACAAGGATCGCGGTCGTTCCCCTTATTGTAACCATGTTGGTTGCGGTGTTTTTAATTCATGCAGCTGACCCCATGGCAAAGAAAGAACCGGGACTGCAATATTTACTCGTATACCTTGTATTACTTTTTGGTGGTAGTGGAAGATATTCTTTAGACTACTTTTTGCAGGGTAAAAAATCAACATCGGGCAGTCGTACTGAACTGAAAGATCCAACATTGGCCATTTACCAATAAGACTCAATGAAAAGGGAAGAATTCATAAAGACATTCGTCAAAGGAGCAATTACTATGACAGCATTATCAGCATTCAATAAATTTACCGATACGCTAAAAGAACAGGAGCAGGCAATGCCTGTTCTGTTCATTGGCCATGGCTCACCCATGAATGGGATTGAGGATACTGCTTTCAGCCGGCGCTGGGCCGCGATGGCAAAGGAAATCCCAACACCGGCAGCGGTATTAGTTGTTTCCGCGCATTGGTTCAGCAGGGGCACAAAAATAACCGCCATGGATTTCCCCAAGACCATTCATGATTTCGGTGGATTTCCGCAAGAACTTTTTGATGTGCAGTACAATGCCCCGGGCAATCCTGTATTAGCAAAGGAAACGGCAGCATTGGTTCATTCGGCGCAGGTTGAATTAGACCATGACTGGGGTTTGGATCATGGCACCTGGACGGTGGTGAGGCATATGTATCCCGAAGCCAACATTCCGGTACTACAGTTAAGCATTGACTATACAAAAGGTCCCCAATATCATTATGACCTGGCCAGGGAGTTGCAGGCCTTAAGAAAGAAAGGTGTGTTGATTATCGGGAGCGGTAATATGGTCCATAATCTTCGTATGGTTGCTTGGGATAAGCTGAACGAGAATGAATTTGGATTTGACTGGGCATTACAAATGAACAGCAGGTTCAAGGAATTGATCATGGATAATGATCATAAGCAGTTGATAAATTATCAAAGTCTGGGTAAGGAGGCGATGCTTGCTATTCCTACCCCTGAGCACTATCTGCCATTATTATACACACTTGGACTAAAGAAAACAAATGATGCAGTGTCATTCTTCAATGATAAAGCGGTTGCCGGATCATTGACCATGACATCAGTAAAGTTTGGATAGATAACCTTCAAAATAAATTATATGAAAACGTTTGAAAACAAAGTAATCATTATTACAGGTGCTGCGATGGGACTTGGATTAGCCGCAGCAAAAGAGCTTGCTTCAAGAGGAGCATCGCTAAGCTTAGTGGATTACAATTCGAAAGTATTGGATGAGGCGAAGGATGAAATCAGCAAGGAATTTCCCACTGTGAAAATCATTACAGTAGTAGCGGATGTTTCCAGCGAAAAGGCAGTAAAGAATTATGTAGAAACAACAGTGAAGGAATTTGGTCGTGTTGATGGACTATACAACAATGCGGGCATCGAGGGCAGGCAGGCTGCTATTACGGAATATGATATCAATATATTCAAAAAGGTTATTGATATAAACCTGATGGGAGTTTACTATGCATTACGTTATGTAATCCCCGTTATGCAAAAGCAGCAGTATGGCCGGATTGTAAACGTGGCCTCTGTAGGAGGCATACGTGGGGTTCTTAATCAAATGCCTTATGTTGCCAGCAAGCACGCTGTTTCGGGAATGACAAAAAATGCAGCACTGGAATATGGAAGGGATGGGATTATTTCCAATGCCATTGCGCCGGGAGCAATTCTAACGCCTATGGTTGCGGAGGCATTCAAGCAGGTAAATCCGGCTGATCCAAAAGCGGCTGAGGCGGATTATGCAAAAGCGAATCCGACCAAGCGATTGGGATTACCGGAAGAGGTAGCAAAAGTGGTTGCTTTCCTGTTGAGTGATGATGCTTCGTATGTAAACGGGCAGACCATTGCCATTGACGGAGGTCAGAGCAATATTTATGGGAATGTTTAGGCCTCAGTTGTGCCATACACAAACCCCGGTTGAAAAACTTCAATCGGGGTTTAATATTTCTCTGCATTTATCTTTAAATCGGAGAAATAACCTTCTGTTCCAATATCCACCCAAAGACCAATAGAGCCCGATATATCCGCACCATGCTTCAGGTCAGTAACAATCAATGAGTGTTGAGTGTTATTATCAAGGAACAATTTTGCAACCGAACCCTTCACCTCAATTCTCATCGTTATCCATTTATCCATTTCCATATCTGAATAGGATTCATACTTTTCAGGTGACTCTTTTCTCAGTCTATCAAATTTGTAATCGGGATAGGAATAATACTGTATGGAATGATTGCGCCTAACCTGGTCATCTGCTCTTGCATTGGTGGGGCGTAGATAAATGCTTTCAAACTTAGTATTATCATCGTTGATACGAAAAGCAATACCTATAAAACCTCGGGCGAATGCGGGCGCATTCTTTAAAAGTTTGCTTAAAACTTTTACTTCTATGGTACCATTTTGAAAGTTTAGGTTTTTGATCTTAATAAATGTGGGTTCGTCAAATTCTTTGATACTGGAATCTTTAATAGCTTTTACAGCATTTTGGGAATTCATTTTTTCAAATGATATGGTAACATTAACTGCTTCCAGATTACCCGAATTCAAGTTTATCGACTGGGCGTTCAAATTGCCAGCAATAAGTAAACTGAAGGCCATTATTGATAAGGAGAAGCATTTCATCCTGAACATTTATTAAAGTTAACTGATATCGAAATAAGTTATTGTTGTCATAGGCATTTTGAATGCTTTCCCGGTGGGCTGAATAAATTTACCATTTCCGATTGGCATTGGCTTTGAAAAAGTTCCTTCAAAAACACCGGTAACAAGGGTATAGTTACCAGAACCGAACATTATAGGTTGTTCTTTGATACGGGTGTCGGGAGCATGTATAAAAAGTTTCTTCAGGTCTTCAATATGCACGTCAATCCCCTCAGTTATATGACCATCAGGCCAGAACACCTTAATATTTTGTGTATGACTTTCTTTTATCCGATCCCACTTTTAATTACTGAACACATCATAGTCCAATGCATCAAATGCTTTCAGGTTACTGGAAATACTGTCGTTTGATGCGGTTAACTGAAGTGCAATGTTCTTCAGGCTGTCTATACTATCAATTGAAGTATTGGAGGTGGAAGTTGAAGATTGACAGCTTTGGATTATGACAAATGCTGAAATTAATAATAAGGCAAAATGTATTGACTTTGAGATTCTATTTTTCATTATTTACTTTTATGTATTCGTTGATAGTAATTATATCATTAGCTTATTTTGCCTTATTGTACATATATCTTGCAATCTTCCAATTGCCATTAACTTTCTCGAATACGAACAGCTCCCGGTTTTCATCTGCTACAGTTTGACCGCTTGCCTTTATAATAAAGGAGCCTTTTGATGTTGACCTGGCGAAGGCATAGTTCCCATTAACAATAATCTCAATGATTGTAAATTCCAGATTGTATTTGTAATTATCGAATACATACTGGTAAGTACCCTTTACCTGTTCGGCCCCTTCAGCAGTGGGAGCTGCATTTGCCAGTAATACACCCTGCGAGGTATAAAGGCTTACAACTTTGTTTGCATCTGAGGCGTTCAATGCGTCACGATAAGCGAAGATCAGTTTCTCAATTTCAGCTTTAGCATTTGTCTGTGCTTCTGCTTTACTTGGAAAAAATAAAAGTGATCCTAATATTGCGATTACGAATAATAATGATTTCATGTTTTCTTATTTAAATTGTTGAAGGATATTTTAATTAGTTACAAGTACCTTTTCTCTTGCTTCTGATAAGGTTACAGCTTTACCCATGGCACCAAACTCATGGAGGTCTCCAAACACTTCAATGCGAATTGCCTGATCAATGCCGCCAACACGCACAGGTTCAAATCCATTATCACGGATAAGTTCTTCTATGTAGTTATTGATGCTTGAAACGTCGGATGCATAAAAGAGAACTGCAGCGTCAGGCTTTTGAAAAGCAGTACCAGAAAGCGATGCAGCACCCAATGTTCCTAGTGCTTTTGCAAGTTTGGCTCCGAGGGGAAGTAGCGAGGAGAGAATTTCACCTGCAGACTCATTTTCGCCAATGATCTTCTTAAATCCACCCTTCTCATCTGGTGCAATAGGATTGGATGGGTCAACGATGATTTTACCATTAAGTTCATCCTTATAGGTTATGAATAGCTCCTTGATTGCATCAAACCAAACAGCAAAAACAATAATGTCTGCTTCTTTGATAGCATCTGAAATTGCCAGAGGCTGAGCAAGGTTTCCAGCTTGTTGAGCAAACTCATTTGCCTTCTCAATTTTTCTGTCCGCAACAATTACTGAACGATTAGCTTTTATAAGATTAGCAGCAACTGCAGTTCCAATATTACCAAGACCGATAACTGCTACTTTTGATTTTAGTTTCATTCGAATGCATTTTTTTGATGATTAAATTAATTTTACAAAGCTCCTTAATTGGGGTAGCTTCCTCCAATGACATTGTTTAAGAAAGAGTCTTGATCTGGTTTAAGAATCTTAATATTTTACCCGATCATTTAGTAAATAATCCTGCTCCAAGATCAGCACCCAGGGTGCCCGGTTTAATATGAAGGAATCTTTTATTAGTCAGATCTTCTACAACCTCCAATCTCCCCTCCTTTCTAAGGATCACATTCTTATTGATTATGATCTTCGACTGGTTTGCTTTTTCACCAAATCCATGGGCGCCTCCTCCTTTATTCACAAGAGAATTATATCCAACTATGATAGAGTTGTCTATACTATAGGAAAGCTTTTCTTCCTTATCAAGCATCCATAATACATTTGCATTACTTATAACATTGTTATAGAATTTAAAATCGTCTGTTGCAGACCAGGTCCATACTATACCGCCATAGCTATCAACAATCAGATTGTGGTGGAAGGAGGATTTAGCGGCGGGACTATTCCACATAACCACGGCATCCTTAACACCATAGAACAAGCAATGATCCACTTCCAATCCACTACCATTTGCTAATACACCAAGGTGATTTGCTATGGCGTACTTGTTCCCAATAAACAAGCATTGTGTTACCCTGAGATCTTCCAGGTTTTTTCCCTCCCAAATAATCGGATAATTCCGGATTAAAATACCCTGGTACGGATTCTCATGAACAGGCTCTCCTAAAATTCTAAGTCCCTGGATAGTGGCATGACTTTCCTGAATCATGATCCCAAAATTTTGTCCACCGGTTATTTTATTACTATCATTTTTCTCTACCGAAAAAGGCATAGTAGATAGTATTACAGGCATATCTCCGGGATTCCAGTTAGAATCATCAGGAAGAACTTCCGCACGGATAGTTAAACGGTTTTCTTTCGAAAACTCCCAATCCACCGGATTAAAATCCGCTGTTTCCTCAAGGGCATAAATTCCTTTGGAAATAAAAACTGAAATTGGCCCCTTGCCTTTGGCACTATTTATTCTTTTTGCTGTTTCGTTCAACGTTTTAAGAGGACTAGTTAGAATACCGCTATTAGAATTATTGCCTGTATTTGCATTTACATAAATATTTCCGCCTTCAGGAATCGAATATGCAAGCTTGTTGTCCTGGGCTGAAGATGAAACAGAACTGTTAATGAGTATGCCCAGCATTATTAAGATCAATACTATTGAGTGCTTTGTTGTAGACATTGTGAATTGTTTTAGCATTCTTTGTTAATGCAAAGCTCCGCCAATGGGGCAATGTGCTCCAATGACCTTGTTTAAGAAATACTCTTGATCTGGTTTAAGAATTGGAAGAATTGGAAGCCTTGCTGCGCTTGTTTCGCAGGCGGCTTAAAAATTCGGGCGTTATCCCTAAATAAGCGGCTATCTGAACTTGTGAGAGGCGGTTCATTAAGTGAGGATAGATTTCAAGGAAGGACTGGTATCGCTCATCGGCGGTGGAACTGATATTCTGAAGCAATCGTTCCTGTAAGCGAATGAAGCTTTTCTCCAATAGCACCCGAAAAATACGGTCAAACTTTGGGGCTTGCATATAGAGCGCGATGAGGTCGTCTCTGCTAATTTGCAGAACAACAGTATCTTCCAGTGCATCAATATTCAATGCAGAAGGTTTTTGGCCATGGTAACTACCAAGGTCATTGATCCAGTAATTTTCTGCTGCGAATTGAATGATATGGGTATTGCCTTTCTCATCAATTTTATACATTCTCAAACATCCCCTTACAACAAAATAGAGTTGCATACATATATCTCCTTCCTGAAGGAGGTACTGACGTTTGCGAAAGAGGCGGGAGTGGAATTTTTCAATAACGAACTCCTTCTCATCCGCATTTAATGGAATAAGTCCATCAAAATAAGTAAGCAGTGGCTCAATGGAACTCTCTGAAGGGGAATTTTTCACAATATCTAAGATGCAAATTTATGGCGATATTTCATTGATTTTTATCAATGCCATTTCTTACCCTAAGTCAAGGGGTGTGATTTAGGCATTTAGTAGTTTTGTGTAAGAAAAAACATCACAGAACAACGGAATTAAATATTTAAAGGATGGAATTAGGATTAATCACTTTCGCAGACATGGAACCGGAAAGGTTAACGGGAAAAGGAATCAACGGAGAGCAGCGTGTTAAAGATCTTTTGGAAGAAATTCAATTAGCTGACCAGCTCGGCCTTGATGTATTTGGAGTAGGTGAGCATCACCGACCTGATTACGCAGTATCATCACCTGCGGTTATACTTGGTGCAGCGGCGGCAATAACGAAAAATATCAGGCTTGCCAGTGCGGTTACCGTATTAAGTTCTGACGATCCTGTTCGTGTTTACCAGCAATTTGCAACTGTGGATCTATTGTCGGGAGGAAGAGCAGAGATAATGGCAGGCCGTGGATCTTTTATAGAATCATTCCCATTGTTTGGCAATGACCTGGAAGACTATGATGAATTGTTTACTGAGAAGTTAGACCTGTTATTAGCACTCAATAAAAGCGAGGTTATTTCCTGGGAAGGAAAACATCGGCCATCCATAAAAAACCGCGGTGTTTATCCGCGTCCGTTTCAATCATCCATACCTGTGTGGCTTGCGGCAGGAGGAACACCATCATCTGCTGTTAGAGCAGCTACACTTGGCTTACCACTTATGCTGGCAATCATTGGAGGGATGCCTCATCAATTTGCTTCGTTTGTAAATCTTTATAAGGAGTCATTAAAGAGAACTGGTAAGGATGAGAAAACAATGCAACTAGGCATCAACAACCATGTTTACATTGGAGAAGATTCACAAAAGGCAGCAGATGAATTTTATCCATACTATGCAAAAATGATGAACAGGGTTGGTAAAGAAAGAGGTTGGTCGCCACTGACACACGACCAATATGAAGCGCTCCGAACTCCCAAAGCAGCTTTGATGGTAGGAAGTGTTCAGCAGGTGATAGATAAAATTCTATATGAACATGAATTGTTCGGCAATACAAGATTCCTGGCCCAGGCGAGTGTTGGAAATGTGCCGCATAATAAAGTGATGAAATCAATAGAGCTGTTTGGGACCAAGGTTGTTCCGGCAGTAAGGAAAGCGATTAATTAATTTTAAAATGTTGCTGCATCAATCACATACCGGTAACGTGCTTCTTTGTTAAGCACCTTCAGCCACGCGTCATTTATCTGATCCGCTTTTATGATCTGTATTTGAGGAAAAACCTTGTTGTCTGCACAATAGTCTACCACCTCTTGTGTTTCGGGCATGCCACCGATTAGAGAAGCGTTGAAATTGACATGTGTATTAGCCAATCCAATATTACTAAGCGTTAGATTGAAACCAACTGGCATTCCTACCTGCGTAAAAAAGCCACCCCGTTTCACCACCGAAGCATAGGCAGCAACATCAAATTGCGACGGAATGGTAGAAATCATGTAGTCAAGCTTTCCTTTATAGGGCTTCAACTTCGCTAGATGATCAACTACGATTGCTTCTTTCGCTCCAAAACGAAGTATGTCATTTACTTTATCAGGCGATGTGGTAAATGCATACACATCCGCACCTTTCGCTACTGCCAGTTTCACTGCTAAATGTCCCAGCCCTCCTATACCCGCCACACCGATCTTATCGCCACGTTTGAAACCTGCATTCATTAATGGAGAATAAGTAGTAATACCTGCACATAACAATGGTGCTGCCTGTTCAAGGGGAATGTGGGCAGGAATATGAACGGCAAAATGATCCCGCACAACAATATTATTGGAATAGCCGCCTTGTGAAATACCGGAAGGCGATGTTTTATCAGGAAAACCATAGGTAAAAACGGTAGCACCATTGTCACAAAACTGCTCTTCACCATGCTTGCAGCTTTCGCATTTCATGCAGCTGTCTACCATACAGCCAACACCGGCCCGGTCGCCTACTTTAAACTTAGCAACCTTGCTGCCAACAGCGGTAACGATGCCTGCTATTTCATGTCCAGGCACTTGCGGGTAAGGCTGCGCGCCCCAATCGCCTTTCATCTGATGAATATCGGAATGGCAGATACTGGTAAACTTGATATCAATAAGAATATCATTGTCACCCACCGCTCTGCGTTCAAATTCCCAGGGGACTAATTTTCCAGAGGCATCTTTAGCGGCATAGCCTTTTGACTTGATGTTTTTCATAGTTGATTGGCCGAAAATTTGAAACGGACCCGCCAGTATTAATCCAGCACCAGCAAATGAAGTTTGTTGAATAAACTTTCTTCTTGATGATTCAAAATTGTCTTTCATGCAAATCATATTATTGTTATCAACCATTTTCATTTAAACTATTTCTTATTGTTATATTCTTCATCTGTCACTTTCTGTAACCAGGTAACGATTCCATTTTCTGTTTTAGGTAAAATGTACAATTGAAGCATACCGATTATTGAGCTATTCTTATTAATTATAATGTTCATCCTTATTACTACTGCAGAGCAAACGTCACAGAAACATTCCCTGACCCTAATGCAGAGGTCAATCCAGCTATATCATCAATACGCCCCATAGGTGTATAGTTATATGATGTTGAAAAGGATTTATAGAAAAGCACCAAAGTGTTTGAGCCGTATAACATCAAATCTCCTGCTTGTATAGTGCCCGGATTTGATGCGTTAGCCGGTAGATTATCGGGCAGGTCAAAATACTTTTCATTAGCATTTAATTCTCTCATTTTAACTGTCATGGGCAATCTTGGCTTAAATGCTTTTACAGTAGGGTTGTTATAGAGTGTTGCTGTGAAAGCAGTTGTACCGATTGTTATTTTCAATTTCATACTGTCTGTCTTTAAAACATTATTAGGACTGCCTGTCATCTTGTTAGTTTTATTACAGCTGGCAAAAAGCTGGAGGCAGAGGAGACAGAACAAGATGGTTATTATAGATTTCATATTATTTACTGCACTAGATGTTTTTAATATGTTTCGCAGGAATGCCGCCCACAACTGTATTGGCAGGAACATCCTTTGACACTACGGCTCCTGCTGCCACAATAGCATTCTCACCAACAGTTACACCTTGTAAAATGGTGGCATTAGCACCGATCCACGCATTCTTTTTAATATGTATGCGTCCGACAGTAAGCGTTTGTCGGTTTGTTGCAGCAAGAGGATGTGCTTCAGATAACAGACTTACTTTGGGCCCAAGCATGACTTGATCGTCAATAGTAATGCCACCCAGGTCAAGAAACGTACAATCGAAATTGATAAACACATTTTTCCCGATTCGGGTATTCTTTCCGTAGTTGACTTGAAACGGGGGGAAAATCATTGAAGTGGCATCAACGTCAAAGCCGGTTATCTTCCTCAACAGATTCATAATCTCATGACCATCTGATGCCGCGTTTAACTGAACCAATAACTTCCGGGTTTCATTGCAGGCATTAATAATTCTGAAATAATCCGGATCGCTGAATGGAACAGCTTCACCATTTAATAGCCTTTGAAAAATATCTGTGTATTGTACATCCATGTTTTACAATCTTTACTCTGTAAAGGTAAGATAGCATTATAGGCTAATTGGTACACTTATTACGCAAATAGTTACAAATATTACGTATACTTACATAAGGCAGCAATCAGTAAATGAGTAAAGTGATAATGGAGAAGATCATCTTGCAGGAATTATCAGGGAATGTGAAGTTTCCAGAAAACTATTTACAGCATTTTCATACGCATATACTGTGTACCAGAGGGTCTATAAACTTTGTTTTCAATAATAAATCATATTCAGCTAAAGCGGGTGAATTTGTATTTTGGTTTGCCAATAGCCAAGTGACAGACATCAGCTTTTCAAGAATTTTCAAAGCACATGTCTTATTTATAGAAAAAAGTTTTCTGGACAATAATATTCCTGATCAAAACTGGAGTATTGATGTCATATTACATTCCAGGGCAAATCCAATATTGCACTTATACGATAAAAATGACAAGGTAAAAGTCGTTTCGAACTTTTCACTTCTATATAATAGATTTCTGGAATCCGGACATCGGTTTTACAATGAAACACTGCAATTACAGATGCAGCTGTTCCTTTTTGAAATGTGGCACATCTTTGCAAATGAATATGAGCGCCGGAAACGCACGGTAGAAAGTGGATCGCTGTACGAGCAGTTTATGCACCTGGTAGAAGAACATTGTATGGAAGAACGTGAAGTGCAGTTTTACGCCAATCGGCTGAACATTACTGCGAAGCATTTGAACTACGTAAGTAAACAAAATACGGATGTTACCGCATCGGAATGGATACAACGGTACGCCAAAGAAAGAATCATACTGCTTCTGAAAAACAAAAATCTAAACATTGCTGAGATTGCCGATAAGATGGAGTTCTCAAGCCGTTCCTTTTTCACCCGTTACGTAAAAAAATTGTTAGGTGTAACTCCAAGTGAATTCAGGAACCGATTGGCGTAAGTAAGCAAAATCTTACCTCTTACCTCTCAGATGGTGAAGGCCTTCAAGTGCTGAAGGTGGAGGAAGGCCCGCCTTCGCTGAAGCTTCGGCGGGCGGAGTAGTCCCGACAGGAATCGAACCTGTATCTAAAGTTTAGGAAACTTCTATTCTATCCATTGAACTACGGGACCATCGGAATCTGAATTCCGGGGCAGCAAAAATACAGGTTTTGACATTACGTCGCACCTATTCGGAAAAATCGCTAGCTTAACAGCAGGAGAGTTTTCGCATGAAATATTTCATCATACCTATCGCATTAATTTTTACTGTCTTGATTATGAGCACCGATAGTAATGCCCAGCCTGCAAAGGGTAAAGCCCGCATCAATCATATGGCGTTATCAGTTACCGACCTGAAAGTGAGCGCACCTTTCTATGATGATATAATCGGACTTGATACCATCCCGGAACCTTTTCATGATGGCCTGCATACATGGTTCTCCATCGGTGATAAGGCGCATCTGCATTTGATCCAGGGTCGAAAACCAAATGATCCGGTTCCTAATAAGAATACCCATTTATGTTTTAGTTCAGGTGACCTGGATGCGCTCATAGCCACCCTGAAAAAGCATAATATCTCTTTTGAAGATTGGGCTGGCACAAAGGGCAAGGTGAACATCAGGGTTGATGGAATCAGGCAGATTTGGTTCCAGGATCCCGACGGCTATTGGATTGAAGCCAATGATGATTTTTAAACCACCCCCAGTTCCCTATCTTTGCGGTCCATTTCACAACTATGAAGTTTTACACTATTGTTATCAAATACAGGCTCCAACTGGCGGCCTTATTTCTAATCATTGCTATAATCACAAATATTTATGCGGGTTTCTGGCCTGCATTCCTCCCTTACCTGATTGGGGTGGTGCTGATTTTTGGCCATTTCTTTTTTGGCCCCATGCGCCTTATCCAGGAGTATATGGAATCGGGTGATATGGAAGGTGCTGAAAAGGTTTTATCGTCCATTAAATATCCGCAGCTACTTTATAAGCCTATCCGTTCTGTTTACTACACGTTGAAGGGCAATATCGCTATGATGAAGCAGGACTTTGATGGTGCGGAGAAGATGATGAAAAAGGGCCTTGATCTCGGTATGCCCATGAAAGAAGCTGAAGGTGCCAGCCTGTTGCAAATGGGGATGATCGCGATGCAGAGAAGTGATATCAAGGGTGCGGAGAACTATATCCGCTCTGCCCTGCGCAAAGGCCTTCCTGATAAAGAAAATGAAGCTGCCGCCTACCTCCAGATGTGTTCAATCATGATGACCCGACGCGAGTTTCGCTCAGCAAAAGATTTCTTCCGCAAAGCCAAGGCACTGAAGCCAAAGACCCCTCAGATCGTTGAGCAGATCCAGCAGATTGAGAAGTATATAGCGAGAATACCGGGATAGAGGGATGGAGAGATGGAGGGATGGAAAGAGACTGTTAGTGTAGGGTTCCGAATAGTTCTTCAACTTTCCTGAAACGATAGTCGAAGATTTCCGCTAATTGTTTTTTGACGAAAATGGTATTGGCAATATCTCCAAGCCATCCCAACGGTATTTTATAATGCACGATGTCGGTCATCTCAACGCCGCCGTCAATTTCACGGAAATGATGCTGGTGATGCCAGAGGCTGTAAGGTCCATAGCGCTGCTCATCCACGAAAAAGCGCTGGGGTTCAACATGCGTGATTTCTGTCATCCAGTAGAGCGGTACCCCAAGAACCGGCTTCACGGTATATTCGATGAGCTGTCCCGGGTACATCTTATCCCCATGATGTTTTGAAATGATCCTGAAATCCATCTTAGAGGGGGTGATGACGGAAAGGTTGGCGGGACTGGAAAAGAAATCCCATGCCTGCTTTAAATCCACGGGTAAACGTTGTTCTGTACGGAGAGAATGGACTGCCATCGAAAATATTTGAGTAATAACAACCATTTCTTATGAAAAAGGTTCAGGGAGAAGCGAAGGAAAGCGGCTAAGTTTGCATCTTTAAAAGAAGCCATCAATGAGGCCATTCCGCCCTGTTTTTTCATACGCAACTTTTTTGGTAATTGTTTTTATCACCTTACTGGTATTGTTTGAGAGTTGCGCCAATGTTATTCCGCCAACCGGTGGCCCACGTGATACTATCCCCCCCATTCCCATATCTATAAAGCCTGCGGATTCAACCCTTAATTTCAAGGGCGACCGGATCGAGCTGGTCTTCAATGAATATGTACAGCTTGGTGAACTCCAGAAAAATCTTGTTGTGAGTCCCACCCCTAAAGTATTTCCTGTTGTGACTTCACGTCTTCGGACTATCACCATCCGCATAAAAGACACCCTCGACCCCAACACTACTTATGTACTGGATTTTGGAAAGAGCATTCAGGATATCAATGAAAGCAATCCCCTCACTGGTTTTCGGTATGCGTTCTCTACCGGGCCATACCTGGATTCGCTGGAATTAGGGGGAGTAGTTACCCTTGCCGAAACAGGTAAGACGGATAGTACCATGATCGTGATGCTGCACAATAATTTAGAGGACTCTGCTGTAACCAATGAGCGTCCGCGATATTATACAACGGTAGACAGCTCTGGGCGTTTTCTGTTTCGTAACCTTGCGCCTGGAACCTATGCCCTTTATGCATTGAAAGATGATGGGGGTAGCAGAAGATATATGTCGCCCGGCCAGCTCTTTGCTTTTGCTGATAGTCCATTGGTTATCAGCGGGGAAACTGCGCCTGTTGAGCTATTAGCATATTCTGAGCCCGAGCCACCGAAGCCAGTGAAAGCTGCTCCAAAGGCGCCCACCAGTCGCAAGGAAGAGAAGGAAGCGGAACAAGACAAGCGACTTCGATTTGGAACCAGCCTTGAAAACGGACAGCAGGATGTGCTGAAGCCCCTTACCATAACTTTTACTGATCCCCTCAAATCATTTGACAGTTCCAAGCTGATATTTGCCGATGCGCAGTTCAAACCAATTGAAGGATATACCCTTGAGAGGGATACAACCAACAGGATCTTCACCCTTACTTATAACTGGCCGCTGGAGCAGGAGTTTGTGCTGATCTCGGAAAAGGGGATGGCGGAAGACAGTTTAGGTAAGAGTACACTGCGCAATGACACTTTACGGTTCCGGACCATGAAGGAAACTGATTATGGCAGTATAAAATTCAGGATCGCGAATTTAGATACTGCACGGAATCCTGTACTACAGCTGGTACAGAATAATAATGTTTTGTTTAGTTACCGGATCAGGGGAAGGGATTTGGTGATCCCAAGATTCAGACCCGCCGAATTTGAATTGAGAGTACTATATGATACTAACGGAAATGGCGTTTGGGACCATGGTATTTTCTATAGCGAGCGTCGTCAACCCGAGCGTGTTCAGGCTATCGGGAAAAAAGTGAATATCAAAGGCAACTGGGACAATGAGATCGACATCTCCCTCTAAAGGCTCAATACTTTATATCTTTGCAGGATGCAACTCCCCTCTGCCTTATTGGAACATGCTGTCAGTGAATTCAGTAAATTACCGGGTATCGGGAAGAAGACTGCATTACGACTGGCCCTGCACCTGCTAAAACAGGATACCGATAAAGTCAGGGCTTTTGGGGAAGCCATTGTACGGATGCGGGAAGAGATCCATTTCTGCCAGCGTTGCTTCAATATTTCGGATACCCTTCTCTGTAGTACCTGTTCAAACCCGATGCGCAAGCAGGACCTCATTTGTGTAGTGGAATCCATACGCGACGTGATAGCCATTGAGAGCACCCAGCAATTCAGTGGAACCTACCATGTGCTGGGTGGTGTGATATCGCCGCTGGACGGGGTTGGTCCCGACCAGTTGAATATTGAACCCCTGCTGGAGCGGGCACGTTCGGGAGATATCAACGAGATCATTTTTGCCCTTAACCCCAATATTCAGGGAGATACCACTATCTATTATATACAGAAAAAGCTATTGCCCTCCCCCATCCGTTTTACCACCATAGCGCGTGGAATTTCCTTTGGTGGCGAGCTGGAATATGCGGATGAGATGACATTGGCAAGGAGCCTTCAGCATAGGATGCCGGTGGAGCAGTTAAGAGTTTAGCATTTCGCCTTTCCCATTTTCCTTATCTTTGCAACCGCACAGGTGGATTTATTTATTGTTCGACCTGTCGCCGCCTTAATTGGTGGGTTAACAGAACTAATAAATGCTCCCGAAACGTTCCGTTTTGTTTCCCCCGCGTTTATTGAGTTCGTATTGTTGAACTACGGTTTTTTTGTTTAGGCAATTGGCAATAGTCAAAAGAGCATTCCATGCTAATATCTATTGACTACTCGCTATTGCCTGTAGCACTCAAACCAAACAGAATTTAAATATGACCGATATACGATCTGAATTGAACCGCCGCATCCTCATTATTGATGGCGCCATGGGTACCATGATTCAGCGACATAAGTTAACAGAAGCTGACTACCGCGGCAAACGATTTGCCGACTGGCCCTCTGACCTGAAAGGCAATAATGATCTGCTTTGTTTAACACAGCCGGAAATCATTGAAGGCATACACCGCGAATATCTTGAAGCCGGTGCTGATATCATTGAGACCAATACATTTAACTCGCAGAGGGTGAGTCTCGCTGATTACCAGATGGAATCGCTGGCCTATGAAATAAATTATGAAGCTGCCCGCATTGCACGCAGAGCGGTAGACGATTATAATGCAAAAGACCCTTCAAAGCCCCGATATGTTGCCGGCTCACTGGGGCCAATGAATAAAACATTGAGCCTGTCGCCAGATGTTAACAATCCTGGCTTCCGTGGATTGAGCTGGGATGAGGCAGTGTCAGCGTATTACGAACAGGTAAAGGGATTGGTGGAAGGCGGATCAGACCTGCTGTTGGTAGAAACGATCTTTGATACACTCAATGCAAAGGCCGCTATATATGCTATCAAAAAATATTTCCAGGATACGAAAAAGAAGGAGCTACCTATCATGATCAGTGGCACTATCACAGATGCTTCCGGAAGAACATTGAGCGGACAAACTTTGGAAGCCTTTTATATTTCGGTTATGCATGCCCGGCCATTGAGCATCGGGCTGAATTGTGCGCTGGGTGCGGCTGATATGAGAAGTCATATAGAGGAACTAAGTCAGAAAGCAGCCTGTTATACATCGGCTTATCCCAATGCCGGACTCCCTAATACGATGGGAGAATATGATGAGCAACCCGAGGAAACTGCACACTTCATTGAAGAGTGGGCAAAAGAAGGTTTTGTAAATATTGTTGGTGGATGTTGCGGAACAACACCCGATCATATCAGGCATATTGCAGAACATGTAAAAAAATTTCCACCCAGACAACTACCTGTTGTTGAAACAGCTATTACAGCATGACCACTATACAACCATATTTAAGATTGGCGGGGCTTGAGCCCCTGATTGTTAGGCCGGAAACAAATTTTGTAAATATTGGTGAGCGTACCAATGTTACAGGATCCAAGAAATTTGCTCGACTTGTTCGCGACAATAAATATGAAGAGGCATTATCGGTTGCACGCCAGCAAGTAGAGAATGGTGCACAGATCCTGGATGTAAACATGGATGACGCCATGCTTGATGGGGTGGTGGCGATGACAACATACCTAAACCTCCTGCAGAGCGAACCTGATATTGCGAAGATCCCTATCATGATCGACTCTTCAAAGTTTGAGATCATTGAGGCAGGCTTAAAATGTGTGCAGGGGAAATGCATTGTGAACTCTATCTCCATGAAGGAAGGTGAAGAGAAATTTATTCGCGAAGCCAATATCTGTAAGCTTTTCGGAGCTGCTGTTGTGGTGATGGCCTTTGATGAAAAAGGTCAGGCTGATACGCTTGAACGCAGGGTTGATATTTGCACCCGTGCATATAAGATACTTACAGAACAGGTGGGATTTGATCCGCAGGACATCATCTTCGATCCAAATATTTTTGCCATTGCTACAGGCCTTGAGGAGCATAACAATTATGCCGTTGATTTCATTGAGGCCACGCGAATCATCAAGCAACGGATGCCGCTTGCAAAGATCAGTGGTGGAGTGAGTAACCTGTCATTTTCTTTCCGTGGTAACGATCATGTACGCGAGGCGATGCACAGTGTATTCCTGTTCCATGCCATTAAAGCAGGAATGGATATGGGTATCGTTAATGCCGGACAGTTGGTTGTATATGATGAAATAGAACCGGGATTGAAACAATTGTGTGAGGATGTGATCTTCAACAGGAATAATGACAACAATGAAGCAACGGAGCGGTTGATACAGTTTGCCGAAACTGTGAAGGCAAAAGGAAAGGAGATCATACGCGACGAAGCCTGGAGAAATGATTCGGTGGAAGCGAGGCTCACACATTCACTTATAAACGGAATAACGGATTATATAGAGATTGATACAGAAGAAGCGAGGGTGAAATATCCACGGCCTCTTGATGTGATTGAGGGTCCGCTTATGGATGGCATGAATGTGGTAGGTGATCTGTTCGGTGCTGGTAAAATGTTTCTTCCGCAGGTGGTTAAGAGTGCGAGGGTAATGAAAAAAAGTGTTGCCTGGCTTACACCATTTATTGAAGAGGAGAAAAGAAATAATCCGGATGCACTCCAGGGAAGTGTTGCGAAAGTGTTGCTTGCAACGGTGAAAGGAGATGTACATGATATCGGTAAGAATATTGTGGGGGTGGTACTGGGCTGCAATGGATATGATATCATTGACCTGGGTGTAATGGTTCCTGCTGATAAAATTCTTGACACAGCTATTAAGGAGAATGTTGACATAGTTGGATTGAGTGGATTGATAACGCCATCCCTTGATGAGATGGTACATGTAGCGCATGAGATGAAGCGCAGGGGAATGACGCAGCCTTTGCTCATTGGAGGTGCTACTACCAGCCGGCAACATACTGCAGTGAAGATTGCGCAGCAATATGATAACGGTGTGGTATATGTGCTAGATGCTTCAAGGAGTGTGACTGTTGCTGGATCATTGCTAAATAAAGATCAGAAGGAAAAATTTCTTTCAGATACTGCGGTGGAATATGAGAAGCTTCGCGATGATTTCAATAAGAAACGAACCATCAAACAATACCTGACCTATGAGCAGGCACAGAAGAATAAAGTTGCGATAGACTGGAGCTCTTATACACCGGTTAAGCCAGGTTTCACCGGCACAAAAGTGCTGGAGGATATAGACCTCTCTGTACTGCGCAGTTATATTGATTGGGGACCATTCTTCATTGCCTGGGAATTGGGTGGACGTTTCCCACAATTACTGGAAGATGAAGTGATAGGTAAGGAAGCGACTAAATTGTTCAATGATGCTAATGCGCTACTGGACCAATTGATAAAGGAGAAGTGGCTGACTGCGAAAGGAGTTGTAGGATTCTGGCCGGCCAATACTGATGGTGGTGATACTATTATTGTGGATGCGGGAAGCAGGCAAATAAGACTGGAATCACTGCGCCAGCAAATCAAGAAAACTGCGGGTCAGCCTAACTTTTCACTGGCGGATTTTATTATGCCGGCGCAGGAAGGGAAAACAGATTATATCGGTGCTTTTTCGGTTACTGTTGAAGGTATTGAAGAACATATCAAGGCATTTGAATCAAAGCATGATGATTATAACAAGATCATGTTACAGGCGCTTGCAGATCGTTTTGCAGAAGCATCGGCTGAATACCTGCATGAGAGAGTGAGAAAGGAATTCTGGGGATATGCTCCGGAAGAAAAGTTGGGTACGGAAGAGTTAATCAAAGAAATTTACACCGGCATAAGACCAGCACCGGGCTATCCCGCTTGTCCGGATCACACTGAAAAATACAAGTTGTTTGAATTATTGGGAGGCGAGGCAGTAACGGGAATACACCTGACGGAATCATTGGCGATGTATCCTGCTGCATCTGTATGTGGATGGTATTTTGCGCATCCCAGGAGCCAGTATTTTGGTGTTGGTAAGATAAAGCCCGACCAGGTGGAGGCTTATGCACAAAAGAAGGATATGCCACTGGAAGAAATTACACGGTGGTTAAGACCGATACTTGAAGAAGAGGCCTGATATTATTAGAGGAGGTCGAGAGAATAAAGTTCGAGTAAGCAGGTTGTGGCGTTGAAACAGAAGTGTACTAAAATTCCATACCACAGAGTATGCTCGCGCTGGCGCAGCCATCCCAGGAAAAGGGCAAAAGGCAATAACCAGAAAAAAGAGATCAGGCTCATGTGGATGATGGCAAAGAGTAATGCTGTTAGCACCACTGCGTGCCGGCCATGCATGAACTTTAGGAGACCCGCCTGAATCACACCGCGGTAGGCAAGCTCTTCCGAAATAGCAGGAATGACTGCTATTAATAAAATCATTGCCGTTTTTGGATTAGCAAGGTGCTTGAATGATGAGTAATAAAAAAGTTCACGCTCAAAAATGAAACGGTTGATCCATTTAACACCATAGTTAACAAGGATCGCACTGGTGATGGCGAAAATCATCAATACAATCACTTTCCACCATTGGAAGTTATTCCAATGAAGAAGTGGCAATATATCACGGCGCATGATATAGGAAAACAGGATAGCACATAAAAACAGGAAAAGATCAACAACTACCAAACCGGTCAGTCCCTGTGCTGCTGGTGGCCAGAAATTGAACAGGAGGCAGGCGATGAGGTTAATTGAAAAAAACACTACAACCAAAAGGCGGAAGGTTTCATGGGCGCCTTCATATTCTTCCTCCGGAACAGTTGCCCTGCCGCAATTGGGACAGATATATTCATTCTCCCCTATTTCGCTTCCGCAATAAGAGCATGATTTCAGATTTGCTTCTTCTAATGCTTCCATCTTATTTCTTTTCAAATAACCACCAGAGCAACTTACGGGGCTTGGAAATATAATTCGCTTTTATATATTTTGAAATATGTTCCATGGCTTCTTCCGGACTGTCTGTAATACATACCAGGTCCATATCGTGTTCGCCAATCGTTTTTTGTTCAACCATAAATTTCATGTAATCGAGCATGGGCTGGTAATATGCCTTACCAACAAGTACAATGGGGAACTGTATGATAGATTTCGTTTGCACGAGGGTCAATGTTTCAAAAAATTCATCCATTGTTCCTACTCCACCCGGCATGATGATAAATGCATATGAATATTTTACCAGCAATACTTTCCGAACAAAAAAGTGTTCAAAGGTAACGGACTTATGTGCATATGGGTTAGGCTTCTGTTCAAAGGGAAGTTGAATATTACAACCAACAGAGTATCCACCATTTTCGAAGGCCCCGCGGTTAGCCGCTTCCATGATACCCGGGCCACCTCCCGTTATGGTTGTGAAGCCTGCCTGGGCTATATGCTTTCCCATTTCATGTGCCAGTTTATAATAGGGATGGTCTTCTGCAAACCTGGCCGAACCAAAGACAGTGATACCAGGACCAATAAAATGTAATTCCCGGAATCCTTTCAGGAATTGCCGGAACACGCGCCAGGCGAAATGGAGTTCAAAGCTACGGTCCTTAGGGCCATCAAGATAAAAAGGTTCTTTAGGAGGTATTACCTGTGGATCAGCCGCCATTTTAATACTTTTGATTAAACAGTGACCAATATAAATAAATGAAACGGGTTATGCGCATTATATCATACAATGTTAATGGCATCAGGGCCGCTATGAATAAGGGCCTGGTGGATTGGTTGAAAACAGATCCTGCTGATATCATATGTGTACAGGAAACGAAAGCACATAAGGACAATGTGAATTACAAGGCATTCAATGATCTGGGTTATGAGGATTTCTGGTACTCGGCAGAAAAAAAGGGCTATAGCGGAGTGGCAATCTTTACTAAGATAAAGCCAGATAATGTTGAAATGGGAAATGGGTATATGCAGAGTGATTCGGAGGGGCGGGTCATCAGGGCAGATTTTGGAGATATAACCTTGTTAAATGCATATTTCCCTTCCGGCACTTCGGGGGAGGAAAGGCAGGGATATAAGTACCAATGGCTTGAGGAATTTTTCGGTTATACCACGCTGTTAAAGAAGAAGCGAAAAAAGCTAATTATATGCGCTGATTATAATATTGCGCATAAAGAGATTGATATCCATGATCCGAAGGGTAATAAAAAATCTACCGGTTTCCTGCCTGAAGAACGGCAGTGGATGGATAAATTTTTTGATAATGGCTTTGTTGATACCTTCCGGGTTTTTCATCCCGAGCCGCACCGATACAGTTGGTGGAGCCAACGATTCCCGAGTGTTAGGTTAAATAATAAGGGATGGAGGATCGATTATATAAATGTAACGAAAGAATTAGCGCCACAATTACTGGATGCAGAGATCTACCCGGATGTTAAGCATAGTGATCATTGTCCGGTTTATCTAAAACTCAAATACTAGTGATGTACATATACAATGTAACCTTACAGGTAGATTGGTCGATTGCCGAGGATTGGCTTTTATGGATGAAAGAGGAGCATATGCCGGAAGTGGTGGCCACTGGCTGTTTTACAGAGAGTCGGTTATTGCGGCTTGTGGAAGTTGATGAAACTGCGGGACCAACGTATGCTGCGCAGTATTCAGCTGAATCAAAAGAAGATTACAACCGTTATATAACCACACATGCCGAAACACTGCGTAATAAAAGCTTTCAGAAGTGGGGAGACAGGTTCATAGCCTTTCGATCAGTAATGGTTCTCGTCTGACGCCTGTCACGACATATGTTCGAACAGATGTCAGCAACCTGTTCGAACACCTTCCTGACATCTGTCGTGACAGGCGTCAGACGGTTTGTGCACTAATTGTGGATAATAAAAACTATGATCCTACAATATGCCATAAAAAGGTTACATTCTCATGAAAGGCAGTACTGGCGGGCATTTCAGCTTGTATTTCGTGAAACACAGTGCTAGCAATGGTTTCAGCTGATTTGATTCAGAAATAAGCTACTTGAAATATTAATTTTTTCGGCTATAATGCAGAATTGGTGCGGGTTACAGCAAATCAAAACTGTGCATTAAAAAACTCAAAAAAATTTTGTTGGAATCAAAAACCGTCTATATTTGTTTTGCTTAAAATTCTAAAATTTCACACTATGAACAAAGCTGAATTAATCGCGAAAATTGCCGACGATGCCGAAATTACCAAGACCCAGGCAAACACTGCTCTGGATTCTTTCATCGAGGCTGTAACAAAAACCCTTAAAGGTGGTGGTAAAGTGACCCTGGTTGGTTTTGGTACTTTCTCTGTATCTAAAAGAGCTGCCCGTAATGGCCGTAACCCACAGACTGGTGCAGTAATCAAAATCAAGGCAAAGAAAGTTGCCCGCTTCAAGGCTGGTAAAGAACTTTCTTCTAAAATGTAGTGAGGCGCATCTCTAGGGATGCAGAACTGAATTGCGGGGAAGGAAGCAGGGCTTCCTTCCCTTTTTTTATTTACTTTTGCACTTTAAAATTTTACAATCATGGGAAGAGGCGACAAGAAAACCAAAAAAGGAAAGATCTTCAAAGGTTCTTTCGGTAAAAGCAGGCCAGCAAGACCAGCACAGGCCAAGAAAGCTGCTGAAAAGAAAAAAGAAGCGTAATGGAGTGATGGAGAGATGGAGAGATGGTCTCCTCTTTACGGCGCCAATCGCTCTATCTTCCATTTACCGTTTTCCTCCAGTGTATACTGTATTCTGTCATGAAGCCGGCTAGCCCTGCCTTGCCAAAACTCCACCGAAACAGGTTTTACGCGATAACCACCCCAATGCAGCGGCCGGGGTATCTCTTTTCCATCGAATGATTCCGCCAATTCGGTTTCCTTATCTTTTAAAATTGAACGACTTTCAATTACCTGGCTTTGAGGTGAAGCCCAGGCTCCTATCCTGCTACTGAGCGGTCTGCTATGGAAATAAGTATCACTTTCTTCTGAGCTCACTTTTTCAATGAGTCCGGTAATTCGAACCTGTCTTTCCAGCTCTTTCCAGAAAAACACAAGACAGGCCCTTGGGTTCTCTTCCAGTTGTTGCCCTTTGAAACTATTGTAATTGGTAAAAAAAACAAAGCCATTGTCATCGTATCCTTTCAGTAATACAATCCTGGCAGATGGCAACCCATCAGACGAAGCTGTTGCGAGTGTCATTGCATTTACTTCATCTATTTTGCTGTTGATGCATTCGTTCCACCATAGGTCAAACTGGCGGATGGGGTGCGCCGCAACATCGGCTTCATCGAGTGAATGTTGACTATACTCTTTCCTTATATCTGAAATGGAATGATGTGACATAAATCAGCTTTGCGGGCAAAGTTAATACCAGCTTTTCAGTTAAAAACTGATTGTACGCAGGAAAGAAGCTAATTCACATTAAAGGCCAGACTCTTCTTTGTCGGAGGAAGGCGTTATCTGGGTTGCTTTTGCCAATAGTTGCTCGATCTCGCTAATACGACGCATCTGGCTGTGAAGTTTATTATGGTGCTCTGCAACCTGCTGAAGATCCTGGTTCAACTCCTCGAGATAGGTTGCCTTCTTCTGAAGCTGGGTCCGTTGAAAATTCGATTCCCGCAATTTATCTTCTGTTTCAGCAAGGGTCCTGGAATTACGTTGATATTCTTCGAGCAATGCGAGATACTTCATCTTTAATTCATCAGATTCTTTGGTGACCTTAAAATAAGCGTCCTGTAGCTCTGCATAGTTAGTGCCTTCTTTCTGGGTGGCATTAACATGTGCTTCCAGTTTTTGCATTTTCTCCAGAAGTCCGTTATAATCGGAATATACTTTTTCAAGGCGTTGTTGCATCTCTTCACCAAGTCTGTTTTGTTGGCGGAGAGCCCTCACTTCATTTTCCTTTTCAAGTAGTTGAACCCTCATCTCACCCAGTTGCCTGTTGAGGTTTTCGTTTGTACGTAGCAGGTCGAGGTGCTTTTGTTCCATTGATTTAAGCTGTTCGATCTGGGAGAGCATATTCTTAACATGCTCATTTTGCTGGAACAATGTTTCCTGGGTGCCTTGCAACTGATCGAGATATTCTTTTGCTGTACTGGGAGCCGGGGGTGGTGGTGGTGGCATGGCTGCTAGTTCGGCCTGGCTTTCCAGGAGTTCTTCCCTTTCCTGCCGGATAGAATCTATTTCCATGGAAAGAAACTCTTCATTTTCACGAGCCTGTTTTAATTCATGCTGAAGCTTAAGGAGTCGTTTCTCCATTTCCTCTGTATCATTAAAATACTTCAGCTTCCAGCCATCAGCTTCCTGTTGCGCTGCTTTCTCTGCATTATGCTGAGTATGTTGTTTTGTACTGCTGCGGGAGGTGAGAAAAAAATGTATGGCAAATCCCAGTGCAATGGCCCCTAACTGGAAAATAATTATTTCGGCTATCCCCACAGATATCCTGATTAGAAAAATGTTTAATAAAGTCATCATAACGGTCGGAGTTTAGGAAAAATCCTTCGCGGCTTTCAAGGGATGATGAGATGGGGAATAAAAAACCACCCTTCAAGGTGGATTTTTCGTATCGAATGTAAAAAGTATAACCGAATTATACAAGCCCGCAGCGGCTTTTGAGTAAAACTACGCAAATTCCGGTCGGTCAGCTGTCTAGCCTTTTACCAGTGTTCCAACCTTTTCGCCCATTACAACTTTCATCAGGTTACCGGGCTTATTCATATCGAAAACAATAATGGGAAGGTTGTTCTCCATACATAGGGTGAATGCGGTCATATCCATCACCTTAAGATTCTTATTGATACAATCCCGGAATGTGATTGTCTCAAACTTTGTTGCGGTTGGATCTTTCTCGGGATCAGCAGTATAAATGCCGTCAACCCTGGTACCTTTCAGAATTACATCCGCTTTAATTTCAATGGCACGAAGCGATCCTGCAGTATCGGTAGTGAAATATGGATTTCCTGTACCGGCAGCAAAGATCACCACCCGGTGTTTCTCCAGGTGCCTGATGGCGCGGCGACGGATATAGGGTTCTGCTATCTGCTCCATCTTTATGGCGCTTTGCAGCCTTGTAAAGACGCCTTCTTTTTCAAGAGAGGCCTGCACTGCCATCCCATTGATAACGGTAGCCAGCATACCCATATAATCGCCATGTGCCCTTTCGATGCCAGTATCTGCCTCATTCATTCCGCGGTAGATATTACCACCACCAATTACTACAGCAACCTCCACTCCTTCCCTTACAACAGCCTTGATTTCCCGCGCATACTGTGCGATGATGCTATGATTCATTGGTTCGTACTGACCATTGCCGCCGTCGCCCATGAGGGCTTCACCCGACAATTTCAACAAAATTCTTTTGTACCTGGGTTCCATGTGCTGTTCTTTTCTTGTGGTGTGCTGCAAAGAAAGGATTTTTTATCTTTCCAAAATATGGAACCTATCATCCTAATGGAACACCTGCATAAATCCTACGGCAACAAACAGGTGCTAAAGGACATTGACCTTAAAATTTACCCGGGACAGGTAATCGGATATATTGGTCCCAATGGTGCAGGTAAAAGCACAACTGTTAAAATACTTTGTGGTCTGCTCTCCGGCTTTGAGGGAAATGTAATCGTGAAAGGAATTGATCTTAGACAGGATCCGCTTTCCGTTAAGCGAATCGTTGGATATGTGCCTGAACTTGCTGATCTCTACGAAGTACTTACACCGGTTGAATTTTTGGAGCTTATTGCAGGTTTGCATGAACTTGACCCTGCCACAGCATCAGATCGTATCGTCAAAATGCTTACAGCCTTTGGGCTGGAACAAAATATGCACCAAAGAATGGATACTTTCAGCAAAGGCATGCGACAGAAGGTATTGCTTATTTCAGGCCTGCTGCATGATCCGGATATACTGATTTTAGATGAACCACTAAGCGGACTTGATGCAAATAGTGTTATCATCGTTAAGGAACTTATCAGCCAACTGGCGGCCCAGGGAAAGACGATATTTTACTGCAGCCACATGATGGATGTGGTGGAAAAAGTATGTGACCGGATAATCCTGATCAACCAGGGGACAATTGTTGCGGATGGCAGTTTCGAAACGCTGCAAGAATCACTTGGAAAGGGGAGCCTCGAGAATATTTTTGCACAGTTAACAGCAGGGGAATCATTGCAAGGGGTGGCAAGCAGCCTTGTATCTGCCTTCCAAAAAAATCGTGATGATGAATAAGATCAGCCTGCTGCTATATAAGATGGTATTGTTGCCACTCCCATTATTTGAGAAAACGGGCGTGAATGTTTCTCAATTAAAACTTATTCTGCGGTACAAACTAATGATGGATGACAGGCATCCCAATACCTTTCAGCAAACAAGGGGCAGGCCAAAAAAAGAGGGCATAAGCAATGCAACTATTGGCACAATGATCATGGCTTTTGTTGGAGGCGTATTAAACCTTATCTCTTTTGCGATTGGAGTGGATGATATTACCCATTTCAGCATATTCTACCTGGCTTTTCTCTTTCTACTCGCTTCTATACTCATTACAGATTTCACCTCGGTACTGATTGATGTTCGTGACAATATTATATTATTACCAAGGCCCGTAAATGACAGGACAATTTTAATGGCCAAGCTGATGCATATTGCTGTACATCTGAGCAGGGTCATTATTCCACTAACCCTTCCTGTTCTGATTTTTGTGCTCTGGAACAAAGGAATCTGGGCAGGGTTAAGTTTTCTGTTCCTGACTTCACTTGCGGCCTTATTTGCAATCTTTCTTATAAATGCTGCTTACCTGCTGGTATTGAAGATCATGTCGCCGGAAAAATTTAAGTCTTTCATTGCCTGGTTTCAGATCGGATTTGTAATATTCATTTATGGTGGTTACCAATTCTTCTTAAAAGCCACTGACCGGCCAGATTTCCAACAGTTCAGTATAGACGAATATCCCTTTGCAAAATTCTTTCCTCCCTATTGGTTTGCGGCTGCATGGAGCTGGATGAACGGGCAACTTGAAAGTATGGGTATAATTTGGCTGGTCACCAGTATTGCTGTTAGTTTAGGCAGTATTTGGGTGGTGGTGAAATTTCTTGCACCAGCATTCAATGCACGGTTGATAATGATCCAGGGAAGTGGTTCAGAAAGCATTGATCTTTCTAAAACTAAAGGTATAATTGACCTCAAAAAACGTGGTCAGGGTATTGGCGACGTCCTTGCCAAACTGGTAACAGGAAATGCAACTGAGCGTGCCGGATTTTTATTCTCCTGGTGGTGGACCGGAAGAAACCGCGGATTCCGAATGCGTGTTTATCCTACTGTTGGGTATGTAATTGTGTGGATTATCCTGATTCTTGTGCGTGGCGGCGGATCCAATACTGACGAAGAGTCCCCCAACTTTTCTAATTCGGCATATGGCTTTCTTGTATTTATGTATATCACTTCATTTATAATAATCAACGCGATCCAGAACATCCATCTGGCAGATGAATTTAAATCATCATGGATATTCTATAGTAATCCGATTAAGCGCCCTGGCATTATCATAAGAGGAAGTTTTAAGAGTATGCTTTGTAAATTTTATCTTCCTCTTGCTATTATACTGGTTGTTGGGGGTATTGCTTGGAAAGGATGGGGTATCATTCCAAACCTGATACTTGGACTGTCAAACCAGCTGGTAATTTGCAGTATCATTTTATTGTTGGGAAAGAAAGCATTTCCCGCTTCGCGTCCAACTGAAATGAATGATCGTTCAGGCAATTTTCTGCGCGGCCTGGTGATGCTGGTACTTGTTGGTATAGCGGCAGTTTCACATTACTTCGTCTACAAATTTACGGCTGTTGTATTATTACTTTCAGTACTAAGTATACTTGTCGGCTGGTTACTTATGCAGAGGATAGGGAACATCAGTTGGGCAGAGGTAAACAAATCTGCGGACGAATAATGATCAGCCCAGACTATTTTTTTACAAAATTTTCCCTCACTGTATCGATAATAAATGCAAGTGCGGGCATCGCCACCTCATGTGCGGCACACCAGTATGCTGCCAGGTGACCGGCACTCGGATGTACGAAAAGGAATGATTTTATATTTCTCGACTGAAGTCTTTGGTGATAGGCCTCGCCTTCGCTACGAAGCTCATCATGTTCTCCAACAATTATAATGGCAGGAGGTAATCCTGAAATATTATCGCCCACCAAAGGAGATATCCTGAAATCATTTTTATTATCTCCCTCATTCAGATACCAGTCGATAATATCACCATAAAGTTTATAGGAGGTTGAACTATTGCGGAGGTCTGTTGCGGGATTGATAAGTATCTGGGCGGCAATAGGAATTTTTTTTGACTCTGATTGGTTCGCTTGGCATAAAGAAGCCACAAGTTGTCCGCCGGCACTATCACCCGCTACGAAAATTGTCCCATTACCATTTAACTCTTTAGCATGAGCAGCTACCCATTTGAAGATGGTATAACTGTCGGTGAATGCAATTGGGAATTTATGCTCGGGGGGGCGCCTGTAATCTACTGCAACAACCACTGCCTGCAAGTGTTTGCTAATTGCCCGGCAAATATTATCATGTGTATTGAGATCACCTGCCACCCACACTCCGCCGTGAACATAATAAACTATTGGAAAATTTCCGGTGGATGCAGGCGAATAGATGCGTATGTTGATTGAATCTTTGCCTTCAGTAATAGTACGGTTTGTGATAGAGGCTATTTCCTCGGGACTTACCTTAAGAGATGTGACTGCTGCAGCTATCTGTTCCCTGATTTCATCTTCCGGTTTTTGATTGGGCTGTCCAAAACTGGCAAAAGAGAAGAGGATTGCCATTATGATCAATTGGTATTTCATGGTACAAGGTTTACATAAAGATAGGGCAAACAAAAAGACCGTCTATATTGACGGTCTTTTGCAGAAAATGATTGACGGAGCAAAATATTATCCGAGCGCGACGCGCTTAAATTCAGTTACAGTAACTCCACCTGCACTCTTAAGGTAATCGGCAACGCTGATACCGTTGTCTTTTACGAAAGCCTGGGCCAGTAAAGTGTTTTCCTTAAAGAATGCACCAAGCTTACCGGCAGCGATCTTTTCGATCATTTCAGATGGTTTACCAGCCATTTTAGGATCTGCAGCAACCTGGTCTGTAATGATAGCCTTTTCACGGGCAACAGTTTCAGCTGGAACAGAATCCGCATCAACAGCTACTGGGTTCATAGCTGCGATCTGCATTGCCACATCCTTACCTGCATCTGCAGCCTCTTTGCTAAGACCAACCAATACACCCATACGGTTTGCACCATGGATATAAGAGGCAACATAAGGAGCATCAACACGCTCGAACTTGGATATACCGATCTTCTCACCAATTGAAGCAAGTTTATCGTTCACCAGGTCAGCGATCTTTTGTCCATTGATGGCAATATTATTAAGTTCTTCGGCACTTTTTACATCATTAGAGATAGCGGCATCCATGATGCTTTGAGCGAACGCAACAAAGTCTGCATTCTTACTTACGAAATCTGTTTCGCAACTAACGCATAATGCTATACCTGATTTATTGTCGGCAGTTGTTTTTGCCAGTACCACACCTTCTTTTGCTTCACGATCGCTACGAAGTGCGGCCACTTTAGCACCTTTCTTACGAAGCCAGTCGATGGCAGCTTCAAAATCACCATTGTTCTCAGTAAGGGCCTTGCGACAATCCATCATACCAGCACCAGTTGCCTGGCGTAGTTTATTGATATCTGCGGCTGTTATTGTTACAGTAGACATAATATAAAGTTGAGAGTTTTGAAATCTAGCCTATCCTTAATTATCGGGCACCAGTGCGCTTAGGGCTGTTTGGTACACGACGCTTGGGAGCGTTGCCACCTGCAGCACCACGGGCACGACCACCACGTCCAGCTTCAGACTGAGCTTCGGCTTCCAGACGAGCTGCGCGCTTTTCAGTATCATCGCTGCTATCTTCTACATCAGAATCTTTGGCTTCCTGTCTTTCAGCAAGACCCTCAGCAATAGCTGCAGTTATATACTCGATAATGATAGCAATTGACTTGGTAGCATCATCGTTAGCAGGGATAGGGAAATCAACTTTATTAGGATCGCAGTTTGTATCTACCATTCCGAAAGTTGTTACTCCGAGACGCTTTGCTTCAGACAGTGCGATATGCTCGTGACCGATATCAATGATGAAGAGTGCAGCTGGAACACGGCCTAATTGTGCGATACCACCAAGCACTTTCTCCATCTTCTCTTTATCACGTGTTAGCGTGAGACGTTCTTTTTTGGTAATATTATCAAGAGTACCATCACCCAGCATTTTCTCAATGCTTTGCATTTTCTTTACGCTCTTACGAACAGTATTGAAGTTGGTGAGCATACCACCCAACCAACGCTCTGTAACATATGGCATGTTAACGCGCTGGGCACACTGAGTAGCAATTTCTTTCGCTTGCTTCTTGGTTCCAACGAACATGATCTTTTTACCGCTTCTTGCGATCTGCTTCAGGGCTGCTGATGCTTCCTGCAGACTTTCAGTGGTCTTATTGAGATCAATGATATGGATACCTTTCTTCTCAGCGAAGATATAAGGCAGCATTTTAGGGTTCCACTTCTTCTTAAGGTGACCGAAATGTACGCCCGCCTCAAGGAGTTGCTGCTGTAAGGATGTATTTGTTTCCATTATAGTCTTATTAATTATTTGATGTTTGAAGTTTGAAGTTTGAAGCGGAGTGAGAGAATTAAACTCCAACACCAAACCTCAAACCTCAAACAAATATTATCTCTTACTGAACTGGAAGCTCTTTCTTGCTTTCTTTTTACCTGGCTTCTTACGTTCAACGCCACGAGGATCGCGGGTCAGGAAACCACCTGCTTTAAGAACAGGACGGAAATCAGCGTTCACTTCGAGAAGTGCGCGGGCAATTCCGAGTTTTGCTGCTTCAGCCTGACCTTTTACACCACCACCGGTAGCATTGATAACGATATCGAATTTGTCGAGTGATTCAATTGCTTTCAGTGGAGCTTCTACCTGGTTTTGCAGGTAAACAAGCGGGAAGTAAACTTTATAATCTTTATCGTTTACCGTGATCTTGCCATCGCCCTTGCTCAGGAACACGCGGGTCACAGCCTCCTTACGACGACCTAAACCATTTTTTTGCTTTTCCATGTATTTGGAATTTGGGATAAATTAAATTAGAATTTCAGTTCTTTTGGTTGCTGTGCAGTGTGTGGATGATTACCATCTACATAAACAAACAACTTTTTGTACATCTTACGACCCAGGCGATTCTTAGGAAGCATTCCTTTTACGGCACGCTCAATAATTACTTCGGGACGACGCTTTAGCAGGTCTTTTGCAACTTCTTCCTTCAATCCACCGGGATAACCAGTGAAATGATCATACATTTTCTGCTCAAGCTTGTTACCAGTGAACTGGATCTTGTCTGCGTTGATCACGATAACATAATCTCCACAATCAACGTGTGGAGTAAAATACGCTTTGTTCTTACCACGCAAAACGGCCGCGATTCTGGCGCACATACGACCTACGGTTTGATTGGTACCATCAACAACGTACCAATTACGTTGCACGGTAGCCTCGTTCGCATGCTTGGTGGTGAAATGCAATTTGCTCATTTAACTTAATTTAGACTGCCACGGCCAACCCCGCAACAGTTATGATGAAATAATTCGGAGCGCAAAGGTAGGCCAGAGGATAGATCATTTCCAACTATTTTGATGAGTATTTTTTGATAAGTATTCATAAATGATTGATATTCAATAATAATTTTTACTATAAAATAAAAAGGATGGCGAATTTAAACCTTGGAAGGACAGAATTTGGTGATCAGGCTAATGCAGGTAATATACTTTCAGAAAAGGAGGCTATGAGTGTTTTGGCTGACTGGGTACCCAATGAAAGGCTGCAATTACATATGAAACAGGTAGCGGGTGTAATGAAGTCATGGGCTTTGGAGGAGGAACATCTCAGTGAGGAAGAGGCGCATAAATGGTGGTTGGCCGGACTTCTTCATGATGCAGATTGGGAGAAATATCCTGAAAAGCATTGCAGTGTAATTATTGAAGAACTTGAAAACCGTAAAATCGATGCTACTATCATTCGTGCCATTGCCTGCCATGGCCCATCTCATTTTGGTGTGGAGCCATCAAGCAATATGGAAAAGATGATTTATGTATTTGATGAATTGTCTGGCTTTATACATGCCGCTGCATTAATCCGACCCACCAGATATGAGGGAATGGATGTAAAATCGGTAACAAAAAAATTGAAAACGCCGTCTTTTGCCGCACAGGTTAGCCGGGAAGAGATCAATGACGCCCTCAGCCGTATAGACCGCCCTATGGAAGAGATCATATCATTTATACTTCGGCATCAACCCCAGATCACATAAAGTGTCAGAAATCAAAAAGCGCCGGGAACCACCCCGGCGCTGCATTTTTACTTTCAACTGATCAGAGATTCTTCTTGATCGTGTAGCTGTAATTACCAGCTACACCAATATTCAGCCTGATGGTATAACTACCTGCCGAGGTGATTGCGATATTATCGCCACCATAGTCAGGTTTGCCATCCAGATTAGATTTATTATCACCAAAATTGATATCCCAGCCATTATTGGCGCGGAACTTCAATTCACCCTCAACAAGGTTGGAAACCAGCACCCATGATCCGGTGGCTTCATCAAATTCCATTGGAGTGGATGCATCCCAACCATTGGTTGTTGCGCTTCCGATAACACCCCAGGTTGTGATCCTCGTTGCTGACCAGGTCATTGTTGTAGTATTGGCTTTAAGGCGATAAACACCTGCACCCTCTGTGAGTTTAAGGTTATTACCCCCATTGCTTAGTTTACCACTACCTGCATCACCAAAATCCCCTGCTCCCCAATTGTCGCCCTTAACAATTTTGAATTCAGGAGTTTCATTATCAAAATTGATATACCCTTCGTAATCGCCATCATTTGAAAGCGATACGATTTGAGGTGCTTTATCAGGTGACCAATCCTGGTAATTACCTGCCACGTTCAGGGCCTGCGGATAGCTATACAAAATGATATCCTGGTAAGGAGTTATTGTTAGCGTTATTGTGTTGGAATAAGCTGGAGCAATAGAGTCTGTTACAAAGGATTTTATACGTACATCTACTTCTGAAGCCTGACCAAAAGGAATGATCTTCAACATTTCGCGGTTCAGTTCACCAACAGTGAATGTTTTTGAAGACGCCGCCCTCACGTTAACTTCCGCCATGTCGCCAGTAAAATCGCTGCCATTGGGTGCCATCTGCAGGGTGAATGTTTGTGCAGCAGAATAACCATAATCAGCAGCGCTCCAGTTCATTGTAAGCGCATCATTAGCAGCGTTATCCTGTTCAAGGATCAATGCATTGCTTGAAGTTGTTAATACGGGTGAATTGCCCATCTTATAAACGGCTTTCACCTCATCTTTCTCGCAGGATGCAAGGACAACAAGCGCCGTCACAAGCATCAGCATTCTATTGATAATTATTTTCATATGCAGCAATTTTATTAGTAACCGGTATTTTGTTCAAGATTGGGGTTTGCAGAAAGATCTGAAACCGGAATGGGATAAATCCTGAGGTGGTCTGGCATAGCACGTCCCTCTTTTACCCCACCTTTCCATGGCCATAGATATGAGCCATCCGTAAATTTATTAAAACGGATGAGGTCAGTTCTGCGGAGTCCTTCCCAGTGCAACTCACGGCCCCGTTCGTCAAGGATAAAATCCCTTGTTATTGTAGCAACCTTACCATCATCGCTACCATTATAGGCACGCACCCGTAAATCATTAATATAAATTAAAGCCTGGGCCTGCTCTGCCGGAGTACCTCCCCTCAATGCAGCTTCGGCATAGTTTAGGTACATTTCAGCAGCACGGAAGAGTGGAAAATCAGTATCAACAAAATCACCAGTAGCATCTGAACCAGCTGAGCCATCACGCTTTACATTTTTAAATTTAGTAACAGCGTAACCGTCTGTGAATTTGCTGATATCATTGATCTCGAGGTTGTTTGCAAAGAACTGTGCCCTGCGATCTGTTTCCCCTGAATTATCTTCAAAAAGTTCAACGAGGTTCTTGGTAGTGCGGATACCAAACCACCCTCCATTCACGCCAAAGGCAGCTGCGCTCATATTATCACCAATCGATGCATGTACTATAAATGTTGTACCGCCATAGTTCTTGGTTTGGTTTCCATCATAGCGAACAGACAGAATATTCTCTTTTACATTCAAATGGTTGTCGGCAAGGAAAAGCTGACGGTAGTTATCTTCCAACCCGTATCCCGCATCAATAACTTTTTTCGAAAATTCAATCACTTTAGGATAGTAAGCGGTTGTTGTTTCGTCTCTGTAAATTTCTGCGTTCAGGTAAATACGTGAGAGAAGTGCCCATGCAGCTGCCTGGTCAACCCTTCCTGTTTCATTTGTTTTTGGCGCTTTGAGCTCAGACTGCAGAGCGATCAACTCTGACTCGATCCAATCAAATAAGGCCACGCGGGATTCCCACTGTACAGGCGCACCGGCACCAAACTGGTCAGTATCCAGGATCTTTGGAGGCCTTGCGAAAAGGTCCATTCCCACCCAATACTGGAAGGCACGAAGAAAGCGTGCTTCAGCGCGCAATTTACTGATCTCTTCTGCATCAGCTCCAGTTATACCACGGGCAGCAACCTTTTCAGGAGTTGATTCACGCATGAATTCATTGGCTACAGTAATCTGATATACCATACGGTTATACAAGCCTGTTAGCATGGGGTTATTTGCAGTCCAGTTCATGTTATGGAAGTCGCGGATTCCTTCATCATTCCAACCTACAACTGCTTCATCGGTACTTAACTCCTGGGCTTTCCAGAAGAGTCGGGTGAAATCCGCAGTGCCTTCATCTAATCCCAGAATGTCAGGGTTTCCTGCCGGGCCATCATTTCCGGTGAGAGCAAATGCTCCGTACACTTTTGCTGCGGCCTGCTTATAACCAGCATAAGTGCTGTATACTACCTCAGATGTTACATCGTTGGTGGGGGTGCGATCAAGATCCTTGGTACAGGAAGCGAGAGTTCCTGCAACCAGGAGCATGCTCCCGAATATTTTCAACATATTATTTTTCATATCCGAATAGTTTGATTGAATTCAACAATTAAAAATCAAGGTTTGCACCCACTGTAAATACGCGGGGACGGGGATAAAAATTATTATCGATACCACCGTTAATCTCAGGATCAATACCCTGGTATTTAGTAACAACAAATACGTTCTGAACGTTCGCATTGAGTCTTAATCCAACCTTGCTGTTGAATACTTTTCCGAAATTATAGCCTAGGTTGATGTTATCCATTCTAAGAAATGAAGCATTCTCGAGGTAATAATCTGAGAGGTACTGGTTATTATAGAAATTGGTTTCAAGCACATTTGAGGATCCATTGGATAAAAAGCCACCTGGATTCAGGATATTCCTGTAAGCACCTGTTCCGGAAAACACATTATTATACATGTAGTTGTCAATATTGGCACGCATAACAAATCCGGCGCTCCATTTTTTCCAATTAAGATTTGAGCTCAATCCCAGTAACCATGTCGGATCAATTCCCTGTGAGCGAACTAGGTCATTCTGATTGATGGATCCATCTCCATTCTGGTCAACATAGGCACCTTCAACCGGGCGGCCATTGGCATCATACACCTGCTGATAGAGATAGAACGCAGCCCTATTATATCCAACTGAGTTGATCTGTACGGTATTACCTGTTCCACCAGCAATTCCTCCTATTCTGTTACCTTCAGCATCATCATTCTTGAAAAGGCTGAGGTTGGTGATTTCATTCTGCTGGTAAGTTGCGTTGAATCCAATATCCCAACTAAAATCGTTTGAGCTTACAGGCGTGGTGTTCAAAGTAAATTCAACACCTTCCACATCAAGGCTTCCCACGTTTGTTGTAAGCTTGTTGCTGAAGTTGCTACCAGCAGGTATGAAAATCTCGGAGAGAAGATCGGTTGATTCCTTTTTAAAATACTCAACACTACCGCTGATGCGGTTAGAAAGGAAGCCAAAGTCCACACCAACGTTAAAAGTAGAAGTCTCTTCCCATTTGATATTAGGATCGTAAGCATTTGGACGATACATATTATAGTATGTATCACCTAGCTGGTAACGGGCATCATCTGTACTAAGTGTATAGATTGGTAGATAAGGATATCTTGATCCTATATCCTGTTGTCCGGTAACACCATAACCAACCCTGAACTTCAGGTCAGAAACAACATCTGAATTTTTCAGGAACTCTTCATCACTTGCCCTCCAGGCAAATGCAACTGAGGGGAACATACCCCAGCGATTATCGGGAGAGAAACGGGAAGATCCATCGCGACGCAAAGTTGCAGTAACCAGGTATTTACCTTTAAATGCATAGTTAGCTCTACCGAAGAAAGATATGAGGGTGTATTGTGGAATATCAAAAGGGAACAACGGTTCACTGTTGGGTATGATTTCCCTTGCTGCATTTCGGTCGGGATAAGCAAAATTCTTTGTCTTGAAATCCTGGTATGAATAACCTGCCATAAGGTCGATACGACTATCAATCGACTTAATGTTCTTAACGTAGTTAAGATAAAAGTCCATCAACTTGTTTGTATTGCTCTGCAGGTAGTTATTATTAACACCTTCACGGAAGAATGATTGGGCAGCATAAGCGGGAACAAATACCGTTCCTTCACCTTGTGATACATCATAACCCAGATTAAGGTTAGCACGCAAGTCGGGAAGGAAATGGAATTTATAATCAAACTGGATATTACCCAGGCTCCTTTCCACGATACTCTTATCAATACGAGTATTCAGTAATCCAACAGGATTTCGAGTTGCAAGGTTGATGAGATTGTCATCGTTATCGAGCCACTCATAATATCCACCAAACTCAGCTTTACCAGATCTAACAGGTTGTGTTGGGTCAAAGTTTATGGCTCCGCCAATTGCGCCTTCATTAGCGAAATCATTTCTACTGACTGCGCCACGTACATTCAGATCAACTTTAAGGTGATCATTAAAGAAGCGTGGGCTAAGATTGATAGAAGCAGAATTACGTTTTAGAGTACCGCCTGTAAGTACGCCTTGTTGGTTCAAATAACCCAGAGATGCACGATAGGGCATTCCCATTATAGACCCACTGGCACTGAAGTTATTATCAGTAGTAAGTGCCTGGCGGTAGATCTCGTCCTGCCAGTCTGTATTTGCATTACCGAGATTGGCAACCTGGTCATCATTTCCACGTTCCTGCACAATAGCGCGGATCTGCGTGGGACTTAGCAAATCAATCTTATCGGCAATCTTTGCAACTGATAATTGTGTGCTGAAATTAAAAGTTGGTGCACCACGCTTTCCCTTTTTGGTAGTGATGATGATTACTCCATTGGATGCGCGTGAACCAAAGATTGCAGTTGCAGACGCATCTTTTAATACGTTGAAACTCTCAATATCATTTGGATTGATCAGGGCAAGACCATTTGCGGCACCAGAAATTCCTGAGTTATCTAATGGAACTCCGTCCACTACGATCAATGGATCATTGGTAGCATTAAGAGATGCACCGCTTCGTATGCGGATTGTACTTCCAGCACCTGGAGCACCGCCATTTCCGGTGATCTGAACACCAGCAACCTTACCAGCAATCATTTGCTCCGGGGTTGTTATATTTCCTTTCTGGAAATCTTTTGCTGTAACGAGGGTAACGGCACCAGTAAGATCTTTCTTACGCTGGGTACCATAACCCACAACTACCACTTCGCCGAGAGCGGAGTTATCGTTTGCAAGGGACACTGTTATCTCTCCAAGTTCACCAACCGGAACTTCCTGTCGCGCAAAACCAATGGAAGAGATTACTAATACAGCACTGTTATCTGGAATACTGATGGCGAATGTGCCATCTGCACTGGTGGATACACCTCTTTGTGTACCCTTAATGGTAACTGTTGCACCGGGGATGCCGTTACCATCCTTGTCAGCCACCTTTCCGGTGATAGTTCTGACCTGTGCGAAAACGCCTAGCTGCAATGTCATAATGAACAAAGGCAAGGCAATCTTAAGCAGACGTTTCAAGGACATAATCAATAATTGTTGCGTTTATAATAAGAAATCGTTAGTGTTTTTGACTATGTGTACTTTTTACATATTAAAAATGTGTAAAAAGTACACAAACTTAGAGCATTTTTTAAACTAATCTTAACTATTTAAGAAAAATATTTTGATGTGAATTTGGATGGAAGAGTATAAAGTTATTAGGATATCTTTTTGGTTTTTCGTCCAAACTTAGCCTGGTTGAATTTGTACAATTTGCCTGGGCGGTGAGGAACATCTTCCTCAAGTTCTTCCAGATCTACCAACCAGTCCATCATGAAAAACTTCTTTCTAAAGTTGCGACGGTCAAGCTTGATATTGAGAATTGCTTCATACAGGCTTTGAAGTTCACGCAGAGAAAATTTTTTCGGTAAGAGGTTGAAAACCACAGGATGATCTATTACTTTTTCGCGTAGTCTCTCGAGGCAGCCCTTCAATATCTCCATATGGTCAAATGCCATTTCAGCGATTTCATTTACAGGGTGCCAATGCAGTTCATTATCCGATAATTTCAACTGGTGATCTTTGATGTTCACTAATGAAAAATAGGCGGTAGTTATCACCCTTCCGGCGGGGTGTCTTCCAACCTGGCCAAAGGTTTGGACCTGTTCAAGATAAACATCATCCAGGCCTGTTCTTTCTTTAAGAATGCGATAGGATGCTGAATCCAGGTCCTCATCAGGTCTGACCAAATCACCCAGTAAAGACCACAACCCTTTATACTCCTTGATATTACACTTAATAACAAGTACTTTAAGTTCACCATCTTCGAAACCGAAAATGACGCAATCGACAGATAAGGCTATACGGAAATAATCCTTATCACTTAGTTCCCCGAAATGACTGAACCGCGAAATTTGTTTCATATATGGCAATTTACTGCACCAGCAGTTTCAACAATTTTCTTTTATCGTTAATCTGCAATTCGACCAGATAAACTCCTTTCCTTAACCTTGCAATAATTCCCGCATCAAAACGATATTGGTAGCTGCCTTTCGATTTATTTCCAACATTGCTATTAGATAACAGCTTTCCGCTAATATCAAACAGTGAAATCTGAACGGAGCCCGATTCGGGTATCTCATAGTGCAAAACCGACGCTGTTGTTAATGGATTTGGCCGAACCTGCATAGTAAGGAGGGCTGACCGATCAATATCGAATACCGGAGTTGGCGTGGTTCCGGCAAGGCTTCTGTTGAGATAGACTCTGTAAGCGCCTGCAGCTAGCGGGATATTTTGTGCGGAACCGGTTGCAGCGAGTGGCTCACCTGTTATCAGGTCATACCATATGCCGGATTGTGGGAAGCTTACCTGAATATTTCCCTGCGTAGTGCCAAAATTTCCAATTACCATCATTTTAGAACTATCTGTTGTAACCTGCATCCATTTTAATGCAGGCGCAAGGTCGTAAGCAGTTGATCCAGCGGCAAAAAGATCACTGAAATATGGATTCTTCCTTAACTCAAGCATACTCCGGTAAACATTCCTTAGTTTAACCCGATCGGGTTCGCTATAATAATTCCAGCGTATGGGCTTCTGGTCGGTACGGCAACTATTGCTAATAGTTCCATTGCTGCAGTAATTGATACTCAGATCATAACCTAACTCCCCAAATTGCCAGATGAGTTTGGGCCCGGGCATTGCAAGTAAAAATGTGGCTGCCAACTCGTTTCTTTTCAAGGCTGTGACCGGGTCCTTTGTATTGTAGCCGCCACTGCTGAGTCCCTCATTTTTTACCTTCACCATTGAGCGCTCTTCATCATGACTTTCCATATAACTGATAAGATGCGGCTGCTGCCATCCACGGTCGCTATGTAATGCACCCCTGAAATTTGAATTGCTAATCTGACCCTTTGCAGCTTCCGTAAAATTGTAATTCATATTTCCCCATAACATCATACCATAGGAAGCCAGTTCTTTCTCTTCATCATTTACACCAAGATGTTCCAATATTACATATGAGTTTGGAGATTTCTTTTGCAACGTATCATAATATCCTTTCCAGATTGCCACCCGGCTTGCATCATAGGCACTCCAGCCATTCACATCGCAATTGCCTCCATTGGCATCACAGGTATTCTTTTGGGTGAAACCTTTAGAGAGATCGAAACGGAAACCATCCAGCTTATATTCCTGTAACCAATATGCACAAACGTTGCTAAAAAATCTTTTACTGTCAGCACTTTCATGGTTCATATCATAGCCAACATTAAAAGCATGCCTGGCAACAGGATTAAACCATGGATTATTTGCTGCGGGGCGACCAGTGATACCATCGAAATATAACTGAACCATTGGCGATTGCCCGAATGAATGATTTAATACCATATCCATTATTACGGCTATACCGTTTTTATGGCATTCGTCTATAAAAGCTTTTAAGGTATTTTTTGGACCATAAAATTTATCGGGTGCAAAATAATAAGAAGGATTGTAGCCCCAGCTCAGGTTTCCTTCAAACTCATTGAAGGGCATCAGGTGCAACGCATTAATACCAAGATTCTTAAAATAACCGAGTGAATCTTTAAGAGTCTTCCAGTCGTGCCTGGTCACGAAATCGCGCAACAAGACTTCATAGATAACAAGCTTGCGTTGGTCTGGGCGCTGGTATCCGGAAGCCTGCCAGGTATAAGAATCCTGTTTTGTTTGCAGAACACTTACTATTCCTGATGTTTTACCAGTTGGGTAGGCCTTCAGATTTGGATAAGTTGTTGGTTCTATGAATGGATCATTCCATGGATCCAGTACCTTTTCACAATAAGGATCACCAATCCGAAGAGTGCCATCAACAAGGTATTGGTAGCCGTATTCAATTCCCGGTGTAAGTCCGGATATACGCAACCAAAAAAACTTGCCATCAGCTGTTTTATTCATCTGGTATGCACTGGTTTCTGTCCAGTTATTAAAGTCCCCTATCAGGTTAACTCTTGATTTTCCTGGAGCATACAGCACCAGGGTTGCAGCCTGTTCACCAGCTTCGTAATTAATCCCTTCTTTCAGACCCGCAGGTAAAGGTGAAACATTTACAGGAGGGGCTACATAAATCCGGAAAGTATCGCCAACGGTTGTGATACCATCATTTGCAGTAGCAATAAATATATTTTCACCGGTGGTTGTTATGGTAGCCATACCCGAAATAGTGCTAGCATTTGAGGCAGTCTGAATATTGTTGCCATTTAATTTAAAAAGAAGGGAAGCATTTTTGCTACTTACTGCTTTAAGGTTAATGACAGATCCTACCGAGGCGCTAAGCGGCAGCAGATATGGTATATACCTCGGCTCAGATTCGGGTTCTGTGAATCTGATTGCGTGGGTATTGGCCGGATAAACATTCCAGTACATATTACCCTGGTCTACACTTAGGTCAGAGGTTTTTCCTTCACGTACACTCCCACCTGGATTATAGTTTCTGAAAACAAATGCCATTTTACGAATCTCTTCCCCTGCCGGAACACCATAATATGAGCGGATATTGCTGATCTTGTATTCATATTTATTATTACCCAGTGCCGTCATCTTGTATGCAGGCGTATTGGTATTCCAGGCCATATTCACATATTTCCAATCACCCGGGCCAGTACTTTTATCAGTAATCACCCCGGTGTGAATATATATATCACCCACATAATTGTTGAGTCCTTTATTGCCTTTTGAGGCATCAAAAACAATAGTTACTGCATCTCCGTCTTTAGGGAAGGTTGGGCTAACTGAAACCAATTGAGCATTGATGGATCCACATAGGAGCAGCAGGAATAGGGGCAATAGAAATTTTCTCATGGCAAGCAACGTAATAATGTGTTAAAAATACACATTTGATTATTCTGGCCAAATTTTGTGGAAGTTTTTAATCTTTGTCCCTAATAGGTAATTAGAATATGTATAAGGAGCAAGAGATAAAAAATTTATTAACGCTAACAAATGAATTAAAACGTTTGCTACCAGAAATTCCTGTGACCGAGATCGAGGAGTTGAGGGATATACTCCGTTTTCATGAATACCGTTACTATGTGTTGGACTCCCCTATTTTAGCAGATTTCGAATACGACCAGTTTTATAAAGCATTAGAAAAACTTGAAAACAACCACCCCGATCTAATAACTGCCGACTCTCCAACCCAGCGGGTAGCGAGTGGTTTAACAGCGTCCTTTCCCACTGTTTCGCACCTGGTCCCAATGCTTTCACTTGAAAATTCCTATAATGCGGATGACCTGCTCGATTGGGATCGCCGGGTACGGGAGGGGTCTAAGCATAACTCTGTTGAATACAGTGTGGAGCCAAAATTTGATGGGGCCAGCATATCTCTTATATATGAAGACGATCTGCTTGTAAGGGCTGCAACCCGGGGAGATGGCGTTCAGGGTGACGATATCACTATAAATATCCGGCAGATCCGTTCTGTGCCGCTTTCTGCAAAATTCTCAATCTTTGGCATAAAGCAAATTGAGATCAGGGGGGAAGTACTGCTAACAAAGAAAAACTTCAAAAAATTTAATGATAAGCTTGCAGAGCAAAATCTGCCACCATTAGCAAATCCCCGGAATGCGGCCTCTGGTTCACTGCGAATTAAAGATCCGGCAGAAGTGCGTCGCCGCAATCTGGAAGCATTTCTTTACCATATCAGTTACCATATTGATAATGGCGAGCCAAATTCTGCGTTGCTTACACATTCAGGTAGCCTGAAGATGTTATGGGATCTTGGTTTCAGGAGTCCGGAAAATGAAAAACGTGTATTCAATGGTATCCAGGATGTGATAGAATATTGTCGTGAATTTGAGTCCGGGAGAGATGATCTTCCATATGAAATAGATGGGATGGTGGTTAAAGTGAATGAAGTAGCGCTCCAGGAAAAACTGGGCATGACCACCCACCACCCCCGCTGGGCCATTGCATTTAAATTTAAGGCACGACAAGCTACAAGCCGTCTCAGAGCAGTTGAGTTCCAGGTTGGCCGTACAGGAGCCATAACTCCGGTGGCAAAAATTGACCCAGTTCACATTGGAGGTGTGATGGTAGGATCCATCTCACTGTTCAATGAAGATGTGATAAAGGATAAAGATCTTCGGCTTGGTGACATGGTGCTCGTAGAACGCGCCGGGGACGTTATCCCTTATATTGTAAAATCACTCCCAGAGCTTAGAAACGGAGATGAGCAACCGATAAAATTTCCTCAGAGATGCCCCCAATGCCAGGCCCAACTTTTCAAGGAAGAGGGAGAGGCCGTATGGCGTTGTATAAATATTGACTGTCCAGCCCAGGTTGTAGAGCGTATTATTCATTTTGTTTCAAAGGATGCTATGGATATTAGGAGTTTTGGTGAAGCCAATGTCCGCAAGTTTTATGAAATGGGCTTCCTGGCTGATATCCCATCCATTTATTCACTACCACTGGATAGGCTTAGAGGCATGGAGGGATTTGGCGAAAAATCGATCACAAACCTGGCTTCTGCCATTGAGAAATCGAAGCAGCAGCCCCTGTACCGTTTGATTTTTGCCCTAGGCATCAGGTATGTCGGAGAAACGACAGCTAAAACATTAGCCCAATCCATTGATCACCTAATGGATCTTAGCAAGTTGAGCACTGAGGAATTACAGAACGTGGAAGATGTGGGCGTTAAGGTTGCTGCCAGCATTTACCAATTTTTTCGCAACCCCGCCAATCTTCAAATGTTGGGAGAGTTGGAAAAACTGGGGCTAAACCTGCAATCAGGCAAAAAACAAAGTTTTACCGGAGGTGCCTTGGCAGGGCAGACATTCCTGTTCACGGGTACCCTTAACCGATTGAAGCGCAGCGATGCCGAAGCAATGGTTGAAGAACAGGGGGGAAAGCTTCTGAGTGGGGTTAGTAGCAAGTTAAACTACCTGGTTGTTGGTGAAGATGCTGGCTCAAAACTTGAGAAAGCCAAAAAGATTTCCCAGATCCATATAATATCAGAGGAAGAATTTTTAAAATTGATCGGGAAGGATTAAACGCATAATAGTTTTGTGGCATATCTTTTCGTAACTTTAGAAAAAAGGGTACGATGATCAAATCATTATCAGGCGAAGTATGGAAGCCACTTCAGTTTCCGGGATGGAAACATCTTCGCAAACAGTATGCATTGTCATCAAGTGGCCGTGTTGCCAGTTTCACGGAATCTGTCAATGAGGATGGCAAGTTGCTTAACGGTTCTCTCACCACTGGATACAAGACGCTTAATCTACACCGACCGGGAAATAACGGTACGTTGTATATTCACCGGGAGATTGCGCGCTTGTTCCTCAAGAAACCTTCTAACAAGCATCGTTATGTGATTCACATCAATCACAACAAGACAGATAACTCCGTGAAGAATCTCAAGTGGGCTACCCTTGAAGAAATGATTGAGCACCAGCAGAGCAGTCCTGCAAAAGTTGCCTACAAAAAAATCCAGGCTAACCGGTCAACTGGGTTAAAACTAAATGCAACGCAAGTAAGGTCTATTAAGAAGACATTAAGTAGTAAAAAACGAACACTAACTATTCGACAACTTGCTGAAAAATATGGGGTTAGTGAAATGACCATGTATCGTATCAAGAGTGGTGAAAACTGGGCAAAAGTGAAATAGTTCAGGAAAACATACAAAATATATTAAGGAAATACAAACACTGGCAAGCTTGCCGGTGTTTTTCTTTTTTCACCTATTACTTTTGCATATGGCTTATCAATCAATGGAAGAATGCCTGCTAGATCTGGAAAAAAACGGACAGCTGGTACGAATAAAAGAAGAAGTGGACCCCTATCTGGAAATGGCGGCCATACATTTAAGGGTATACGAGCAACAGGGGCCAGCATTGCTTTTTGAAAATGTAAAAGGAAGTCGTTTTCGGGCAGCGTCAAATATATTTGGCACGCTTAACAGGAGCAGGTTCATTTTTAGGGAAACCCTTCACTCGGTACAGCAGATCATTGCGTTGAAAAATGACCCGGTGAAAGCGCTGAAGAATCCATTTGGAAATGCTGGCGCCGCATTTGCTGCCATAAAAGCTTTGCCGATGAAAAATCCTGGCAACAAGCCAGTTTTACAACAGGAGATACGGGTTTCGGATATTCCGCAGATACAGCATTGGCCAATGGATGGCGGCGCTTTTGCTACCCTGCCACAGGTTTATACTGAAGATATTGACAAGCCGGGTATAATGCATGCTAATCTTGGAATGTACAGGATCCAGCTCTCTGGTAATGAATACATACCGGATAAAGAAGTGGGCCTGCATTACCAACTGCATCGTGGTATCGGCATTCATCAAACAAAGGCTAACAGTAAGGGGCAGCCGCTGAAGGTAAGCATCTTTGCCGGCGGACCTCCCTCCCACACTGTTTCTGCAGTTATGCCATTACCAGAAGGCATTAGCGAAATGACATTCGCCGGCGTACTTGGTGGACGTAGGTTCCGATACAGCTATGAAGATGGATTTTGTATTAGCACTGATGCCGATTTTGTTATCACCGGTGAAGTTTATCCAGGTGAAAACAAGCCGGAAGGACCCTTTGGCGATCATCTTGGCTATTATAGTCTAACACATCAATTTCCTGTCATGCGTGTACATAAAGTATACGCACGAAAAAATGCCATTTGGCCATTTACTGTTGTAGGCCGGCCGCCACAGGAAGACACGAGCTTCGGGCAGCTCATTCATGAGATGACTGGTGCCGCAGTTCCTCAGGAAGTGCCGGGATTAAAAGAAGTGCATGCTGTAGATGCTGCGGGTGTTCATCCCCTGCTACTGGCAATTGGGAGCGAGAGATACACCCCTTATACACCTACAAAACAACCTGCAGAATTGTTAACTATCGCTAATCACGTTCTGGGAACAGGTCAGCTTAGTCTTGCTAAATTCCTATTCATAACAGCTGATGATAGCAACAGGTTAACCACCCATAACGTTGAAGACTACCTGCAGTTTGTACTTAAGAGAATCATGCCAAACCGTGATATTCATTTCTATACTAATACTACAATTGATACGCTTGATTATTCGGGTACAGGGCTCAATACCGGCAGTAAAGTTGTTTTTGCAGCTTATGGTGAAGAAATAAGGGGCTTATGTTCTGAGGTTCCGAAAGTTATTAAGGACCTAACAGGAATTACGGATGTAAAATGGGTTATGCCAGGTATAGTCGCCATTCAAACGTCAGGATATAGCACGGAGCATGATGCACATGCTACTATTCAGAAAATGGATGAACAGCTGAAAAACAGGTTAGACAATCTCCGGGACCTGCCTTTAATCATATGGTGCGACGATGCGGGTTTCACTGCTGCAAGTCTTCGAAATTTTTTATGGGTCAGTTTTACAAGATGTAATCCGTCACACGACATACACGGTATTGATAGTTTTATCTCTCATAAGCATTGGGGTTGTAATGGCCCGATTGTAATTGATGCCCGGATAAAACCACATCATGCACCACCTGTTGAGACCGATACCGCAACTGAAAAAAAAATAGATCGAATATTTGCGAAGGGAGGAAGTCTTTCCGCGCTATGATTAAATCAACAATCTATTACTGCCCAAATTCAACCGTGGGCATTCCCATATAACCGGAATTACGGACTACAAATAGTTTACCAGCGTCTGGCTGTTGATTTAATTCATCATCAGAGAGGCCCTCTTTCGAAGAACTAATGTAAAGGTCAGTTAGGTCATCTCCCCCGAAGGTGCAGCATGTTGGCCGGGCTACTGGCATCGGAATTTGAAGGAGTTTTTCACCTGTAAATGGATTCCATCTTGTTACCTGCCAGCCATCCCAATGAGCAATCCACAACATACCTTCGTTATCGATTGTCATACCATCGGGAGACCCATCTTCCATAGCCACCCTGATCACAATTTTTGGGTTTGAAATGTCGCCATTCGAATTATTATAATCATAAGCAGTAACGGTCATTGTAGGTGTATCAATAAAATAAAAGCGGTCATTCTCCCTGCTCCAGGCCATTCCATTTGAAATAGTAGTTTTTGATATTTTTAGTTTTGGATGAAGATCTTTATCAAACATATAAACTTCTCCAATTTCCTTTGTATCTGTCATAGACATTGTACCAGCCCAAAATCTGCCAGCGGGGTCACATTTTCCATCATTAAAACGAATTTCCTCATTAAGATTAAGCGGATCTTCAATCATTTTTACCTCGCCATTTTCCCTGTCAACAAATGCGAGTCCTTTTTTTAAAGCGGCGATATAATTCCCGTTCTTGCAAATTGCCAATGATCCTATCATCTGGTTAACCGGAATGGTTCTCATGGATCCGGTTTTCACGGATAATTCATGAATCTCCCCCTTTACAATATCAACCCATATGAGTTGACTAAGGGCTGCATTCCATACCGGACCTTCTCCCAATAAACAACTATGATGAGAGGCTATAGAGACGTTTGCTTCAACGGGTCTAACTTTCATAATAATATTTTAAAATGGAGAAGGGCTTATACAACTCCAACCTCCATCAACAACAATAGTTTGGCCTGTTATATGTTTCGCTCCATCAGAAACCAGAAACAATGCAATTCCAGCTATATCATTAACCGTTGCAGGCCTACCCATCGGAGTTAGGTTAGACCAGGTTTTTATATAATCCGGATCATTAAGTGTTCTCTCCGTTAACGTGGCTCCGGGAGCAATCGCATTTACATTTATCCCATAGGGAGAAAGTTCAATAACAAGGTTACGCGCCAACATTTCAATGGCAGCTTTACTCATGCTATACGCTGCGAGGTCTTTATGAGCCTGGTGCCCCGTCACAGAGGATGTAAATAAAATTGTTCCTCCGTGTCCCTGATTACGCATTTGGCTTGCTGCCGCCTGTGCCAAAAAAAATGTGCCGCCGAGATTTACAGCCATCACCCTATTGAAATCCTGGGGGGAATAGGTAAAAAAATCGCCAAACAGAGTGATACCAGCATTAGCAATAACGATATCTAATTGCCCAAATCGTGATATTGTTGTCTCTATCATTCTGGTTATAAAGCCGGTATCACCGCAGTCACCAGGAAACGAAATACAAGAACCCGGTAATTCCTTATTTATATTATTCACTGCTTGCTCTGCAAGTACGGAGTCAATATCATTCAGAACTACGATTGCTCCCTGTGAAGCTAGCTGACTGCAAATCTCAAAACCGATCCCCTGCGCGGCACCGGTCACCAGAGCTACTTTATCCTTAAACTTCATATCAGTTTTTTTTATCCTCAATGAGAATCCCGGCTGAGCTTGCTCCCCGAGTTACCACGTAAAAAATCCAGGTCTGCTCCCAAATGAGCTTGCTGAACATGGTTTATATAAAGACTTACATAACCTCGATCAGTAATTGCTGGTGCAGGTTCAAAAGTATTTTTCCTTTCAGCGAGTTCTTCTTCAGTAAGTGCAACGGAGAGGGCTCGGTTTACGAGATCTAGTGTAATAATGTCGCCAGTTCTGATCACTGCGAAATTACCACCCAATGCTGCTTCAGGTGACACATGCAAAACCACTGTACCGAAGCCAGTGCCACTCATCCGCCCATCTGAAATGCGCACCATGTCCTTAATTCCTTTGTCGAGCAATTTTTTTGGCAGGCCCATATTACCCACTTCTGGCATTCCAGGATATCCCTTAGGGCCCACATTCTTCAATACCAGTATAGACGACTCATCCACTTCCAGATCATCACTATCAATTCTTGCTTTATAATCTTCAATATTTTCAAATACAACCGCAGCACCCGTATGTTGCAAAAGGTGGGCACTTGCAGCGGATGGCTTTATAACCGCGCCATTCTCACATAGATTTCCTTTAAGTACCGCCAAGCCACTGGATAGATTAAAAGGACTATCAAATTTTGAAATAACTTCTTCATTATAACCTTTTGCGTCATTATTATTTTCCTTCACTGTTTTACCGTTTGCAGTTATACAATGAGGATGAAGATGTTTCTCAAGTGCTTTCATAACTACAGGCAATCCACCTGCATAATAAAAGTCTTCCATGAAAAAATTGCCTGAGGGCTGGAGATTAACAAGGAGAGGGATGTTAGCCGAAAGTGGGTCTAACTCAGAGAGCTCCATTGGTATACCCATTCGACCGGCTATTGCTAATAAATGAATTACAAAATTAGTTGAACCGCCAATAGCAGCATTAACCATAATTGCATTTTCAAATGCCTCTTTTGTAAGAATTGAAGAAAGTGTGAGATTTTCCTTAACCATTTCCACAATGCGCAGCCCCGATCTTTCAGCTAAAACCTTACGACGCGCATCTGCAGCTGGGATGGCAGCATTGCCTGGGAGCGATAAACCCAATGACTCAACCATACATGCCATCGTGGATGCTGTTCCCATTACTGCACAACTTCCCCTACTCCTGCACATCGCCGATTCAATTTCCCTTAACTCTTTTTCCTCCATCCTATTTCCACGCAACTCATCATGGTAACGCCACACATCACTGGTACCAATATGCTGTCCTTTATAATTTCCGGTTAACATCGCCCCCCCTGAAACAACTATTGCGGGTATGTCAACACTGCAAGCACCCATTACCAGGGATGGAGTAGTTTTATCACAGCCGCATAGCAGTACTACTCCGTCAAGAGGGTTTGCCCTGATAGATTCTTCCACATCCATACTGGCGAGATTCCTATAGAGCATGGCCGTGGGTTTGATAAGTGTTTCGCCGAGCGACATAACAGGAAATTCCACAGGAAAACCACCTGCCTGCAGGATACCCCGTTTAACCGATTCGGCCAACTCGCGGAAGTGCGCATTACAGGGTGTAAGCTCACTCCAGGTATTGCAAATACCTATGACGGGTTTATTATTAAAGGCTTCATCAGGTATGCCCTGGTTTTTCATCCATGCCCTGTAAATAAAGCCGTCTTTACCCTCCCGGCCAAACCATTCAGCGCTTCTCAAGGTTATCTCTTTCATATGTTGCTTTAAATTAAGCAATCAGCAGCAACTCACGACCAAAAAATAGTATTGGAAATTTTATTGCAACTTTGAAATATGTTACAAAAATCAACCGTCATTTTTCTGAAATCATTAAAGAAAAACAACAATAAGCCCTGGTTCGATGAACATCGAAAGGTATATGAGCATGCTAAAAAAGATATGGAACAGATGGTTCAGTCAGTCATTGATAAGCATGGCAAAAAGGATCCTTTGATTGCCAACCTGAAGGCAAAGGAGTGCATGTTCCGTATCAACCGCGATGTTCGTTTCAGTAACGATAAATCACCCTACAAAACAAATTTCGGAGCAAGTATAAATGGGGGTGGAAAAAAATCTGGTCTGGCTGGTTACTATATTCATATTGAACCCGGTCAAAGTTTTACGGGAGGTGGATTGTATGTACCTATGCCTCCTGTACTTAAAAAAGTTAGGCAGGAAATCGATTATAACCTCGAGGAATTCACTAAAATCCTCCAATCCAAAAAATTCAAATCGGTATTCGGTTCCCTTTCTGAATGGGAGGGTGTTAAGCTCTCCCGCGTTCCGCAGGGTTTTGATAAAGACAGTTCTGCGGCACCTTACCTTTTGTTTAAAAGTTTTATAGCTGATAAACCATTATCTGATGAGGATCTGGTTGATAAAACACTCGTTAAAACAATTCTAGATTCTTTTGAAACATTGCAGCCTCTTTTGCAGTTTCTGAACAGGGCTTTGGAAGACTGAGATAGGTAACAGGTAAGGTAAGAGGTAAGATTTAAGATTTCTAAGGTTAAATCTTAAATCTTACTTATTCCTATTGAATTATAAAAGCTTTTTTTTCAGTAAATATTCTGCTATTTGAACCGCATTAGTAGCAGCACCTTTGCGCAGGTTGTCACTCACGATCCACATGTTTAATGTATTTGGTTGTGACTCATCACGACGAAGCCTGCCAACAAATACGTCATCCTTTTCATGTGCATCTTTTGGCATAGGATATTTTGCATTTGCAGGATCATCCACCAAAATAACGCCTGGAGCTTCAGATAAGAGAGACCTTATATCGTTGAGATCAAAATCCTTATTGAATTCCACATTTACACTTTCGCTATGTCCACCAATTACTGGTATTCTTACCGTGGTAGCAGTAACTCTTATACTCTCATCGCGCATTATCTTTTTGGTTTCATTTACCATTTTCATTTCCTCTTTAGTGTAGCCATTATCCATGAACACATCAATCTGAGGAATTACATTTAGATCGATGGGATATTTATATGCCATCTCGCCTTCGATGCCTTCGCGTTCGTTCATTAATTGAGTAACCGCTTTCACGCCTGTTCCGGTGACACTTTGGTAGGTAGACACAACCAGTCTTCTGATGCCATATTTTTTGTGAAGGGGGTTCAATGCTACAACCATCTGAATGGTAGAACAATTGGGATTGGCAATAATCTTGTCCGCAGATGTCAAAACATCAGCATTTATTTCCGGCACAACAAGTGGTTTTGATGGATCCATACGCCATGCAGAAGAATTGTCGATTACCGTTATCCCTGCTTCTGCAAATTTCGGTGCCCATTCCAGAGAGGTACTACCTCCTGCTGAAAACAATGCCACATCAGGTTTAGCTGCGATAGCATCTTCCATACTAACTACCTTGTATGATTTTCCCTTAAACTCCACTTCTTTTCCAACTGACCTTTCAGAGGCCACGGGCAGTAGATCGGTGAGGGGAAAATTCCGCTCTGCCAGAACCTGTAACATTTTGGTGCCAACAAGACCGGTGGCACCCACAACTGCGACTTTCATTTTCGTTTTGCTTGCTTTATTGTTTAAAAAAAAGCCTTCCCTGATGGGAAGGCTTGAGTCTATTTATACGAACATATACGACTATCAAACACCTTCCTGCTGTGGGAGCTGTTTCTTAATCTTCGTAGTATGTTTCATCATTGCCATGAATACGAAAATACAGTGAAGGGTTTTTTCACCCAAATATTATTTTGCTATTGCATATCATCCGGGCAAAAACGAGCTTTATGATATGCTTTGTAAATCCATTCTACTACTGCTCATTCTCTGCACTCAAACTCTTTCTGGGCAAGGGTTAAAGGTTGTAATAACAGAAATTATGGCAGACCCGGTTCCAGCGGTTGCACTGCCTCCGGAGGAATACATAGAACTAACAAATATTAGCGGTGAACGCATTGATCTCTCGGGTTGGGGTCTGGGAACCGGGCGCAATCCAGCTATTATTCCAGATGGTGTGGTACTCGAAAAAGACAGCATAATTATTATCTGCGGTAAACAATCAGTTACCCATTTGCAGCTTTATAGCAGAGTTTGGGGGATTGAGCGCTTCCCCACTCTTCTGAATGATGGCGATACGCTTATTCTTTATGATAGAGATTCCTCTATACATCATGCAGTCAGTTATAATCCCATAATAATGCCAGCCCATAAAAGAGATGGTGGCTGGAGCTATGAGCTTGTGGATGTAAAAGCAGCATGTTCCATCCTATCTAATTGGATCGCTAGTAGTAACACTCTGGGTGGCAGTCCAGGTATACCAAATAATTCACAAATCTCAATACCTGATCCAAAACATTTTAGCTTATTGCATGCATATACTTTGGATTCCATGAATATAATATTGGTATTTAATGATTCCGTTGACACTGCTTCTGCAAGATTTAGGGAAAGATATATTCTGGAACCGGCTATCCCGATTAATGATGTAGTTTCATTATCACCATTCTACAATTTGATCCGTTTAGAGTTACACGATGCAATGGAGCCTGGTAAGATCTATAATATCACTGCGCGAGACCTTCAAAGTTGTTTACAAGAACCATTAAGTGCTTTCAATGGAACCAAAACCGGGATTCCACACACTTTTCCGGATAATATCATAATCAACGAGATCATGAATGACCCTCCACCTGGGGGGAGTGATTATTTTGAGATATATAATAATGGCGATAAAATAATTGACCTCAAATATTTACTTGTAGGAAACCGAAATAGCAGAGCAGAGATCAGTTCAGTGAAGCCTCTTGGGGAGTCTACCCGTTATCTGTTCCCAGGCGATCATATGGCGTTCACGACCGATCTTACATGGGTTAGCAATCAGTATCATCTTAAGGCTCCAGCACAAGTGATCCATATTGCATCACTTCCCTCATGGCCTAATGAAACTGGAAATATAGTTCTACTGGATACGGCAATGCAAGTGATCGACGAATTGAAGTATCATGAAAGCTGGCATTCTGAGCTAGTAAGAATGAGGGATGGAGTATCACTGGAAAAGATAGATCCCCGCATTGAAACACAAGAAAAAAGCAATTGGCACTCGGCCGCTATTCATTCTGGATACGGCACTCCCGGTTACCTAAATTCACAACATATAAGCAACCAGATCCATGACGATGAAATATGGCCTGAACCGTCCCTCTTTTCACCTGATGGGGATGGAATTGAAGAGGAGTGCGAAATCAAGTATCGTTTTCGGGAAGCGGGAACAATAGCTACAATCCGCATCTTTAATCGTAATGGTCAAATACTTCGGCAGTTGGCGAATAATGCTCTCTGTAGCAGGGAAGGGAATTTCCGCTGGGATGGACTGGATGATAAAGGCAGAATTTTGGGACCTGGTATCTATATTATTTCAGCTGATGTATTCCAACTATCAGGAAAAACAAAGCGTTACCGTTTTGCGGTAACGCTTGCAAATAAAAAGTACTGAGATCAAATATTATTAGTGAGTGTTATGTCGAAGTTTACAAGGTCAACGAACTGTTGTACACGCTGATCAATATCCGAAACAGTAATTTCTTTCATTCTGGTCGTGCCAAATTTCTCCACGCAAAAGGATGCAAGGGCAGAACCTTTTATTATTGCGGTTTTCATGTTTTCAAAAGAGATGTCTTTCGTTGCAGCAAGATGACCAATGAAACCACCCGCAAAGGTATCCCCAGCTCCTGTTGGATCAAATACATCTTCCAGGGGCAAAGCAGGAGCAAAGAATACATTCTCCTCGTGGAATAAAAGGGCACCGTGCTCGCCCTTTTTGATGACAACATATTTAGGGCCCATTTTCCTGATCTCTTTTGCAGCCCTTACCAATGAGAATTGGCCACTCAACTGACGCGCTTCGCTATCATTCAACATCAGAACATCCACTTCCTTTAATACTTCCTCAAGATCGGCCATAGCAATATCCATCCAGAAATTCATCGTATCCATTACTATTAACTTCGGACGTTGCTTTAATTGCTTTATCACACTCAGTTGGAGGCTGGGCATCAGGTTTCCTAACATAAGAAATTCCGATCCCTGGTAACTGTCGGGTACTACAGGATCAAAATTGGCCAACACATTTAACTGAGTGTCTAAAGTATCGCGGGTATTCATATCAAGGTGATATTTTCCCGCCCAGAAGAACGATTTCTCGTCCTGTTTTATTTGTACCCCCTCTAATTGTACTCCCCGGGCTGCCAGGGCATTAAGCTCCTCCTGTGGAAAATCATAGCCTATCACTGAAATCTGGTTAACCGGACGAACAAAATTTGAAGCACTCCAGGCTACATAAGTAGCGGAACCACCAACGATCTGGCCACTTTTTCCGAAAGGCGTTTCAATGGCATCAAAGGCCATAGTACCCACAACTATTAAAGACATATTAGAGGTTTGTTGTTTGAGATTTGAAGTTTATGGTAAAAAATGTAAATCCAGGCCCTTAGAATGCTACTGAACCGGATTAAAACCATAAACCGGCGCAAAACTAGCCGATTTTTTCCAAAATATTGGGTTTGTGGGGGATAGGGGCATGCAACTAACAGCTGTTCGTTTGTATATTTGGATGTTATGGCTAAGATCAAAAGCAAAACCAACGGTACCAAGAAAGAAGTGATTGTGGATGCAGCCACCAGGCTCTTCCGGGAAAAAGGCTTTAAGGCTGCTTCCATGCGTGATCTCGCAGAAGCAGTTGGTGTTGAGGCCGCTAGTCTTTATAACCATATTCAGAGTAAAGAGGAACTATTGCAGGAGATATGTTTCAAGGTGGCCAATGCCTTCAACCAGAAATGTGATGAGATCGAAGCGAGCGGCCTCGCTAATATCCGCAAGGTGGAGGCGATTCTGCGATTCCATATCCAACAAATGTTTAATCATTATGAAATGGTGATTGTGGCCGATCGGGAATGGCGCCACCTTTCCGATCCATATCTTTCAAACTATCACAACCAACGCCGGGCATACAGAAAAAGGATTGCCGGAATCATTGAAGAAGGAATTGCCAACAAAGAGATCAAGGACGTGGATGCCCCTACAGTTGTACTGATCATGCTACATGCTGTAAATGGCATAGAAAGCTGGCATCGCAGCAAGGAAAAGATTAGCCCCAAACAACTTGAAGAGAATATGGTCCTCATCATGATAGAAGGACTTAAAGCATAATCACCTTCACACTAGGTTATTCACGTTATTATTAGAACGATTGCAATGTCTATCCATTTCCACAAGCTTACCATCTGCGATATTCGAAAAGAAACCAATGAATGTGTTTCAATTGCCTTTGACATACCGGATAACCTAAAAGAGACCTTTCGATTCAGGGAGGGACAAAACATTACGGTACGTACCACCATAAATGGTGAAGAGATCAGGCGTTCTTATTCCATTTGTTCTTCCCCGTTTGACAATGAACTCAGGGTGGCAGTTAAATCAGTACAGGATGGGCGTTTCTCAAAATTTGCTAATGAAAAGCTTCGTAAGGGTGATAGTCTTGAGGTGCTTCCTCCCACTGGAAAATTCCATACTGACCTGGATGCCAATCATAAGAAAAGTTATCTGGCCTTCGCCGCTGGTAGCGGAATCACACCCATACTTTCAATAATCCGCACAACCCTTGCTGCTGAGCCTGAAAGCAATTTCACCCTTGTTTATGGAAACCGTAACAGGGGGTCCATCATTTTTAAGGAAGCCCTGGAAGCGTCGAAGAACCGATACATCAACCGATTCAGTGTGATCCATGTACTTAGTCGTGAACGCACTGATTCAGCTATTAATTCTGGGCGTATCAATGCAGAAAAAGTGGCCGAACTTTCTAAGCAGTTGGTGAATATTCCGGCTACTGACCAGTTCTTTATATGTGGACCGGAAGAAATGATATTTTCTGTTCGAGATTATTTATTGGATAATGGTGTTACCGCACAAAAAATTCATTTCGAACTCTTTACAACTCCAGGACAGAAACTAATAGATAGCGCCATAACGGCCTCGGATCATACTAATGATGGACTAGTTGCCAGGGTCTCGGTAAGGCTCGATGGTGTTGGGTTTGATTTCGAACTTCCCTTTAATAGCATCTCTATTCTGGATGCAGCATTAAAGCAAGGCGCCGATCTGCCCTATGCCTGCAAAGGAGGTGTTTGTGCTACTTGCCGGGCAAAACTTGTAAATGGAGAAGTATCTATGGACATTAACTATGCACTTGAACCAGATGAGTTGGCGGCAGGATTTATACTCACCTGTCAGAGTCATCCACGAACAGATTCCGTTGTAGTGGATTTCGATACCAAATAATATCCGTCTGACATATGTCATAACATATGTTCAAATTTAAGTCGCGACATGCGTCAGATCGGTACTAACAATTGTTAGTTTAATTTCCTAAATTTGAAGGATGGAAACAACGCAAATGAATCAAAGTCAGGAGCAATATTTTCAAGGTAAGATCGACGAGGAGATTAGAATAGAACCCCGCGACTGGATGCCGGAAAAATACCGCCAGACCCTTGTCAGGCAAATTTCACAACATGCCCACAGCGAAATAGTGGGAATGTTGCCTGAAGGAAACTGGATTACCCGCGCCCCTTCACTCAGGAGAAAGGCAACACTTATTGCTAAAGTACAGGATGAAGCGGGTCATGGACTCTATTTGTATAGTGCCGCTGAAACCCTCGGTACCAGCCGGGCAGAAATGATCGACCAACTCCATTCTGGCAAAGCGAAATATTCCAGCATATTCAACTATCCAACATTATCATGGGCGGATATTGGTGCAATAGGATGGCTTGTGGATGGTGCAGCAATAATGAACCAGGTTCCACTTACCCGCACTTCATATGGTCCATATGCCAGGGCCATGGTTCGGGTATGTAAAGAAGAAAGTTTTCACCAACGTCAGGGTTTTGAAATTTTATTAACCCTAAGCAGGGGAACCGAAGCACAGCGTGCAATGTGCCAGGATGCCATAAACCGATGGTGGTGGCCGAGTGTGATGATGTTTGGTCCCTCAGATGATGCATCGCCGCATACCGCGCAGAGCATGAAATGGAAGATCAAAAGATTCACTAATGATGAACTGCGGCAGAAATTTGTTGATGTATGTGCAGAGCAGGTAAAGATGTTGGGTATGAAGCTACCCGATGATAAACTAAAGTGGAATGAGGAAAAGGGACACTATGATTTCGGCACTATTGACTGGCAGGAATTCTGGAATGTGGTTAGCGGTAACGGACCATGCAACCGCGAACGCCTTGCAGCGCGCATAAAAGCACATGAAGAGGGCGCATGGGTAAGAGATGCAGCAATGGCATATGCAGAAAAACAGCGTATGAAAACAGAAAGATCAGTTGCCTGACAGCAACATAAAATATTGAGTTATGAAATACTATATCAAAAATCAACTGTATGGTGATTATGGCGACCGGGAGGGAGTTAAGTCATCAGGTACAGGTATGGGCGGTGGCTTTGAAGATTTATCCCGCGACTGGCCACTCTGGGAAGTCTTTATAAGGAGTAAGCAGGGGCTTGACCATAAACATGTAGGTAGCCTGCATGCTGCTGATGCACAAATGGCCATAGAAAATGCCCGTGATGTATATACTAGACGACAGGAAGGGGTAAGTATCTGGGTGGTGGAAAGCAAACATATCCATGCTTCCAATCCGGATGACGCTGAGAGTTTGTATGATCCCGCCAATGACAAGGTATACAGACATCCCACATTTTATGACTTGCCAGATGAATTGAAACATATGTAACTTAAGTAGCTATAGTATTTATATGAACCAAGCACTTTTCCTGTATACACTTCATCTGGCAGACAATGCGCTTATACTGGGTCATCGCAATAGCGAATGGACTGGTCATGGGCCAAACCTTGAACAGGATATCGCCATTTCCAATATTGCGCTTGATCTTATTGGACAATCAAGAAATCTCTATCAATATGCGGCATCACTATTCAATAAAAATAATGATGCATTATCATCGCTCATTAACTCACCTGCTTTTCAACAGGTTTCCAGTGATATTGATGAAGATGACCTGGCCTATTTGCGCGATGTAAATGAGTTCAGGAACTGTTTACTGGTTGAACAACTAAATGGTGATTGGGCCCGCACTATAACCAGGCAGTTTTTATTCAGCGCGTACCAGGAACAACTTTACAGGGGGATGCAGAAAAGCAGCGACTTGCAATTGGCTGCTATCGCTGAGAAATCATTGAAAGAAGTTTTATATCATGTTCGCTGGAGTGGAGAATGGATAATCCGTTTGGGTGATGGTACCGATGAAAGCCGGCAACGTTTGATCAACGCAATAGAAAACCTTTGGGCTTTCACGGGTGAATTATTTCATCCTTCCGACTATGAAAACGAAATTGCCTCAGCAGGAATAGCTCCTTTAGTAACTGAAATGAAGCAGGCGTGGATGGAAAAGATCTCCAATACATTCAAAACAGCTACACTGGAACTTCCGTCAAACACCTGGATGCAGCAGGGGGGCAAGAATGGTGTACATACAGAACATCTTGGATTTCTTCTTGCCGAGATGCAGTATCTCCAGAGAGCTTATCCCAATAGTGAATGGTAAAATGGAAATCATAAACGATAATCCGCAATTGGGTATTAATGATCCATTAGTTATTGCGGTGTGGAAATTGCTGGAAGAAGTTCCGGATCCGGAAGTACCTGTGCTTTCGGTTATTGATCTTGGTATCATTCGTAATGTCAGTGTATCCGGCAAATCTGTTGAAGTAACAATTACGCCTACCTACACTGGTTGTCCAGCCATGGATGTTATCAGCATGCATATAAGAATGATATTGTTGGAAAACGGATTTGGTCCCGTGAATATAAAAACGGTACTATCCCCCGCCTGGACTACTGAATGGATGTCAGAAGCTGGCAAGGAAAAGCTTCAGGCCTATGGTATTGCTCCACCAAATTCCAAACAACAGGTCTGCACGCCGGAGTATTTCCAAAGAGAAGAAGCAGTTCAATGCCCACATTGCAGGTCATGGAATACCAGGATGATTAGTGAATTTGGTTCTACCGCTTGCAAGTCTCTTTATAAATGTGGTGATTGCCAGGAGCCTTTCGACTATTTTAAATGCCATTGATTCAACATTGTTTCCAATACATCACTAATTTCAGATCATCATGTCATCCATACTATTTGAATCCCAGAGTGGAATTGCAAGAATCACCTTCAACAGGCCAGACAAACTAAATTCATTCAATCGTGAAATGGCTTTAGAATTGCAGGATGTACTAAAGCAATGCCTTTCTGACGAAGTCCGCTGTGTGGTTATAACTGGTATGGGCAAGGCATTTAGTGCGGGGCAGGATCTTGCAGAAGTGGTGGATCCCCAAGGGCCAGGCATGGCAAGGATATTATCTGAACACTATAATCCAATAATTTTAGCCATACGCGATTTACGCAAACCAGTTGTTGCTGCCGTGAACGGGGTAGCCGCAGGCGCAGGTGCAAATATTGCTCTATGCTGCGATATTGTTGTAGCCTCCCGCTCAGCATCATTCATACAGGCCTTTTCTAAAATCGGGCTGATACCTGACAGTGGCGGCACTTTCTTCCTGCCCCGACTGGTGGGCCACCAGAAAGCAAGTGCACTGATGATGCTGGGTGATAAAATAACCGCAGAAGAGGCAGAACGATTGGGAATGATATATAAATATTTTGATGATGAAAGCTTTGCGGCAGAAGTAGAAAAAATGATATCTACACTGGCTTCCATGCCCACAGTTGGATTAGCTCATACGAAAAAAGCACTGCAATGGTCGCAAACACATACATTAATAGAACAATTGCAGAACGAAGATAAACTTCAGCAACGTGCGGCTACTTCTGAAGATTTTAAAGAGGGTGTTCAGGCATTTTTAGAAAAGAGAGTGCCGGTTTTCAAAGGAAAATAATTTATGGATACTAATGTAAGGTCTGAATTCCAGCAGGTGGTTGATCATATGATGGAGAATGATTTCTTCAGTCAATGGCTTGGAATTGAACTACTAAATGTCAGCGAAGGTTATAGCCTCATACGTATGACAGTTAGAAAAGAAATGGTGAATGGATTCGGAATAGCCCACGGAGGTATTGCTTTCAGTCTTGGGGACAGCGCCTTTGCATTTGCCTGCAATAACCGCAATAATCTCTCTGTAGCACTGGATGTTACAACCAGTTTCATAAAAGCAGTAAATATTGGGGACACCCTCACAGCGGAAGCCAAAGAAATTCATAATGGCAGAAGTACCGGGGTTTACCTGGTAACAATAACCAACCAGCGTGGCGAGCAAGTTGCATTATTCAAAGGCACATGTTTCAGAACAGGTAAAAAGCTAAGGAATTAATTGTAACTTATAATATCCCGGTTAATAGGAATTGACGCAGGATTTTAATTCCAACCCATAAACCAAGCTATATGAAAAGTATATCCCTGTGGGCAAAAAAACACGTTTCTGCTGCTCGAGTACTCATTACAATAATTCAGATTGTTTTATTTTTTCTGGCAGATCGGATGGCAAACCTTTTGGTTAAAGCGGGGATTGAGATACCGACCAGCCTAGTATTTATTTCTTTAGCGGTGATAGGACTCTGTGTTCTTTTTTATCCGCGACACACAGCAAAGCTGAGCTACCAGAGCAGCTATTATAAGAGAAAGGGATTGGAAATTACAGTTGCCATATGCAGTTGTATAATAATAACTACATGCCTTAATAATAATACAATTTTAGCAAGTTCAAGACATCCTTCAAACGCTGCACTCATTGAAGGAGACCATCCTAACCGGCTAGCCCTGTTTTCAAATCCCTCCTCACAAAAAACAACAACTCTGTCAAAATCCTCTAAAAAGAAAGAATTACGTACCCAATGGAAAGCTCTAAAAAAAGCCATTCGAGACGGGAAGGATGATGAAGGAGGTCAAATATTTTTGATCATTCTCCTTGGAATTGGCCTTTCCCTTTTATTGGGTGCATTAGTCTGTTCAATAGCTTGTAGTGGCGCCGATGCAATTGCTGTTTTAGTCGCGATAGCTGGAACGGCTGGAATTATATTCCTTTGTACCCGACTTATTCAAAATGCAACCGGAAAAAGGCCTTTCAAAAAAAAGAAACAGGAAACTGCTCCTTCCACGGCAGCTGTATTTGAACCAAGTTTGTAGTTTACAATATGTTTTATTCATTCAAGGGCTTTGTTCCCGTTGTGCACCCTTCCTCATATGTACATCCACAGGCATGTATAACCGGAAATGTGATAATAGGTAAAGACTGTTATATAGGGCCTGGTGCAGCACTTCGTGGCGACTGGGGTGGAATTATCCTGGAAGATGGTTGCAACGTACAGGAGAACTGTACCATTCATATGTTCCCGGGCGTTACGGTATTACTCAAAGGGGGCGCACATATTGGACATGGTGCCATTATTCATGGAGCCCAAATCGGTCGTAACTGCCTGGTAGGGATGAATGCTGTGATCATGGACAATGTGGACCTGGGCGACGGTTCAATTGTTGGCGCTTTGTCATTCGTGAAGCAGGGAGAAAAGATTCCGGAGAGAAGTTTGATAGTTGGCAATCCGGCCAGGATTATCGGGGAGGTAAATGATGAAATGCTTGAATGGAAAACAAAGGGAACGTCTTTATATCAGGCATTACCAGCTGAGATGCATGCGCAGAGTCAGCCATGCGAACCACTTTCGGTTATACCAAATGACAGGCCATCTCAGGAAAAACTCTACGAAACCTGGCAATCTTTAAATGGGGAACGATAGCTAAGCCAAGGTTCTGGCCTTAATGGAATTAGGTTTACCTTCGCAAATCAACAGCCAATAATTGTGTCAGAGAAATCAAATTTTGTAGACCAGATCAAGGTATTTTGCCGCAGTGGCCATGGTGGTGCGGGTAGTAAACATTTTATGCGCACCAAATTCAACCCAAAGGCTGGTCCCGATGGTGGCGATGGTGGCCGGGGTGCCCATATCATATTAAGGGGAAATAAAAATCTCTGGACTCTTCTCCATCTTCGTTATCATAAGAATATTCTTGCCGAGAATGGCGAAAGTGGAAGTGGTAATAACTCTACCGGCCGTAGCGGAAAGGACATTTATATTGATGTGCCTTTAGGTACAATCGTAATGGATGATGAATCGGGTGAAAAAGAAGCGGAGATTCTGGAAGACGGCCAGGAGATCATCCTCATGAAGGGTGGCCGTGGTGGACTAGGGAATGCCCACTTTGCAACTGCCACAAATCAGGCACCTGAGTATTCCCAACCCGGTGAAGAAGGTGTTGAAGGTTTTAAGATACTTGAACTGAAGGTTCTGGCAGATGTTGGACTAGTTGGTTTTCCCAATGCCGGTAAATCCACTTTGCTCAGTGTTATAACAGCCGCAAAACCTAAAATTGCGGATTATGCTTTTACAACAATAAATCCTCAGCTGGGAATGGTGGAATATAGGAATGGACGATCATTCTGTATAGCAGACCTGCCTGGAATTATTGAAGGAGCTGCAGAAGGCAGAGGGCTGGGGCATAGATTCCTTCGGCACATTGAACGGAATTCCATTTTGCTCTTCCTGATTCCGGCCGACAGTAAAGATCACCGTAAAGAATTTGAGATCTTACTGAATGAGCTTCGGGAATATAACCCCGAAATGTTGCAGAAAGAATTTGTTATTGCAATAAGCAAAAGTGATATGCTAGATGATGAATTGAAAGAAGCCATCAGCAAAGAAATGCCAGCCGGTATCCCGCATGTATTCATATCTTCTCTAACACAGCAGGGATTAATCGAATTAAAAGACCTTCTTTGGAACGTAATGAATAAACCTGCTGAGTAATAAGATTTTTGCATGCAATAATTATCTAACAATAGCTTAACCCTGGATTCACATTCAGTTAATACTAGTCTGCAAATTTGCCATTATCCTAAGCAGATTTTATGAATAAGTTCTTGTTAGTTTGCGGATTCATCTTGCTGATAGCAGCAATTTTACTTACTCCGGATCAATCTAGTGCTCAAAAAAATAAATACACTCCAGCAAAAGATAGCCTGAAAGCCGATATATCGTTTGTGCGATCAGAAAAAGGTCAGTTATTGTTCAAGGCAACCTATCATAATGAGACCGCCGCCAATACAATATTATACATACGTGACCAGGATGGTGATTTGGTTTTTGAAGAAAAGATAAAGAACCTCCAGGGTGAGAAAATTTATCGTATTCCAGTAAATGCCGCGCGCGAGTTAACCTTTGAGTGGGTAAATCCCAAGCCGGTAGTTTACAGAAAATTTAAAATTGAAACAATAGAGAAGCATGATGTTCGTGTCATAAAACTCTGATCACAGCCGAACAGCAGTGCCGCTTGCAATTACCATAAGCATGCTACCGTTTGATCCAATTGTTTCAAAATCAAGGTCAACTCCCACAACTGCACTTGCTCCAAGGCCCTGCGCTTTATGCATTAATTCCTGCATAGCAGCATTCTTGGCCTCCTGCAGAACTTTTTCATAAGTTGCTGAACGACCTCCAAAGAAATCACGGAGTCCGGCAAAAATATCTTTTATAACATTGGCGCCAATAATGGTTTCTGCCGTTACAATGCCCAGGTATTGCTGAACGGGCCGACCTTCAATGCCAGGAGTAGTAGTCATGATCATGGTTTCTTTTTTTAATAGAGATTGAAAAACTCAACTGGAAGTTGCATTCTTAACAGGAGCGGTATCTTTCCAGTTCCAAAGGTGCAGGCAGGCGTATGTACGGTATGGCGACCATTTCTTAGAAATCTTTAGCAACTTTTCCCTGAAATCTTTCTTATTTGTATCATCCAGTTTATATAGCTTTTTCATAGCTGTTTGTATGCCCAGGTCATCTACAGCAAATACATCTTCACGCCCCAAGGCAAACATCAGCAGCATTTCTGTTGTCCACCTTCCAACCCCTTTGATTTGTATGAGGTGACTAACCACTTCTTCATTATTCATTTTCTTCAGATGGTTCCAATGCATTCCCTGCTCCATTGTAAATCGAGCAACATTCTGAACATAATTTGCTTTGGCATTCGATAAGCCAATTCCTCTTAGCGTTTCGTAAGGAATTGCAAGGATTTGTTCGGGGGTTGGACTCTCATCCTCAAAAAGTGCGAGAAAGCGCTTCCATATAACAGCTGCCACCTTAGTTGATAACTGCTGACTCATAATGGAACCACAGAGATGGAGGTAGACCAGCTTCTGCTTCTTTAACTTGTACGGTGCGCCAGTGAGTACCGGCGCGAGTTTCTTGTCTTTGGAAAGATGTTCAAGATAGCCCATACCCGAAAGTAAATAATAACTTTACAGCATGGAAAGAATCCTTCGAACAACTGCAGATGGATCACATACCATTGCAATCCCTTCCATGCAGGTCACCTATCATTCCACTCATGGTGCAATACAGGAATCAAAGCATGTTTTTATTGAATCCGGACTTGATATCATTGCAAAGAAACATGATAAAATAAATATCCTGGAGATGGGTTTCGGAACCGGACTGAATGCTTTAATGACAATTGCTTCAGCTGGTGATAAAACTATTCGATATGAAACAGTTGAAGCATATCCTGTGGATATAGAAACTATATCCAGATTAAATTATTGTACCCTATTAAACAGGCATGATTTATCTGAATTATTCCTTGAAATGCATACATCTGATTGGAACAAGCAAATCAGGATCAATGAAAATTTTACATTGATAAAGCATCAACTTCCATTATCAGGATTGCAAACAGATACCTGTTTTCACCTTGTTTATTTTGATGCTTTTGCACCTAAGGTTCAGCCGGAATTATGGACTACTGATATTTTCCGTATGATTTTGGAAAAGATGGAAATTAATGGGATACTCGTTACTTATTGCAGTAAGGGGTCGGTAAGAAGGGCTATGAAATCGGTTGGATTCACTGTTGAGAAAATACCGGGCCCACCGGGAAAATGGGAAATGGTTAGGGCTTACAAAGCAACCTGATTAACAATGTGCCCAATTCCTAAAAGCCGATACCCTGTCTCTGCTCACTATAAATTCACCCGGTAAGCACCCTACCTTCAATATTATTTTAAGGCGGCTATTTATATGAGGCTTCACATGCTCTATGGCCTGAGAATGTATAATCACACTCCGGTTGATCCGAAAAAAATCACGAGGATCAAGGACCTTCTCAAGATGTTCCAGTTTTTGGTTATGAATATAGCGCGTACCATCAAGCGTAATTATAAAAACAATCTTATTATCAGCCTGGAAAAATGCAATATCCCGTGGATGCAAAAAATACTGTTTCTTCCCAATTGTTCCCGTTAAACGTGATTCGTAATCAACTACCGAACGCAATCGAGGCTTAATCCTTTCAAGAAGGTCAAGGGTCTCATCAATTGAACTTATACGTGCAGTTTGCTCTTCAGGTAAAATCCCTTTCAAAAACAACTTGAGCCTTCTTGTAATGGTTGGTAATTGATTTGTAGCCAGATTACTCATTATAACATGTTAGACAATTCTAACAAGTATTTTCTGGTTCCGTTGAATAATGTGCATAAAAAAGCCAGCCAAACTATTGTTGTATAAGTTTTGGCTGGCAACTGTAAAAAATAACTAAACATACACTATGTCAGGAACTACGCTGTAACCTGCATTTTAAAGGATCACACGATCAACAACATGAATTACGCCGTTGGTGGCAGTTATATTGAAAGTAGCCCCTGCTGTAGTTGTTACCACGTTACTGAAAGGATTGGCGCTACCTGTTACTTTCACTCCCGCGGGGGCAGTATTGATTGTTAATGTTGTACCTGTCTTAATGGTTGGAGCCGTTGCATTATTGATCAGATCGCTGGCATATACATTGGTAGCTATAACATGCTGACTAACAATTGCCAATACATCTGCAACCGGTGCTGCATTAATAGCTGCTGCATCTGCAAAACCTGCTGCCTGGAATGCAGCATTGGTTGGCGCAAAAACAGTGAACTTGCCTTCGCCAGATACTGCATCTAAAAGGCCTGCTCTTACAACTGCGGCAACCAGAATTGAAAAATCATCTATACCACTGGCAATCTCAGCAATATTTTGTGTTGGTGGGATGAGAACATTCTCAATAACATGAATAACTCCGTTACTCGCTGCGAGGTCTGCTGATTTAACTTTAATTCCATTCACGAATACACCATTCGCGTTTCTTGATGCAAACACCTTCTTGCCATTCAAGGTTACCACAGCATCACTCACAGGAACACCGCCTGACTCAACTTTTGCACCCAGTACATGGTAGGTGAGGATTGCAGCCAGGTCAGCAGGTGCCATACTGTTAACCATAGCCAGTGTTATACCAGCTGAATTAAAAGCTGCATTATCAGGTGCAAAAACAGTTAACGTACCCGGCTGGTTTAAAGCATCTGCCAGTCCGGCTCTTGTAACTGCTGCTGCCAGAATCGAAAAATTAGCATCTCCTGTAACTCTTGCAGCTATCGTGGGATCCTGCATACCAGGACCATCATCATTATCTTCAGTACATGCAGATAAGGAGAAAACCCCTGCGATGGCAATGGCACTTACCCAGAAACGGGTTTTTTCAAAAACTTTTTTCATGATGTAGATTTTTCTTTTTGTAACAGAGTCGAGAATCAATAGTTGAACAAAATGGAGTGAACCGTCATTATAAAAGAGTGAATCGTTAATTTGTGGATATGTTTGGTATTCTTTTCTTTGTACTCGTTCTCATTGGTTTTTTCTGGTGGAAGAGAAGGCCAAAAGAACAAAACCCAGGTCTCCCTGACCCGGAGACTATGAAAACAATCTTAAATAGCGAAGTCCATTATTTTACCCAACTATCAGAAAAGGAAAAATCGAGATTCTTAGAAGAAGTGATTTCCTTTCTTAAAGATACCCGCATAGAAAGTATAGGTACTGAAATTGATGATACAGATAAGTTATTGTTAGCAGCCAGTGCTGTGATTCCGGTTTTTGGATTTCCTGAATGGCATTATCGCAACCTCACTGATGTGCTTATCTATAAAGATCATTTCGATGAAAATTTCCAGGCTGAAGGACGAAATCGTCCCTTTATGGGTATGGTTGGCAGTGGGTATATGAATGGGAAGATGTTATTAAGCAAAACCGCTTTACGCGAAGGATTTAATAACCAAACAGACAAGAACAATACTGCAATTCACGAGTTCGTTCACCTTCTTGACAAAGCTGATGGTTCAATGGATGGCATTCCGGAAATATTATTGGCTAAGCAATATAGCTTACCCTGGATAGATCTTATCCATAAAAAGATGCAGGAAATAATAGATGCTGATTCAGACATCAACCCCTATGCAGCTACTGATAAAACAGAATTCTTTGCGGTTGTTGCAGAGTATTTTTTTGAAAGACCTGACCTTCTTAAGATTCAGCATCCCAAATTATACGAAATGCTTGGCAAGATTTTCAGACAGTAGCAACATTTAATTAAATTACCATAAGATGAGATATCTGATATATGTATTATTGGCTTTGACAATTTATTCAGCCTGTCACGCCCCACTAAGCAGCACTGCAAAGTCTATTCAGTTATTCAATGGTAAAAACCTCAATGGCTGGCATATTGATATCCCCGATATGGATAAGGACCCCAACCTTAAGAGTCCCTTTCTCGTCCGCAATAAAGAGCTTATAAGCATGGGCAAACCAGGCGGACATCTTATCACAGATGCTATTTATAAGGATTATACGCTTGACGTGGAATATCGTTTTGTAAATACACCAGGCAATTGTGGCGTGTTGGTTCATGCATCTAGGCCAAGGATCCTTTATAAAATGTTTCCCAAATCTATCGAGGTGCAAATGATGCATGAAAATGCCGGCGACTTCTGGTGTATTGGAGAAGACATCACCGTACCAGATATGGAAGCCAGGAGAGGGCCTAAAGAAAACTGGGGAAGCACGGAGGGAAAAGAACGGAGGATCAGAAACCTTACCGACGGCTCTGAAAAGCCATTGGGGGAATGGAACCACCTTAAAATTGAATGTAAAGGAAATACAATCAAAGTGTGGGTCAATTCCATTCCCGTCAATGAAGGATATAATTGCACTGTATCCTCAGGCCAGATCGCACTACAGGCCGAGGGCGCAGAAGTAGCATTCCGCAAAGTTCAATTGACCTATTAAGCTTATTTCAATTTATCAACTTGTTCCTTATAATATTTTGCTGTCTCTACAACGGCAGGAAGATTACTTGGTTTTCCTTCTACGTCCATTTCAATATATATATTCCCTTTAAAACCCTGCCGCTTTAACTCTTCGAAAACGCCGGGAAAATTAACTACTCCCTTCCCAACAGGAACATCCTGAATTTTTGTGTTATTGAATTCTGAAATATCCTTCAGGTGAATAGCAATAATATGTCCGGCCAGTTTCTTCACGCCATCAACAGGATCAATTCCGCTCTTAGGCCAATGACCCAGATCAGCGCAAGCCCCGAAATTAGGGTGGCCTTCTATCGCAGCAAGAACTGAATCGGGGTGCCAGTATGCACTCACTCCTTTCCAATGATCATGGATCGCAACTTTCAATCCATAAGCTCCTGCCAGACTATCAATCTGGTCCCACATTTTAACTGGTGGTTCTGCGGTAACAAATTTTACACCGAGGGCTTTAGCGATATCAAACTCCTTTTTCCAGGACTCAAAGGTATCACCACCCCCAACATAAATAGACTCAAGTTTAAGTCCTCTGTCTGCGATCATCTTTTTTAGCGCCGCCACCCCTTCCGGTGAAAGTTGACCCACAATTGTATCCTTTAAAGATGGGCCGGTTTTGTGAAAAGTATTCGCCTCAATATATTGTATGCCAGCACTATCTACTTTATCAAGCGACTCGGGAAAATTGAATGTGTGGAATGTCCAAAGGGCAACACCCAGATTCCATTCACTGGTTGAACTGACAGTATCAATAGAATTTGAAGTTTGCTGTTCAGTGGCGGCCTGGTTATTACAAGCTATAAAACCCATCACAGTCATGAGTAACACAGGCAAATAAATGATTGATCTTTTCATTAATGAATTTTTAAACGTTGATTGATTATTGCAATTGGAATTTATTAAGTCCGGAATTCAGAGGAATCTGTTTACCCTTCCAAATAAGTTTTCCTTGGGTTGCGGATGGCAATTTTATCTGAATATTCCATTGGCCTTCCTGGTATATATACTGCGTTGATAATTCACCGTTAGGGTGAGGGATTGAACCCTGTATATTCTTTAGTGAACCAAGATGTGGCTGAATCTTTATAGTACTGAATCCTGGTGCATCACTGTCAATTCCGAGTATAGTTCGGAAAAACTCAATGTTGGGGCTCGACCCCCATGCGTGGCAGTCAGATCTGGATTTACTGACGTCAGACATCTCGGCCCAGGTACTAAGTCCCGATGATATGTTTTCGCGCCATTTATCAAGCCAGCTCAGGTATTCATTTCCTCTCCCCGCTTTAATCAATGCCTGGTGAAGATAATAGCGGAAATAAATTGAGGCTGCAGCCATAGTTGTATCCCTCAATAATTTCTCAGCAATCGAATTTGTTTCAGCCTTGTTTGTTACACCCGTTAGAATGGCCAACGAATTAGCATGCTGTGAGAAAAGATCTTTCTCTGGTCTGTCGGAAAATAGTCCGCGGGCTTGATCCCAATATTTGCTTCTTATTGTCTTCTTCAATTTTGCCGCTTCAGCAAGATACCTGTCTTTAAATGAACGCATCCCATTCCGGCCTTCCATTTCCGCGGCCAGTTGGTATGCCCACAATAGTGTAAGGTCCAGGATAGAAGAACTTCCATCTTTACCTCGCGGCGCAACGCCGGATTTCCATTCTGGTGCATTTACCCAATCAGTGAACATCCAGTTCGGAACGTTTTGTATGGATCCATCCGAAGCCTGGTAATTATTGAAATATTGGAGGACCTGCCTGGTGCCGGGAATTTTCCTTATAACAAATGAGGTGTCTTTTGCATACATCCAATAATCATGAAGCATGCCTATATACCATAATGAAAAAGTTGGAATGATCTGTGGCGTAAAAGAAGGGTGGCGACTCAGGGTAACTCCTTCAGGCTGCCTCGAATGGTCCATAAGATTTAATGCATTACGCACCAACCTGTCATCACCACTATTATACAAGGATATCAAAGCCTGAATTCTCCCATCACCAATATATTGTAACTGCTCATAGTAGGGGCAGTCCATATATGTTTCCACAGCACACAATCGGGCAGTACGCCAGCCAATATCCAGCATTGTCTTTATTTCCGGCATTGCTGCTTCTAATTTTGCATTGAACTGAAATGGATATCCGGTGAAAGAAGAACTGATATCGTTTAATACAAGAGGTTCTGATCCCGTTTTTATATCTAGTTTGATATACCGGAAAGTCCTCCAATTCAATGATTCAAAAACCTGGTTTGCTTTTCCGTTAGAAATGATACTATCCATCCGCCCAAGGAACTGCTTACCTGCAACTTGGTTCCTGTTTCCCTTGTCCGGGAATTTTGTATATAGTGCTTCTGTATACCGTAAAGTAATAACAGAACCAACACCATTGCTAAAACGCATTGTTGGATAAGCATTGGTAAGCTCACCCTGGTCAAGTAAAACACTCACATTTGTATTAGCCGGAATTTGTATGTCGGTTTTTTGAACGGGAAACGATTCGGGAAGTTTGACTCCACTGGATTCGCGCACAGCCCGAAATCTTTGAGGACTCATTTCCATGGCGGGGATGATTGAAGGAACCAACATCCATCCATTGGATGTACCATAACCTCCCCTGATATCTTTGGGAATACCATGAAATATAGGCTGGGCATATTCCCACAATTCATCATTAAAATCAACTGAACCAAAGTCAGTAATATGATGACGCATATCGATAAATTCACCGGCACCGGAAACATAATAAAAGGGCCCGGTAAAAGGAATAGGTCCATAACTGCTATCCCTGCTGCATTTCCAGCTCTTGTCCGTATTCAATGATATATTACCCACACTACCCTGGAGAATAAAACCTGTTTGCAAAGAAATCTGCGCCTCAGGCCTATATGCAGCTTCATTCCAGACCCTGGCAGACACTATATTCTGACCCGGCTGCAGGTATTGAGCAATGTCGACAGTCTCAAAATTCCAATGTGCAAGATCACCTCGCGCGGGACCTATGGATACCAACTTTTGATTTACATATAATTTATACCGGTTATCAGCAGATACATGAATATCGAACCTCGCAGGAATAGAATCAAGGTTTATACGTTTACGAAATAAATAAACACCATATTCATAATCACTCTCCCCAGGCACTTTAATCCAGGTAGCCTTCCATTGTTCATGAATGGTCGGTGAATCTGAAACCTGGCCAAATGAAAATAATGAGAACAGTAATAGGATATTCACCAGTGAACTTTGTTTCATCATTTCCATATCATTAATTTTTACATCAGAATTTGGCAGATACTGTTACTCCGTATATTTCCGGCTCCCCTAAGTGGATTGCTCCAAAATCATACGCATATGCAATGAACTTTCTGTCGGTGAGATTTCTTGCCCACAAAAACAAGCCCAGATGTTTTCCACTTACACCAACCCGGGCATTCAGCTTCTGATATGGGGATTGCCTTATCTGGTTTGCAAGGTCAAAATATTGTTGTCCGAGATAAATCCATTCACCTCTCAGCGTTAATTGCCATTCCTTATTTGCTGTAAGTGGAATTCCATACTGGAGTGCAAGCATTGATGTGATATCGGGGGTGAAAACCTGGCGCTTTCCTTCAAGATCCGTTTCATTGCCATACTGCGACAATTTTAGTGATTCATAACGGGCATGCGTATATCCAAAACTATAATCGATCTCAAAACCATTTGTTGGCCGTGCATTCATTTCCAGTTCAAAACCTTTTGAAACAAGTTCGCCCGTATTCCTGGTAATCGTTATAGCATCTGGCAATACAAGTGTGGGCACCTGGGCATCAGTAATTTTTGCATAGAATGCAGTGAGGTTTAATCTAAGTCTATCGTTAAAGAACATATTCTTTGTACCCAGCTCAAATGAATTACTATACTCAGGCTTATAAGGATACAAAGGCGGCTGTGATGGATCTGATGATAACTGTGTTAAACCTCCTGTACGAAATCCACGACTATAATTAGCAAATACTATATTGTCGTCCGAAATTGAATACTGAATTCCGAGTTTAGGAGAGAAGGCTTTAAAAGATGCACTTGCCGATGTATCTGGTTGAGTAATCATAGCCTCTTCCCCATCGGGTTGGAATTCACCCCTAACCTCAAGGTCTTTTGATTCATGGTCGAAACGAAGACCACCAATTATTGAGAACCGTGTATTAATATCATAACTGATCTGACCGAATAATGCATACCCTTTATTTGTTGCGGTAGTCGTATTTATTGTTGCAAAATCAGTCATGGGTGCGCCTATCATTTCAGCATCCTTGCCAAAATGTGTGGCCTGCTTTACAGGGTTCGACTGATGGAACAAATATGCTCCTCCTACCCATTTCACAGGTGAAAAACTCTTTGATGGTGTACTGAATCTAAACTCCTGCGTAAATACTTTCACTTTGTTCCACTTATTGCCATAATCATTAATTATAGTAACTGCGTCAAGCGGTGAAAAATCGCCATCAATTGGCGAGTCATATATACGCTGGTTGCTCTGCCACGCAGTTTGGGAGATAAAATCAAAATACCTGGGAGAGGAATGATTTACCGTGAGAGAAGCATTCAGGGTATTATCCATCATTTTCCCCACAGCATTCTGGTTTAGTTTGTATGGATTTCCAAACGCTTCTTCAAGGCCATTCACCATAGGGAAAGCACCATTATTGCGATTATTCTGATGTTTAAGATTCAATGTTAAACCCCAGTTCTCAATGGGAATATATTTGAGGAAATAATTACCGGTGAGTGCCGATTGGCGGTCAAAGGAGGTATTATTAAAAGTATTGGTGTAGTAACCATCACGCTTGTTGTAAACTCCCGAAGCACCGAAGTAAAGTTTATCTTTTATAATGGGAGTCCTTATTCCCGCAGCATATCTCTGCAATCCGTTATTCCCTATACTCAGTTCTGCGAATCCATTCGGAGTATTACCAGGTTGTTTTGTAATGATATTGATAACTCCTCCCATGGCGTTCCTGCCATATAATGTCCCCTGCGGACCACGCAGTACTTCTATTCTTTCAACATCTGCCAGTTGTGGAATATAAGTATCCAGGCTGAACTGGTTCACCCCGTCAACATATACTGCAACGGCAGGATCATAAGATGTAGTAGTTATGCCCCTGATAGATATTACATTTCTTTCGTCACCCGAGTTGTTGGCGAATAGTCCGGGTACTACTGCTGTGAGCTCATTACTATTCCATAGACGCAGGTCCTGAACTTTACGGGCAGAAAGCACACTAAGACTGACAGGTATCTTTTGAGACAATTCTTCTCGTTTCTGTGCTGTTACAAACACATCTTCAAGCTGTACAGTATCATTGATAGATGCAGACGTCCGCACATCCTGTGAAAAGGAGACAGTTCCAAACATTATTACTAAGCCCGAGGATATTGAGAATTTTAAAAGTTTCATTTTACGGATCATTCAATTTTTATTGTTACTTATTTTGAAACCAATCTGATCGATTGTAAAGCTATTGTACTTGATTCTTTAGCATCCACAGCTTTGCTTACAATGTACAGGTCATGGAATTTGCCATCAGTAACCGGTTCAACCTTAAAGGTCAGGATTGTACCACCGATGCCACCCTCTGCCGGAGAACTCAGTCCTCCTTTCAAAACTGCTTCGCCAATCTTTTTCCCATCAGGCGAATCTAACCTGATTTCAAAACCGAAACCTGCTTTAGAAGCCACCTGCCATCCAATCGTTAGCATGAGCGCATTTACATCAGTCAGGTCGAGGCTGTCTATACTAAAAGAACCACTATCCTTAGGTACTATCAATAGATTCATACCATTATATGTCATCGAAGAATACTCCTTTAGATTAGTTGCCCCCGAAAAATCGAGATTGGGACTCCTTAGCACTACTGCATCTGTTCCTGTCATTGGCTTCACATTGTTACCACCCTTATCGGTATAGGTGGCGGAAATTACAAGTACTCCATTGTCAACAGGTTTCTTGCCCAGTGTAGCATTAACAGTTCCACTCGCAGGAAGCGATTTAGCTGCCTTGTTATTACCAGTAAGTGTCTGAATCCAGGAAACTATCTGGCGGGCTTCATCAGGCTTCATATCGGGATGCGCAGGCATAGCAACTTCACCCCAAACACCAACACTTCCTTTGAGGATCTTATTGGTTAGATACGCTACCGCATCTTCTTTCTTTTCATATTTGCGCGCCACATCTAAATAAGCCGGACCAATTGATTTTTCGTTCTCCTTATGACATGATTTACAATCCAACGATTGCACAAGACTCTTGCCGATCATAGATTCTGATACCACCTGGTGCCCGAGGTTGGCACCTGCCTTATCTGAACCTTCTATATAATCTGCAGATACATATAACCCGGACAGATCAGTTGCAGCAGAAGGATCGTCCCGATCATTGATTTCCACTTTATACCCAACCAGTTTCCCAGGGAAATAAAATGATCGGTTACCCGTAACTGTTACCAATACCTCAGGGGTTTCATTACCTGCATACACATTTACCGGATTGCTTTTTACCGACTCCTTTTTATCATCGGCAACAACCACAGTAATATCAAAATCTCCAGCCTTCTCATATACATATTCAATACTTGGTTCAGTGGTTTCTTTTTTAACGCCATTACCAAGATCCCAGCTATAGGTCAGCTTATCATTTTCAGGATCTTTAGCATCAATAGTTGCAACTACTTTGAATGGAACTGCACCTGAACGCTTGTCAACTCGAAGTGCCGTCAATTTTGGCGCGCGGTTGCCACCATTATAATCAATCCTGGCTAATCCTGCATCCGGATTCTTACTGAACCAACCACTACCATATTCAAGCAGATAGAGTTTGCCATCAGGTCCCACTTCCATATCAATCATGGAGTTGAACCGGGTATTTTCCATGAAGGGTTCCATTTTATCAAAATCCCCATTAGGTTTCATGGTCACTGCTTTTACCCATCCCCGAATCCAGTCATAGATGATCAGCTTCCCATTATAGTATTCTGGCAATCTTGTTTCTTTAGGATACATATCTGTATAGTATACCGGGCCTGCCATTGCATTTCTTCCACCTGTTTTCACTTGTGGGAATTCGGGGGATGCTCCATAGGGATACCAAATAAATGCGGGTTGGGCTGCAGGTAATTCCTGGATACCGGTATTATTGCGTGAACCATTTACTGGTTTTGCCGGATCGAAAAGTGGACCAGTTTTACCGGTTGCATAATCATATTGGTGATAGGGAATATTATTGGCTATGAAAAGCGGCCAACCGAAAAACCCTGCTTTTCTTGCCTGGTTAACTTCATCATATCCTCGCGGTCCCCTGATACCCATGCTATCATTACTGGCATCGGGACCAACTTCACCCCAATATAACCAACCATTCTTCTGGTCAACAGAAATACGATACGGGTTTCTATTGCCCTGTACATAAATCTCCGGCCTCGTACCTGCCTGGCCTTTTGGATAAAGGTTGCCATTCGGAATTTCATAAGTTCCATCTTCACGAACACGGATCCGCAGAATTTTTCCTCTTAGGTCATTGGGGTTACCGGAAGTTCGGCGGGCATCATATTGCTCATGGCCAGGACGGTCATCCAATGGGGCATAACCGCGATTTACATACAATTGATTTGGTTCATCAAAGGGTGTTGAGTTATCTCCTGTTGAGAGATAAAGCAAACCGTCTTTGTCAAATGCAATGGAGCCGCCAGTATGGCAACAGATCTCGCGCTGTGAATAGAATTCCAGCACAATTTTTTCAGCAGTTAAACTATCGCCATTAAATGTAAATCTTGAGAGCCTGTTGACGGATGTGTCTATTGGCGAGTAAAAAATATAGACATGCTTATTCTTACTGAAGTTGGGATCTGCCTTAATACCTAAAACGCCCTCTTCAGCATTCACCCCCGGTGTATTGGTCTTCCAATATACATTAAGGGAGAGGGCCTGGCTTACAGTGGAGTCTCCATTCTTGTAAAGAAGGATCTCTCCTCTTCGTTGAGCAATAAGGATATCCAGATTAGGCAATATGGTCATTTCGGTTGGCTCAAAAAAATGCCCGGTCACCAACATAGTTTTTGTAAAACGATCTTCGGCAGGTACATTAAGGGTCTTTGCCTTTGAATAATCCAGTTTATTGTTTTTACCGATTGCATATTGAATTCCTCCAAGCATATGTAGCAGGAACGCTTCTTCCTTAAAGGATTCTGAGGTGTGGCCCAGTGCTGTATAAAAAGCTCTTCCCCCATCATACTCATGATACCACGACATGGGATGATTATCACCATTCTTACCACCCTTATAGGTAGTTTCATCAATAGACATCAGCACCTTAACTTCCTTATTGAGATTTTTGAAACTATACCACTCATCTGTCCTCTTCCATTTTTCAGGCAAATGCTTTGTTGAATTATGTGTGCGATCAGTAACATTCAACACGGCCTCCTGGATGGCCGGATGATCAAGAAAATATGCCCCAACCATCCTGCCATACCAACCCCATTCATATTCTGTGTCGGCTGCTGCATGAATTCCAACAAATCCGCCGCCCGCCTGGATATACCTTTCAAAGGCAGCTTCCTGGTAATTATTCAGTACGTCTCCTGTTGTACTTAAAAAGATGACGGCTGCATATTTATCCAGACTGTCTTCCGTGAACCATTCTGCATTTCGGGTAGTATCAACATCAAATCCATTTGCAGCACCCATTTGTTGAATGGCTGCCATCCCATCAGGGATACTCTGGTGGTAAAAACCTGCTGTTTTTGCAAATACAAGAACACGCGGCTTGCCCGAACGACCAGAACAAGCTGGCACACTGAAAATAACAAATGCAATCACGAGAAACATGACTGATGAGAGGACTGCTCTGATCATTGAGTATATTTTATTTTGCCTTTAATGCAGTTTGAATTGCCTTTTCTACCAGGGGTTCCATAATCTTGTATCCGGCAAGATTTGGATGAATACCATCATCTCCAAGTGAAGCCTTCAGGCCATTCCTATCATCAACCATTGCAGAAAAATAGTCAACATAAATGCTGCCGGAACGCTGTGCATAGGCCTTCAGCATTTTATTCAGTTCCACAACTTTCTGGGCAGGCTGAAGACCCGGCCTCCATGGAAAATCATATGCAGGTAGTACTGAAGATATTATCACGCGGATGTTTGAAGCTTTGGCAAGCTCTGCCATAGAAACAATATTTCCATAAATGGATTCAAGTGTTGCAGCTCCCGTATTGCCAGCAATATCGTTTATACCTGCCAGTAATACTACTACACCCGGCTTGAGGTCTATCACATCCTGCCGGAAACGCAGTAACATCTGCGGGGTAGTCTGACCGCTGATTCCCCTGTTGATATACTGCCGGCCACTAAAAAAGGCACTGTCAATATTTTTCCATCCCTCAGTTATTGAATTCCCCATGAATACAACTCGATCCTTTGGCACCACCTTCGCCCATAATTTATTATCAGCCTCAAAACGCTTAAGATTGGCCCAGTCATTATGAAAGCCCTCTTCACGTGCTACTTCATTCTTTTTCATCAGCTGGTAATTTGAGTTGGCCATCCAGCCCTTTGGATTAGGTGGCCATAGAAGGCCTCTTGCCCCAAGCCAATCAGCAAACCGCTCTATCCAGGTATCCGTTGGAATTTCCTGGGTACGCAATCCAAAACCATGACCCCCTTTTGAATACATATGCAGTTCAGCATCCTGACCCGCCGCCATCCAATTATTATAAATGCCAACACTATGTGATGCTAATCCCAACTGGTCATCTGATGCTGCTACAATAAATGCAGGTATTTTTTCAGTGGGAATCTTTCCCCCTATCATTTCCCCCACATAAGCATAAATGGGGGCAATAAAATCAGGCCGGTTTGATGCATTGGAATTTTGCGTAACTGCCATCGTTACCGTGCCTCCTGCAGAGAATCCCATGAAACCTATTCTATTGGGATCAATATTGTATTTTGATGCATTGTTTCGAACATAAGCAACCGCTTCCAGGCCATCTGTGATTGCCAATGGAAACACTGGTGCTACATCAGCTCCGAATTTTTCCGAGTTTCCCATCTTCTCCATTACTTCCTTTGCAGGCTCATCCGTAAGACTCCTGACTACTCTATACTTAAGGACAAAACATGTGATTCCTTTTGCACTAAGCCATCTGGCCACATCAAATCCCTCACTGTTGATAGAGAGTGTATGAAAAGCACCACCCGGTGCGATAATCACAGCTGTTCCGGTATTATAAGATGATTTTGCAGGAACAACTGTTAGAGTAGGATCCACTACATTATAAACCACAGGTGTATTAAAAACATTGGTATCTTTTCTGCCTTCCTGCCATGTCCAGCTTTCAGAGCCGGGTGCCTTACCAGGATATAACCTTATTACCTGTTCCTGGGCAAAGGAAATAATACCCCATAGTAATAAGGGTAAAATCAACACTTTTTTCATACAGCAAGAAATTTTAGAGCTATAAATATAACCATTGCAGGTTGCTCTTCTGCTATTTGATTACTGTAAGATTATAAATTCCGGAACCAAGCACCAACCCGGTACGGCCACCTTCGCTTGAATTAACTTTAATCCTGGAAGCGGAAAGAGGCTTGCCATTTTCAAATATTTTATCTCCCGGAGCCTCAGGCAGATAAACTGTAGCACTAGTATTTGCCGGTATTTCAAAGTTGTAAGTGGTGCCGTTTGCATCAATCTTCCATTCACTCGACAATTGACCATAATTTGTTTGCAACACTGCTTTGGCATGGCTTAACCCACCACCGATATGTGGCTTGATGCTAATTTTTTTATAGCCTGCAAATCCCTCCTCCGTATCAAGACCTGCTATTGTTCTGTACATCCAGTCACCGATAGCACCATATGCATAATGATTGAAAGAATTCATTCCGGGTGTCTGAAAGCTACTATCCGGCTTTTGTCCATCCCACCTTTCCCATATGGTTGTAGCACCCATTTTTACAGGATATAGCCATGAGGGATAACTCTCCTGCATCAATAATTTAAACGCTTGTTCTGTTTTACCAAACCTTGTAAGAACATGGCAGAGATAGGGAGTTCCAAGGAAACCAGTTGTGAGATGATCGCCATAATTACTGATATTCTCCGAAAGCCTGTCAGCAGCTTGTTGCCTTAAAGCTTCAGGTAACATATCAAAATGCAGGGCCAGCACATAAGCTGTTTGGGATGAAGATACCAGCCTGCCCGATTGGGTTACATACTCCCTGTTAAAGGCTGCTTTAATTTTATTTAATAAGGCAGTATATTTTTCAACGTCAGTATTCTTACCGAGCACTGTAGCTGCGTTTATCAGCAACTGTGTGGAGTTGGCATAGAAGCATTGTGCGATGAGGTACTTATCTGTAATGGCTGATCGGCCGTCATTATCATCATCAGGCCTGTAAAACAACCAATCCCCAAAATGAAATCCTTTATTCCAGAGATCATCCTTGCTATTCGCATTCATGAAACCAACCCATTTTTCCATGCTGGCATATTGCTCCGATAAGGTTTTTTTATCGCCGTATGCAAGATAATTTTGCCATGGAATGATAGTGGCCGCATCGGCCCAGCCTGCTGAGCCTGATGCATCCTTACCCAGTACATTTGGTATTACAAATGGCACAGATCCATTATCGAGCTGGTCAAGCGCCAGGTCTTTCAACCATTTGGAAAAGAAATTATTTACTCCGAAATTGAATGAAGCCGTTCGGTAGAAAACCTGCGCATCACCCGTCCATCCGAGCCTTTCATCACGTTGCGGGCAATCTGTTGGCACATCCAGAAAATTTCCTCTTTGGCCCCATTGGATATTATGCTGCAACTGGTTTATCAACGTATTTGAGCTGGTGAATTCACCTGTAGGTTTCATATCACTATATAGCGTGATCGCTGTAAAATTTTCCGGCTTTATCTCTCCGGGATACCCTTCAATTTTGATATACCTGAATCCCTGGAATGTAAAATGCGGTTCAAATACTTCTTCATCATCACCACTGAGAATATATATATTCTCCTGCCTGGCAGCGCGTAGATTGGTGGTATAAAAATTTCCTGCCTTATCCAATATTTCTGCGTGATAGATCTTAATGCTATCACCTTTATTTCCTCTAACCTTTACCTTTACCCAGCCCACCATGTTCTGTCCGAAATCAATTAGTTTCTCCCCGGCAGGTGTAGTGATCATTTTAGCCGGTTTGAACTCTTCCTTCTTACGAATGGGTTCATTGAGGGTGGCTACCAGTGCATGTTCATAGGGTAAAGCAGAGATAGCCGGCCTCCATCCAGCATCATCAAACCCTACCAACTCCCATCCTTTTTGATCTAACCTGTTATCAATTGTTTCTCCATGATAAATCTCAGATGAACGGATACGGCCGGTAGATGTTTTCCAGCTTTCATCTGATATTACCGACGTCTTGCTACCATCTGTGTAAGTGATGTCTAACTGGAACAGCAGGGCAATGTCCTTGCCATAATAATTCCTTTGTCCCTGGAAACCAATATTCCCCCGGTACCAGCCATTGCCCAGCGTAACAGCAATGGCATTTTCACCCTGCCGAAGCATATCTGTGATATCATAAACCTGATATTGCAGGCGCTTATTATAGCTTGTCCAACCCGGACTTAAATAAGCATCTCCCACCCTGGTACCATTCACCTTTGCTTCATACATTCCTTTGGCGGTGATATAAGCTATAGCTGATCTGATTTTTTTAGCTGATTGAAATTCCTTCCTTAGAAGTGGACTGGGTTGATCTGAACTACTGTCAGCCGCTCCCCCTATCCATTTTGCTTTCCAATCGGATGCCTCGAATAAGCCGGTATGCCAACTGGCAAACTCCGACCATTTAGACATCTTTCCTTTATTATCCCATACCCTTACATGCCAGAAATATCTGGTGCCGCTCTTTAAATTCTCTCCCTTATAGCTCACAAATACTGAACTATCCGAATTTACTTTTCCTGATGTCCAGGCTTTAGCTCCTTTTGGTGATCCTGTAAAAACCTCTATTTCATAAGCAGTTTGTAATATATCCCTGTCTTTGCCTTTTAACTGCCAGCTAAAACGGGGCGCAGCAATATCAAGGCCAATTGGATTAGCAAGGTTTTCGCATCGGGTATTCATTACAGTTACCTGTGCAAATAGCAGCTGGCTACAAAGCAGCAGCAGGATCATGGAAACAAATCCACGGGAGAAGTAATTCAACTTCATAAGCAAGCATTGTTAGTATTGTAACGCAATTATTTATCGGCCCAGTAATCTATCACCAGAACCTTATCAAGGTGAGGCTTCAACACTTCTACAAAAGCCAGGTGTGCAGGGTGTGGCAGGTATACCTCACGATCGGCTTCTGATTTGAAAGTCACAAAAAAACAATGGGTGAAACCCTGGTTAAGATTCTCCGGACTATTATTCTTTCCCCACTCGAAGGAATGAACTTCTTTGATGCGTTTGGGCAAAGCACGGAAGGCCTCTTCCACTTTCTTTATATCCCACTCACTGCTGTTATCGGTAAATTTGAATAACACCACATGGCGTAGCAATTTATCACCATTGTCTTTCTTTTCCTGGGCATTTGCCATGAAACTGAAAATGGTCATGGCCATGAATAGGCCGAGCAAGTTTTTCATCCGCTATATTTTAATTGTTAAGCAAAACTCACACTAACTCCGCCATCTTTCTCATCCTTCAACAGAATTCCAAGTTCCTGTAACTGGTTGCGGATCTTATCTGATGTGGCGAAATCTTTGCGGCTTTTGGCATCCTTGCGGATATCAATAAGCAACTGCAATACTCCATCCAGTTTGTTGTCATTTCCTCCTGCCATAGCCTGTTCATCCTGCAATCCGAAGATATCTTCAAGGTATGATTTGAAAGCCACACGCATTTTTTCAATTGTTCCCTTTGACAGTGCATCTCCATCAATATGTTTGTCCCTCATACCATTTATGACGGGCACCATTTCAAACATACTGGCCAGCACTTTGGCAGTATTAAGGTCATCGTTCATAAATTCATCAAGTTCCTCAACCAATTTAATGCATCGTGCATCCAGTTCTGCATCTCCGGCATCAGCACCACCGCCTTCCATCTCATTAAGCACTTTATAGGCATCCCATAATCTGCGCATTCCTTTTTGGGCGGCCTGCAGCGCTTCGTTGCCGAAGTCGAGTGTACTCCTGTAATGCGTTTGAAGAATAAAAAACCGAACGGTCATGGGATGGTAGGCCTGTTCCAGCAATGGATGCGAGCCGCTGAACAATTCAGTAAGCCTGATAACATTGTTGTAGCTCTTACCCATCTTTTTTCCGTTGATGGTTATCATGTTATTGTGCAGCCAGTATCGTGCAGGTACTTCATGATTACAGATAGTGCTCTGGGCGATCTCACTTTCATGATGGGGAAACTGAAGATCCATTCCACCTCCATGAATATCAAAGTGCTTCCCAAGATATTTGGTGGCCATGGCTGAACACTCAATATGCCATCCGGGGAAACCCTCTCCCCATGGACTATTCCATCGCATGATATGTTCGGGCGGCGCGGCTTTCCACAAAGCAAAATCCTGCTTGTTAAGTTTTTCATCCTGACCCTCCAGCTCACGTGTGGTTTCGAGCAGATCATCCATTACTCTACCACTCATCTTTCCATAAGGATATTCTTCTGCATACTTGCGGACATCAAAATAAACCGATCCATTCTTCTCGTACGCATAGCCCTTATCAATAATGGTGCGGATCATATCTATCTGCTCCACTATATGCCCGGTTGCTGTTGGCTCTATGCTGGGATCAAGGTTGTTAAATTGCTTCATGGCCCAATGAAAAAGATTGGTATACTTCTGTACCATTTCCATTGGTTCGAGTTTCTCAATCTGCGCTTTTGTAGAGATCTTATCTTCCGCTTCACGTCCTTCTTCTTCAAAATGGCCGGCATCTGTAATATTCCTTACATATCGCACCTTATAGCCAAGGTGCATAAGATAACGGTATAATACATCAAAAGTAATAAAGGGCCTTGCGTGGCCCAGGTGACTCTCACCGCTCACTGTTGGTCCACACACATACATGCCCGCATAACCCGGTACTATTGGTTCAAATACTTCTTTCTGCCTGGTATAGGAATTATAAACTTTCAGTTCGGACATATTAATATCGATTGCTTGCAAAAATAATAGGATAACGATCTTCTAAGATAATGATTTCAATCCGGCAACAGGAGGTCAGCTATAACAGGGAAATGATCGCTCAATGCAGGATGTGGATTACGACACTGCAATACCCCGATTTCCTGACTTGTCATGATATAATCGATCCTTAAAGTTGGACTCAGCGCGGAATAGGTGCGTCCAATACCAAAGCCTCTTCGGGTAAACGCATCTTTGCGGTTTCCCTTGATCCGATGGTACACAAATGAATTAGGAACATCATTGAAATCGCCGCAAATGATTGCCGGATGAGGGCTTGCATCCAGTTCCTTTCTTATCATTTCTGCCTGCTGCTGCCTGAAGCCATAGGCATTCCGGAATTTGAGGAAGATGTCTTTTGACTTTTCTATCGTTGAATCTCCTCCCTGCTTGATCTCTTCAAATTTCCTGAACTCAGCATTCGTAAATAATAATGATTGGAGGTGGGTGGTAAATACCCTGACCATTTTCCCGTTAACGGCAATGTCAACATAAATGAAACTTTCATCTGCTTTCTGTTCGCGTGGGCCTCCAAACTTTCGGCGATGTGTTTTGCGTATAGGGTATTTTGAAAATATGGCTATCCCATGTTCATAAACCCTGTCGGGCCGGCGATGATCCATTGCATAATAGAAATAACGGTAACCCAGGCTATCTCTGAAAAAAGGAATGTTCTCATCAAAAAGTTTCCTGTCATTCGTTTCAAGGAACTCCTGCATACAGATGATATCAGGATTTTCCTTCCTGATATATTCGAGTATCTGTCTCCGTTTTGATTTCCCCGACCTTGGCCTACCCCTCATTTCATCAAACCGTGCAACATTCCATTGCATCACACGGAGCGATGATGGTTTTTTTTGCTGGCTCTGCGGGGTAAAGGCATGGAACGCAATAAAAGCATTGATGGGCTTCCAGCCAATTGCCATAGCAGCCAATGGCAACAGAAACCATTTGGAACGCAGCACTATCCAGAAGATCAGCATTGTACAGGTTGCAAAAAAGAGAAAGGCAAAACCAACACCTAATAAGGCTATATACCAATGCTTGCCAGGCTCAATAAACCATGCAGCACATGATAACAGGAATAGGGCCGTTATCGCAAAAGTGAGCAGAACAAATAACCTTTTGGTAAGGCTGCGGAGCATGGAAGCCATCACCGAATTTACAACTCATCTTCATTTGCCGCCCGCCGCAGGATGTCTTTTTCTTCATCGGTTAGCATATGGTAACCTTCAACATTGATCTTATCAAGGATCTGGTCTATACGCTGTTGAGTGATATTAGGATATTTTTTAAAGGGTGGCTGTCCGCTCACTTTATAAAAGAAACTATCCTTGTTGTTTTTCTTTCGGGATGGTTTGTCGGGGTTGAAGAGATTGTCAAACCAGTCGAACAGGTTATTAAGCCATAAACTCCAGTCACGGCCACGCCTCATCTGGTAAATAAACATAAAGCCCAGGGCCCCGCCAGCAAAGTGGGCAAGATACATGGCCCCATTACCTACCGAGATGGTGGCAAAATCAATGATAACATAGAGCGATGTCAATATCCATAAAGGAATGCCTCCATTGATCATAGGGAAGATCCTGTAATCGGGTGAAACAGTTGTAGTGGCCACGGCAACTGCCATAACTGAGGCGTTTGCACCAAGGAGACTTGCAAAGGCAAGGTCGGCCTCTAAACGAGGGAAAATATAATGTGCAAGTACAAAAGCGAATGCCCCTGCAATACCACCCCAAAAATATACTGAAACCAGTTTGCGGTTGCCGGTAAGATCCTGCATGATATACCCGAATAACCAGAGCCATAGCATATTAGCGATAACATGCATTACTCTTTCATGGGTAAACATGAAGGAGATGATAGTCCAGGGCCGGTATGCAAGTTTATTAATATCTGCAGGGAGAATGAACCAGCTAAATACACTGCTGTAAAAAGCATCAATATTAAGGTCACTCAACAGGTATATAACATAAATGAACTTAATAAGTACAAATAATACTGCATTTACCACCACCAGGTTCACCAGTGCATTCCCATCGGCACCCAGCAGAATACCGCTTCTACGCTTATCTTCTTGCACATTCATAGCCATATGATATCAATAAAACGTATTACGATTGGTTTTGTTCCACAAAAGTACCATTATAAAACCTGCCAGCGCACCCCCGAGATGGGCCCAGTGGGCTATATTATCTCCCGGCACCCTGCCTATAGCCCCAAAAAGATCGAGGGCCATCAATCCGGGAATGGCATATTTGGCTTTGATGGGAATGGGGATGAACATAAGGTATAACGGGGTGTTGGGAAACAGGTAGGCAAAGGCTGCCAGTATACCCATAATTGCTCCCGAGGCACCCACGGCAAGATCAAAATTAGGGTCGAGGAGCAACTGTGCGATGCCTGCAACTATTCCACATATCATATAAAAATTCAGAAATCGTTTGGGCCCCCAGAGGTTCTCTAACATTGCGCCAAACATGTAGAGCGCGAACATATTGAACAGGATATGAAAGAGTCCTGCGTGCATGAACATATGCGTCACCAGCTGCCAGATGCGGAAATGGGGACTCTGGTAAGGGAATAATGCTCCCCACTGCTCCAGGAATATTCCCTGCTTTTCAAATATAAACTGCGCGAAAAATATAACCACATTGGCTATAAGTATATTCTTTACTACTGGCGGTAATGATCTCATAGTTGTTTCCTCAATTTTAACTGTACCACGTTTTCAATATGATGGGTATGCGGGAACATATCCACCGGTCTAACTCTTTTTATTTCATATTTAGTATCCAGCAGGTTCAGGTCACGTGCCTGTGTGGCCGGATTACAGCTAACATAAACTACTGTTGGGGCTTCCATATCCAGTATCTTCTGTACAAGTTTTTCATGCATGCCCGCCCTTGGTGGATCAGTGATAATAACATCCGGTCGACCATGGGTTGCGAAGAAAGTATCGTCACAAATATCTATCACATCACCTGCAAAGAATGCAGCATGCCCGATATTATTAAGGGATGCATTCTCCCTTGCATCAGCAATAGCATCTTCAATCACTTCCACTCCAATAACCTTTGCAGCATTTCCGCTAACGAAAATACCAATGCTTCCTGTTCCACAATACAGATCATAAACGATTTCCTTACCCGTTAGTTCAGCAAATTCGCGGGTAACCTGGTAGAGACGTTCACCCTGGCGGGTATTGGTCTGGAAAAATGACTTGGGACTGATCTTAAACTGGAAATCCTCCAACGTTTCCATCGCATAACCCTTTCCGTAATAGACCTTTGGCTCCTGGTCATACAGACTATCGTTCCACTTTGTATTGATAGTGTATAAGAGGGTAGTAATGGTAGGCACTTTCTGTAGAAGATGGTCAAGCAATCCTTTGCGGGCTGTCTTATCCTCCTTTCCGAATGCAATATTCACCATTACTTCACCGGTGGTGAGTACCCGAACGATAACCGTGCGCAAAAATCCATGGTGTTCGCGTATGTCATAATAACTAAGGCCGTGTTCCATTGCATAATCACGGATCGTATTGCGAATGATATTAGCGGGCTCATGCATCAGGTGACAGGTATAAATATCTATTACCTTATCAAATATGCGCGGCACATGAAATCCGATTGCGTTCTCCTGCTTGATCTCCCCCCCTGCTTCCACTTCTTCAGCAAGAAGGTAGCGCCGGTTGCTGCAGGTATATTCAAGTTTGTTTCTATAAAATCTTGTGTCAGTACAACCCAGTATAGGTTCAATGGCAGGCAGGGAAACTTTTCCGATCCTTCTGAGATGCTGCTCCACTTCCTGCTGCTTATACTCTAATTGCTTTTCATAAGGCAGCATTTGCCATTTGCATCCACCGCAGATGCCAAAATGCTGGCAGAACGGTTCCACACGATCCTCAGAAAACTTATGGGTACGGATCACCCTGCCTTCCGCCCAGTCTTTCTTGTTTTTGGTGAGTCTAACATCCACAATATCACCCGGCACAGCACCCTCAATAAAAATCACTTTACCGTCCACTCTCCCGATCGCCTTTCCCCCAGCAGCATAATCTTCCACCGCCAGGCGATCAACTGTAACATTCTTTTTACGCATCCGGCAAAAGTAAACACAATATTATTGCGGCCAATTCGTGAAATTAGCAGCTTAATCGGATCGATGAAAAACGCCTCTCTAATACTACTCCTTACCGTATGCAATGTTTTGACCCTGGAGGTCATGGCACAATCTGCCGTTGAAAAGGGATACAACCTTACCCTCACCACCAATGGCTATAAATCACAATATGTTTATCTCGGATACCACTATGGAAAAATTAAGGCTCTTGCAGATTCTGCGCTGGTAAATCAATCGGGCATGGCCATTTTCAGTGGAACCGCCCGCTTGCCAGGCGGCATCTATTTTATGGTATCCCCCAAAAAAGAGATCCTTTTTGAATTGCTGCTTGATAAAGACCAGGCTTTCTCTATGAAGCTGGATACCGCCAACCCCTCGGCTGCACAGTTCACAAATTCACCATTAAATAGTGATTTCCAGGCTTATACCCGATATGTAAATACCAAAGGGGCTGCTATCAGCAGACTTCAGCAAAGTCTTGCTTCAGCAAAAAACAGTAACGACAGTACTGCCATTACCACTGAAATGCGTACCCTAAACCAAGAGATCATTGATTATCGAACTAACTACAACAAAACCTCCTCCCCTAATTTTCTTAATGCATTGTTCGCAGCATTGCAGGAACCAGTTGTTCCGCCCGCCAATCAACATCCTAAAGGGGTATATGATAGTAGCTATGCATTCAATTATTTTAAATCACATTACTGGGATGGAGTTAAGTTCAATGACGACCGCCTCATCCGTACACCGTTTTATGAAGCAAGGATAGACCGTTATCTGCGCGACATGGTATCGCCTGATCCAGATTCAATAAAAAAAGAAATTGATATAATACTCGGCCAGGCAGTCAGCAGCAAGGAAAGCTTTAAATACCTGCTAACCCATTTCGTACAGAAATATATCAATCCTGAATACATGGGGCAGGATGCAGTTTTCGTGCACCTCTTTGAAAAATATATTAACGGCAATCCGGAGGTTAACTGGTTCACCGACAAATACCAGAAATACATGACAGACAGGGCCTATTCACTGATGGCAAACCTGATCGGTAACCCTGCCTGGGATATCGTAATGACCGATACCAGTGGTAAGCTTTCAAACCTTTATGAAGTAAAAGCAGCCTTTACAGTGATCTGTTTTTGGGATCCTACCTGCGGGCATTGTAAGGAAATGGTACCTAAACTTGATTCCATTTATCAGGCCAAATGGAAAAAGAATGATGTCAAAATTTTTGGTGTGATGACGGAAGGTGGAAGAGATAACTGGACCCGCTATATCCGGGAGAACAACTTAAACGACTGGATCCATGTGCACCAGACCGAAGCACAACGTGATGCTGAAAGCAATTCAGGAAAGCCGGGCTTCCGCCAATTATATGATGTTTACCAGACGCCTGTATTATACCTTCTCGATAAGGATAAGCGCATCATAGCAAAAAAACTTACCTATCAGCAGCTGGATAATATCCTGGATCTAAAGCAGAAAAAAACTACCGCTAAAAAATGATCATGTGTAAAAACCTAACTGCCACCATTATACTATTGCTGGCAATGGCTACCGGAAATGCGCAGCCGCTTTTCACGTATGGTCCCCATAAGGTTAGTAAGGAAACCTTCTTACGCGCTTATGAAAAAAATAATTTAGGCGAAAAGGATGCCGCTGCCATGCAGCAATACCTCGAATTATATACCAGGTTCAGGCTAAAGGTGCAGGATGCATATGATATGAAACTCGATACCCTGCCTTCCCAGAAAGCTGATCTGGAAAATTTCAGGAACCAGGTTATTGGAATGTACCTCACCGACGACAGCATGATGCTGGAACTGGTTAAAGTTTCCATGGCTAATAGTAAACGTGATATCAGGCTCTCACATATATATATTCCATTTAATGGTACAGATACGCTGGCAGCATCCGATGCAATAAAAAATGCAGCTAAAGCAGTTCAGCAGGGAAAGTCCTTTGAGAATGTTGCAATGGAATTTTCTAAGGATCCATCTGTCAAATCAAATAAGGGTGATATTGGCTGGATCAGCAGCTTCACAGTTCCTTATGCCATTGAATCGCTGGTTTATAATACACCCATTGGCACCATCAGCTCTATTTACAAAAGCAGCACTGCCTATCATCTCTTCCGTCCATCGGCTGAAAGACCCGCTACAGGCAATATACACGTTGCACAGATCCTGCTGGAGCTTCCTGAAAATGCACCCTCCAGGGAAGCAGACCGGGTAAAAAAACTGGCTGATTCCCTATATACAGTGATCGTTGCAGGAGGAGATTTTGGAAAGCTTGCGCTGGGCTTTAGCAGCGACAATGCTTCTTTTAATAATCAGGGAGTGTTACAGCCCTTCTCTCCCGGCACACATGATCCATTATTTGAAGAGCAGGCTGTGATGCTATCTGATAAAAATATTTTTAGTAAGCCATTCCGAACAGCCAATGGCTGGCATATACTTCGTTTTCTGAGAAGATATCCCCGCCCCACTGACATAAATAACGCAGAAGATATTGCGGCCATGAAAACATTAATCCAAAATGATGATCGTAATGCGCTTATCAGGTTATCTGTGCTGCAGCGCGCGAGAAAGGCTACAGGATTACCACCCGATACCAGTGAGGATGAGGTCCTGGAAAAATATATTGCCGGTCTAGAGCAGTATGACAGTGGGTATGCCGCACAGATGAATGAATTTGCAGAAGGTAATCTGCTCTTTGAAGCGATGCAAAGAAAGGTTTGGGACAAATCGGCAGGCGATGAAAAAGGATTGCAGCTATACTATAAAAATAATAGTGGCAGGTATAAATGGAAAGAAAGTGTAAGCGGTGTTCTGTTTAGTAGTACTGATGCATCCGTACTTCGGTCATTCCACAAAAAACTCATGGCTGAACCTGAAACCTGGAAGGGATTGATACTTCTGGAGAACGGGGCTGTGCAATATGACAGTTCCCGTTTTGAGATTGACCAGCTTCCTCTTAAACTCCCCGAAACCAAATCCGGACTCATTACTGAACCCGTATATAACAAGGCGGATGAATTACACCAGTTCTTCTATTTGATCAAAACATGGCCCGCAAACGTTTCCCGTAGCTATGAAGAAGCTAAAGGATTCGTGTTAAATGATTACCAGCAGGTACTGGAAGATGCATGGATAAAGGAACTAAAGAAGAAATATCCTGTAAAGATCAACCAGGCAGTTTGGAAATCAATTAACAGGTAGTGGCATGATTTCTGCGTGTAGCCCTCTGCGTGAAAGATTTTGATACTAACCTAAAAAACCAACAATGAAGAAAACAATGATCGTGATGATGGCAATGGGAGCCATCGCTTTTCAGGCCAATGCCCAGGACAGTAAATTGTATATCAAGGGCGGCTATAACCTTGCAAATATCTCTGTTTCCAAAGATGGAGGCATTGAAGAATCAAATGCATTATCAAGTTTCCATGCCGGCTTTATGGCAGACCTGCCGGTAGGTGAAGGTGCACTTTCGTTCCAGCCCGGATTACTTTTTTCTGGCAAGGGTGCTAAGTGGCAGAGTGGTAGTGAAACCGACCAGAACTATATCAAGGCTACCACCAGCCCCAAATACATTGAAATTCCCCTTAACCTGGTAGTTAATATTCCACTGGTTGATAAAGAATCAAAGTTCTTTGTAGGTGGAGGTGGTTATGCTGCAATGGGTATTGCAGGAAAAAATAAAACGGAAGGAAAATTCATCGGTGTTGCTTTTGAATCAGAAGACAAGATCGAATTTAGTAATGATGATCCTACTACAACCGGTACCGAAGAAAATGGCGGACTTGGAATGATGAAGCGTTTCGACCTTGGACTGAATGGTACAGCAGGATTTGCATTCAAGAATGTAATGGTATCAGTGAATTATGGCCATGGTCTCACCAAGATCAACTCTGGTGGCAATAATAGTTCTGATGATAAAAATAAGAACCGTGTCTGGAGCCTAAGCCTCGGCCTAAGCCTCTAGGCAGGTAAAAATGTAAGAAGTAAGAGGTAAGAAGTAAGATTTATTAAAGCGGAGTACATCCACCAAAGTAATTCTTACCTCTTACCTCTTAAATCTTACCTCAACTCTTACCTCTTACCTTTTACCTCTTACCTCAATTCTTGCTTCTTACCTCAAACGAGGTTTTTCACCACATTCCAGATCACTTTTGGTTTTCCCAAAGTATAATAGTGCAACACAGGAACACCTGCCTTCTTTAATTCTCTGCTCTGGTTCAGCAACCATTCAGTTCCTACCAACTCAACATCCGCATCAGATTTACATTTCATGATCTCCCCTGAAAGATCAGTAGGCAGGTCAACATGAAAGATCCTTGGCAAAAGGCTCATCTGCTTTTTGTTGGTAATGGGTTTTAATCCCGGAATTATGGGAACATTGATTCCCGCAGCCACGCAGGATTCTACAAATTCAAAATATTTCTGGTTATCAAAGAACATCTGCGTAACCACATATTCTGCACCTGCATCCACTTTTGCTTTCAGGTAGGCGAGGTCCGTAGATTTATTAGGCGCTTCAAAATGTTTTTCAGGATAACCGGCCACACCAATACAAAACTGAGCATTCCCCGGATCCTTAACCTCCTCCTCGAGGTATAGTCCATGGTTAAGATCAACCACTTGTTTCAACAGGTCAATTGCATAGTGGTTACCACCCTGCTCCGGTTCAAAAAAAGTTTCATTCTTTGGCGCGTCTCCCCTCAACACCAACACATTATCGATTCCCAGGAAGGCGAGGTCAATAAGAGCGTTCTCCGTTTCTTCACGCGTGAATCCGCCACAGATCAGGTGCGGAACAGGATCAACATTATAGTGTTGCATGATGGCCGCGCATATACCTACTGTTCCCGGCCGCTTCCTAACCTCGATCTTTGCAAAAGATCCATCGGCCTGCTTCTTGAACATGGTCTCACTCCTGTGATAAGTTACATTGATAAACGATGGCTTGAATTCCATCAGGGGATCAAGATGATTATAGATCGCATTGATTCCCTTCCCCTTCAATGGTGGCAGAATTTCAAATGATATCAGCGTATCCTTCGCCTCTCTTATATGATCGATTACCTTCATATTTGCTTGCTTGCAGAATTTAACTATCTACAAACTTAGGACGCATGGCCCAATTAACAAGCCATTCCGGTATTTTTGCCCAAAGCCTTTGATTTTGAACCTAGTGATCCAAACAAACGAACTGGTAAAATCATACAGTAACAGAACTGTAGTGAACCATGTTTCAGTGAATGTACAGCAGGGAGAGATCGTGGGATTACTTGGCCCCAATGGTGCTGGTAAAACCACAACCTTCTATATGGTAGTCGGACTTATTAAGCCCGATGAAGGAAAAGTTTACCTGAATGACAGGGACATAACCGAATTGCCCATGTACAAAAGGGCACAACTCGGTATCGGCTATCTTCCCCAGGAAGCCTCTGTTTTCCGGAGCTTATCTGTTGAAGATAATATCAGGGCTGTACTCGAAATGACTACACTAACCCGGCAGGAACAGAAGCATAAACTGGAAGAACTACTCGACGAATTCAGGCTGCACCATGTAAGGAAAAACAATGGCGACAGTCTTAGCGGTGGTGAAAGAAGACGTACTGAAATAGCCCGCGCATTAGCGGTAGACCCAAAATTCATCCTGCTGGATGAACCCTTTGCAGGAGTGGATCCTATTGCTGTTGAAGATATTCAAACCGTTGTGGCCAGGCTTAAGTACAAGAATATTGGAATCCTGATCACTGACCATAATGTGAATGAAACGCTTTCCATCTGCGACCGTGCCTACCTTCTTATTGAAGGAAAGATCTTTAAACACGGCACTGCAGAAGAACTGGCGGCAGATGAACATGTGCGAAGACTATACCTGGGAAGGAATTTCGAACTCAAACGAAAAGACTACCTGCATGAGGAAGTAATGAAGGGCATGACCGATTTCCCCAAGATTTAACGGCTTTTTTCTGTATTTTGCCGGCGTAGCATGAAAATATTTTCGCCTGCCATATCCAGACTGGCCCGGCTTCGGCTCTGGCAAATAGAAGAATGGGTTAATGATCCCATCGCAGCCCAGCGCGAAGTGTTACAGGAACTCGTCACTTCAGCTCAGTATACTGCCTTTGGAAGGCAATATGGTTTCAACCACCTCTTTAATATAAGAACCTTTAAGCAGACTGTTCCGGTTCATGAATACGAAGATCTTAAGCCATACATAGACAGGATGATGGGTGGTGAAGAACATGTTCTCTGGAACACCCCTATCCGCTGGTTCGCTAAAAGCAGCGGCACTACTTCAGATAAAAGCAAGTTCATACCAGTAAGCGAAGAAAGCCTTGAAGAGAACCATTTTCAAGGTGCCAAGGATGTACTCACAATGTATTACGGATATAACCCTGATTCAGATCTCTTATCAGGAAAAGGATTGGTGATTGGGGGAAGCCACCAGGTAAGCCAGGTTAGTGAAGAAATAAATTATGGAGATCTCAGCGCCGTTCTCCTGCAGAATTCACCTTTCTGGGGAAGCTGGATCAGAACACCTGAACTCTCGATTGCCCTGATGGACGAATGGGAATCAAAGATCGAACAACTTGCACTTGCCACTATCCCCGAAAATGTCACTTCCATATCGGGGGTTCCTACATGGACCCTGGTATTAATGAAAAGGATCCTCGAAATGACGGGCAAATCTCATATATCAGAGATTTGGCCTAACCTCGAACTCTATATGCATGGCGGGGTTTCTTTTGTTCCCTACCGCGATCAGTTCAGAAAGATTATTGGAAAGGATATCCACTTCCTTGAAATGTATAATGCCAGTGAAGGTTTCTTTGCTGCACAGGATAGCCCTGATTCGGATGGGATGTTACTCTTTACCCGTCATGGGATATTTTATGAGTTCATGCCAATTGAAGAATATGGAAAGAAATTTCCCCATACCGTTGGATTGGGCAAAGTGGAGACAGGAAAAAACTATGCTGTCATAATTAGCACTTCTGGCGGACTATGGCGCTATATAATTGGTGATACCATCCAGTTTACAACCCTTGCACCCTACCGGGTTAAAGTAAGCGGCCGACTAAAGCATTATATCAATGCATTTGGAGAAGAGGTAATAGTTGACAACAGCGATAAGGCCGTGGCAGCAGCCGCCGAAAAAACCGGTGCTGCCGTTATTGATTATACTGCTGCGCCCGTCTACTTCAGCGATGAGGGTAACGGCGCACATGAATGGCTGATTGAATTCGAAAAAGAACCCGCAGATCTTTCTCTGTTTGCCTATGAACTCGATTCAGCACTTAAAAACCTGAACAGTGATTATGAAGCAAAGAGACATAAAGATATTGCCCTGCGCATGCCCGTTATACACGCGGTAAGGAAGGGACTCTTCAATGAATGGCTTCGCTTCAAAGGCAAACTGGGAGGGCAACATAAAGTACCCAGGCTCTCCAATGATCGTAGCATCATAGAAAATATCCTTTCAATGGCCTAGTTTTGCCACCAGATAAAAACTCGATCACATGAAATTACTCGATAATAAAGTTGCCATCGTAACGGGTGCTGCCCGTGGCATAGGAGAAGGTATCGCCATTAAACTGGCGGAGCAGGGTGCACATATCGCTTTCACTTATGTTAGTGAAGGCAGTGCACCAAAAGCTGCTGCATTGGAAGAGAAATTAAAATCCATGGGGGTTAACGCCAAAGCATACCGAAGCAATGCTGCAAGTTTTGAAGAGTGTGAAATATTCGTGAACGATGTTCTAAAAACCTTCGGATCTATTGATATATGCGTCAACAATGCCGGTATCTCTAAAGACAACCTCTTGCTTCGCATGACGCCTGATCAGTGGGATGATGTTATGCTCACCAATCTTAAAAGTGTATACAATATGACCAAGCAGGTCATTCGCCCAATGATGAAAGCTAAATCGGGAAGTATCATCAATATGAGCTCCATCATTGGTATCAGGGGCAATGCAGGCCAGAGCAGCTATGCAGCATCTAAAGCTGGTATCATAGGGTTCACAAAATCAATTGCCCAGGAACTTGGCAGCCGCAATATCCGTTGCAATGCAATCGCTCCCGGCTTTGTTGAAACAGATATGACTCACTACCTGAAAGAAGGTGCTGGTGCTGATGAATTCCTTAAAAAGATTCCTCTTGGCAGATTTGGTACAACAGAAGAGATAGCCAACGTTACCCTTTTCCTCGCAAGTGATATGAGTTCTTATATGACTGGCCAGGTATTAAGTACCTGCGGTGGACTGAATATTTAATACATAAGTTCCTTAACTTTTTCTTTGTCTTCTTTTTCTTTGTCGAGGTCAAACATGGTTCCAAAAACATGGTCCCAGATGGTTGTGCTTACGCCAAAACCCTGGTGATCATTTTTGTAATGGTGCAGATGATGATTCCTCCACAATGGCTTCATCCATTTAAAAGGAGGATTCCATGCATGAATGGCATAATGCATACTGCCATACATTAAATAGCCCAGCATAAATCCCGGGAAAAAAGAGAAGGCAAGCGTTCCTATAACCAGGTATTGCAAAGAGAAAATTATAGAAGCTATTATGAGGCTGGGAACTGGTGGCATGAATAGCCTTTCTTTATCTCTGGGAAAATGATGATGGTTACCATGTAACACATAAATGATTCTTTGGGCTCGTTCATTTTCTGCAACCATATGGAATATCCATCGGTGCATGATATATTCAAAGAATGTCCAGAAAAACATACCTCCAACAAATAGAAGGCTCATTTGAAATATGCTGTAATTATCATGTTGTAAACCATACCAGGGAAACCCGATTATTATCGGAAGATACATCCCCCAAATCACCAGCGGATGGGTTTTGGTAAGCATCTCCAGATACTGGTTCCGGAACAATTGGGCCTGGCCCTTATTGTGTATCTTTTCAAATTTCATAGTATCCTAGTTCAGGGCAAAAATACGAAAATCCCTGTTCTTTCTTTTCCTTCCTGATTCATACTGGTAAACCATTTCCCCTATTTCGCGGAAATAACGGTAACCAACTCCCTCATATTCATATTTATCGTCATTAAGAACCCCGTCACTATTCACATAAATTACGCCGCTCAAGATAAATTCAACACCCTTTTCTTTATCAACGATATAGGCTACATCCGTTAAAAATCCATATGACCAGCCGGTCTTATTATAACTCCTGATGGATGCCGGTATTGGCTGTTTTCCATCCCGGAAAAAAAAGAACTTGGTATAACTGTTAAAAAACTCCGTTGTATCATAAACAGGCGAAATACTTTCAGATGGGAGCTGTTGCATGCAGGATCGCAGGAACTCACGGTCGTCCTCATCTATCCGGAAGCGTTTTTCTGCCGCTACGGAGTTCGGGAATAAAACTGACTGCAACATCAGACGCAGATGATCTAATGGCATATTATTATGTGTTGTAAAATCCATTGGACGATGAATAAGTGAATCATTGCGGTCATAATGCGCATTTCCAATCAAGATCTTCTTACTGAAATCAAAAGGTTGCGGGTTATAGGCAGCCGGTTGGTGAAAAAGCAATTTACCCTCAGCATCCAGGAAGCGGATCGGATTGGTATGACGGTTCTCCTCTTCATTCATCGAAACAAAACGACGCGTTATCCTGCTTTGCCTGTATCCCATCTCCTGCAATCTCCTATTGATCGTTTCCTGCCCTACAAACTCATAAAGCCTGTTATATGCATCATTATCACTCACAATGAAGATCTTCTTTATATAATGCGCTATTGAGGGTTTCCCATCAGCCGCACTGGTATCTGCAAGAACCGGGGTCTGCCGGCAACAGGAACTATCTGTAAGCATAGTGCTGTTTCTATTTACCCCATATTTTTTCAGCTGGTTCAACTTTTCAAGTGCAAGAATTGCTACAGGAAGTTTAACCATGGAAGCGGGATTGAAATATTCATCCGAATCCACACGAAGGTATTGTGAGCGGAACCTGGGTTGGTTTGCCCTGTTCCGATCAATACGTGTATATATTAATTGATACCGGTAGGTATCGGGATTGTCAAGGATCCCCTTCAGGAAGGGGCTGGCTCTTTCCCTTATAAACTTCTCTAAACCCGGTTTATGCCGTGTTTGAGCATTGCCGCTAAAACCCCCAAATAAAAGGACAATAAATAGTAAGACTATAGAGCGCATAGCGGAAAGATAAATATTCCCGCTATTTTTGACCACTCTAAAAATGCCTGCATATGAAGCTTGTTTCTTACCTCCGTGATGGCCATGATCAATTAGGAATTTATGTGGATGGTTACCTCTATGACATGGAGATGCTACACCCCGAATTACCCGGCAACATGAATATGTTTCTGCAATATTGGGAAGAATCCTTTCCTGTTGCGCTGATGGCAGAACGTATGGTTAAAGAAGGAAGGATCACGAAAGAAAAAGGCTTCCCCATTGAAGAGGCATACCTTCTTGCACCTGTTCCATTTCCCACTTCCTGCCGTGATGGATATGCGTTCCGTCAACATGTTGAATCAGCAAGACGTAATCGCAGCGCTCCCATGATTCCTGAATTTGACCAGTACCCGATTTTCTACTTTACCAATCATAGTAGTATCCAGGGGCCCGGTGAGGTCATCTGCATGCCCGATCATTTTGAAAAACTTGATTTTGAATTGGAGGCTGCCGTGGTTATTTGTAAAGCCGGACGAAATATCAAAGCATCTGAGGCAGATGAATATATAGGCGGACTCATGATCATGAATGATATCAGCGCAAGAAGATTGCAGATGGAGGAAATGCTGCTGAACCTCGGCCCCGCAAAAGGAAAAGACTTCTGTACTGTTATTGGCCCATGGCTGGTTACCCCCGATGAGTTAGAGCAATATGAAATACCTGCAAAAGAAAACCATACAGGAAAGCGCTGGAACCTTCGCATGCAATGCCGGGTAAATGGTGTTCAGGTTAGCGATGGCAATCTTGGTGATATGGACTGGACCTTTGCAGAAATCATTGAACGCTGTTCTTATGGCGTTACCATGCATCCCGGTGATGTAATAGGAAGTGGAACGGTGGGTACAGGATGCTTTCTTGAGCTGAATGGCACGGGCAAACTCAATGATCCCAACTACACTGAACAATGGTTGAAAGAAGGTGATGTTGTTGAACTGGAGATTGATGGCCTCGGCATTCTGACAAATACTATCGTTGCAGAACCAACCGACCACTCTATCCTCGCGCTTAAGAAAACGACACAGCAATAAAATATTATTTATGCAGATCGATCTGAATGACCTGAACCCCATGATGAAGCAACAGTGGTTGCAGCATGCGGTAGCCCCAAGGCCTATCTGTTTCGCTTCCACCATCAGCGCTAAGGGAGAAGTGAACCTGAGCCCCTTTTCTTTCTTCAACCTCTTCTCTACAAATCCGCCGATATTGATTTTCTCTCCTTCCAGAAGAGTACGTGATAATAGTATCAAGCATACACTTGAAAATGTTAATGAGATCCCCGAGGTTGTGATCAACATAGTGGATGAAGAAATGGTACAACAGGTTTCACTGGCCAGTTGCGAATATCCCCGCGGCACCAATGAATTTATTAAGGCCGGCTTCACAGAAGAACCGGCAACAATTATTAGGCCGCCAATGGTTCGCGAAAGCAAGGTGAAGATGGAATGCAGGGTGACCGAAATAAAATCTTTAGGTACTGAAGGTGGAGCAGGTAACCTGGTGATATGCGAAGTGCTTCGCATGCACGTAAACGATAGTATACTTAATGAAGACGGCAGTATGATTGACCAAAGAAAATTACATCATATTGCCAGGTTGGGTGGCAACTGGTACAGTAAAGTAGATCCATCCAATCTTTTTGAAGTAGAGAAACCCAATGTAAAACTTGGTATAGGCATCGATGTGCTACCAGAAACAATTCGTACCAGCTCAATACTTACAGGCAATGAGTTGGCACAATTGGGAAATGTACACGAAATGCCTGTAGTGGATCCTGCATTCAATGACGATAAACTAAAAAGCATTTTCCAATATTATTCCGTTAGTCCGGACGACATGGAACGCGAGATCCAACTATATGCCAAAGAACTGCTGGCAAAGCATAAAATAGCTGAGGCATGGCAGGTATTGTTATCACTTCCTTAATGGCTAGCCCAACCTTTTGCATTAATTACTAAAGCAGCAGCAATTTTTGGGGGAAAATGCATCCAAACGGGAAAAATACCCGGAATAAACTATGATTTATTACCAAAGGCAAATTGTCTGTTGCCAATTGCTGCATTATTCTCAAATAGCCAGTTAACAGTTCGTTTTATCAATTAGATAAGGCCTGGGGTCCTTGCTAGTTTTACACAAGCAATCACCTTAAACCTTATACCATGTTAACGCTCTTATTAATTCTGTATATCAGGAGATATGCCCGAAAACAGGGCGGCATTTCATTTTTCAACCTGGTATCCGATTTTATACATCGCCGCGGCCGCCACCTAATTATACTTCTGCTTTTATTTTTATCGCTTACTGTCACCATGCAGGGCCAGCGTATCCAACGCACCTACCAGGCCCTTCACAATGGTAAAGAAGTGGGCGAAATGGTTTTTACCCAGGAAGCGAGCAACAATACGGTTAATTATAACCTTGTTTCCTCCATCGCCGCAACCATGTTATTCAGGATTACCGTTCAGTCCAATGAAGAAGCAAGCTTCGAAAATGAAAGCCTGGTGCAGTCATCCATTCATCGGAAAGTTAATGGCCAGGTAAAATTGAACCACGCAATCAGCCGTCAAAAAGATGGCTATTTTCTTCAGAAAAAATCATCCGCAGAAAAGCTTAACCTTTCAGAGATAAGTTTCAATATCCTGAAACTATATGCACAGGAACCATTCCGCATCAGGGAAGTATTCTCTGATACCTACAGCAGGATGATCAGCATCTCACAGGTGGCCGCTGATTGCTATGCCATCCGGCTTCCCAATGGAACCACCTGCCGGTATTATTACAAAGATGGCATCTGCACCCGTATGGTAACTGAAGGTTCTTTGTATACCATTTCCTTTAACCTTAAATAATCCAAAATGGAAGCCTATAATATCAGTGACATTATCAAAAAAGATAGTCGCGGTGACGGTTATGTCCAATTGGTCATGAAACAAATTAAGGGGATAATACTCTTTTCGCTGCCAGTCATTCTCTCCTGCCGCTACGCCGATCTTAAGAACATTTACCTTACTCTTCCTGCTCTCAGTACCGGTAAGTTTACCCTGCCGGTTGCCCTTGCCGGTGTAGCTGTAGTTGCCGGATATTTTGGTGCGATGCGTTTCCTTCGCGAAAGCAAAGACCGGACATTTCCACTTCCTGGAAAAGGATCATTATCCGTTTATTTTATCCTGAGGATCGCCCATCTCATTTTGTATGAGGCATTCTACCGCGGACTAATGCTCTGGGTTTTTACCAGCCTTTTTTCCCTTCCTGTCTCCATCGGAATCAATGTGCTGCTATACATGATGGCACATTACGGTGCAAGCCGCAGGATGATCTTAGCCTGCATTCCTGCCGGCATCATTCTCTGTTTAACGAGTTGGTACTTTGGATCTGCACTGCCTGCCATGGTCATTCATGTACTTCTAAGTATATCCTATGAATTCCTGATCACCTATCACTATTCAACATACCCTAAAACTATAACCATATGAAAATATTTCTCACCGGTGCTACCGGCTATATCGGCAACCAGCTTGCAATCACATTAGCTAATGAAGGAAACGATGTCACTGCTTTGGTTCGATCACCAGAAAAGCAAAACTCACTGCATCACCCTAATATCAGGCTCGTAACGGGTGACATCACTAATTATGAAGCATTATACAATGCTATGAAAGATGCCAGCCAGGTTTATCATGTAGCAGGATATGCCCGTCTCTGGGCGCCGGATAGCTCTATCTTTTATGCAGTGAACGTTGAAGGAACCAAAAATGTGCTGAAAGCTGCCAGAGAACTGGGCATAAAAAAAATGGTACATACTTCCAGCACGGCAGTTTTTGGTCCCACAGGGCATCATCCCGCAACAGAAGAATCACCCCGGATAGCTCCATTTGATAATGATTACGACCTGTCAAAGTACCTTGCCGAAAAAGAGGTTATCAAAGCTGCCATGGATGGTTTAGACCTGTGTATCGTGAGTCCCTCCAGAGTATATGGATATGGAATTAATAGTCCAAGTAATGCCATGACAAACCTCCTGAAAAGAGCATTGCTGAAAGAATGGATTGTACTGCCTTATGCGCCAAAGGCAATTGGTAACTATACTTATATTGATGATGTAGTAATTGGACATATCAATGCTATGCGTTTCGGGAGAGCAGGCGAAAAATATCTGCTGGGTGGGGAAAATAAAATGGTGAAGGAAGTGCTGCACTGTATCAGGCAACTGGTTGAACAGGTAAACTATATTCCCCTCCCGCTGGGATTGCTCAAAGTTTTCAGCCAGCTCTTGCTACAGTATAAAAAACTTATTAGGGAAGATGCCCTGTTCACCCCATCCTCACTTGAAAAATATACTTCCAATGCCGCCTTCGATAGCTCTAAGGCTTGCCGTGAGCTCAACTATTCCATCACCCCTTTTGAATCCGGAATGGCTGAAACCCTTTCATCAATAAAAAAAGATCTGACATGGCTACCCCATATTTCACAATTATAACCGGCGCAAGTGAGGGACTCGGGAAAGCATTCTCCCTCCAATGCGCAGAGAAAGGAATGAACCTTCTCCTCGTTGCATTACCCGGCAGGGAAATCCATCAACTGGCAGCACATATCCGGCTTAACTACCAGGTTACTGTAGTGGTATTTGAGAAGGATCTTAGTACTGAAACCGCATGCTGGTCTTTCTTTGAACAGGTAATGTTTGGAGGATGGAAAGTTAATATGCTTATCAACAATGCAGGCATAGGTAATACAGTTCTTTTTGCCGATGGCAATATCAATGCTTACCAGCAACTGATCAGGTTGAATATCATGGCAACCACTTTACTCACCCGCTTATTTCTTTCCATACTAAAGTCAAATGGACCCGCATATATTCTCAACGTCAGCAGCCTCGCCTCATTCTTCCCGCTGGCCGACAAACAAGTATATGGCGGTACAAAATCTTATATCCGCTATTTCTCCATGAGCCTTCGGAAAGAGCTCCGCCACTCAGGCATCAGCGTTACAGTGGTATGCCCCGGTGGAATCAATTCTAACCCTAATCAATATCTTTTATCTAAGTCCGCAAGCTGGCTTACCAAATTGGCCACCATGGAGCCGGCGGAAGTTGCGGAAGAATCATTATATGCACTTTTGAATGGCCGGCCAATGATAATTCCAGGCAGGTTAAACCGCATCAGCCTTTGGTTAGACAAAATCATTCCAGACGGGCTGAAGGAAATATTCTCAGCCTACCTGGCTGCACGCAAGCCATTACAGGTATCTCCAATTCCATGCTTATGCACAAAAAATAAAGACCATGAAAATCTTATCCTTTGTCCTGCCGGGCTGTGAAAAAAGTATTAACCAATCATTAATTCAGGGTATAAAAGATCGAGCCCAACTCCTCCTGAAGGATAATTATCGAAAAGGTTGCCGAGTATATCCGGAATATTATTAGAGTACTGTCTAACACAGCTATTGAAGGATCCGATCCATTCAAGGAAAGAATCATGGAAATTATTATCCAGTACAGGTACTACAGTAACACCCATCTTTTCCAATGCAGCAGCATTACATTTCTGCTCATACTGTCCGCCAATAGGAATAACCATCAGCTTCTTACCCAGGTGCATTACTTCCGAAGGCGTCTCAAATCCTGCACCGGTGATCACTCCATAGGAGTTTATCATGCTTTCATTAAACAGCCTTTGGCTAACTGGAATCAATTTTATATTGCCAATTGTTTCAGGCGATCTCACGTTTTTCGAAAACAGTTCAAACTTAAAATTTGATAACCTTGAAAACGCTGCAATTAATACCTCATCGCTATAAGCAGAAAGATAAACTGTGATATGACCCTTATTACGAGGTTTTGATTCTAATATTTCCTTCTTGATTACCGGTTCAAAAATGAAATCATCATAGCGTTCAAAATGAAGTCCGATATATTGCGAAGCCCTTGCATAATTTTTTAAAAGGAACTCACCCATTATCTCTTTGTTCGCGGGGCGGGGAACCAGGTCTGAATAGAAGGAAGCCTGGTGACCAAAATTGACAGATGGGATCTTCCTGTATGCACAAGCGATGGAAGTGATACATTCAAAATCGTTTATGATAACATCGTAATTCTTTACTGGCAATTCTCTCGCCGCTTTGATTATTCCCGGAATATTCAATTGACTGACGATCTTACCATATTGAAGTCCTCCATTTTTTGAATAAAAAAGACTCAGGCCCTTGCTGCGATACTTTACCGGCAGATCATGCCGTAGCTGGCTATTTGCACCACTCAGGAAAACATCAACGAGACCATATCGTTGCAGATATGGTAGTAATTCTATCGCTCTTGAAATATGCCCGTTGCCGGTTGCCTGAACAGAATAAAGGATCTTCATGGCTTAGTTTTTATTTCTTTATCAAGTGTGTTATCCCGCTAATGAATTCACATAAAAATTCACCTCATCCGTTACAACATTTATTACAGGCTGAACATGTTCATGCCTGGTATCAGCAAATTCCTTTTCATCATACTGATAAATATGCCAATCGTTGTGTTGAAATTCAAGAGCTGTCAAATGCTCCACCCAATCACCCGAATTGAGATACATGACAGAGCCTTTTTCTGTTTCTACCATTCTTTTCTGAGGCTGATGAATATGCCCGCAGATCACATAATCATAATTTTTTTCAATCGCGATCTCTGCTGCAGTCATCTCGAAATCATTGATGCGGGTAACAGCACGGTTCACGCCCGCCATTACAGCTTTCGATAAGGAGATACGCTCTCTTCCTATCATCTTCATGAGGAAATTGATAACCCTGTTCAGAAGTATCAGGAATCCATAACCGCTGCTTCCCAGTTTCGCCCAGAATTTTGCCGATCCTCTTGTTGTATTATCAAATACATCACCGTGGAAAATCCAGGTCATTTTATTATTTATCTCCACCACCAGTTTATCTGTAAGCTGAAAATTTCCCACCTGGATATCGCAATACTTTCGCATGATCTCATCATGGTTACCAGTGATATAGATAACCCTCGTTCCATTACTCATCATGCAAAGGATCTCTTTCAATACGGCCATATGTGAACTGGGGAAATAATGCCGGCTAAATTGCCATCCGTCAATTATATCTCCGTTGAGGATCAGCATTTGTGGAGATATGCTCCTGAGATAGTTTAGCAGTTCCTTTGCCTTTGCACCGTAAGTGCCAAGGTGGAGGTCCGAAATGACGGCTACATCAAGGCTGCGTTTTTTCATTGGGGATGTTTGGTAAATTTCATTTTCTCTTGTTACCGCATTACTACTTAAAGGTTAAGGAATGATGATCATGCGCTAAGAAATTGTTATCCCTCCAAATGCGTTATTTTTGCGCATCAAATTTTTGGAAGCATGCAATTATCAGAACAAGAACAGATCCGTAGAGAAAAACTGCAGCAACTGCAGGCGCTGGGCATAGACCCCTTCCCTGCCGCGCTTTTTCCCGTTAATACCAATGCCTCCTATATCAGAGAAAATTATAAAGGAGAAGAGAATAAAGCTGATTTCACTGAGGTTTGCCTTGCAGGCCGAATCATGAGCATCCGTGATATGGGTAAGGCAAGCTTTGCCGTGCTGCAGGATAGCACAGGCCGCATCCAGATCTATGTTCGTCGCGATGATATTTGCCCGGGCGAAGACAAGAGCCTCTATGACAATGTTTGGAAACACCTCGCCGATATAGGCGATATATTCGGGATAAAGGGTTTTGTATTTACTACAAAAACCGGTGAAACATCTGTTCACGTCCAGGAATTGACTTTACTGACAAAAGCCCTGAAACCACTACCAGTGGTGAAAGAAGCGGAGGGACAAACATTTGATGCCGTTACGGATCCGGAGTTCAAATACCGCCAGCGTTATGCCGACCTCGTCATCAATCCGCAGGTTCGTGAAACTTTTGTGAAGCGAACTAAGATGATAAATACCATCCGCGGGTTCCTTAATGACCGCGGTGCACTGGAAGTGGATACACCTGTTCTCCAGGCCATTCCCGGCGGAGCAGCGGCACGACCTTTCGTCACCCATCATAATGCCCTGGATGTTCCTTTCTATTTGCGTATTGCCAATGAACTCTATCTAAAACGTTGTATAGTTGGCGGGTTCGACTGGGTTTATGAGTTCAGCCGCAACTTCCGCAATGAAGGCATGGACCGCACACATAACCCTGAATTCACTGTGCTGGAGTGGTATACAGCTTATAAGGACTACTTCTGGATGATGGAAACAACTGAACAGTTGATGGAGAAACTGGCACTTGCACTGCATGGCACAACCGAACTTACTGTCGGCAATAAGTCCATCAGTTTCAAGACTCCCTTCAAGCGCATATCCATATTTGATTCAGTAAAGGAAAATATTGGTATCGATATCAGCGAAATGGATGAAGCAGGATTACGTGATGTTTGTAAAGAACTCAAAATTGAAGTAGCACCTAATATCGGCAAGGGGAAATTAATAGACGAGATATTTGGCGCTACCAGCGAACATACTTACATACAACCAACCTTTATAATGGACTATCCTGTTGAGATGAGTCCTCTTACCAAAAAACATAGAAGCAAAGCCGGACTGGTTGAACGTTTTGAGTTGATGATCAACGGCAAAGAAATTGCCAATGCCTACTCTGAGCTGAATGATCCCATTGACCAGCGGGAAAGATTTGAGGAGCAGGTGAAACTGATGGAGCGGGGTGATGATGAAGCTATGTTCATTGACCAGGATTTCCTCCGTGCCCTTGAATACGGCATGCCTCCCACTGCAGGAATCGGGATAGGTATTGATCGTCTCTGCATGTTGCTCACCAACCAACCGAGCATACAGGATGTATTGCTCTTTCCCCAGATGAGGCCAGAAAATTTTGAAGATTAATAAAAAAGGGCGCTTCCATCAGAGGCGCCCTTTTCATTGATAACCAGTTTTTTATACAAACAGATCGTTCATCAGCTTGTGTTTCGGATTCACAGCATATTTAGTGAAATCCATCACGCCTTCGGCGGCAAGCACTTCTTCATCAATGAAAAAATTACCGCTGCATTCGTGCGAGGGGCGTTGCAATATATACCAGGCCGCATCGGCCACTATCTCCGGCGTTCTGCTGCGCTGGATGAGAAAATCACCGCCCAGCAGGTTTTCCACCGCTGCAGTGGCAATGGTTGTTTTGGGCCATAAGGCATTAGCAGCGATCCGGTGAGGTTTCAGTTCCTCTGCCAGGCCATACACCACCATGCTCATCCCATATTTACTCATTGTATAGGCAAGGTGCGGCGCAAACCAGCGGGGATCCATATTCAGCGGCGGAGAGAGGTTAAGTATATGCGGATTATGCGCATTTTTAAGATGTGGGATACAGGCTTTTGACACCAGGAAGGTTCCCCTAACATTGATTCCATTCATCAGGTCCCATCTTTTGGCTTCAGTTTGTTCCGTTGGGGTGAGACTGATAGCACTCGCATTATTAATAAGGATGTCAATCCCCCCAAATTCCTTAACGGTTGCATCCACCGCCTGCTGAATACTTTCTTCATAACGGATATCGGCCTGGAGGGGAAGTACTTTCGCTGCCCCTGCCTTTTTGATTTCTTCAGCGGCAGAATAGATAGTGCCGTCAAGTTTTGGATGCGGTTCCACGGTTTTCGCAGCAACGGCAATATTGGCTCCGCCGGCCGCCAGCCTTAGTGCAATAGCCTTCCCGATGCCCCGGCTGCCACCTGTTATAAGTACGTTTTTGTTTTGAAACTCCATGTTTACTGAGGTTTTTGAAGGTTTAACGGATTATCATTATCTAAAAGCTAACGAAAGTTAGGCGAGTTATACCAATTTTCACCTCGTAATTCTACGATTTTGGGGGTATTTACCGAAGAGGGAAGATTAAGCATAACTGCTCTTGTTACGTTAGGGTACTGTTAATACTTTTGTTAAGTCAGTTGATGATAACAAATCAACCAGATCCTAAGAAAAAACCAACCCGATGTAAATCGGAAATCCAAAAGATCCTAAACCGAAGAAAGAAGAACCAGATCCTTTAAAAAACCAAAAAGTCCAAGAGTCCGAAAAAAACCAAGTCCAGGAATCCTTTAAAAAACCAAGAAGTCCAAGAGTCCGAAAAAAACCAAGTCCTAGTCCAAACCGTTTGTAACTTAAGTCCAAAAAGTTTCAAGTCCAAAGTCCAAAAGATCCAGATCCGAAGAAAGACCAAGAGCATCCAAAAATCCGAAGAAAGACCAAATGATTGATTATCATTTAACTGACAGAACGTTTTTAAAATCCTATTTCACGCGATCCAATTCCTAAAGAATGACCGACCGTAAAATTTGTACCTATCGATGACCTAGACCTAATGGTTCTGAATCGTACAAAAACATTAAAGCCCCCGCAGCTCACGCCTTGGGGGCTTTTTATTTTATGCCAGGTTCAGGAAAGGCTTATTCTGAAGAATATCTTCAATTTTTTGCATCACCTCATCAGTAAGCAGCGGCAGAATTTCAAGGGCCTTCAGGTTCTCTTCGAGTTGGGGGGCACTGGTTGCTCCCAGAATAGCGGTGGTCACATTTGGATTCCTGATGGTCCAGGCAATGGCCAGCCCGCCAACAGGTATACCCAATTCTTTAGCCAGGGCATCCAGTTGACGAAGTTTCGCGATCTTCTCTTCCTGGAGCCAGCGATCCTTAAGCCATTCAAACCCTTCCAACGCAAGTCTTGACCCCTCGGGAAAACCAGCAAGGTATTTGCCGGTAAGAAATCCTGCGGCCAGCGGGCTCCAGATGGTAGTGCCCAATCCCACATTACGGAATACCGGCAAATAATCCATTTCCATTTTATAGCGCTCAAACATATTGTACTGGGGCTGCTCCATCACCGGACCGATCAGTCCATACTGCTGCGCCACCCGGTGGGCTTCCATGATCTCGGCTGCACTCCACATACTTGTTCCCCAATAGAGTATCTTGCCCTGGGTTATGAGATTGTGCATGGTCCACACCACTTCTTCAATTGGCACTGCGGGGTCGGGACGGTGACAGAAATAGAGATCAAGGTAATCAGTCTGGAGTCGGCTAATAGCCTCATGGCAGGTTTCCACAATATGCTTCCGGCTCAGCCCCGTCTGGTTAGGTTTGCTATCTTTCCGGCTGCCGAAAAACACCTTAGAGGAGAGAATATAAGAGGTCCGGTCCCAGTTCTTTCCTTTCAACACACGGCCCATCATATTTTCACTTTCGCCATGCGCATAGCCCTCCGCGTTATCAAAAAAATTGATGCCACTATCATAGGCAATGCCCATAAGTTCATCGGCTTTGCTGTCATCAATTTGCTTATGGAAACTAACCCAGCTGCCAAAACTTAATAAACTTAATTGCAGGCCGGTACGGCCCATGTAACGGTATTGCATAAAACATTTTTTAGTTGCTGATAAAGCGATTAAAATTGGCGATTTGCAAGAATAAATCGGGGGGATGAATATACGAATGAAAATGAGTTCGCTGTGTGACCGTGATCACTATTGCCGGGCACTGTCCCTTGCCCGCCGTTGGGCTTCACGGGCCGAATCAACCGGTGACCGCATCCTGGGAACCGGGCGCAGCGGGGGTTGTGGAACATTGAGTTGAAGGCTGTCTACTTCACCATCGCCCGGAGCTGTCATGGAAGAGTCAATTACCGGCGTAGTAGCGAATCCTCCTTTCGGTACCAGCAACTCTCCTGTTACCTGGGTTATCACCCACCAGGTAAAAGACTGGTCGGCTTCCAGGCCGGTTCCAAAAATGATCTTATCGGGTTGGTGGATCTGGACCGGCTTATCGGTATAAAATTTCTCCAGGTTCTGGTCCCACCATAACTCCTGGCACTTCAAAGTATCCTTCTTGTCGTTAAAAACGATAACACTATCTCGCAGGAAAACCTTGTTATCACTTTCTTTATAACGACCATATTTTGCATCCAGCTGGCTTTCCACCTTAAGCAGACTGTCCTTAAAAAAATCAACATGGAGCGTATTGGGAAATTCAATGTATGGACTGTCGGTCTGGTAGCGGTTCATAACAGGGGCGGTTAGCCGCGCACGCATCTTTCCCCCCTGGCTGAGATAACTCTCAATGAATTTTGCCTCTTCCACCGCAATGCGCTTGGTGGTTAGGGCATTGATCTCTTCTTCGCTGTTTTCACAGGCGACGAAAAAAAGGCAGCACAAGATATAAAAGAGGTTCTTAATCATATTTACGCTTCACGAACCAGAGGTCACTCAGGGTGAAGCCTAATGATATCCTGAATGTATTCTCCTGGAGATAAGTGGATGTGTTTCCCCTTCTTCCATATTCAAGGGCGAGATTAAGATTGGTATACTGCTCACTGAAACGGTTTGGCCTCACAGGAAACCCAAAACCAGCAGTTACTGTATATTGATTCAGGTCTTCATCACGCACTTTGATATAATCAGTTCCAAAATTGAAACCTGCACGGTAGGTTACCCTACCCCAGTAATTAGCGCCAAATGGATTAGGCGTTAATTGTCCGCCTATCCTGATCATGCTATTGGAAACCACGGAGTCTTTCTCGCCATAGATCCTGAAATCATCCCAGGCCGTAGTAGTATACTCGGCTCCTATCATCCATTTATCCTGGCGATCGAGTGTGAAACCAACAGAATAGGTTGCGGGAAAACTAACCTTACCTGCAACATCAGCTTCTTTATAAACACTGTCAATGGGGAAAGTTCCACCCGATCCATCGTATTCAAAAGTTTCATTGGTGATATCGCGGGTGGCATTGAAATCCTGTTTCAAGGTTCCTGTGGCACCCAAAACCAACCTTGTTTTTTTGTCGAGCTTTGCAATGTACTGAACGCCACCGTTCAGGAATACACCGCCAAAATTGATCTTGGTCTGGTAGTTTCCTTTCCGGTAAAGGACTGAATCATTGAGAAAGCTTTTCCTGGTGCTGATATCTTTTGTTCCGAAATGGTATCCCACATTGGCTCCTATGCTGAAATTGCCAAAGCCTTTTCCCAAGCCGGCAAATGCCTGGTAAGAACCGCCGGTCCCTTCATTAAGGGTAAGGGTGGAATCAATGGGATTTCCTGTTTCAGGATTGAATTCACGGCCTGATGATGTAATCTTATAATTTATCCTGCTAACTGGACGTAATCCCAATACCATCCCAAAATTATTCTTCCTGCTCAGGGGAATGCCCAATTGAACATAGGAGATATTGGCGAAACTGGCTTTGTATTTATCAGTCCGGTCCTGCTGGCGCAGGCTTTGGTTATCTACCTGGAATCCAAGATCGAAGGAGGTGATCCTGAGTTTGCCATAACTGGCGGGGTTGAAAGTGTTCAGGGTCTGCGGCTTCGGGTAACGAAGCTTGAGATCAAAACGCGGGTCATAATCCACGAAGCCGGTAGTGATACCGCCCATTCCTCTTGTGGCAACAGGAGTGCCTGGAACCAGGTTACCCCAGCCGTAACGTGAATAGGGCGAATTTTCCTGGGCATCCGCCACCAGTCCGCTTAACAGCAAAACAGTCAAAAACAGCTGGGAAATTGGTCTTTTAATTACACTCACTGATCGCATACAGTCCTTTAAATATTAAATTCTGGTCGGCAAATATCTTGTTTTTTAGATGCGGCACAAAATAGCCCGAATTACCCCCGGTTAACAGCACGTTAAAGTTCCCATACCTTTCTTTGTAGGCATCTATGAATCCGTCAATTTCCTTAGCCATCCCGAGGATCACTCCGCTGGTAATATTCGTGACGGTATCATAGCCCACCAGGGGGAAATTCCAGTCTTCCTTAACCAGCGGCAACTTTGCCGTATAGTCGCTCAGGCTGCGGAAACGCATATCCATGCCGGGTGATATTCCTCCACCCAGGAATTCATGGTTACGGTTCACGAAATTGTAAGTGATGGCCGTTCCCAATGCTATCGCCAGGTTATTCCGCTGAGGGAAAAGATTCACGGCAGCAGCCACAATGGCAAGTCTGTCGGCCCCGATGGTGGATGGCTTCCCAACCGGCGTGTTGAACGGAAGCTTAGTAAGGTGACTGAGTTTATGAAACCTCGAGCCTCTCTCCAATTCTACTTCAACCTGCGGGTCATGATCCATTACCGACGACAGAATAGTTCTCTCTGGCTGGAAGCTCGCTAATGCCTGCCGGATCGTTTCCGCCCCGGTATTTTCCAGCAGGATAACTTCCTGCAGATCGGCCCCCTTAAATACAGCATATTTCTGGCGAGTATTGCCAAAATCAAAACAGAGCGTGGTAGCAGCCATTTGGTTTACACATCTAAATCGAGCGAAGATAGGTTTTTAAAATGGCCGTTGAGCTTCACTTTTTCCTTAAGCTGTTCCATCTCGGCAATCACCGGCAATACTTTCGCGAGGTGTCGCTTAAGATATTCCTGCCGCTGGAGCTCATGGAGTAATCCCAGCAACTCATATTCCTCTTCAATGGAAAGTCCGGCATGATGTGCAACATCGTAACTGATCAGTTGATCATCGGGCTTCTTAAAATCCTTTCTTACTTCCAGCAGGCGGTGCAATTCGCGGATGCCCGCCACCACCATCTCCATCAGCGGCCGCTTGCCCTTCCCCCCGATATTAGGCGGGTAATTGACAATGGCACCCGTGTAAAGTTTGTCAGGGATATCTTTCACCTGCTCGAGGATGCGGAATACCTTCACCCCTTCTGTGCGGATATCCATTTCGCCCGATTCATAGGTCTTGGTCACTTCTGTTACCCGCATCAGCGTACCCATCTCCTGCACTTTCTTTTCTATTACGGTGGGTATCCCGAAAAATTTTTTGCCATCAACACATTCGTTGATAAGCTGCTTGTAGCGCGGCTCGAAGATGTGGAGGTTAAGCTGCTCTCCCGGGTAAACCACGATGGCCAGGGGAAATATAGGAATGAAATTTGTCATGGATCAGCATTCACGGTTGGGCTTATCTTCGCCTTATAACAGGTAACTATTTCGCCACAATAAAGTTTATGAAAATTACCGGATTTACTATCATCAAAAATGCGGTCATCAACGATTATCCCATTACTGAAGCCATCCGGTCGATCTTACCGATAGTAGATGAAATGATTGTTCTGGTAGGCGACAGCACTGATGATACCGAAGCCCTGATCCGCTCTATCAACTCCAGTAAGATCCGCATCCACCATTCTGTTTGGGATAAGAGCCTCCAGAAAGGTGGTTTCGTACTGGCTGATGAAACCAATAAAGCTTTTGACCTGGTGGGTGCTGATAGCGACTGGGCATTCTATATCCAGGGCGATGAATGCATCCATGAAAAATACCACGCCTCCATTCTGGAAGCTGCCCGGCGTCACCTGGCTGACCGCCGGGTGGATGGACTGCTCTTCAATTACCTTCATTTCTATGGCACCTATGACTATGTGGGCGACAGTAGAAAATGGTATGATAAAGAGGTGAGGCTGATCCGCAATGACAAATCGATCCGCGCCTACAGGGATGCCCAGGGTTTTAGACGCAACGGAGAAAAGATCAGGGTAAAACCCGCTCACGCCTGGGTATATCATTATGGATGGGTGAAGAGTGCTGAGCAGATGAAAGAAAAAGTGCGCAGTGCCCTCGAGCTATGGCAGGAAAGGAAAGAGCGGCCTGTTTCACCGGTTGAAGTGTTTGATGTAAATGATTACGATTCTCTGAAGCGATTTACTGGCACACACCCGGCGGTAATGAAAGAACGGCTGGCAACGAGGAACTGGGATATGCAGTTCGACCTGAGCCGTAACAGGATGACCCTGAAGAACCGGGTGCTATATGCCTTTGAAAAACTGACCGGCCGTCGATTGTTTGCTTTTAGGAATTACCGGCTCACCTAATAGGTGTATGACATGTGTCAGACACCTTAATCATACAACATGAAAATTCTCGAGATAAACCTTGCTCGTTCGTGGAGGGGTGGTGAAAGGCAAACTTTCTACACTTCAAAATCATTGCTTGATAAGGGCCATGAAGTGACGGTATTGTGCAGTAAGGGCGGGCAATTGGCTGATCATTGCAACTTGCAGCAAATTCCAACTGCGCTGGTTACCGGCAGTATGGCTATGGCCAGATGGCTATCGGCCTATGGGGCTTCTTATGACATCATCCATTGCCAGGGAAGTAAGGAACTCACCTGGTGTATCCTAACAAAAAAGATCCACAACCGTCCAGTGGTGCTTAGCCGCCGGGTCAATTTTAAACCCAAAGGCGCACTAACAGCCTGGAAATACAGGAAGACGGATGCAGTGGTTGGTGTGAGTGAAGCCATCCGCGAAACACTCCTGACTTTTGGCGTGAAAAATGTACAGGTCATTCCCAGTGCATTTCTTCCAACTCCTGGCGATGAACGAAAAATTGCAGCGCTGAGAGAAGAATTCAATATCGGTAATAGGAAGGTTATTGGAACTGCGGCCGCCATGACTTCAGAAAAAGATCCATTCACCCTTGTAGATGCTGTAAAGCGGCTCTATGAAAAAAGACAGGATTTTATTTTCCTTCATTTTGGGGATGGCGTGTTAAAGGAAAAGGTCATGAATAAAATTCAGGCGGCGGGATTAGCGGGGATTTACTTCACTCCCGGCCACCGCGATCAGGTGGAACAGGTCTACCCGCTGATGGATGTATTCGCGATGAGCTCTTTAGAAGAGGGCCTTGGTAGCAGTGTGCTCGATGCATTTTATCATCGTATACCAGTGGTGGCTACGGCTGCCGGGGGCCTGAAAAACCTGTTGGATAATGGCAGGGGGCTCCTCTGCGAAACAGGTGATGATGCCTGTCTGGCTAATGGCATGAACAACCTGCTTGACAGAAATGAGGAGCATCTGAAAATGACGGAAAAGGCTTATGATTACCTGCTTGAAAATCATGGCATCTCCCACTGTACAGAACAATACCTTGCATTGTTCCGGCAATTGGCCCCATCATCTTAACTTACCGTCAATTATGTGGCCAGCAATCATGAAAGGGATAATGGATGGAGATGTGAAAAGCATCGCGAGAAGCATATCGCTTATTGAAAACGAGGTGCCTGGTTATGAGGAACTTATGCAATCGCTGCCTCATTTCAACACCCCGGTCATAGGAATTACCGGTCCACCCGGTGCAGGGAAAAGCACCCTGGTTGATGCCCTCATCAGCATAATGGTGAATGCGGGTAAAAAAGTTGCCGTTCTCTGCGTGGATCCTTCTTCTCCATTCAATTTGGGAGCGTTGCTGGGTGATCGCATACGCATGAGCGATTGGTACAACCACCCCTCCGTTTTTATCCGTTCACTTGCCACCCGTGGTTCTTTGGGGGGATTGCACCCACATATCATTGAGATCACTGAATTGCTTAAAGTGGCACCCTTTGATTACATAATTGTGGAGACGGTTGGGGTGGGCCAAAGTGAGGTGGAGATCGTTGGTCTGGCGGATGTTACAGCAGTAATCCTTGTACCCGAAGCGGGGGATGAGATCCAAACCATGAAGGCGGGATTGATGGAGATCGCAGATCTGTTTGTTGTAAATAAGGCAGACCGCCCCGATGCCGATCAATTTGTCCGAAACCTTCGCAGCATGCTGGCGCCCACATTCAGCCGTCATAAAAATGAAGTGGTGGTGATCAAAACCATTGCTTCCGAAAAGAAAGGAACGGAGGAGGTGCTGGAAGCAATTGAGGCCGTTTTACTTCACCATGAGCAAACCGATAGAAAAGCCTGGTTACTTGCTGAAAGGGCATACCACCTGATTGAGCGCAACCGGATGAAGGATATCAATAAGCAGCGGCTTAAGGAAGCAATTGAGGAACTCCAGGAAAAGAACGCTTTTAATCTATACAAATTTGTGATGCAGTTCCATTAATGCACACCGCTATTCGACCGCTAAAGAAGGCATTAAGCTTTTACATAGACCAATAGTGGTCGCCTCCTGGTCGCCTCTTTATCTCCATCCGGTCCCCATGTGGCTCCCACCTTATATGTATATCCATCTCTGGATTTTTTGAATCCGGGAGAATACTAATATTTGGCTCCTGGTTGATTGTGGGGTAGATTACTGCAATCCACCCGCTGCCCAATTCAGTGCAGCAAAGGCCTGGTAAAACTTCACTTTCAATTCCAGTAATTTCTGCTTTGCTTCTAACACTTTGGTTTCGCGGGAGTTAAGCAAAAACAAGGTTGTTTCCCCAAATGAGAATTTGAGTTGCTCTGCTTCAAAAAGGCGTAAGTAGTTGCGGTAAGCATCTTCGTAAATGGCTATTTGCTTTTGCAGGTTGAGCACTTCACTATAATGAAACCGGATCTTATTCTCCAGATTCAGTTCTGTGAAGCTGCGATCAAGTTCGGTGGATTTAATCTTAATTTTTGCAGCACGGTAATTACCGATTCCACTTCGGTTGGGAATGGGGATAATCGCATTTATCCCAAACTTGTAATTATTCTCAAATAGGTTAGCCTTAAAGGAATTGGTCACATTATATCCCTTTTGCAGAAAATTGTACTTCAGGTCAACTTTTGGGAGAAGGCTTTGAAATTTCAATCTACGTTCAACTTCGAGGGACTGTAATTTAAAATTGATTTCCTGCAACTTAGGATGCTCAGTAAGCGCTTCTGTGATCCAGTTATTGAGTTGATCAACTTCATACTTTGAAATGGGTTGCTTTGACCATAAGGTATCGGGAATAACCATCTCGTTCAGGTATACGGGCTTATCATCTTCCATCCATAAGAATGTTGATAATTCCAATGTTGATTTCCTGAATTTCAACCATGCTTCTTCCCGTTGTTGCTGAAAGGCCTGCAATTGCACGAGTGCTTCCGTGGTATCAACAGCTGCACGGTCGCCCTGTTGAAATGAAATACGCACCAGCTCGTACCTGGCTTCATTCAATAAAATAGTGGTGTCAAGTACCGCAAGCAGCTGGTAATCCCTTGCCCAGCCCCAATAGGCTTTATAGGCATCCAATAAAAGATCGTTGATCCAAACGCGTCGTTCAAACGCTGATTGCTGAGTAAAAAGTTTGCCCTTCTCAAGAGCTGCGCGTCGTTTATCCAATACCAGGTCTTTTAATAATGGTAAACTGATACCGGCATAACTAGTACGACTAAGCGATACTTCAGGATTAGTAAAATCCCCAATATTATTTTCAAGGCCGGCATACAGTTCTACACCAAACCAGGTAGGTACGCCAAGCTCTGCATTGGAATAATTGTAATAGTTTTTTCCATCAAATGTTTTCTGGTCATTGCTTATAAATACCTGCGGATCAAATTCTCCTCGTATAGCAACAAGTTGCGCTCTAGCAGCATCCACCAAAAGGCCGGCTTGCTTTGCAACGGGGTGATGCTCTTTCACCATATTGATAAAATCCTCTTCCGACAATACACGCAATGAATCCTGCGCGTGCAGGAGACTGCCTGCAGTTGCGCAAAAAATGAACAAACTCAAAAATCCACGCTTCAAAATATATGCTACATCCTTAATCATCAATAATTATTTTTCTTTCCCCTCTTTTACGGTTGATGCTGTTTGAGGGCGATAATAATCTGGTGGAAAGCCATTGATCTGCCGCCATAATTCATACCATACCGATACGTCTTTCAAGAGTGTAAAGTTTACAGCACCCGTTCCCAGTTTCATATTTGCGGGCCACGGTCTCTCATTTTTATCTTCTGCAACCAAAACGCGAAACATACCATTGTCGCTGAGATTCGATTCAATGGCTACAATTTCACCACCATAGGTTCCATAGGAAGCCTCGGGCCATCCACTGAAGATGATTGCCGGAAATCCATCGAACATAAACCGTGTTTTTTGTCCAAGGTTAAGTAGTTGCAGATCCATTGGCTTTACCCACACCTCTACTGCCAGTTGATAATTTTTAGGAACTATTTCAACAATCATATCACCTTCCTTCAGCATTTCATTTATACCCGCTTTCATTGCCTTAATTACCTGTCCATCCTGCGGTGCAAGTACATAATACTGTCCGTTCCGTATCCTGTAATTATCATATTGATTTTGCAACTTCGCCACTTTTCCCTGACCACTGGAAATTTGAGATTGGGATTGAAACCGATCACCTGAAGCCTTTGCGATCTTCTCCGCATATTCCTGAATTGCTGCGCTACGCTCCAATTGTAAAATGAGCAGATCCTGTTTGCTGTTATTGAAATCGTTTTGGGCGCCAATCATTTTCGCATTCACATTCTGGTGCATCACTTTCCTTCGTTCAAACTCAGTTAATGGAATAACCCCCTGCTCATACATTTTAACAGCACCCTCCAGTTGGCGGTCGGCTACATTCATTTCATTCATTGCCGCGCTAACTTTCATACTATCGCTCTGTACTTTGCGGTTGGTCTGGATTATCTTATTATCAATTGAATTCAATTTCAACTCCCTTTCATTCTCGAGTGCATTAATCTGCTGATCAGTGCTTTTTACTTTCCCTTCATAAAAATCAATGGTCATTCGCTCTGCAGATAATTGCTGTTCGGTACGCTGCAAAAGATTCGGATCGAGGTAATCATCCTTTATCTCTGCCAGCTGCACAATAGTATCCCCCTTATTAACAAAGTCGCCCTCCTTCACCCACCATTTTACAATACGTCCACCTATAATATTGTTAATCTGTTGTGGTCGTTGTTCCTGTCTTAATGTTGTAACCGCTCCAGTACTGCGGATATTTTGCGTCCATGGCAGAAACAAGATTATGATCACAATTAAGACAATAAGAAAAAAATATAGGCGGATATTACTCACCTTGTTTTGCCGGTAAATTTTTCCAAAGGATTGTAAGGGCTTTCCAACCTTGGATTGTATATCAGGAGTTAATAATTGAAAGGCCATATTTTGCTTTTATAACTGGTTATAATTATGGTGTTGCTTTCTTAATAATTGTTCCATCCTGCATGGCAAGTACCTGATCACATTTACTGGCAAAATCTTCATCATTGCTGATAACGATTACCGTGGTGCCAGGGATCTGGTGAAGTAAATAGTTCTCAACTTTTGCTTTGCTTTCTGCATCAAACCCCAGCCACGGCTCCTCAAGCAATAATAATTTTGGATTAGATATGAGTGCTCTCAATAAGAGTACTTTTCGGATAACGGCACTTGACAATCGCTTTCCTGCCGCATCAATGGGTGTATCGTAACCCTTTTTTAATGAGGAGATAAAATCACTTATTCCGAGTTGGGCTGCCAGTACTGTGATTTCGGATGTAGTAACTGCAGTATCTCCCAGGGTAATATTCTCATAAAGGGTACCCTGGAATATGTCTTGCTGATGAAATAGAATTCCTGTTTCTGCCCGCAAGAGGGCTGGATTGTAATTACCGATCGGAATATTGTTGATGCTTATTCTTCCACGAAAATCGGTGTAGGCTCCGGTCAATAATTTCAGTATAGTTGATTTGCCGGAACCATCCCCACCTGTAATACAGACCTTCTCACCTGAACGTATATCAAAAGAAACCTGTTGCAAAATAGAAGTCTCGTCGTTATAACTGAAACTGAGATCGCTAGCGGAAACTGACATGCCCTGTTGTAGTTCATCGGGGCTTAGTGAACCCTCTGCTTCCAATGGCTTATCAATCACCTTACCTAATTTCTCCACACTTGTGAGGATATCGTAGATCTTATCGAGGCTACGGATAAGTTTTTCAACAGATGCCAGCACTAACAATATAACGATCTCCGCTGCTGCAAACTGACCTACGTTAATTTCATTACTTACCAACAGAAATGCTCCCACAATGAGCATACCTGCTGTAATAATAATTTTAAACCCAATAAGGGACCAGTACTGCATCAGCAAAATGCGAAAGTGACTTGTGCGGGCGTGTAAATATCCCGTAACCAGATCATCAGTTTTATCAACCGGTAAAGATGAACCACGTGAAAACTGGAAAGATTTTAAAACTCTTGCTATTTCTTCAAGCCATCCTGCAACGGCATATTTATATTCACTTTCATCGAGGCTTGTGGAAAGTCCCCTTGCGTATGTTAGACGAATTATTATAAATAATATTAATAACACAAGTAAACTGAAAATGATAAAGACATTAGCATATAGTGAAAGGAGGATCAAACCAAAGATCACCTGGATCATGGCCGCCGGAATATCGAGCAGAATCCGGCTTAAACTTTTTTCCAGGTTGATGGTATCAAAGAAGCGGTTTACAAATTCAGGGAGGTAGTATTGATCGATCCTTTTCAGATCAAGGCGTGGGATGCGCCAGGCAAATTCAAATGAGTAACGGGTAAAAATTCGCTGTTGGATCTTCTCAATGATTTTCATCTGGTTCACCTGAAGTAATCCGGTCAGAAATACACTTATCACTACCAGAACTATCAGAACAATAATTGAGGTAGACATCCGGCCGGCAAGCACAAAATTGATGATGGCCTGCACACCTAACGGAACGGCTAATTGCAAAAGCCCGGCGAGTATCGCATAAAAATAAATAGATCCTATTTCCTTCCTTTCCAGGTTAAGTACCTGCAATAAACGTTGTAAAGGACGCTTTAGGTCCTTCTCAGCCTGATCATTTGCCATTTTTGGTTTCCGTTATGTGAAAGAGAGTTAATTGCTGAAGCCTGATCCTTTGAACAGGCATTTAAGTGTTCCGATAAAACAGGGAAGCCCACAAAAAGTTCAAAACTACGGGCGATTTTGCTTTTTTTAACAACATCCCCTTTCATTCTTTCAATTCCGGGCTGTTGAAGGTAGTTGAATGATAAATTCGGACCCTTCTCCTTCTTTTGTTTTCACCTGCAACTCTCCCCCATGAGCTTTTATTATATCATAGCTCAAACTCAAACCTAATCCCGTACCCTGTCCGGTGGGTTTGGTGGTAAAAAAGGGTTGGAAGATTTTATCCAATATTTTATTCGGGATGCCGTTGCCATTGTCCATTACGGTCACTTCTACATTAGAGCCTAACTTTTGGGTGCTAATTGAAACAGTTGGTTCATATCCATCTCCGGTTTGATTTTTCTTTTCATTAACCGCATAAAACGCATTGGTTATTAAATTCAGAATCACCCTACCTATATCCTGTGGAATCACATTGATGTTGCTGATTGTTTCATCATAAGCTGTTTTCAGCAATGCATTGAAACTTTTGTCCTTTGCCCTTAACCCATGATAAGCTAATCGCAGATATTCATCAGCCAAGGCATTAATGTTTGTTGGCTCCCTTTGTCCGCTGCTGCTGCGACTATGCTGCAACATGCCTTTTACGATGCCATCGGCTCGTTTACCATGATGACTAATTTTAACCAGGTTCTGCTTTACATCATCTGCCAGGGCTCTGACCTCTTCAAAATTTCCCTTTGCCACTTCTTCCATCATTTCGTCAATCAGTTCAGTACTTACATCAGAAAAATTATTGACGAAATTCAGCGGGTTTTGAATTTCATGGGCGATACCTGCGGTGAGTTCACCGAGGGAAGCCATTTTCTCACTTTGTATCAGTTGCTTTTGTGTTTCCTGCAATTCTATTAATGCTTCTTCCGCCTTTTTCCTGGCAACTTTGATTTCTATCAGATCCTTCTCTGCCCGCAAGGCCTGTGCTTCTGCTTTTTGCAGGTCGAGGAACCTGGTATAGGTCTGTTCAAATACTTTGGCGAAGCGTACATAAATGTCGTAAGCGTATGGGCAGGATTCATAGGTTATGAACATCAGGTAGCCCTGCGAAAAAAATGCACAGTGAATGATCTGAAAGGTTGGCAATGAAAACCCGGCTTGCTTTAGCTCCGGCAAAATAATATCTCTGAAAACGGGTATAGATGCAAGGTATTGGTAGTGAGTTTCCAAATCCTTTCCCCGCTGCTCAATTACCAGTAATGATTCTCCTTTTTGCGCTGCTTCATAAATTGGAAGGTATATATCTTTTGAACTGTCGGTCCTGAAGGGTGGCTGAAGACCTCTCACCGAACCCATCCAGGCTGTGGCCGATTTCCTGTCTTCATCCCAGATATTAAAGCCGCAGGAAAAAGGTGGTATACCAAGCTCCTGAATCTGTTGGAATAAAAGCAGGGCCGCATCCTGGAGTTCATCACTTCGCTGCATGCCCATGGTTTTTGCTCTAACTCTTTCCAGGGCTGCTTCCAGCATTGCTTCTTTCGCTTGCGCTTCTGCCTGCTTTAAATCATTGAAGCGAGTATAAGTCTGATCAAAAACCTTTGAAAAACGGAGCATGATATCAAAATGCTCGTCGGGCAAGGGATCCATACTTGCTAAAGTGATACATCCAAAATTATTAAAAGACACATTCAAATTTATCCTGTCTGGGGCTCTCATCCCTTCCTGTACAAAACCTGGCAGCTGGGATAATTCTGTTTCTGAAAAAATAAAATCATCCCATTCTTTTTTTATCTGCCCTTCCAAAACATAATTCCATTTTAATTTTTTATCTCTCCATGCTTTAAAATATGCAGTTATGGGTGGATGATCATGTTGTTTTATATATAACCCCATCGGATTTTCCGGATCTTCTGAATTAGCCATCCACCATTTTGAATCATTGGTTTCTTCGTTGAAGATCATAATCAGACATCGTGTAAGAACCAGTTCAAGCTTCGTTAACTCGGTGAATACAGTTCCTATAAGTGCAGATAATTCTTCTGAATTATGCATAGCCATCGCACGGCTCCTGACCCTTTCCAATGCCGATTCTATCTGCGCTTCCCTTGCCTGTGCTTCTGCTTTTTTCAGGTCCAGAAATCTTGTATAGGTCTGTTCAAATACTTTTGCAAACCGCATGAAGATATCGTGGGCTTCAGGAGCTGGTTCATAAGTTATAAAGAGCAGGTAGCCATACCTGAAAAAGGCCACATGGTCTATCTGCGAGGCGGGAAATGGGATGCCTGCATCCTTCATTTGGAGGAGCTGATCACCCACCCCTGGTAAACTACATAAGTAATTGTAATGAGCGGGACATTCATCTTCGCCGATCTCATTGATCAAAAACGTTTCCCCCTTTTTCCCTGCTTCGTAATAACGAAGAAATACCCCTTCTCTTGGCGTTCTGTATTGAGGAAACGTACCCTTGCCATTACTCCCCCATTCCACAGAGCTATTGGGGTCTTCATCATTTATATTAAATGCACAAAACCAGGTTGGCACCCCCAATTCCTGTACCTGCTTTACTAATTCGAGAGAGAGATCCGCAAGTTCTTCACTTTTATGCATGGCCATGCTTCCTGCCCGCACTCTTTCCAAAGCCAATTGCACCTGCGCTTCTCTTGCCTGTGCTTCTGCTTTTGTGATATCAATGTATCGCTTGTATGAAAGGTCAAAAACATTCCTGAAACGTTTGAGAACAGATAGGTTCCCGGTACTGATAGCACTGTAAGTTGATATGCCGATACCAGTTTCGCCTACCGAATAATTATAATAGTATAATGCATGGATATCATTTAGCCGTGGGTCATCATACTCGCCATTGGCCTGCCTGAATGATTTCCATTCTTCTAGTTCTACACCGGCTATTTCAAGTTCCGAAAATGAATCATTAGCCTTCCGGATATCCCTTATAAATTTTTCCATGAGGGAATTGCCATGGTAGGGAATTGTCGAAATGGAGCCGCCGGTTGCTTCAGAATAATCGTAATTAATAAAATACTTTTTGTCATCATAGAATCGATGAATCATCGTATTCCGTAGTTCGTTGAAGCCGAGTAACTGTAACTCAGCGTAAAGCTGTTTACAAATTTCCAACAGGTCGTCGGGTTTGGTCATACCCATAGCAACGGCCCTTACTCTTTCGAGAGAGGCTTCAATCTCCAGTTCACGGCTTTTATGTTCCAGTTCAACTGTTCTTCTTTTAATGGCATCACGAAGTTCCAGGTTTTCTTTTGTGATCTGTTCAGTTCCTAAAGCTTCGCCTACTTTTACCTTTGTATCAGGGACGGAAAAATGCTGGTAAATAAAACGCCATCCATGTTCTGTTTCCTGCATCAATGAGGTAAACCTGAAACGCGAATAGAATACCCATTGGGGCTCACCTACTACATATGCATCAGCCAGGTCAGTGATTAAGATCAGCCCACCTATCAGTTCTTCAATTTTTCTTGTAACGTTTCTTAATTCAGCTTTGCCGGTTAACTGGTGAGCAGTAGCATCAAAAGAGCCAACAAAATGATAATCATCAGCAAGAAACGAATCGTATGTTTTTACGTCGCCATTCAGGTAGCTGTTGCACCAGGTATTGTAAACCTGCATAAGTTCTGCTTCCTGCTCTTTCTTCAACTTCATTATTGGTTAATTTGGAATGCTGATAATAAAATTGAAAGAGGTGGATATTGCATGCGCAATAATGGCATTGCAAATATGCAGTGCAGTGAAAATCGCATGGGCTGGGGTTTATCCATCAATTTACTAAACTGCAGCAAGAAGTCGAAGAAATCCTTTAAAGAGGGAGGGCTAGAACATATCGCGGTTTGCCTTATACCAACGAAAACCAAGTATACCAAGAATAGCGAGAGGTGTGGCGGCCAGGTAAATGATTCCGCCATTCAGTGCTTTAGCAGGCTTCTCTCCAAGCTGTTGGGCGGTTTTAGTGCAGATAGAACATTGTGCCTGGCTCTCCAGACCGGTAGAAAGTAAAAATATCATCATCAGAGAAACAACAGCACGCATCATTATCAGGGATTTGTTCAAAATTACGGGTTGTAAGGCAATAGTAATGCGATTGTTGAAGACAACAAACCCTGGCCTGGCCTAATCGGGTAATGAGAGGCAGCATAGTTTATAAATAATTTTCATATATTACTATGCTTAGGTTACCGCCTACCCATAGACCTTAAAACCTGCAAATGAAACGTTCTGCCAACATCTATCTGAATATCGGGTATTGGTTTATGCCTCTTGCTATATTGATGTTCGCAGGATTCTACCCCACTTATTTTGCAGTACTCTTTAGGCCAAGGGCCTCCATCATTCATTTACATGCTGCGTTAATGATGGTTTGGGTGGGTGTAATAATATTGCAACCTATCCTGGTAAAAAAAAGGCGATTTGATCTGCATCGTAAAGTTGGAAGGTTTAGTTATTTCCTTGTTCCGGTGCTTTTATTGGCAACCTTCCTGATGATCCGTTATACCTATCAATCCATGCTTACAACTCTGTCCGTTGAGGAAGCAAGGAAGAACCTGGGCCTTCCATTTATATATTTTGGCTGGTTTCTGGTCTTTTATCCCCTGGCTGTTTATTTCAGGCGAAAGGTTAATATACATGCCAAATATATGATAGCTACAGCTATGCTTATTATTGGTCCAACGCTTGATCGTTTGCTTTACTGGTTAATAGGAATTGAAGGCGGGTACTGGGACTACCTCTATTATATTACTTCATTCCTCATCATTGATTTCGTTGTTTTGCTAATGCTGAATTACGACAGGAAACAGGGTAATAAATACCGTCACTCCCTGATCATTCTTTCGATCTTTTTAGCTGGACAGCTGACATATATCTTCCTCCGTGATACCGCTTTTTGGCAGGTGCCGGCGGGTTGGTTGATGTTTCCTTACTAACCCGTCTGACGCCTGTCAGGACATGCGTCAGACGGGTTAGTGGCTTGAATAAAAAAAGTCGCTGCGATTGCTCGCAACGACTTCAATTCTATAGATACTTCTGCTACATGTTCGAACATCCTCCGAACATGTGTCAGACACCTAATTACCCAACTTCTTCTGTCTTCGCCATTTTCTGGATCCGGTTACGATCATTCTCATCGAGATAGATCTTACGCATACGGATATTGATTGGCGTTACCTCGATACACTCGTCATGCTGGATATACTCCATACATTCTTCGAGGCTGAGCTGCGTTTTAGGCGCAATCCTTGTTGCATCATCACTTCCGCTCGCACGGTGGTTGGTAAGCTTTTTAGGCTCCGTAACGTTTACAACAAGATCGCCCGGTTTGATGTTCTCCGCAACAATTTGACCTGCGTATACATCTTCTCCCGGATCAACGAAGAAAGTTCCGCGATCCTGAAGTTTATCAATGGAATAACCAGTTGTCTTTTCAGTATTCTTAGAGATCAACACACCATTGTTACGACCAGGTATTGGTCCCTTCCATGGCTTGTATTCAATGAAACGGTGGTTCATCACCGCCTCACCTGTTGTTGCTGTAAGCATCTGGGTACGAAGACCAATTAGTCCGCGGGAAGGTATTTCAAATTCAAGGTGCTGCATATCTCCCTTGGTTTCCATCACATGCATTTCGCCTTTACGACGGGTAACCAGGTCAATTACTTTAGAAGCAAACTCCTGCGGTACATCAACTACCAGTAATTCAAACGGCTCACATTTTTTACCATCGATCATTTTCAGGATAACCTGTGGCTGACCAACGGTGAGTTCATATCCCTCACGACGCATGGTTTCGATCAATACGCCAAGATGGAGAATACCGCGACCATAAACCTGGAAACTGTCTCCACTATCGGTATCGAACACACGCAGTGCGAGGTTCTTTTCTGTTTCTTTCATCAGGCGGTCACGAAGGTGACGGGAGGTAACAAACTTACCATCCTTACCAAAGAAAGGGGAGTTGTTAATGCTGAAGAGCATGTTCATGGTTGGTTCATCCACGCTGATAACGGGCAATGCTTCCATTGTTTCCTGATCAGAAATGGTATCGCCGATATTGAAATCTTCCAATCCCACAACTGCACAAAGATCACCGGCAAGAACCTCAGTTACTTTACGCTTGCCCATGCCTTCAAATACATAAAGTTCGCGAACGCGCTGCTTTTTGAAAGTGCCATCGGCCTGCATGAGGGCGATGGGCTGGTTTTCTTTTATGCTTCCCCGTGCTACTTTTCCAATAGCGATCCTGCCAAGGAAAGAAGAATAATCGAGTGAAGTGATCTGCATCTGAAGCGGACCGGCCTCAACTTTTGGCTCAGGTACATATTTAAGGATACCATCCATGAGTGGAGTGATATCTTCACTTTGTGTGAGGCTGTCATTGAACCAGCCATTTTTCCCACTACCATAGAAGGTAGGGAAGTTGAGCTGCTCTTCGGTAGCATCGAGATTAAAGAAAAGGTCGAATACAGCATCATGCACCTCATCGGGGCGACAGTTTGGCTTATCTACTTTGTTGATCACAACAATTGGGTGCAGGTTAAGCTGTAAGGCTTTCTGCAACACAAACCTGGTTTGTGGCATTGGTCCTTCAAAGGCATCTACAAGGAGGATAACCCCATCAGCCATTTTCAGAACACGTTCTACCTCACCGCCAAAGTCGGCGTGACCAGGGGTGTCAATTACGTTGATTTTCACATCTTTGTAAATAACGGCTGCGTTCTTACTAAAGATGGTAATGCCTCTTTCACGCTCAAGGTCGTTACTATCCATGATCAGGTCACCTGTATCCTGGTTTTCGCGGAACACCTTGGTAGTGTGAAGGATGCGGTCAACCAGGGTAGTCTTACCGTGGTCAACGTGTGCAATGATTGCTATATTTCTGATATCCATTTTCTAATTACTTGAAGATTAAATGGTTAGATGGGGCCACCATTCAACCAAAGCCCTAAGGGCGCGCAAAGGTAAGCCAAAATGCCGGGCTGGCAAGCAGTATTGAATAAAGAATTTGTTATATAAGACCGAAATCCGGCCCTTTTTATACCCTCACATAAATCTTCTTCCTGTCCATCCACCAGCCCACCAGCCAGCAGACCATCATGATGAAAAGGGCAAAAGCCAGGGATCCGGTATATGGACCCATATGACTAAATGTCTTCTCATATAAATGGCTGTAATAGGGTTTCCCATCACTGGTTTTAAAGAACCAAAGAAGGATGGCAATAACTTCTGAAAGGAGGTATATAAAGAGCGGGTTCTTGCCGAAGACAGTAAAAAAACTTGTCCAGCCAGCCTGCTTACGGAATTCTATAATATAAATAAGGACAGCCAGCAATGCCAGATCAATCCCAACAGTTAGCATTACATAGGAGCTGGTCCATAGTTTTTTATTGATGGGAAAGAAGGGATTCCAGCAATAGGAAACAAAAAGAAAGAGGGCTGCAGCCAGCAGCAGCTTTGCAACTGTTTCCCAAACCTGTCCTTTCTTTCTTACCAGATCCCCCGCCCAGAATCCAAAAACAACATTACCGATGGCGGACAAAGTTCCAAGTAATCCTTCCGGGTCAAAGGCAATTCCATCGCCATGATACATATGTTTTTCACCAATAAGCCATTTGTCAAGCCGCAAAACGGCATTCCCTTCCAGGCTATAGGGGTCGGTTCCAGATCCGAATTGCACCAGCAGAAACCAATACAGCAATAACAATATTATGGCGATGATGTATGTTGCTTTTGGTTTCAGGTAATAAATTAACAGTGCTGTGATTCCATAGCAGAGTGCGATCCGCTGCAACACACCAAATACCCTTGTTTCGGAAAAAGGAAAAGCAGAAAACTGATTGCCATCCCATCGCACAAAGGGAAACCAATACATGAGATAACCAAGCAGAAATATAATAGCAGTCCGTTTGAGAATTTTCGTTAGAACAGCAGATTGCGGCATTCCTTCCCATTTAGGAGATACAAATGCCATTGCATTTCCTACGGCAAAGAGGAAGGATGGAAATACAAGGTCAGTAGGGGTGAATCCGTGCCAGTTTGCATGCAGCAGTGGCGCCAGTGTTGTTTCATAATTGCCTGGTGTATTGACAATGATCATGAAGCAAACTGTCATGCCTCTGAATACGTCAAGGGCAAGGAAACGGGGGGCTATCTGGCGCATGTAGTTTTGAGGGTTTATCCGAATTTAACAAGTTTATTGGCGATTACAGATTCAGCAGCCGCTTTCAGCTGGCTTTATTTTTTCAAAAAGCGATTTACCATGCGTTTACAATTCGTAGTTTGGAGTACAAATGATTTCCTTCTATGCAAAAGAAATGGTTGCTTGCTTTCCCGTTAGTTATGATTATCGCCTATATCGCGGGGCCATCTCCTTCAACACCTGAATACAAAACCACCTTACCTGCTATTCCTGGTGTAGCTGCAGACCTGGAGAAGTATCTGAATGAGCACGAAAGCCGCCATCGTTTGAAACCGGATAACCATGCAAGAATAATATGGAACAACGATTCGCTGAAACAGCCAACCGAATATTCAATTGTATACCTGCATGGATTCAGTGCCTCGCAATTCGAGGGTGCTCCAACGCATACCAATATCGCCAGGAAGTTTGGCGCCAATCTCTTTCTTGCCAGGCTTGCAGAACATGGAATAGATACTATTGACCCGCTTGTTAATCTCAATGCTGATAAATATTGGGAATCAGCTAAAGAAGCACTTGTAATTGGAAAGCAACTGGGCAGGAAGGTTATTCTTATGGGCACATCTACCGGCGGTACCAATGCGCTTCAGCTTGCAGCCACCTATCCCGGTGATGTTCATGCGCTGATACTACTTTCTCCCAATATTGCCATTAACGATCCGAATGCCTGGCTGTTGAATAATCCCTGGGGATTAGAGCTGGCCACCGCAGTTACGGGTAGCCGCTACCGGGAGTCCTCTGATAAAAGAGAAGAGTATAAAAAATACTGGAACAGTCCATACAGGCTGGAAGCTACTGTTGCACTTGAGGAAATGCTGGAGACCAGCATGACCAAAGAGACCTTTACAAAAATCACCCAACCCTTACTCCTTCTCTATTATTATAAAGATGAAGAAAACCAGGACCCGGTGGTAAAGGTCTCTGCTATGCGTGAAATGTTCCGGCAGGTGTCAACTCCCAATTCAATGAAACGCGAGGTTCCTATGCCTGAAACCGGCGACCATGTAATTGCATCACCATTCAAATCAAAAGATGCTGCGGGGGTAGAAAGAGAGATAGAAGATTTTCTTAAGACAACTGTTATTAAAAACTAATCAATGTTTTAAACTACCATTCTGGAAGCTTCATACATCTGTTCCAGATTATAATCTGTTGCCAGCTTCTTATAATTGACAACATCAACTATGGTTCCTATCAAACAGAGTCCACCTGTGAACAAGTATAGTAAACCCATGCCAACCTGGCCGATAACAAACCTTTGAACACCGGCAATAACGATGAAACCAAGGCATGTAAGCAACAAGATATCCTGGGGCTTTTTGCGCTTGCCCTGGTATAACATGAAAAATTGCTGTTGCTGTGATGCGGTCATGTTTTTGGTTAATTCATTGATACCTGCCATTTCTTCGGGCTGCAGGTCAGTCAGTCCCGCCAGATAATTTTGCATGAATAAGATGTTTTGTTGTTGGTTGTATTAGTGAATAAATGCGATGTAATATAATAATTAGCGCTGGAATGCCCATCCAGTGATAGTTCCATGAAACTTTCCATTGGAGATGCATGGCAGCATGGATGCTGCGGCCAATTCCACAACCCGGACAATGATCAAGGCCCAGCCAGTGAAAGGGGCAATAACCTGGTTGTTGCTGACCGGGATCAACCATGAAATACAGCCATAACAAGGCACTGACCCAGGCCAGCAACTCATTGTTTCTCCATATCCTCTGAATGATCATGATGCTATGAAAATACTCTATATTTTTGAAGACTAAACTGCTTGCCATGTTGCGTTCAAAAATTTCAGGTATAGGGATGTATGTTCCCAGGAATATTGTCACTAATAATGATCTGAAAAAATATATGGATACCAGTGATGAATGGATCCAGGAAAGAACAGGAATTATTGAGCGGCGTTATGCAGATCGCACGGGTGAAACAACCACTACCATGGGTGTAGAGGCGGCCTCGATCGCTATTGAACGTGCCGGCATCACCCCACAGGATATTGATTTCATCGTTTTTGCAACTCTCTCACCCGATTATTATTTCCCCGGCTGCGGTGTATTGTTACAAAGGGCCATGAAGATGAAAGAGATCGGGGCTCTCGACATACGCAACCAGTGCAGTGGATTCGTTTATGCATTATCGGTAGCAGACCAGTTTATCCGGACCGGAACATATAAAAATATCCTGGTTGTTGGAAGTGAGAAGCATTCTTTTGGTCTCGACTTCTCCACCCGTGGGCGGAACATCTCTGTCATTTTCGGTGATGGTGCCGGGGCGGTAGTATTGCAACCAACAGAAGAGGATGGCCGTGGTATCCTCAGCACTCATCTGCATAGTGATGGTGAAGGTGCAGAAATACTTGCCATGTATAATCCAGGTACCCATGCAAATCATTGGGGACATTATGCTGATTTCAAGGATGCTCCCATCGCGGAAATGTTCATGAGCCATGAGATGATTGACAATGCACAGAACTTCCCCTTTATGGATGGACCTTCAGTATTTAAGAAAGCGGTGGTAAAGTTTCCGGAAGTAATAATGGAATCTCTTACTGCCAATAAGCTGAATGCCTCTGATATTTCTATGCTGATACCTCACCAGGCTAACCTTCGGATTGCGCAATTTGTACAACAAAAACTGGGGCTCAGTGACCACCAGGTATATAATAATATCCAGCATTACGGTAATACAACAGCAGCTTCAGTTCCAATAGCTCTCTGCGAGGCATGGGAAAAGGGAAGGATCAAAGAAGGAGACCTCGTTTGCCTGGCCGCCTTCGGCAGCGGATTTACCTGGGCAAGTGCTTTACTTCGTTGGTAATACTATTTAATGATCCATTCATGAATGCCCGATGAATGCGCTTCCGGTAATTGTATCTCCATGCGAAGGGCATTGGTACGCACAGGTTTGAAGTGTATGCTGTTATATGCATCCTTTCGGATTGAATCCATACTTACCTTTTCAACAGGCAACCATTTTCCGTTTTGCTGATAAAGCAGCTTATAAGATCTGGGGATTCTGCATCCGCCAAAAGGTTCGTCATCAAACCAATAAACAGTTGACTCGGTTATTGTATAGGTGCTGTCAAAATCATATTGAACCCACTCTGTTGTATTTTGCCGCGGCCACCAATGAAGGTATCCCCCATTATGATCCTGAGAGTTTTGAGGTTCATACTGATCATTCAGTGTGCGCAACATGCGGGGATTACTTACTGAGCTGCTGGATTTGCTTTTAGTAGCTATGCTAGGTGCAGGCTTAGGCCTGGCAGCCGATTCATTGAAGGGAATCCAAACCTGCATCTCTGCCGGACCACGATTATTCCAGGCATAATATGGTATTGCCATAACTGTTTGGGTAGATCGCAACAAAAGGTCAGAATCAATTTGTCGTTTTGTTGCCGTACCATTTGCTGTGAGCACCATCACACCATTCAGGAATCCTGGCTTGAAGGCATTTCCAAAAGTTGCCTCTTTATCTATGACGATATTAAGTACAGCACTGTCATTGTTATCCGTTCCCTCCAGGCAATAAACAAGGGGCCCTCTTTGTATAGCATAACGATTATTATCGTCTTTAACTGCTGAATGCGCCAGTACCTTCTCGATCTCCATTGGTAACAGCAGCTCAACCACATCACCTTTTCGCCATTCACGATTGAGCTTCACATATCCATTTTCAATTTTATATTCAACCAACTTACCATTTATACGGAGGGGTATCGGGCGTTTCTGCTGGTTAAGAAATGTATATAGATTGCCCGGCACCGCATCCTGACTTGCCCAGCCGGGAATCCTTACAAAAAGTGCAAAGGAGCTACTTTCTTTTTCAGGTTTAACCTTGATTTTCACCTGACCATCCCAGGGATAGTTGGTCTGCTGCTCAAGTGAAACTTTGCCTGCTGGCAATTCAATGGTAGCCGTATTTGCAACAAAGAGATTCACATAGAGATCATTTTCTTTTTGTGCATATACATATCCGGGAATGGATGGCATGAATCGGGTCATATTGGAAATGCAGCAGGCGCAGCTGAACCATTCACTCCGCTGGTGCTGGCCCATAGAAGCAAGTGGGTTGGGATAAAAGAATTTATCTCCACTCAATGAAACACCTGATAACAATCCATTGTACAAAATTCTTTCGAGTACATCTATATATTTTGCATCACCATTCATCAGGAACATTCGACTGTTCCAGTATACATTGGCAATTGATGCACATGTTTCTGCATAGGCCGACATATTAGGAAGATGGTATGCATCACCAAATGCTTCACCATTACCGGTAGCACCTATTCCTCCTGTCAGGTAGAGCTTATGGTCAATAACATCTTTCCAGATATCATTGATGGCATTAACATATTGGAGGTTGCCTGTAAGTGCTGCCACATCAGCCATACCCGTATACATATATGCAGCTCTTACAGCATGGCCAACTGCTTCATGCTGATCCGTCACCATTTTGTGGCTCTGGCTATACTCTGCTCCCTTGATTTTTCCATCACCTCTTATATCCAGAAAAAATTTAGCCAGGTCGAGGTATTCTTTCTTTCCTGTTACACGGTAAAGTCGCGCAAGGCCCATTTCCACTACCTGGTGACCGGGAAAAAATGCTGCTTTACCCGGACCGAAATCTTTAACCAATAGATCAGCATTCTTAAGGGCAATTTGCAATAATGATCTTTTTCCTGTTGCAAGGTAATGAGCTACTGCCGCTTCATACAGGTGGCCGGAATTGTAAAGTTCGTGGCTGAGGTCGGGATCCTTCTCCCAGCGGTTCACACTGATCCATGGATGTAGTTTTTCCGGTTTCATGGTCCTGAAAGTATATAGATAACCATCCGGCTCCTGTGCGTCGCCTATGATCTGGATAAGCGTGTCAAGAGTTCTGTCGAGCGCCTCGTCAGGCCTTACCTGGAGCGAGTAAGAGGCTCCTTCAATCACTTTGTAGAGATCGGTATCATCAAAGGGGAATTCGGTAATTTTTCCCACAGGCATTTTTCCTGCGGCTTTGAGGAAATTATCGATTCTCCCTGTTTCTCGAATCTTCTGTAAAGTATAAGGAATGGTAATGGTCCGGTTAACCTCTATCTTGGGTGCCCAGAACTGGTCTGTAAAATGTACACGGGTAAAGTCTACAGGCTGTATGAGATAATCACCCATTTTTTGCTGGGCTGAAATTTTACCTCCTCCAAAAGATAACAACATCAACAATATCGTACACGGCTTCTTCATATGGCATGCTTTGTAAATTCAGAAATCAATATAAATGTACGAATGACATTTATAAAACTTATATACATTTTCCTTCCTTATTGATATTGTATGTAAATTAAGTGTCAATTGGATAAATAAACTAAGCTATGCCAAACCCACGTCGCAATTTTCTGCGCAATTCCGGTGCCTTACTTTTAGGAACAACAGCGCTCCCCGCTTTCGCCAATGATATATTTACGATAGGCCAATCCAGAACCAGTTCATCCGACCAACTGAATATCGGACTAATTGGTGCCAATGGAATGGGCTGGAGTAACCTTACGGCTTTACTTAAGATCCCGGGAACAAAATGCATAGCGATTTGTGATATTGATGAAAATGTAATCAGGCGAAGGGTGGCAGAACTCGAAAAACTCAATATGCCGGTGAAGACCTATTCTGATCACCGGAAGCTACTGGAAAATAAGGATGTACATATTGTAATTATTGGCACGCCCGATCATTGGCATTGCATACAGATGGTTGATGCCTGCGCGGCAGGTAAATATGTTTATGTTGAAAAACCATGTGGCAACTCGGTGGAAGAATGCCTGATAATGGAGGCAGCGCAGCAAAGGTATAAATCTATAGTACAGGTGGGCCAGTGGCAGCGTAGTGCTCCCCACTTCCAGGATGCCATTAAATTTGTTCATAGCGGTCAGCTGGGAAATATCAGAACAGTAAAATCATGGGCATATATGGGTTGGATGAAACCAGTTCCCGTCAAACCGGATGGAAGTGTACCTCCCGGGGTTGACTATACCCGTTGGCTTGGACCAGCCACCCAAAGGCCTTTCAACAGCAACAGATTTCATTTCAACTTCCGATGGTTCTGGGATTATGCAGGTGGACTTATGACAGACTGGGGAGTTCATATGGTTGATTATGCATTATTGGGAATGAAAGCAGGATTTCCGAACCAGGTTATGGCCTCCGGTGGTAAGATGGCCTACCCCGATGATGCATCCGAAACACCTGATACACTTGCTGCTGTTTTTGAGTTTGATAAATTTAACATGGTATGGGAACATGCCACGGGAATTGATCTTGGTCCATATGGACTTACACATGGTACAGCTTTCATAGGGAACAACGGCACATTGGTCCTTAACAGGGAAGGATGGTATGTAAGTGCAGAGAAAGGAAAAATGGAACCTGTAGCTTTACAAAAGGACCAGGGTGGCTCACTCGAAAAACATATGCAGAATTTTGTAAGTGCCATTAAAGCAGGTGATCCGGGTTTACTAAACACATCAATTCAGCAAGGTTCGCATACTGCACAGGTATGCCAGTTGGGCAATATTGCCTTCCGCACAGGTGAAAAACTTCAATGGGATCACAAAAAACAAAAGTTTGATTCTGCTTCAGCCAATAAGTTATTGAAGGCACAATACCATAATGGATATAAACTACCCTCTGTTTAAAGGTTCATGTAATCGGGAAGTAGAGGTCGGTTGGCAAGTGCCTTATCAATGATATGCTGCACCCTAATGCGCTCATCGCCATGAAGTATTTGACGGGGTGCCCTCACATATTCTGAACCGATTCCGGTAGAGGCTGCTGCAAGCTTAATATATTGCACAAGTTTGGGGTGGATGTCAAGCTCAAGCAATGGCATGAACCATCGATAAATATCGAGTGCTTCTTTTATTTTTCCAGCTTTAACCAGGCGGAAAATAGCTACTGTTTCCCTTGGAAATGCATCTGTTAATCCAGCTACCCATCCATCAGCGCCTGATACCAGTGCTTCAAGTGCAATAGTATCTACACCACATAATATACTGAACCGGTTATCAAAGCGGTTGATCATCCTTGTTATATTCGTAATATCACGGGTAGATTCTTTTACCGCCTGGATATTATCATGGGCAGATAATTCTTCAAACATATCAAGGGTTACATCAATCTTATAATCCACCGGATTATTATAGATCATGATGGGAAGGGAGGTGCTGGCTGCCACGGCCCTGAAGAAGGCGACCGTTTCTGCATCATCAGATCGGTAACGCATAGGCGGAAGCAGCATAAGTCCGCTGGCACCGGACGCTTCTGCATCCATTGCAAGATTCACGGCATCCCTGGTGCGTTGCTCGGCAATGTTCACCAGAACAGGAAAACCAGCAGGCACTATATTTCTTGCATTGAGCAGCAATTCTTTTTTTTCTTCATTCAATAAGGTACTTGCCTCACCAAGTGAGCCGCCAATAATAACACCATCTACCCCAGCCTCAATCTGCGCCTTCAGGTTGGTTTCGAAAAGTGTAAGATCAAGGTTTTCGTCTTTATCAAAAGGGGTTAGCAGAGCCGGAAATACACCAGACCATGAAAATGAAGCCATAGTTATAATTTTCAAAATTGAATAAAGAATACTCCCGGATATTTCTAAACGGGCAGATTAAGGTAAATTAACTTCTGATTATTCAAGCAATAATGAAAAAGACTTTTTTTTGTATCGATGCGCATACCTGTGGAAATCCTGTTCGTCTTGTTGCCGGAGGAGGGCCAGTGCTTAATGGAAATTCGATGAGTGAAAAGAGGCAGCATTTCTTAAGAGAGTTCGACTGGATCCGCAAGGGGCTTATGTTTGAACCACGCGGACATGACATGATGAGTGGATCGATACTATATCCGCCACATGACCCCGATAATGATGTTGCCGTTCTTTTTATTGAAACCAGTGGCTGCCTGCCGATGTGTGGCCACGGTACTATTGGTACAATAACCATAGCTGTGGAAGAAGGGCTAATCATTCCCAAGACAGCTGGGATAATCAGGATGGAGGCACCGGCAGGGTTGATCAATATTGAATATAAGCAGGAAGGCAACAAGGTCAGATCAGTTAAACTGACAAATGTACCTGCATATCTTGCGGCCACTGAACTTACTGTTGATTGTCCCGGACTCGGCGAACTGGTCATTGATGTTTCTTATGGAGGGAATTTTTATGCCATAGTTGATAGCCAGAAAAATTTTGCCGGATTGGAACATTATACTGCCGATAAACTCATCTCAATGGCTCGTACTTTACGGGAACGTATAAACGAAAAATATGAATTTGTTCATCCTGATGACCCAACAATCAATGGCTGCTCGCATATATTGTGGACCGGAGCCGTGTTAAACCCGACTTCAACTGCTCGCAATGCAGTGTTTTATGGCGATAAGGCAATTGACCGAAGTCCCTGCGGAACAGGTACCTCCGCACGAATGGCCCAATGGTATACGAAAGGAAAATTGAAGAAGGGGGATCGGTTTGTACATGAAAGTATAATCGGATCAACTTTCACCGGAACCATCGAAGAAGAAACAAGTATTGCTGGTAAGGCTGCTATAAGGCCGGGTATCGAAGGGTGGGCACGTATTTACGGATACAATACAATAACCATCGATCCTTCAGATGATCCCTATGCTTATGGCTTCCAGGTTCTCTGATCTTTACACAGTGTCTGACACATGTTCGTGATATGTTCGAACACATGTTCTAACGTCCTCCGAACATGTGTCAGACACCTATCAACATAGTATGAAAAAAATAATCTCTCTTATTACTTTATTTCTATTGGCGGCCAGCCTTCAGGCACAATCATATATCCCCGTTAAGAATGACAGTCGATACAAGGTGAAACCAGTTGTACCGATTAAGGCATATGGATTTGACCTTAGAGATGTTCAGCTAAAGGAAGGAAGTCCATTTTATCATGCCATGCAACAGGATGAAGGCTATCTTCTTTTCCTGGAGCCCGATAGGCTTTTGCACCGATTCCATCTGAATGCCGGCCTCTCCCCCAAAGCAGCGGTTTACAGTGGATGGGAGACGGAAGGCCTTTCCGGTCATACCCTCGGCCATTATCTCTCGGCGATCAGTATGATGTATGCATCAACTGGAAACGAAGAATTCAAAAAGCGGGTAGACTATATCGTTAGTGAACTCGCGCGCTGCCAACAGGCAAGAGGCACCGGCTTTGTAGGTGCCATGCCTGGGGAAGATAGCGCCTGGATAAAGGTTGCGGCTGGAGATATAAAATCAGGAGGATTTGATCTTAATGGCCTTTGGGCGCCCTGGTATGTAGTCCATAAACTCATGAGTGGGTTGGTTGATGCATACCTGTTTACCGGCAATAGAAAAGCATTAGCAATTGCAGAGGGGATGAGCGACTGGACCGCAAACATTCTGAAAGGACTCAACGGATCGCAATTGCAGAAAATGCTACGTTGTGAATTTGGTGGGATGAATGATGTACTTGCTCATCTCTATGGTATCACAGGAAATAAAAAACACCTGGATCGTTCCTATAAATTCTTTGATGATTTCGTTATGGAACCTCTTTCAAAGGAGATCGATCCAATGCCGGGCAAACACAGTAATACCAATGTGCCCAAAGCGATAGGCAGTGCCACGCAGTATATGTTTGGTGGCAGAAAAGGTGATAAGACAATTGCAAACTTTTTCTGGAATACCATGGTGAACAATCACAGTTATGTGATTGGCGGCAATAGCAATTATGAGTATTGCGGAGAGGCTGGAAAACTCAATGACAGGCTTAGTGATAACACTTCAGAAACATGTAATACCTATAATATGCTGAAGCTTACCAGAAGTCTGTTCAGCATGCAACCTTCAGCAGAGATGGGCGACTATTATGAACGCGCCCTTTACAATCATATACTGGCATCACAGAATCCGGAAACTGGAATGATGTGCTATTTTGTGCCATTGCGCATGGGAACAATAAAACAATTCTCTGATTCTCTGCAATCATTTACCTGCTGTGTGGGAAGTGGCATGGAAAACCATAGCAAATACGGAGAGGGTATTTACTATAATGGTGCAGATGGCAGCCTATTTGTGAATCTCTTCATCCCTTCGACATTAAACTGGAGGGAGAAAAAAATAAAGCTAATACAAGAACATAATTTTCCAGAATCTGACAGCCTGCAATTTATAATTGAAACAAAAACTGCCAAAAGCTTCGCTCTCCGAATCCGCAAACCTTATTGGGCAAAAAATGCAGTGCTCCGCATCAATAATATTCCCACTGAAATTATTACAGATTCCAGCGGCTTTATTACTATACACCGCAAATGGAAAAATAGGGATCGGGTTACCCTCGGGTTACCAAAATTTCTCCATACTCATAGCATGCCGGATAATAAGGACAGGATCGCTTTAATGTATGGCCCCCTCGTGCTCGCGGGCAACCTGGGAACAGAAATGCCAGACCCTGTTTTTGGATCACCGGTATTGCTCACTGCTGATAAAAATGTCAATAACTGGATACAACCTGTAGCCGGTAAGCCTTTGCATTTTACTCTCAATGGCGTAGGTAAGCCCAAAGACGTTGAACTCATTCCCTTTTTCAAAATGTATAAAGAGTACTATTCGGTGTATTGGGATTTTTTCACGCCAGCCGACTGGACAGCCAGGCAGGCCGAATATGAAGCCGAAAAGAAAAGACAACAAAGCATTGCAGAGCGCACCATTGATGTTTTCCGCATAGGTGAGATGCAACCCGAACGAGACCATAACCTAAAGGCGAGTGAAAAAAGCTATGTAAGTGACGCACTGGGAATAAATGGCAGGGAGGTGCGCGCCGGAGGATTTTTCTCTTTTGATATCAAAGTTGATCCTGCCATTCAAAATAATTTAATGCTAACATATCTCGGTGATGACCGCGACAGGAAATTTGATATCCTTGCTGAGGGTAAACTTATTCATACAGAAACATTAACTGGTGGAACAACGGGTAAATTTTATGACCGGGAGTATACGATTCCTAAAGATTTACTTGCTAATAAAAACGTAATCAACATTAGAATAGAATCCAATTATGGGAAAACTGCCGGGAGGGTGTTTGGTGTACGTACAGTAAGAAATCAGGCGGCAGAACCAGATCTGTCTGATTTCAATCAATCAGACAGTGTGTTGTTATTTGCTTACTTCAAAGGCAATGGAGAAGACGGGTTACATTTTGCCGCCAGTGCTGATGGTTATAAATGGATATCGTTAAAGAACGACAGCTCCTTCCTGCAGCCAAAGGTAGCCAGTGATAAACTAATGCGCGATCCATGCATCACCAGGGGACCGGATGGCCGCTTTCATATGGTGTGGACAGTGAGCTGGAAGGATAGAGGGATTGGCTATGCAAGTTCAACTGACCTTTTGAACTGGTCGGAACAAAAATTCATTCCAGTTATGGCTCATGAGCCGGCAGCAGAGAATTGCTGGGCACCTGAAATACTCTTTGATTCTGATAAAAAGCATTATATGATTTACTGGTCAACAACAATCAAAGGCCGTTTTCCGGAAACAGAAAAGCAGGGTGATCATAACCATCGTATATACCAGGTAAGCACCAAAGATTTTAAAACATTCAGAAAGGCAAAACTTCTTTACGATAATGGTTTTAATGTGATCGATGCAAGTATCGTACGCAACAACAATGAATATGTGATGTTCCTGAAGGATGAAACCCTGAAGCCTATTGCACAAAAAAACATCCGTATTTCAAGGAGCCCACGTGCCGATGGAGGATTTTCATCCCCTACTGCACCGATAACCGGAAAATACTGGGCCGAAGGACCCACAGCCATAAAATTTAATAACAAGTGGATGCTTTACTTCGATAAATACACCCAGAAATCTTATGGCCTGCTTGAATCCAACAACATGGTGAACTGGACCGATAGTTCTGATAGATTACAATTTCCCAAAGGCGCGAGGCATGGTACTGTTTTTGCCATCAGCACAGCAGAATTTAAACATATCATAGAAAACCGAATCCCCTAGCTTTGTTGGGGCCAATAAGAATGCCAATGCCAACAACCATTGCAAATAAAAAATTTATTTTCCTCGTCAACCCTATTTCAGGTACTAAGCCTAAAACCGATCTGGGTGATAAGGTATTAAAGGGTGCTGCCATGGCAGGTGCGCATGCCATAATATTACCAACAGTAGAGGGTGGTGATTACCAGTTTGTACGTCAAAAGATTGAAGAAGAGAACTATACTGACGTGGTAATATGCGGTGGTGATGGTACGGTGAACCAGGTGGTGGATAATCTTAGAAATATGAATGTACGGTTTGGTATCATTCCACTTGGTTCGGGAAATGGACTTGCTTATTCTGCGGGAATACCAAAATCAATAAATAAAGCCATTGAACTTGCCTTTTCAGGCAAGGCCAGGTTCATTGATGCATTCATGGTGAATGATCAGTTTGCCTGTATGCTATGCGGGCTTGGTTTTGATGCTAAGGTGGCACATGATTTTGCACAGCAACCTTCCCGCGGATTATTAACCTATACACAGCAAACACTTAAAAATTTCTTTACCGCCAACTCCTATCATTTTGACCTGGTTGTGAATGATCATGTAATCCAGACAGATGCATTTTTCATAAGCATTGCCAATAGTAACCAGTTTGGAAACCAATTCACCATTGCTCCCAAGGCAAGCCTGAATGATGGGTTACTTGATATTGTTGTAGTTCCGAAGATGAATAAGGCCATACTTCCATTCGCACTAATACAACAGGTTAGTGCAGGACAATTTACCGGGGTAAAAGAAGAAGCTGAAGGAACTATTCAATACTTCCAGACTCCAAAACTTCAGCTTCGCAATCGCGACGGTGCTCCCTTGCATATTGATGGAGAGCCAAAAGAAACCTGCGAATATTTGAATATTAAAATTCTGCCTCGCTGTTTTTCACTTATACAACCCATCATGAGCTGAGTAAAATCAAGGTCATTTTTCTGATAACTGCATACCAGCGGAATCATGCTTAACTAGACCCTGGAAGATTCGAAAGCTTTCCCTGTTATAGGTATTCCCCAACGCATTGCGTATGTCCTGTTTCTCCCTTTGAGTAAGATGAAAATTAAGAGCTGCTTTCATGTCTTCCTTTTCGGGCAAATATTGGAAACTTACCCGTTGCAGCTTCCCTCCCATCATTGCAGCAGTATAGCTAAGATTATCGAATTGGTTATACTGTTGCATCTTGTACCAGTTGTATTGTAGAAGAAGCATAGGTTTTGTAACGATCTCCGAAATGTCTTTAGATTCAAACGGATACTCCCAGCCACCGCCCTTTCTGTCATTGATCTGTAACAATACTACTCCACTCGTATTATTCTGTATCCACTCGCGGAAAACAAATGTGAACCGCAATGCCAGTTCCATTCCATAATTATCTCTCAAGCCGGCATCCATAACGTCAATCTTTGGTTCGGTTGGCAACCATACGTTGGGGAGAACATAAGGAAATGTGGCATTCATCCTAAGTGCCGTGAGTAAACGAAGGTTCATGGGATCCTGCTTTGCAAAGAGGGCGGCAAAATCAATAGCATCCGGATCGGCTGCATCATGCATACTTGTATCGCCACCTGGCCGCATCAAAAAACTAACCGGGAGTGTACTGAGCAGCATTTTCCTGCCATCACGGGTTATTACGGAATTGAATAGCATCAATGGGATACGAGCCTCGCGCTCATCTTGCGCAAGGTCACTCAATTCTTTATCGAGAAGGAAGCGGGTATTTATGTTAAGCTGCTGTTCAAAAGAATAAGCCCTGTCTTTCACATACTCATAATCCCCTACCCTGAATTTCTGAGCGGGGGCTGCAAGGTCGCGCGCAACAAAGGAAGAAAAAATGGGATTCAACAAGTCTTTAGAAATATCATCAACATATTTATTATCCAGCAGATCAACGGGCTTGCCCAATGCCCGTTGTTGCGACAAAGCCCTGAAATAAGCAGCACCCAGCATGCCGCCTGAAGCTCCAGTTATCATAAAGGTTTGCTGCATGAATTTTCCGCCACTCAAACTATCCAGTTTCTGCATCACTCCCATTGTGAACGTGGCGCTTCTTGTTCCTCCACCACTCACATTCACTAGATATAGATAGGGTTTTTCTACTCCCTGCTTTGCCTTCCATTTTTCAAGTACAGATAACATAATGGCTTTATCAGCAGTGATTTTAGCGGGACTGGTCAGTTGCCTGAGATTTTCAGGATCATAGGCTGCACGCGGAATGGACTTACCATAATCCAGACCATATGCCTTATTGGTAGGATCGATTATACCATTTCGATAGAGAAAGTTCAATACCAATATCAGTATAACGGCAAAGGGTACACTCCAGCTTTGAAGGAAATAGGAAAATGCGCCCACAACTGCAACCAATATCGCAAGAAACAAGGTGATACTTGCTGCAGCGGGCAACTGGAACACTTCGTAATCGAGCAGAAAACCTACAACCATCAGGAAAACAAAAGCTATGAATATGGAGAGTACAGCTGCAAAATGATGTCGATTAAAAATATTCTCCAGGAAGTCCTTACTATAGTGTGAAACATTTCTTACAGCCCGGGGCTCAAATCGCCCGCTTAAGTAGGTAGTCACTTTAATCAGCCTGCTTCCTCCACTATTAAGTACGATATGAGGTTTCAGTCCCCGGTGAAAGGGAAGTGGAGATGGGTCGAGATTAATCATATTGCGGGCAATATGAATATCAGCACCAAAAAAATATCCGAAAGATATCAGCACTATGATGACCAGCCCAATCAAAAATCCGGAAATCAGCATGAGCACTTCGCCCAAGCCCAGGAGTTCTTTGTTGATTTCAAAATCTACCGCCCGTACAAAATAAAAAACAAGGAAAAGAACTGGTATCACCGCATTATTAATGCAGTATTTTAAAAATGGTCGGGTGGTAGTTGCAAGAAACCGGAAATGCCTGCTGAACAGGATGAAGGTGGTAATGTTCCAACTCATAATGAAGATGCCAATTGTAACACCAACAATTCCTGCACTTACAGTATTGACCTTGCCAAGGTATTCGGGTGAGAGATAAAGGGAATTGACGCCATATGCCGCCATAAAACTTCCATTAACGGCACCAAATAAAACCATCCAGAATAACAGCAACACCTGGAACTTCTTAAAATGAAGCAGGATGAGCTGAACCGGGAAAGAATAAAATATGGCTTTCAGTCGCGGCTTCATACTTGTCAAGTTACATCTATAAACGTGTAGACAAGACCGAAATTATGCCTGCTGCCTCGGTTTATGGAAAAGATAAAGAAGGCTTACCATGGAAAGCAACAATATCATGGCCACTATCTGGTGAAGTTGGGCCATCCACTCAAAATTACCCCAATGATTTGGGATGATATCTTTACTTGTAAGAACAGAAAATATGCCCAGCAAAACCTGGATAACAGTAAGTATCAGCGGGAACCGTTTCCATCGCCCTATTAGTGGTGTGATCTCTGACTGGCTCATTTTCCGATACCATATGATTACAAGAATTACTATGAGATAAGCCAGGTTACGATGAATGAAATGAATAGTAATCGGGTTATCAATGAGGTTTAGCAATAGAGGATTATCCTGCCAGATGGTGGATGGTAGCCAGTCTCCGTTTATTGTTGGCCAGGTGGGGGCCACGGTTGCTGCTCTATGACCTGCCATCAATGCACCATATATCAATTGTACCGTCATCAAAAAAAGTAATACTATGGTCAATTTTCTAATTGGGGGCGATGAAATTCTCTGTTGTGCAGGAACCAGTAATCGAAGTGCAAACCACCAGGTGTAGCAGAGTAATAACAAAGCCAGAATAAAGTGAAGTGCAAGTCGCGTTGGTTTAACATAAACAGCATCTCCTGTTAAACCACTCGCAACCATGATCCAACCTACCGCTCCCTGAATAGCACCAAGAATAAAGAGTACCAGCAAAGGATTAACCATATCCTTGCGCAGGTATTTTTTTGCTGTCAGCCAAATGAAGCCCACAAGGAATACGATTCCTATTAGCCTTGCCCAAACGCGGTGAAACCATTCCCAGAAATAAATAAACTTAAAATCCGAAAGGGTAAAATCGGTGTTTAGCAGGCGGTATTGAGGGGTTTCCTGGTATTTCCTGAACTCTGCTAACCAGTTTGCTTCATTCAAAGGAGGAAAGCTGCCGGTTACCACTTCCCATTCAGTTATGGACAAACCCGAGCCTGTAAGCCTTGTGATACCTCCTAATATCACCTGAACAATGATCATAACCACCCCTATTATCAACCAGGTAGCTACTGCCCGGTTACCCTTCGTGTGCTGCTGCGTTTCCATAAGGATGCAAAAATAGGGAGATGTTTGAAGTTTGTAACCGGGTGTTGAAGCAGCGTATTACTTATGTTTAGTTGGAAGTGCCAATAAGGGAATACGGATTCCGTCAGCCACTTTGGAAGTGATGCTGTAATTGAAAAGCTTTTCCAATACAGTACGTTCATGAACAAACATCAGCAATGCGGCTTCTTTGCGTTCAGCTGTGAACTGTACCAGGTTCTTCCACATTGGCAGGTCATTCTTTTTTTCCACCAGGTGGGCCTTTATTCCAGGAAATTCCAGTATGGCTTTATCGAGTTCTTCCTGGTCGGCGGAGGGCAGTGAAGTCATAGTCACTACTTCTGCTTCCGCATGTAACCAGTCGGCCCATTTTATAATTTGAGGGGCTAGTGTAGTCAACTCTTTCAGGCTTACAGCCGCGATCAATTCCTTAAATCGCACCGGGTTCCAATGAGGCGGAACAGCCATAACCGGGAACAACGCATGATTGATCATGGTAGCTGTATTGGAACCCCAGAATCTTTCCATTGCATTTGTTGCACCATGGGTGCCCATTATAATAATGTCTGACCGCTCCAGCAGCATATGGTTGATGATACCGCCATTTATCATCACACTTTCCTTCACCAGGGTAGTTACTTCAAGTTTGTTGCGCCCCCCGCAACAGGCTTCCATTTTATCAAATACAAGTTCTGATAAACGGGTATGTATAGCACCAAGATCAACATGATGGGGATCAATATTCCACTCCTTCGGATAATCATGCGCTGCTTTAAAATTCAGGATATGTAAAACTTCAACATTCAGGCCTTTGCCATCAGCAATATAAAATGCCTGCTCCAATGCAGCAATCGCATTGGGGGAAAAATCGAAAGGGACTAATATATTCGCCATAGTGCTGCTTTTAAAAATTCATCCCACAGCGGGTACTGCAGGATGAACTTAACAACAAGATACGCAAGAAATGCTTAAGCAGTTCCCTTTAAAATTTTATTCCAATACAACCAGGGAAGTATATAACGTTTAAGTATCCACATGCTCCAACGAGGCTTCGACTGGTCAAAAGGAAATGTTTCCATAACCTTATTATCATAACCAAATTCTGCAAGAATCAATTTACCATATCCTACTACCAGCGGGCAGCTTCCATATCCGCTGTATGCAGCAGGCATTTGTTGTCCATCCATTAATGCCAGAAGATTTTTAACTACCACCGGAGCCTGTTTCCTGACAGCTGCACCAGTTTTAGAATTGGGTGCACTCATCGCATCACCAATTCCGAATATATTTTTATAGCGTGTATGCTGAAGCGTGAATTTGTCAACTTCAACCCATCCCGCTGCATCGGCAAGTGGACTTGCTTTCACGAAATCAGGAGCACTCTGTGGCGGAACAACGTGGATCATGTCAAAATGTTTTTCCACCATGCTTACAACACCTTCCCCATCAACCACTTTGAAAGTCGCAGTTTTCTGGTCACCGTTTACTGCAACAAGGTCATGTTTGAAATTAAGTTTTATGCCATATTCATTCACCTTCTTCATGAGTTCATCTGCATATTTTTTTATGCCGAAAATCACACCTCCTGCAGTAACGAATTCTACATTCACTTTGCCCTGAAGGCCATGCTTACGCAGATAATCAGCCGCCAGGTACATAATCTTCTGTGGGGCTCCACCACATTTCACAGCTGTACCCGGACTGGTAAATAGAGCTGTTTGGCCAGGTTTTAATTGTTGCAGACACTCATAAGTATAAGTGGCATAGTCAACTGAATAATTACTTGTAACACCATTTCGGCCGAGGGTTTGTTTCAGGCCCTCAATATCTTTCCAGTTCAGTTGGATTCCAGGGGCAACAATGAGGTAATCATAGGTAATTTCAGCCCCGCCTTTTGTAGTTACCTGGTTTATTTCCGGCTGGAAACTTTCTGCCGCATCACGGATCCATTTTACTTTATCCGGAATCACCGATGATTCTGAACGGATAGTATCATGAATATTGAATACACCTGCCCCTACAAGGGTCCAGGCGGGCTGGTAATAATGTTTATCAGATGGCTCAATGATGGCGATTTCCAGATTGGAACGCTTCCGCAGCAATTGAGCTGCAACTGAAATTCCGGCGTTTCCGCCGCCAATTATAAGAATCTGATGATGCTGAGACATAATAATAAAATTTATATGTCAAAGGTAGTCCTGGTGCCAGGCGCCCTTCGTGATAACTGTCACTTAAGGGTATGATATTAACCATGATAAATATCAGCCAGGATGGCAACTGAGATCAGTATATTTCAAGACATGGCGTCTCTTTCCAGATTGTTTTGTTGGTGCAACACATCCGGAAATGACTTAGCAGGCCTGCAGCAGCAGTAATAATAGCCACCAATATCAGGGTAGTGGGTATGCCAGCAAAAGCAGCAGTAAATCCGGCAACCAATGCACCGAAAACATAGCCGCTATCGCGCCAGAACCGGAAAATACTCAAGGAAGCCGCCCTTTGGGAAGGGTGGCTGTGGTTGGCGATCATTGATAGGAAATTAGGATAAACGAGTGCAGTACCCAGTCCCAGTAATATCATACTGAGCGCAACAAGAAATGTAATTGGAGCGATCACTAGTATAAGAATACCGGCAGCCTGCATAAGCATACCAGTGCTGATGAGTTGTTTTTTGCAATGCGTATCACCCAATTTGCCTGTGAAAAGTTGGGCCAATCCCCATACTGCCGGATATAATCCGGCAAGCATACCAGTTTCAGTAAGGCTGAATCCTTTATTGATTAGTAAGACTGGAAGCAAGCCCCATATTACCCCATCATTCATATTATTGACAAGACCGTTTATGGTAACAGTTCCTATGGTCTTATGCCTGTAGCTGGTATCTATAAAAACGTTCTCCAGCAATGGTATCCTGCTTTCTACCGATTCCTTTTTCACATGATGTCCCGTATCACGAATCCATATCAAGGTTATAAGCAGCCCAAGGAAAGAAAATATTATCCCCGGTATGAAGGGTGCAGTTTGATAGCCATACTCAGTAGCGAGCCAACTGGCCAGGTATGCAGCCAATCCTACTGATACATATCCCGCAAATTCATTGATACCCATTGCGAGTCCCCGGTTCCTCTCTCCCACCAGGTCTACTTTCATGATTACTGTGGAGGACCAGGCAAGACCCTGGTTGAGTCCCAGCAGGATGTTTGCCACCACCACCATACTCCAGCTTTCCGCATAAATGAGCAGGAATGGAACGGGGATGGCCAGCAGCCAGCCCGCTACCAGCAGCATCTTTCGGCTATACTTTTTGCTAAGTGATGCCATAGCCAGGTTGGCAAATGCTTTTGCTATTCCGAAGGCGCCAATGAATGAAAGCAAGACCACCTGGCCCTGCTTTTGAAAAACTGTTTCAGCGAAACCCGGCATCACGGCTCTCTCAAGACCAATCATGGCACCTACAAATGCATTCACCAGAACCAGTAAACTGAATTGCTGCCAGTTTTGTCTTAAGCCATGCCGGATTTCAATTGACATAATTAGTGGGGTAATTTATCACGAAACTTTCCATAAAGCCAGGTACCAGCAATTGCACTAAGAAGTGTAACAATAATTACTGTTGCACCTGTTCCAATTTGTGCAAATAGTGGTCCGGGACAAGCACCGGTTATTGCCCAGCCGAAACCAAAGATCAAGCCCCCATAGATCTGTCCCTTGTTGAATTTCTTATCATGGAACTCTATCTTTTCTCCATGTATGGTTTTAATATTAAACCGCTTGATAATAAAGATGGAGAGCATACCAACTGCAATGGCAGATCCGATGACACCATACATATGAAAACTCTGCAGACGGAACATTTCCTGGATTCGAAACCAGGAGATCACTTCAGCCTTGGTGAATACAATTCCGAAAATGGTTCCAAGTACCAGGTATTTTATATTGCTGTACCATGGCTCCTCCCTTTTTGTATCATTGACACACATTGTGTCAAGAGAACGAACTTCAAAATCCGTATTGGGTGTTTTTGCTTCTACAAATGTTGTATTAGTTGACATAATAAATTGCTGAGTTAAAGTGAAAGAATGTAAGGAAGTACAAGGTTTGCCATGATAAATCCTCCTGCCATAAAACAACAGGTGGCAATTACGGAAGGCATTTGAAGGTTACTAATTCCCATGATTGCATGACCTGATGTACAACCACCCGCATACCTTGTTCCAAAACCAACCAGCAGTCCACCTGCTACCATCATAATGAATCCTCTTAATGTAAATAGTGCCGGCCAGTTGAATACATCAACCGGAACAAGCCCGGTATAATTAGTGATACCATAACCTGATAATTCACTGGCAAGATTGGCATGCACTTGTATTGGCTCCGGGTTCCATAAAAAGGCTGCTGTGAGAATGCCTCCCAGCAGGATGCCTACCACAAAAAACATATTCCAGAGTTCTTTCTTCCAGTCATATTGGAAGAATGGAATTTTGGAGGGGAAACATGCAGCACAAACATGGCGAAGAGAAGAGGAGATGCCAAATGATTTGTTACCCATGATCAGTAACGTGGGAACCGTTAATCCAATGAGGGGCCCGGCTATATACCAGGGCCATGGTTGTTTGATCCATTCTATAAAATTCATATATTATTTGTTTGAAGTTTGTTGATGATGATATTATTCTGATTACAAAAAAATTACTTGTATTTCTCCAATACCTGTTCAAGTTGTTTTGCAGGAACTACTCCACTCTGGCGCCATTTTACCTGCCCTTTTTGAAATACCATAAGAGTGGGTACGCCCTGAATTCCAAACTGCCTTGCAGCTTCAGGATTCTTGTCAACATCCACTTTAATGATGGTTACTGCACTGCCAACACTTTCTTTAACATTCTTCAGTATGGGTGCCATCATTTTACAGGGACCGCACCATTCTGCAAAGAAGTCAACCAGCACCGGCTTTTCTGATTGTATTATTTCCTGAAAGGTTGCCATTGATTATTGTTTATCGCTTTTTATTTCTTCAAATTGAACAATCTCCTCTTTACCGCTATTTGTATTCCTGCGTGGCGTAGCACATACGCCACCGGCGCAGCAACCAATATTAAATATTGACATGCCAAGGAGAAATATCCCTGCTAGAGCCAGCAAGGGCTCCTTTTCGATTACAGATTGCACTAGTGCATAAGCACCTATGGCAAAACGAAGCCAACGCATCCAATTCCATCCCGTCAAAATTGTTTCTCTCATGCTAAATTTTTTGTTTAAGTGATATCCATGCTCCTCCATTATATGCTTCAATACCTGCCTGCTTTAATTGTGCAACAGCAACACCACTTCGTGCACCTGATCTGCAAACAGCTATTATTGGCTGTGATTTTTTCTTGAGAACCGGCAGTTGAGATTTCAGGGAGTCAAGCGGAATATTCACTGAATCTTCTAAATGTCCCGCCATGAATTCTCCGGTGGTGCGTACATCAATGATAACCGCCCCCTTTGCTCTTAAAGCCTTAAAATCAGTTCCTCCACCGAACAACTTTTTTATAAAATCAAACATATCAGTTCTTTATTGATTGAGCCATATCTTCCAATCCTCCTCCATTATACACTTCTAACACGCCGAGTTGTTTAAGTATAGCCTGTGCAATACCAGACCGGTTGCCCGAACGGCAATACAAGATCAATGGCTTTGACATAGACCCTAATTCATCTGCACGTTGCTGTACCTGGTCAAGAGGTATGTTGATGGCACCAGGGTGATGCGACAAATTAAATTCTTCCTCACTGCGAACATCAACAACTGTCGCATTCTGATCTCTTAGTAATTCCTTTATTGTTTTCATTTCCGCTAATTAGATTAAATTTTTAAAGCAATGTTGAGGGGCATACATAATCAGTTACTGCAAACTTTCCTGTTTCTTTTAGTTCTTTGAATCCCCCCTTAACATCTATCAGGTTGTCATATCCACGAGCGCGTAGAATTGAATTAAAAATCATTGACCGATACCCACCGGCACAATGAACATAGTACTGCTTATTTTTGTCAACCTGCAGCATACTTTCATTGACGAAATCGAGTGGTGCGTTTTCTGCATCAGCGAGGTGTTCGCTCTGGAACTCACTATTCTTTCTAACATCAAGGATATTTATTTTTTCTCTTCCTGCTATTTCAGCAAGCTCTTCCGCAGTTACTGATTTTATACTATCATATTCCTTACCTGCTTTGAGCCATGTTTCAAATCCACCTTCGAGGTATCCTATAGTATAATCATATCCTACGCGTGCAAGTCTTGTAACCACTTCTTCAACACGGTCGGGCTCAGCCACGATCAATAGCTCCTGTTTTACATCCGGTATTAATGCACCTACCCAGGGAGCGAAATTGCCATCAATTCCAATATTGATGGAATTAGGAACAAAGCCCTTCGCAAATACCTGTGGATCACGCGTATCGAGGATAAGAGCGCCGGTTTCATTGGCGGCAGCTTCAAATCCCTCCGCGCTAAGCGCATGCTGTCCGCGTTTCAGTACCTCATCTATACTATCATAGCCCTGCTTATTCATCATCACATTGAGCGGAAAATAGGCTGGGGGAGGCATTAGTCCTGTTGTAACTTCTTTCACAAATTCATCCCTCGTCATATTTGCCCTGAGAGCATAATTGCTGGCTTTCTGGTGACCAAGTGTATCAGTAGTTTCCTTACTCATATTCTTACCACATGCACTACCTGCGCCATGGGCGGGATAAACAATGATATCATCAGCCAATGGCATGATCTTATTACGCAGTGAATCATAAAGGGTCTCCGCAAGTTGCTCCTGCGTCATATGAGCGGCTTTCTGTGCAAGATCAGGTCTTCCAACATCGCCAATGAATAGCGTATCACCCGAAAAAAGCCCAATATCTTTCCCAGACTCATCCCTTAATAGATATGAGCAGCTTTCCATGGTGTGGCCAGGAGTATGTAAAACAACAAAACTCAGCTTGCCAACCTTAAAAACTTCGCCGTCATAGGCAATATGTGCATCAAAGCTTGGGCTTGCGGTGGGACCATAAACAATAGGTGCTCCCGTCTTCCGGGAGAGATCAAGATGACCACTCACAAAATCAGCGTGAAAATGGGTCTCAAAAACATACTTGATCTTAGCGCCATCCTTGTCTGCACGATCAATATAGGGCTGCACTTCGCGAAGCGGGTCTATCACAACAGCTTCGCCATCGCTCTCCACGTAATAGGCACCCTGTGCCAGGCATCCGGTATAAATTTGTTCAATTTTCATACTGAAAGTGATTTAGCTTTTGATATGGCAAAATTGCATTGGATATACAGGGTTATCTATGACTTTTGTCACATATTATGGCGGAGGGTCGGTAGAGTGGGTTGAAATCATCAGATCATATCGATCCCAGGCTGATAATCTCAATAGCATTGCGGTGAAGACGCACCTTTCCCAATTGTTCCATTTTCTTGAGCAAACGGGATATAACTTCCCTTGAAGAATTTAGCTCATCTGCAATTTCCTGGTGGCTGAGATGTACAATATTGTCTTTAAGTGTTTGCTGGTGTTTAATCAGGTAGAATTCCAGCCTTTCATCCATTGCCCGGAATGCTATGTGATCTATGGTAACCAGTAATTCCTCAAATCTGGATCTATAGGTCTCCAGCACAAAATGATACCATGATTTATACTTACTCATGAATTCGTCCATATAAGAAAGTGGTATTGCAATTACTTCGGTATCCTTAACTGCCTTGGCCATTATCTCACTGGTTTCACGTTTGGCTGCACAAACCATGCTGAGTGCACATGCCTGACCAGGTTTCAGATAATACATGAAGTATTCATTACCTGCATCATCCTCCCGGTAAACTTTCACCAGCCCATCAATTATCAACATGGTACTTCTGAAATATTGCCCGGTACGCATCATTTGTTCGCCAGCCCGGAAAGTTCGGATCTCACTATTCTTCTCGATATCCTCTTTTAGTGCATCTTCAAAATCAGGGAAGGTTTGGTCAATGGCGGTGTTTGACATATGTGAACAGTTTTTGCGTGGCAATGAAATTACAACAAAAGATTCTTTCTACATTTGAGCGCAAGATGGCACTCAAAAAGTACTACCAGGATCAACTGCTCGAAGCTGGCTGCGATGAAGCAGGAAGGGGCTGTTATGCAGGCCCGGTTTTTGCCGCGGCGGTTATACTTCCCCGTGATTTCAGACATCCCCTCCTTAATGATTCAAAGCAGGTAAAGGAAGAGCAACGGTATATGCTCCGGGAAGTGATTGAAAAGAAAGCCATTGCATATTCTGTAGCGTCTGTGTGCGAAGAGGAAATTGACCGCATCAATATTCTTCAGGCCTCCTGGCTTGCCATGCACCGGGCTATTGAAGCATTAAAGCCCACACCCGGACTTTTATTGATTGACGGCAATATGTTCAGGCCATATGGCAGCCTTCCGCATCATTGTATTGTAAAGGGGGATGCCACTTATACCTCCATTGCCGCAGCAAGCATTCTGGCCAAGACCTACCGCGATGATCATATGATACGGCTGCATGAGCAGTTCCCTTCTTACAATTGGAAACAGAATAAGGGATATGGAACACCAGAACATAGAATGGCAATTGAATCTCATGGCCTTTGTTCCTACCACCGCAGAAGTTTTAATATACTTCCGGTTCAGAAAGAACTTTGTTTTGAGGGATTATCATCATAACATTTCGATCAACCTCCTGCGCATCGCAGGCCATTCGGATTTTATCACACTATAATACACCGAGTCACGTCTTCGCCCACCAGGCATGCTCATGTGACTTCGCAATGTTCCTTCTTCAACCAGTCCAAGTTTTTTCATGGCTGCCCTCGACCGAAGATTTAATGCATCCGTTTTTAGTTCAACTCTTTCAAATTCAAGGGTATCAAAAGCATATTGCATCAGCAGGAACTTGCAATGAATATTGATACCCGTTCCACGAAATGCATCCCCATACCAGGTCCACCCGATTTCTACTCTTTTGTCAGGGAATGAAATATTTCCCAGGCTTGTACTTCCGCAAATAGTGTCTTTATCTTTTAAGGTCACAACAAAGGGAAATCTTATTCTCTGTTGATAATGTCCAATAGCCTCCTCTATCCAGCCATCCATTCCTTCTTTTTCATTAAGATAACGGGTGAACCATGTAAAAAGGGACGGTTCCTGTGCTACTGCAAAAAGTTTTTCAGCATCGTCATCTTCAAGTTTACGCAGCAATACCCGCTCGGTCATAAGTATCAGGGAAGGGGGAAAATATGTTTCGAAATTTTGCATGTATTATTCTGTTTCTTCCCAAACACCCGCGCCCTGCCTGAGCACTACCGGGGGTTCCTGGGTGCAATCTATAATGGTAGAAGGTATCCATCCGCCAATTCCACCATCCACTACCATGTCAACAAGGTTGCCAAAGTTTTCCTGCATAAGTTCAGGATCAGTATACTCCTCGATCATCTCACCCGGCAAAGAGGCACTAAGTATAGGCCTTCCCAATTCTCTTATGATGGTTCGGGCGATATTATTTTCGGGTACCCGAAGGCCTATAGTGTCTTTCTTACTTTTCAGCAGTTTAGGCACTTCCTTACTTGCGGGCAGTATAAAAGTATAGGGGCCGGGCAAGTGGCTTTTCAATATGCGGTAAAGGGGTGTGGATATGCTTTTCGTATACTGGCTCATGTCACTTAAGTCATAACAAATGAACGATAGTTGTGCCTTCTGGGGCGCCACCTGCTTGATGCGGCAGATTCTTTCAATGGCCTTTGGCTGAAAAATATCACAGCCAATGCCATAAATGGTATCAGTGGGATAGATGATAACCCCACCTGCCCTCAGCGTCTCTATAATGGTATTGATAGCCCTGGGTTGTGGATTATCAGGATGCACGTGAATAAGCATGCCCTAAGTTAAGCATAAACAGGAAGGTTAAGCGGGAGGCTCACTATATAGAATAGGCCAGGATTTACATTGGTGCTAAAAAAAAGATAATTTATTTTTAATAACACTTGCAATATCAATAAACAGGTTATAAATTTACGCCATCACCTTTTCCTCTCCTGACCACTATCCAGTAAAAGCCATCCCGATCAAATTCTCCCTTTGAATGTTTCATTGATGTCCGCCTATGGCGTGATAACTTGTATTGATTAATTGAAAACCAATATATCACCTCTTTCTTTTTGTGGTTTCAGAGGTAAGCACAGGCCGGCGATCTCAATCGCTGGCATTTTTTTATGCCTACACAACACATAAAAAAAGGGCAAACAGGTAACTAACCTATTTGCCCAACCGATTTATATAAAAAAATTAGCTGATTGTCCAAACTTCCCTACCGCGGAGGAGTTTATCAAGATCGCCCTTACCTCTCTGGGCAATGGTATCGTCAATTTGCATAGCCATTACATCTTCATAACAGGCTCGTTCAGTTTCAAAAAACACACCGAATGGCCTTGGCATATGTCCTTCAATTCTTGGATTGTCGAAGAGACGAACAAGCAATTGTGCTTTAAAGAAATCGCGTTCATCGTGAATCCAGCAATCATCGGCACTTTCGCCCTGGGTAAGATCTACAACTACGGGTTTCAATCCATCAAGCTTTATACCTTTCTCCTTATTAGCGCCGAAAAGCAGAGGTTTCCCCTGTTCCAGGAAAAGCCCATGTTCGGGTTTTGTTGATTTTTCGGTGAAGATCTCAAAGGCGCCATCATTGAAGATGTTGCAATTCTGGTAGATCTCCAGAAAAGACGACCCTCTGTGTTTATGGCTTCTTACCAGCATATCCTGTAGGTGTTTAGGGTCTCTGTCCATACTCCTGGCAATAAAGCTTGCATCGGCGCCCATAGCCAGTGCCAGCGGATTGAAAGGATGGTCGATCGACCCAAATGGAGTACTCTTGGTAATCTTTTGTTGTTCAGAGGTTGGAGAATATTGTCCCTTGGTTAATCCATATATCTGGTTATTGAAAAGCAGAATGTTTACATCGAAGTTCCTGCGAAGCAGGTGAATGGTATGGTTACCGCCGATGCTCAGTCCGTCACCATCCCCCGTTACGATCCACACGCTGAGTTCGGGGCGGGCAGCCTTTAATCCACTGGCAACCGCGGTAGCACGGCCATGGATGGAATGCATCCCATACGTATTCATATAATAAGGGAAGCGGCTGCTGCAGCCGATTCCTGATATGATCACAATATTTTCCCTGGGAACACCAATACCCGGCATTATCTTCTGAACCTGCGCAAGAATGGAGTAATCGCCACAACCGGGGCACCAGCGTACCTCCTGGTCGGTGGCAAAATCTTTGGCTGTCAGGGCCGGTGAGGGTGTTGCTTCAGTAGTACTCATAAAGTCAAATAATAAGCAAAGGTAGGGAGAACCCCGGGTTCACGACGCAGCTGATTGGCCAATTATCTTTACATTTAATCGATCATTAATGGCATGATAAATAAGAAATTACCCACTATTAAAGAAATTGCCGAGCAACTGAACATTTCTGTTTCAACGGTTTCGAGGGCATTGCATGATCACCCCAGCATAGGTTTGCGTACACGCACCAGGGTTCAGCAGCTGGCAGCAGAACTTGGATATGAACCCAATCAGACAGCTATTTTCTTTAAACAGCGTAAGACATTTACCATTGGTGTTGTACTCCCTTTCCTGATTGAAGATTTCTTTGCCGGTGCAATAAGTGGTATAGAGGAAGTTGCCAACAGTCAAAAATATAATGTACTTATAGGTCAGAGCCATGATGATGTGGAAAGAGAGAAGACAATAATAACTGCCATGAAAAACCAACGGGTTGATGGCATTATCGTTTCACTTTCAAAACATACCCGCAACCTCGACCATTTCACTGCTCTCGAAAAATACCAGATCCCGGTAGTATTTTTCGACAGGGTACCTGCATCAAACCAATTTAATAAAGTTGCCTTTGATATGCCACAAGGCACACACCAGGCAATTACCTACCTGATGGAAAAAGGCCATCGCCGCATCGGCATAATCAATGGTCCTGTTGAAATGAAATCTTCTAAAGAACGAACTGACACCTATATGGAGGTGATGCAGAAAAAAAGACTGAAAATTGACCTGACCCTCGTTGCATACTGTGATCTTACCAAGGAAGGAACCGCGGAAGCCATGGAATCCCTGTTAAGCCTCAAGCAGCCCCCCACAGCCATTCTGGCTATCAATGACTATGTGGCGCTTGACGCCATCCAGTACTGCAAAAAGAAGAAGATCAGGAACAATAAGGATATCTTTTTCGTAAGCTATGCTAACCTGCCAATTACAAACTACCTTGAGAATCCACCCATGGCTTCAATTGAACAATACCCTGAGAAACAAGGCGCCAAAGCGGCTGAACTTTTATTGAATCAACTCAATAATACTGGTGATGAGCCCCTGCCCCCGGAAAATATTCAGATCCAGGGGGAGTTGGTGGTGCATAAGCGATAACTCAGGCTGTCTGCAATTCTTCCCAATATTCCGCTGCCCTCCTAGTATGCGGAATAACAATAGTTCCTCCCACTATATTAGCAACTGCGAAGATCTCATAAAGCTGTTCCGTGGTGATACCTAACTCATGACATTTGCCAACATGATATTTTATACAATCATCACAACGTAACACCATACTGGCCACCAGACCAAGCATCTCCTTTGTTTTCTTATCGAGGGCGCCCTCATCATAAGTGTTTGTATCAAGGTTCCAGAGCCTTTTCATTACAAGGTTATTCTTGCTGAGGATCACCTCGTTCATCTTCTCGCGATATTCATTGAATTCTTTTACCAGCTGACTCATGTTTCAATTTTTAACCCTGCAAATCTACGGAACTGGAAGCTGCTGTTTCGTATATTAGACAAAAGCGCGAATATGAAATTCACCATCCTGCTATCATTTCTTTTCAGCATAAGCTTTGCGTCGGCACAGAGCAGAAAACCCGACAGTTCTGCTGTTTTGCTCACTGATATGCTTAGAATCAGCCAGCCCGCTAATATTCAGTTGTCACCAGATGGGAAACAGGCGTATTTCACACTAACCAATATCGAATCGGAGGCTGATAAGAAATGGGAATATCAATATCGCACACAAGTCTGGATGGTGAATACCGATGGTAACTCAACACCCCGTCAGCTTACCGCATCAAGAGAATCGTCTTCCCAAATGGCAGTTAGTCCGGATGGTAAAAGAATCGTGTTCACCCGCCAGGTGGATGGGAAATCTCAACTATTCCTTTTACAAATGGATGGTGGCGAAGCTATTCAGCTTACCCATAACAAATATGGGGCCTCCGCACCTGTTTGGAGCCCTGATAGTAAACAGATCGCATTTGTTTCATCGGCGAGCTTAACGGAACTGGCCACCGATTCTCTTTTCAACCCTGGTAAACAATCACCCAAATGGTCAACCGAAAAGCCGGGATTTAGCAATAATGATTTCCTTGTAGCGGGCAATAAAACTGCTGACCCTGATGGATCCCTCGATGAGGTAAGAGCCTGGCTCAAAAAGAATGAACAGGACAAGAAAGCCAAGGTCATAAACCGCCTGCAGTTTCAGGGCGAATCATCTACCAGCGGCGAAATGAACCGGTCGCATGTCTTTATTATTTCCGCCAGCGAAAATGCCCGTGAACAACAGCTCACCAAAGGGTTTAACTCATTTAATAATCCACAGTTCCTGACAAATGTGAAGCTAATTGTGGAAGGAGGCATTGGTGGAAACAGCCATCCCGACCGTTCCTTATCCACAGCCATTTATCGGGTGAATTCAGATGGCAGTGGATTCTCTCCTCTTCTTGCAAAAAATGATTACCGCTTTACTGGTGCCCGGGTTTCCGCCACGGGTAAGTGGATCGCTCTGCAGCATGGCGGTGTTGGCTATGTTACTATTCCAACACTTGCCATCCTGCCTGCTGATGGTGGTGAAAAAGACCTCATAAATATTTCAGTTGACCGTAATACAGGTGGCCTGGCCTGGATGGGTGATGAAGTGCTGTTTGCCAACGTCCCGGCCAACGGTGGCGCGCGCCTATTGAGGTACGACCTAAAAATCCGAACTCAACAATACCTGGGAAGTAATGATGAAGGCATAGGTTCATTCGATGTGGCTGGCAACCGCCTGGTTTACGTGAAGACAATGGTGAAGAATCCCTTTGATATTTATGTTGCTGACCAGGATGGAAAAAATGAGAAGAGGATAAGCAATTTTAACAGCAATTGGGTTAACAGGAAATCTATTTCAGAGCCTGTAAAACACAGCTATGTAAATGACAAAGGACTCACAGTTGAATACTGGATCATGAAGCCGGCCAATTATACTGCAGGCAAAAAATATCCTCTCCTGCTACAGATCCATGGTGGTCCGGCTGCAATGTGGGGACCCGGCGAAAGCTCCATGTGGCATGAATTCCAGTACTGGTGTAGTAAGGGATATGGTGTTGTATACAGCAATCCCCGCGGATCAGGTGGTTATGGCCTTGACTTCCTGGTTGCCAATAAAAACGATTGGGGCAAAGGTCCAATGAGTGATGTACTTACGGCGCTCGACAAAACTGTTAGTGAAGGTTGGGCTGATACCAGTAACTTATTTGTTACAGGAGGATCTTATGCCGGTTACCTGGTAGCATATATTATAGCACACGACAAGAGGTTCAGGGCGGCCTGCAGCCAGCGCGGGGTTTATGACCTGGAAACTTTTTTTGGAGAAGGCAATGCATGGCGCCTGATTCCCAACTATTTTGATGGGTATCCCTGGGAGCCGAAGACACGGGAAGTTCTTGAGCGTGAATCACCCATCAACTATGTCGAGAACATCACCACACCCTTTATCATTTTCCATGGCGAGAACGACCTTCGTACCGGCGTTATTCAAAGCGAACAAATTTATAAAAGCCTTAAAGTTTTGGGGCGCCCAGTGGAATATGTGCGGCATCCGGGTGCTACGCATGAGATCACCCGAAGCGGAAATAACCGGCAACGCATGGACCAGCTATTGAGGACCTGGGAGTTTTTCGAAAGGTTTCGATAAAAATTACTCCCGCTGAAGGTGGGCTTCTCCCGTTGCGTAAAAATTTAGGATATTGCCGACTATGTTGAAGCGTACAGTTATGAAAAGACGACAAATTCGGGCCACAGCTCTGATTACAATGCTGATTCTCTCAGCTATTTTGGGCCAGGCGCAAAAATATGATTCGGCATTGGCCCAGCTCGACGCAAATTACCCTCAGGAAAAGCTATACCTGCATTTTGATAAATCGGCCTATAATCCAGGTGAAACAATATGGTTCAAGGCCTATGTACAGGTGGGAAACAATGCCTCCCCCTTTAGCCGAAACCTCTATTCTGAATTATTGAATGAGAAAGGGGAGCTATTGCAAAGGCATATTACGCCCATCATTAAGGCCGGGGCAGCATCTTCCTTTGAAATTCCGGCAAGTATCACCGACTCCATTGTATATGTTCGTGCTTATACCCGATGGATGCTGAATTTCGACTCTGCTTTCCTCTACACCAAAACAATTCCCGTGCTCTCTGTGAGGAATCCTTCCAACGCAGTAGCAAAAAAAACTGTTGCTGTTACAAAGCTCAACTTTTTCCCTGAAGGGGGCGACCTGGTGGCGGGCGTACAATCAAGAGTAGCATTCAAAGCAACGGATGGCAATGGTATCCCGGTAACCGTTGCTGGTGACATCGCAGATTCAAAGGGGAAAAAGCATGCAAGCTTTACTACCCAGCATGATGGGATGGGAATGTTTAGTATGACTCCAGATTTAGGGGAAACCTATACGGCATCTTTCAAAGACCCCACTGGGAAACTGCAGCAGGTAAAACTACCTGCGATTCAGAAAACCGGGCTGGTACTTGAAATAAACAATGTTGATGGCGGACTTCAATTCACAGTGAGGCGAAATGCGGCTGCCACTGAAGTGCCTTCCGTGGTGCTGGTTGCTCAGTCGCAACAGCAAATGCTTTACCAGGCCAAGGTAAATCTTACCCGCTCTGCAGAAGTGAAAGCAGTAATCCCCGGCGAGATACTTCCCACGGGCATAACACAGGTTACTGTTTTTAGTGAGGAAGGAAAACCACTGGCAGAAAGGATCGCTTTTGTAAATCACCAGGATTACTATTTCATTACTGACCTCAACATTCCCTTAAAAGGAACAGATAAAAGGGCAAGGAATGTAATTCAGATCGATGTTCCGGATACAGTTGAATGTAATCTGAGCATATCAGTTACCGATGCAACTATCAATCCGCCGCATGAAAGTGACCAGGATATTTATTCTCATCTCCTGCTTGCCAGTGATATCAGGGGTTATGTTCACAATCCCGGGTACTATTTTTCAAGTGAATCAGAATCGGTATCACGAAACCTTGATCTGGTAATGATGACAAATGGCTGGAGGAGATTTAAATGGGAAGATATCCTGGCAGATAAATGGCCTGTCATTAAACATCCGGTGGAGGATTACCTTACTATAAATGGATCGGTAATGGGGCTCTCGAAATCCGAATTAACCCAAAAGGAACTCACTGGAATTTTTACCCTTAAGAATGGTAGCCAGCAGGTGATGGTGATTCCGGTGAGCACCGAAGGTAAATTCAGTATTCCCGGTTTGATCTTTTATGATACAGCCAAAATGTACTACCAGTTCAATAATGACCAGAACAAAATTTTAAGCTCAAAGGCACTTATTAATATAAAAGGGGATTTTTTGCAGGTAGCACCTTCCTTCAAAGCAGCAGCAGCCTGGACCCCCACCTGGAGAAGGCAGGACAGCAGCTTCTACCGCCTGAACCGCGACATGGCCCGTAAAAATATAATGCAGGAAGAAGAACGCCGGAAAGTGCAGACCCTGGCAGGGGTAACGGTTGTGGCAAGAACAAAATCTAAGAAGGAAAAGATGGATGAAGAATATGCAAGTGGATTTTTCAAAGGCCAGGATGGTTATACATTTATCATGGAAGATGATCCCACAGCAAATTCGGCAATGTCTGTATTCCAATATCTGCAAGGAAAAGTAGCTGGATTACAGATCACCGGGGCCGGGCAAAATACCCAGCTAAGCTGGAGAGGAGGTTCACCATCTTTATTCCTTAATGAAATGCAATCACAGATGGATGTGCTTCAAAATACTTCTATGAGTGATGTTGCCATGATCAAAGTGTTCCGGCCACCATTTTTTGGGGGTACAGGCGGTGGTGGTGGCGCCATTGCGGTGTATACAAAAAAGGGCGCGGCGGCAAATGATAATGTTAAAGGATTGGATTTTACCAATGTACCGGGCTACTTGCCGGAGAAACAATTCTATTCGCCCGATTACTCAAAAGTAGAACCGGAACATAGCAATGAGGATAATCGTCCTACCCTATTCTGGAATCCAAATGTTTTCACTGACAGGAATAACCGAAGAATTTTTTATGACGTTTACAACAATGATATCAGCAAGAGGTTGCGCATAGTTGTAGAAGGTGTTAATGCACAGGGGAAGCTTACCAGAATTGAGAAAATCATTGAATAAAAAAACAGGCCATTCCAACAAAGGAATGGCCTGCTAAATTTTTGGGAGATGACCATTAGGTCATCTTCGATCTTACCAACGGCTTCCGCTGTTGCTGAAAGAACGACGTTGACCGCCACCACCACCGTTACCAGTGTTGCTACGCTCTTCGCGGGGCTTAGCAACTGATACGCGGATAGCGCGACCTTCAACCATACCACCATCCAGTTCAGCGATTGCCTTCTGGGCTGATTCGTCATCAGACATTTCAACAAAACCGAAACCACGGCTCTTGTTGGTGAATTTGTCCATGATTACACGGGCAGAGGTTACTTCGCCATACTCAGCGAAAAATTCTCTAAGATCTTCGTCTTCAACATTGAAGCTCAGATTTGAAACGTAAATGTTCATACTAAAATAAAAAAATAAATAAAAAATGAGCGAAACGATTCGGGCGGGAAAATTACCAGATAGCAGAAAATGCGTAGCAGAATAACTCGATCCAAAGCCGGGATCCTTAACTCAATAACGACGCAAATGTACAGCTTTAATGTTGCGCCACAAATTTATTCCTGTTAATCAACTATTAAGAGTAAGTGCTACCTGTGCTTTTTCTGTAACATAATGGTAGAATGCAGACTCCTGTAGGCCAACGCAGCGCTTATTAACACCAACAGGGCGGCCATGGCGAAGGGTGCTCCCGGAAAGCGAAATGAAGCCCCGGGCCTGGTGAAATAGGAAAAGAGATTATTCATCAGTGGGGGTCCTACTATTGAGGTTGCACTCATCAGTGCTGTAAGCGCACCCTGTAACTCCCCTTGTTCATTGGCGGGCACGCTGGAAGATATGATCCCCTGCATGGCTGGACCAAAAATTCCTCCAAGGCAATAGACAACTGTAAAAACAAACATCATCCAGCTATTCCCGGCAAAAGCAAATAGCAGAAATCCAATACTATAAAACAAGAGACCAATATATACACTACGTTCATTACCCAGCCGGGGTATCGCAATTCTTATCAGACCGCCCTGTACAATAGCGATCATCAATCCGATTAACCCTAATGAATAACCGATAATCTTTTCGGTCCAGCCAAACTTTTCAATGGTATAGAAGGTCCACGTACTCTGTACCGCATGAACAGCAATATAAATTAGCGTGAGCGAGGCCACCAGTCCGGAGATTGCAGGATATTTTTTTAACTGCCTGAAGGATCCTACCGGGTTGGCTCTTTTCCATTGAAAGGGTCGGCGCTTTTCAAGGGGCAATGATTCAGGCAATACGAAATAACCATAGATTACATTCAGCAAACTTAAAGCAGCGGCGGCAAGAAATGGAAGTCTTGCACCATGCTCACCTAGCAATCCACCAATTACCGGGCCTATGATAAAGCCCATCCCAAAAGCTGCACCTATCATTCCGAAATTCTGTGCCCTGTTTTCTGAAGTACTTATATCTGCCACATAGGCTGAGGCCGTGGTAATGCTGGCACCAAAAATCCCCGCAATGATACGCCCAAGGAATAGCCAGCCAATGGTGGGAGCAAAGGCAACGAAAATATAATCGATTCCAAAACCCAATAAGGAAAGAAGTAGAACAGGTCTCCGTCCATATCTGTCACTGAGATTCCCCAGAACCGGGGCAAAAACAAATTGCATGATGGCATAGGCAAAACCCAGCCATCCCCCATACCTGGAGGCCTCACTCATATCACCATTAATGAGATTGGTGATTAGTTGAGGAACCACAGGTATTATGATACCAAGGCCTATCACATCGATAAGAATGGTAATAAAAATAAATCCCAGCGCCGCTTTCCTGTTGCTTGCCATAAATCTTGTTAACCCCGCATATCATCCTTCATATCCGGAGGCCCGCAAAAATATGCAATCGATTGACCCGCCTTCTTATCAATTTATGAACACCCGATTGCCTATTTTGGGAAAAGAATAAAACCAACACTGATGTCCAACACCAAATCAGCTTCAGCCAGCTATGCCATTGTAATAATAGGAATCCTATTTTTCTCCTTTGGCTTCATTACCTGGCTGAATGGTACGCTTATACCATTTCTGAAACTCGCATGCCAGCTGGAAAATGATATACAAGCCTTCTTTGTGACCTTCGCCTTTTATATGGCTTATTTTTTCCTGGCGCTCCCATCGGCAGCGATATTAAAAATTTCAGGCTACAAAAAGGGCATGGCATTGGGACTGGCGGTTATGGCAATTGGCTCCCTTGTTTTCATCCCGGCAGCAAATAGCAGGAGTTTTCCTTTGTTTCTCACGGGCCTCTTTATACAGGGTGCAGGCCTTGCCTTGCTGCAAACAGCGTCTAATCCTTATATCAGTATTATTGGCCCCATTGAAAGTGCAGCCAGGAGAATCAGTATAATGGGGATCTGCAATAAGGTTGCCGGAGCATTGAGCCCTATCATACTTGGCGCCATTGTACTGAAGAATGCCCAAGCCATCGAAAACAAAGTGCTTGCCGAAACAGATCCCATCCTGAAAGAGCAATTGCTCCAGGAGCTGGCTTCACGAATAATCACACCCTATATCATTATAGCCATTTGCCTGGCAGCCCTTTCGCTGCTCATTTATTTCTCCCGTTTACCGGAGATCGGGAAAGAAGCGACTGAACAAAATAGTTCTGCAACAGCACGAGCATCTGTGTTTTCCTATCCACACCTATTATTAGGAGTAGCCTGCCTCTTCCTTTATGTTGGCGTGGAGGTACTTGCTGGTGATGCCATTGGTACCTATGGGAAGTCCATGGGCATGAGCCTCGACCAGACCAAATATTTTACCACGTTCACACTACTTGCTATGTTGCTCGGATATATCATCGGCATTTTCACAATACCCCGTTATCTCAGCCAGCAGAAAGCACTTCAGGCTTCAGCTTTGCTGGGACTTATCTTATGTGGCGGGATCTATTTTTCAGACGGCTACCTTGCAATTACACTGATCGCTTTACTTGGATTGGCCAATGCCCTGATGTGGCCTGCCATTTTTCCGCTTGCTATTGATGGACTTGGTAAACATACACAGGTAGGATCTGCCCTGCTTATCATGGGAATTGCCGGGGGAGCGCTGATCCCGCTATTGTATGGCTTCCTGAAGGATAGCCTCCAACTCCCCAATAACCTCTCCTTTTTTGTGGTTTCCTTTCCCGCCTATGTTTATATACTGTATTATGCCCTCTCCGGATATAAAGCGGGGAAGGCCAGTCTTGCCAGCCTTCCGCAATCCTGAAGAGAAAGGGGAATAGCTAACTTAAATGCGCCACCTTAAATGGACGCGGCTTCTTACCTTTGCGGCCAATCCAACCAACTGCAATGGACCAACAATATGATTTCGGAATGGTGGGCCTTGGTGTAATGGGCCGCAATCTCCTGCTGAATGTTGCCGATCATGGCTTCAAAGCCATCGGCTTCGATAAAGACCCCGTCAAGACAGCTGATTTTGAAAAGGCCGCCACGGCTGGCACCATCGTGAAAGGTGTTAATACGCTGGAAGAGATGGTTAGCCAACTAGCCACTCCCCGCCGAATTATGATACTTGTTCCTGCAGGTAAGCCAGTAGATGATGTTATTGAAAGTCTTCTTCCATTGGTTGATGAGGGGGATATTATAATTGATGGTGGTAACACTTATTATACGGATACACTTCGACGTTACCAATACTTAGCCCCGAAAGGAATTCATTTTATCGGCATTGGGGTTTCCGGTGGCGAAGAGGGCGCGAGGTTTGGTCCCTCCATGATGCCGGGTGGGGATATTACAGCCTGGGAACATCTTAAGCCTATCCTCCAATCCATTGCAGCAAAAGTGAATGGCGAACCTTGTGTGGATTATATGGGAAATGGTGCCGCCGGGCATTTTGTTAAGATGGTGCATAACGGAATAGAGTATGCGATCATGCAACTTATTTGCGAGATATATGATATACTCCGTCGCGGGGCGGGTAAGAACAATGAAGAACTTCACCAATTGTTTAGCAGCTGGAACCAAGCGGAGCTCAAGTCGTACCTGATAGAGATCACCGCTGATATTTTCTCCATGAAAGACCCGGAGACAGGTAACCATCTTGTTGATATGATTCTTGACAAGGCCGGATCTAAAGGAACCGGTAAGTGGACTTCACAGATTGCGATGGACATGGGTGTTGCTATCCCAACTATTGATATGGCTGTGACCATGCGAAATCTTTCAGCCCTTAAGTCGCAAAGAGTGGAAGCCGATAAGATGCATGGCGACAAACAAGCTGGAATAACTTCTAACCCGGCCGAAATGTTGAAAGCTGGCACATTGGCTGATGACTGCCGCGGGGCATTATATACTGCCATCATCATGAGTTATGTTCAGGGAATGGCCATGTTACATACAGCGTCATCAGAATTGGAGATGCAAATTCCGCTTCACAATGCTGTTAAGGTTTGGCGGGGAGGATGCATCATACGCTCCACTTTACTGGAAACATTTTATGGGGCATATCTCCGCAACCCGCAAATACCCAACCTGCTCCTTGATGATACTCTTGCCAAACTTGTGACAGATAATATTCATGCACTACGCAGGGTAGTATCGCAGGCTGCACTGAATGGTTTTCCTGCTGGTGCACTTATGAATGCATTGACTTATTATGATGCTTATACAACAGGAAGATTACCGCTCAACCTACTTCAGGCCCAGCGGGATTATTTTGGTGCACATACCTATGAAAGAACTGATAAGGAAGGCAAGTATCATACGCAATGGACCTGATCAGAAACCACAAAACGAAAACAAGAAATTAAATTATGTCTGCTGCACATAAACGCCCGTCTGCATCACTGATCTTCATCTTTGGAGGCAGCGGCGATCTCAACCACCGCAAGCTTTCCCCCGCGCTATATAATCTTTTTATAGATGAATGGATGCCGGAAAAATTTGATATCGTCGGAATTGGTCGCAGGCCCTATGACAACAGTTCCTACAGGAAACATCTCTTTAACGGAATACAACAATTCAGCAGGCGCAAGGACGACCAGGGTGGCAAATGGCAGGTGTTTTCTGAATATGTTTCTTACCTGCAGATGGATGCGGAAGTGGAGGAAGATTATGAGAAGATTGCCGCAATCGTGAAAGAGAAAGAGGCAGCCTATGGTGAGCATCCAAACGTGATTTTTTACCTGGCAGTAGCACCTCAACTGGTACCGGGAATTGTAAGCAAGCTGGGGCCACTCAATATATGTGCCGATACAAAGTGTACACGCGTAGTGGTGGAAAAACCCTTCGGCCATGATATTGCCAGTGCCCTTGAACTTAACCGGCTATTGGCAGGTATGTTCGATGAAAAACAGATCTACCGGATAGACCATTACCTCGGAAAGGAAACTGTTCAGAATATCCTGGCGCTACGTTTTGCCAATGCCTTATTCGAACCTATCTGGAACCGAAATTATATTGATCATATCCAGATCACGGCGGCTGAAACGGTTGGTGTTGAAGGCCGTGGAGATTTTTATGAGAGTTCAGGAGCACTGCGTGATATGGTACAGAATCATATCCTGCAGCTATTGTGCATGGTTACTATGGAGGCACCTGTGAATTTTAATGCTGATGAGATTAGAAATAAGAAAGTGGATGTATTGCATGCGATGCGGAAAATAAGTCGGGAGGATGTACACCACTACGCCGTCCGCGGTCAGTATTCGGGGGGATGGATGAAAGGGGAACAGGTTTTAGGTTATCGCCAGGAGAAGAATGTAGCACCAGATTCGGCAGTGGATACATTCGCAGCCGTTAAATTTTATATTGATAACTGGCGCTGGCAGGATGTTCCATTTTATGTTCGAACTGGCAAAAGGATGCAGGATAAAGAGACGATAATAACGGTGCAATTCAAGGCGGCACCCAGTTATGCATTCCCGCCCGAATCAGCCGAAACCTGGCGTTCCAACAGGCTTACCATCAGCATAGCGCCTGATATGGATATCCGCCTTCGTTTCCAGGCCAAGCGACCTGGACAGGACCTCACACTAAGCCCGGTAGATATGATCTTCAGCTATAATGATGCTTATGAAGAACATGAGCCCGAAGCCTATGAAACACTTTTGTTAGACGTGATGGAAGGAAATGCCACGCTCTTCATGCGCGAGGACCAGGTTGAAGCTGCCTGGAAAGTGATCATGCCTATATTGGAAGCATGGCAGCAAAGACCGCCGGTTGATTTTCCGAATTATGCCCCCGGGTCATGGGGACCGGAAGATGCTGAAGCGCTTATTGCCCGTGATGGAAGGAATTGGGTCACACTGCCTCCGCCTCACCAGGAAAGCAGGTAACGCACTAAAAAAATAGAGGTAAATAATCAAAAGATAAGCCATGATTTCCCCAGCCCTGCATATACTCCCGGATGCTGAATCAGTAGCTCAGCATGCAGCACAGTTTATCACTGAACGGATTGAGCAAACACTGCAGAGCCGCGACCGGTTTACTATGGCATTATCAGGTGGTAGTACACCTAAACGATTGCATGAACTCCTGAGTGCCGAACCCTACCGTTCGCGCATCGATTGGAGCAGGATCCATATTTTCTGGGGTGATGAGCGTTACCTCCCTTTTGAAGATGAAAGGAACAATGCGCGAATGGCCTATGATACGCTTCTGAATAATGTGAGCATTCCTGCAGAACAGATCCATGTAATGCGGACCGACCTGCCTGATCCCCGTGAATCATCCATACAGTATGAGGCAGTATTACATCAGTATTTTGACGGTAAAGAACAAAGCTTCGACCTTTTGTTGCTGGGGATGGGGGATGATGGACACACACTTTCACTTTTTCCCGGCACAGAGGTAGTGCATGAAACCGAAAAGTGGTGTACCTCCTTTTTTCTCAAACAACAGGATATGTTCCGTATTACACTCACCAAAACCATCGCCAACAAATCAGCCTGCATATTATTTTTGACAACAGGGGCCAATAAGGCCAAGGCTTTGAAAGAAGTATTACAGGGTGATACCAATATTAACCTCTACCCATCACAGGTGATCCAACCAGAATACGGCGTTACCCACTGGATAGTTGACAAGGCCGCTGCAAGCCAGCTGCAGGATTAAACGATGCTTTGTTCTATGGAATCGTAAACGATCACCTTTTCCCAGAGCATACTGCAGTCTTCAATAAATTTCAGGTGAACAGGGTCGGTTTGGTAGCTGGCCTGGTCTTCATCATTGTCGAATACAAGAAGCCAGGAAACAGCATAAGAACGGTCAATTACTTCACGGTTGGTTGGTGCCGGAACGCCAATATGCGACATCGCTATTGTTTTAACCGATGAAAGTTTTTTCAATCCTTCCAGCAACTTCTTTTTATCATCAGCGCTATCCGGATTTTTTAACCAGAAATATACGTGGTGGATAAATTTGTGGCGAAGCTTGTTCTCCCACGATGCTGCAGAGAATGCTCCTATTCCACCCATTACAGTAGCCTTACCAGTTTCGGAAATAAATTCCCGCCTTGTTTGGGTTTCCATGTTGTTGCTTGCGTTTTAGGGAAATTAAGCTACGAAAAATCAGCGGAAAACTCGAAGTGAGTCATTATTAATACCCACCAGGATGGAAATTTTTCCTGCGTGATTATGAATTTTCCTGATATGTTTAACATTGCCATCAAGAATAAACCCCGATCTCACAGGGCTTACAGCCATAAGTTTGCCTTTTCCCAGGCCCTTCAATAATAAACCATAAGAAGCATCGAAACGTCCGGCACTCACTTCTGCCTGGTATTCATTCCCGCCAATTAGTAAGTCCATATTCCCATCCTCATCAATATCAAGGCACTCAATAGTATTAACGGGTGCCATCTGTGCTTCAAAGGGCAACTCATGAATTGCAAATTTCCCATTGCCGAGGTTCTCTATCCACACACTCATAGCTGTTTCACTTTTAAGTTCAATCATGCCCTCCTTGTCCAGAACCTCAAGGATTTCTTTCATATTTGCCCGGGCAAAGTCTTCATTTAACAAATACTTTTTTTTGATGAAAAGCATTTCTTCTGCCATCTGCGTTCTGTCAATTCCTGGATAGAGATCATATTGTCCTTTATCATTTTTTATATAGTAGGCAGGAACAAGATCTAATGAACCATTATGGTCAAAATCATTAGCATACAATTTCATCGGGCGTTCCTTATTGAAGCGCCATTTATTATTCGAGCCGAGATTTCCTGCAACAAGGTCAATGTCGCCATCTTTATCAAGGTCAACTGCCTTTAACGACCGCCACATACCATGCATGTTTGACAGACCTGTTATATCTTCTTTGACCTCGCTGAATTTTCCATTCTTGTTCATAAAGAAGCGAACTGGCATCCAGTCGCCGCAGATTATCAGATCTTCTCTTCCGTCTTTGTCGAGATCTGTCCATTGTGCTGCTGTTATTAGTCCGGGCTTAACCAGGTCTTTACAAAGCGCTTCTGTTACATCCACAAATTTTCCCTTATCATTCCGAAGCAGGTATGAACGAGCAGGAGTTGGATATTGATCAGGTATCACCCTCCCACCGATGAAAAGATCCATGTCGCCATCCTGATCAAAATCTGAAGCCTCAGCAACCTGGGAGAGACTGGATACATCTGGCGGGATTGCTTTCTCCGAAAAACTGAAATCTCCTTTTCCATTATTCAGGTAAAGCTTTGGAACATTTAATGATGAGCTATGACCATATTCAGAACTCCCGGAAAGGAGCAGGAGGTCAATGTCTGTATCGGCATCAGCGTCAAAGAACATTGCAGCGGCATCCTCTCCGATCTTCTCTCCAGTTCCCAAATCTTTGCCTATATATTTTCCATCGCTACCCTGAATAAAGATACGTCCCCACTGATAAGCTCCCCCACCCGCGAATATATCATCAAGCCCATCACCATTTACATCGCCAACAGCAATTGCTGGTCCAAGCTGAGAGAATTTCTGGGGGATTAATTTCTGTCGGCCAAAATCAAAAAAAGAATTTTCCTGGTGCCTGAATGCAATGGCATATTTGTCTTCACGAAGAATGGTTTGTGCAGGTATGCCCTGCTGCTCAACAAATTCCCGCGCATCCTTAATATTTAAGACAATGGTCTGATTAACCTTTATTTCTTTTAAAACCTGTTGCTTTTGATCAGGCCATACGATCTTAAGTGAATCAATCAGCTTTACAGAATTCACTCCAAAATGAAGTCGTTGGTCAACAGATGAAAGATATCCTCTTACCGGACTCTGTTCAAGTAGTTGAATATTTGATCCCGTGTAACAATAAACTTTGGCACCCAAGCCTGTTGTGTTTTGTTCATTTCCTTTCAACTTCAGAGTAATAAAATTTGATAATGAATCTGAAATAGAGTGCCTCGCCTCATTACGCCAGATAAATGCAGGCTGATTCATATTGTTCACCACAAGGTCAAGATCTCCATCATTGTCAAGATCAGCATATGCAGCGCCATGGGAAATGGATGGACTGGCAATACCTGCAGTTTGTGTAATATCCCTGAAGCCCAGATTGCCTGTATTCCTGAATAGGTAATTATTTATTTTGACAGCACCATAGGAATCAAGTTCTTTTAATAACCTGGTAGTATCGTTATTAGGGCTTGCATCTTCTCCCGTCATTACCTGCTGGCGACCATGACGGAAAAATAGAAAATCATTATTGGTCAGATCCTTTGAGAGCCCGTTGGTAATATGCACGTCTTTCAATCCATCGTTGTCCAGATCAGCAAGCAATACGCTCCAACTCCAATCGGTTTCTGCAAGTCCGGTACTATTCCCTATTTCACTAAAAAATGGTTCGGGTATAGTGTCCGGTTTCCTGTTTCCATTATGGAGCTGTACCATATTCCTTGCAAATTGTGGCTGAAAGCCTCCCATCTTCTGCTCCATTTCATATCGTTCAGGATTGGCCCCAGCAAACATGGTCTTCTTGCGATAATTGGTTTCGGGCTGCATATCCAGCACTATCACTTCTGGAAGAAGATCGTTATTCAGATCGGCAATGTCCACGCCCATGCTATTATAGCTTTGGTGACGCATTGAGCGGGATATTGTATTTGTAAAACCACCTCTCTGATTGTTTAGCCAGAGGAGGTCATTGCTTATGAAATCATTGCCCACGTAAACATCCTGCCAGCCATCTCCATTCAGATCACTTATTGTCAATCCTAATCCATAAGCAACATCTTTCACCCCAGCTTCTTCCGATGCATCCTGGTATAAAGGGTGGCTGCCACCAGGGGGTGTACCGATGTTCCGGTAAAACTTATCCGTTGCCATCCTGTTTCCTTTGGTATCCTGAATGAAATTATTGGGTTCATCATGAAACACATTGTGATTCATCAGGTACATGTCAAGATCACCATCCCGGTCCTGGTCAAAAAAAGCTGCCTGTGTAGAATAACCCGGATCATCCAAGCCGTACGCCTTAGCCTCTTCGGAAAAGCGAAGAGAACCTTTATTTATATAAAGAAGATTCCTTCTGCTTTCGGCATTATTTGCATTGGTAACGCACAGATAAATATCCTGAAGCCCATCATTGTTTATATCAACAACGCTAACACCGGTACACCACTTCGAGGCAGTGAGCCCTGCTTTTTCCGTTACATCCTCAAACTCCATTGCCCCTTTATTGATATATAATTTCGAAGGCACCTGGGCACCCGCAAAAAATATGTCTTCCAGTCCGTCATTATTGAAATCACCAATACCAACACCAGAACCAATATAGATATATTGGTTGATAATGAAATTGGTAGAATCATTTTCAACAAGTTTGTTATTGAAATTGATATTCGACTCAGATGATTTAACCTGAGAAAAATAAATTCCATCTTTTGGTGTGTGATCACCGTGACCACATCCTCCCAGGATGATACTTAAGCACAGAGAACCAAGTATAGAAAAAAAAATTATCCTGCTATTTATTTGAAGTACTTGCCTGTTCATTTTTGTTTTTCTCAGTTGCGATTTTTTTGATCACCCACTCCCCTACTCTTGCCCCTTGAATATTTCCCTGCTCGATTGCGTCGAGATAGTGAATGCCCCCATAAAATCTGGATATACCAGCTTCTTCCGCTGCCTCTTTAAAGGAGCGGAAACTTCTGGCAGGCAGTCCATAAGGCACTTCCACGCTGTCGGTATAGGAAAAATTATCACCGAAGAAATTTGTTAGTATTACTGCAGATGCAGTAGATATAGTGCTATGCCCACTTAGGTATTCCGGAAATGGCGGTGTTTGAAGCAGCGGTTCCCAGGAGGGATCCAGGTGTTTCCGGATCACTGTTTCAGGTCTTATCCGGTTGCTCCTGTATTTTTCATCCCAGCAAGCCATAAAAGCATCCATCAGACCAATAGAAACCGTCGTAAGTACTTGTAAGGTTTCACTATAATCCTTGCCCGCTTTCTGGCAGGCAATTCCGCTAATGCCTAACCAATGGGCGCCGGGTGAAATTTTCTTAAAAGCATACTGAAGATGCCCCTTATCATTTACCATGAATGGATTACAATCCCAGAAAGCTGCTATGGCAAGATGTTCCGGATCAGTATTTTTACTTTCTGTATATACAGCCTTCATAAGCTTGTAAAATTCAGAGCCTTCCCTAAAATCATATTCGGCTGGTGGAATCGGTTTGAACTGTGATGCCGAATCGAGCGTAAAGGGTCTGACAGTATTAAAGTTTGGTTCAACTGCTGCGATAAATGCAGGCGGTGTAGGATACCAGCTTCCCTCTTTTTTTTGCGGAGTATATCTTGAAAGGTTACTGATTTTATTATACCGGTCATCCTTGGCATAGGCTAAAATTTGCTTGCTGATAGCATTGGCATAGCCCGATGAATTAAGTAAAATTTCTTCATCCCAACCTTCCGAACGGCATGAATCAAGGAACTTCAATTTATACATTTCAATCTCCTTTCCGGATGGCTGCAGCCTTTGCGCAGTTTCCATGATGGCAAGAACTGATGCAAGCTGATGATTGAAAGGCTTAAGTGAATCAGGATGATCAATTGCAGGATAGTCATTTAACCTGCCCTGCATTTTCACCAATCGCTTATCATATTCTGCCATTATCTCGTAACCGGATAGTAAGCTATAACTGAAAAATCTTGCAGCAAGAGGCGGATTGGTTATATCGCGTACCATAACATCTGTCATCCTACTGATCACCCTGCTAATTTCCTCTCCCTTAAATTCAGGTTGTTTGTTGCGGGATGAACAGGATAAGAGCAACAAGATAAAAAATGACAGGACTTTATTGCTTCTCCACATTTCTATTCAATTTATATGCCTTCATTTCTGATTGATTTATTCCAAACAGAAAGGTCTCATTTACTTTCACTACTGATCTCACATCACCCCATAATTGAAGATTGGACTCGTGCTGGGGAATATATGTAAAGGCCCCGCCGCTTTCTCCTTTGAGAAGTATCCCATAATTGGCATCCATTTTTCCAAACCTGAGCCTGGCCTTATTAATATTTCCGCAGATTAGTAAATCCTTGATTCCATCATTATTATAATCAAGAGTGTTTATTGTGTTAACAGGCGAAAACTGAACCTGTACAGGAAGTTCCGTCTGATTTAAGGTGCCCTTTTCATTGCTTAAGAAACAAGTGGTAGCAAGATGATTGGCAGTTAGTTTTTTTACACCTTTCATTTCCTCCTTTGTGAATATATCGTTCATACCTGCATCGGCATAACTTTTATAATCAGGAAACCGTGTTCTCATGAGGCTAATCTGATCGAGTAATTCATCTCTTGTAACATAGGGATAACTCTTATGCTGAATGTAAAAATTCAATATCGGATCAATTGAACCATTATTATCGAAATCTTTATAATATAACTCAGCAGGTTCATCATCTGAAACACGGCATTGCATATTTAGTCCTGCATTGCCTGCAACAATATCTGGTTTATTGTCATTATTCAGATCAGTTATCAATAATGTATTCCACCATCCTGTAAATTCCTTGCCGAGTATATCTTTTGTTTTGTTCTCCAATTTACCATTTGTGTTGACATAGATGCTCAGGGGCATCCATTCACCTGCCAGTATAAGATCATTCTTACCATCTGCATTCATATCGGCCCAAACAGCATCGGTTACCATTCCAACAATTCTTAAGTCGGGCGCGATGGAATTGGTTTGATCGCTGAATACTCCCTTTCCATTATTTATCAATAAATAGCTGGAAGGGGTTTCGGGATAATTTCCCGGAATATTTCGGCCTCCAAGGAAAATATCAGGTGATCCGTCACCATTAAAATCTGCTATAGCCGCACAGCTTTTTGATACAAACATCTCCGGTAATAAATCGGTCGCTTTCTTAAAATTTCCCTTACCGTCATTCAGATAGATCCTGTCCTGGAGAGCGGCATCCTTTGGAGCATAATTATGATAGCCACCGCTAACAACATAGAGATCAGCAAAACCATCCATATTCAGGTCTGTAATAATTGCATCTGCATCCTCACTATTCCTGTCAGCCTCAAATGCAGGTTGATTACTTGCTATGAAGTCAGCTCTCTTATTCTGCAGGTATAAGATTCCCGGAAAACCGTTCCCACCCCCGGCATAAACATCTTCCAGGCCATCGCCGTTTACATCACCTATTGCCATACATGGTCCTGAATGGGATAATGGATTTGTAAGTAAAGGCTGTCTTTTAAAATCATTAATATCGTTTGACTGATGTTTAAAATTGAGAGGCGGTTTAATCTGGGTAAATATTGGTTGGACCATTGCTGGTTTTGCAAACTCCTGCATTGAATTCTTCTCTTCCAGCAAAATAATTTGCCTTGCTTTCACTTTTCCCAGCGTCTGTGATTTACCCCCCAGCCAGATAACTTTAACTGAGTCAACATCTGTAATATTTCCAAGTCCAAAATGGAGCAAAGCGCTGTTTGTTGATTGATAACCCCGTGCCGGCATTTGCTCCAGGTATTGCTTTTTACCCTGATGATAAAGTATAATTTTTGCACCTATACCATCCGTATTTCCAGGATTCCCTTTCAGCCGAACGGTAAGATAATTTGAGCCACTGGCATTAGCTCCATTCCTGTATATAGATGCTGGTGTATTTACATTGTTAACCACGATATCAAGGTCGCCATCATTATCAAGGTCTGCATATGCAGCGCCATTACTGTTTGCAGCCTGGTTAAAACCCCAATCCTTCCCTACGTTTTCAAAACCCAGATTCCCATTATTGCGAAAGGCGTAATTAACGATATTGGAGGAAGGCATCTGTTGCAGGATCTTCAATACATCTTCCTTACTTAGCCGTCCTTTCGCTGCCACATATTCGTTCATAAACTTCAGGAAATCCATGTTCGTATAATCCCTGAGGTAACCGTTTGTAATAAAAAGATCTTTCCAGCCATCGTTATCAAAATCTGCAACTAAGGGTGCCCAGCTCCAATCAGTATTGGATATGCCTGCCAGCTGGCCAATTTCACTAAATGTTCCGTTCCCATTATTCAGTTGGAGTACATTACGCATATACTGGTAATGAAAGCCAGAGCGCACGATCAGGTCAAACTTCTCATAATTATCTGGTGATAGTAGAAGCTTCTGGCGCCGATTATCCTCAGGCAACATATCCAATACAAGTATATCCGGGAAGCCATCGTTATTTATATCGGCCACATTATTACCCATGGACGATTGTGAAGTATGTCCAAGCATGGAGAACTTCTTATCGGTAAAAGTTCCATTTCGGTTATTGATATAAAGAAAATCAGGAACGTTATAGTCATTAGCGATATAAATATCCTGCCATCCATCTCCATCAATGTCAGCAATTCCGGCGCCCAAACCATATGTCAGGACAGAGCTGCTGATGCCTGCCTGGCGAGTTATATCAGTGAATTTATTCTTTTCATTTCGGAATAATCTTACTCCTATGGAAGGGTCTTCTTTAGCCAGAAGGGCCGCTGTGCTTGACTCATCCAGCACAGGCATATTGTTTGGATTATGGTTCAGGGAGAATAGGTCAAGGTCACCGTCACGATCATGATCGAAGAAAAACACCTGGGTTGTATAAGCAGTATCAGCTAATCCAAATTGAAGAGCCTCTTCATTGAAAAGCGGAATTCCTTTTGCATCATTGCCCTTATTAATAAAAAGTTGGTTGGCCCGGTTTTCGGCCCTGACCTTCCCCGAATAACTAATATGAATATCGGGTTTGCCATCACCATTAACATCCGCTATAGTAACACCCGTTCTCCAGGGCGCTTCTCTGGTTATTACTCCAGATGGAATGGTAATATCATCAAAATGCATGTTCCCCCGGTTTAGATAAAGCTTACCAGGTGTCATATTCCCATTAAAATAAATGTCTTCAAGTCCATCTCCATTCAGATCACCCACTGCAACACCGCCGCCGTTATAAAAATATTCATAGAGTAACACATTCGTATTACCTGCTTCAGTAAGGTTGTTGCTGAAATGAATTCCGGTACTATCGGGGGAGAGTAATGTAAAGAGTGGTTCGCTGACCTTCTCAACTTCGGCTTTTTCATTGCTGCAGGAATTGAAGAGCAGGAGAACTATACTAATTGGAAGAAGGTTTTTCAAATTGCTGGGTTATGACTTATAAAGTTTATGCCAGTATAAATATACTGGCATAAACTTTTTTATATGAACAGAAATCTAATCAAATACTATTCTTCGTAGCCAGGGTTCTGAATAAGTTTGTCATTCTTATTCATTTCATCCCTGTGTATAGGCGTAAAATACATTTTATCGGCCCAACTCCGGTTCTCATGGTTGATGTCTTCCACAGGTGTATAGGAATAATCATAGATAGATTCATCATGTTTATAAGTACCTGTGAGTGACTTACCGGGTTTGAATTTACCCACTACGTTAATAAAGTGGATCTTACGGCCGAGTGTTGTGGGGGCTATCATCCACCTGCGCGCGTCATGATAGCGATGCTCTTCGAATAACATCTCGATCCTGCGTTCATTGCGGTAACGATCCATGAGAGCAGTGCCTGATTCAGTAACCGCTGGCATGCCGGCCCTGAAGCGTATCTTATTCATCCAACTACGTGCTTCATCTTCTTCACCCAGTTCCAGGCATGCTTCCACATAGTTGAAAACTGCTTCTGTATAACGGAAGAATGGCCATGGGATAAATTGCTTGGTATTGTTTTCTACGATAGCCGGATCCGGATCAATGAACTTGCGCATATAATAGCCGGTACGCGTACCATTCCAGTCTTCGATTGAACTTCTCCTTGTATCAAGACCCTGGAATGTAATTGTTGCACCACCTACTATGAGGTCATATTGACCAGTCTGTATTTGGTTGGCAGGGTCAACATCACCGGAGATCAGGTTACGGGGTTTCCAATCAGATCCGTCAAACATGATACTTGCATAAAAACGGGGATCCCTATTCTTATATGGTGCTGCTTTATGAGCAGGGGTATTCCACGAAAATTTAGTGCCGTCCATCATTTCATACTCATCAACCAGTTCTCCGATAGGTGTATTACCCGCCCAGTTGTGGTAGCCATTGGGACCGTTGAACAGGCCGGCATAGGGGCCACCCCATTCGTCTTTATCAGGAACATTATAGCGTGCAAATAGTAGTTCAGATGCTGCCGTACCATCAACCCCAGGTGCAGCACTTCCGCCTCCCATTGAAATAGATATATAGTTCATCCTTCCCTCCTCAGCTGAAACCGGGGCATCAAGATTAAACTTATAACCACTTGTGGCATCGATCACTGCCCTCGCAGCTACTTTTGCAGCCTGCCAGCGTGAAGCCTGGTCACCACTTGTATAGCCAATTAATTCCTTGTTTGCAAAACCCGAAATGAGGGAAGATTTTGATGAGGCAGTAGGAATATCATAAAGGTCACTCGCTGCATACAATAACACCCTTGATTTAAGTGCCATTGCAGCCACAGCAGTAGCGCGACCTTTCTGCATGCTCAATCCTGTTAGTTTAGCTATTGCCAGATCACACTCACTAACAATGAAATCAATTGTTTCAGCGTATGTGCTGCGGGCAATGGTGTAATCTTCATCCAATCCATACACCTGGGTAACCAGTGGAACGCCACCATAATACCTCGCCAACTGGTGGTAATAATAGGCGCGCAGAAAGTGGATCTCTCCCTGAAGTCTCTCATTGAGTGCTTCGTCGATAGTAGATGTTTCCAGGTTCTGCAATGCAACGTTACAGGCCCTGATTCGGGTATACATTGAACTCCAGGAATAGGTGCCGCTCAGTCGTCCTGTATTACTCGCACTTGCGCTTCCTTCGGTAATGGTGTTTATCCCACGGCCGGTATGGGTGAATACTGCTTCATCAGTATAAGAGGCCAGCATTTCTTCTTCAAAACCTCCAGCACCAAGGCCATTATAAATTTCATTTACAAAAGCAGTTGCCAATGGACCGTCATTCCAAACGGCAGACGATGATACCTCACCCAGCGGCTGGGTGTCAAGGAAATCCTTATTACAAGAGCTTATTGCTATCAACGAGGCAATTAAGCATGCATTGGTAATTTTATTTATGATTCTCATAGTTCTTATTTAAAAAGTTACAGAAGCACCAAGGTTTAGTACCCTTGCCTGTGGATAATACTGACCACTGCCGCTTACCGATTCAGGATCATAAATTTTCATTTGATCCCATGTGATCAGGTTAATGCCGTTCGCATATACGCGGAGGTTACTTATACCCACTTTATTGATAATGCCAGTAGTAACATTATAGCCAAGTTCAAAATTCTTAAGACGTAAATAATCGTTTTCACGCAGCCAATAAGTGTTATTACCTGCTCCTGAACCGGAATAATAGGTATTATCACGATTATCGATCCTTGGATGAACACTACTTGGATTATCAATGCTCCAGCGATTGTCGTATGTGTATTGCAGATAGTTTCCTATATCTCCTGATTCAGTGCCGATGAAGAGAAGTCCACCTCTTGCACCCTGGAACAAAATGGATAGGTCAAAATTCTTATACTGCAATCCGGCATTAATGCCATAAGTGAAACGAGGGTCACGGTTCTTGTCAAGCCTTACCTGGTCGTCACCGGTGATCTTACCATCATTATTTACATCCCTGAACTTCATATCACCAGGACGAAGATTGGCTCCACCAACTGCACTGTAATCAATATTATTAGCTGCAAGATCCTTTTCATCGCGGAAAACGCCATCATACTCATAAACGAGGAAAGCTGCTCCGTTACTGCCAAACGTGCTTCCTGTAGAACGCTGCCATTCAGGTACACCTGGCGCCTCGCTCCAGAACACGATCTTGTTCTTTGCATAGCCTCCATTCACACCTACATTATAGCGCAGGTCACCAATAGAGTTGTTATATCCAACCTTGAATTCCCAGCCTTTATTATCCAATTGGCCAAGGTTTGTTGGAGGTAACAAGCTGGAAATTCCAGATGTTCCCGGAACAGCACCACTGGCGCGGATCAGGGCGTTCTTACGCTGGTTCCTGAAAACATCGAACTCGAGATTCAGCTTGTTACCGAATAATGATGCTTCCAAACCAATGTTGGTATTATTACCCACTTCCCAGGTGAAGTTCGGGTTAGGCATTTTTGTTTCATACAACGCCCTCGCAACCTCATCATCAATAATGAAGCTACTGAAACCATAGGTAGCCAGGAATTGATATTCTGCCAGCGAGCCATTAATATATGGCTCGGCACCCATCTGTCCCCATGATGCACGTAGCTTCAGGTTGTCTACGAAACTAACATTGTCGCGGAAGAAATCTTCCTCCGAGATTCTCCATCCCACCATCACACCAGGGAAGAAACCAAAACGCTTATTGGGAGGGAAAATATACGAACCATCATAGCGCCATAAGAATTCTGCCAGGTATTTTTCCTGGTAGTTATAACCTACCCTGCCAAAATAACTAAGTCTTGCACGCTCATATGCACCACCACCTACATTGCGCTCTTCATCACCACCCGCAAAGAGCTGGTCAACCGCAGTGGATATGAAATATCTCCTATATGCATTGAAGAATTCGGAATTGATTGTTTCCCGCTGTACACCTGCAAGAAAATTAACTGTATGATCACCGAAAACGCGATCATAGTTAAGGAGAGCCGAGAGGTTGATATTGAGACTGTTCTCAGAATTCTGACGCAATCTTGGGTCAGTAAAAGTGGAACGGAGTTCTTTTGTGAGTTTAGGTGTTGTGCCATCATCTTCATAGGAAACTTTGTCCCATGAGTAGAGGTACCAGGGTGTCTGCCATCTTTTACCGTTCATAAGATATTTATCTATGGCAGCGGCACCGGTGAGCTTCAATCCCTCAACACCAGGAATCAGTAATTCAAATTTTCCATTAGCCTGGAAATAATCACGCTTGTCTTTATCATAACCAGTTGCGTTGGTAGTGATAACAATAGGGTTCTGGCCATTTTCGATATCACGACCGGGCAATCCGTTTGGCCAGATCTCTGGTTCATTGGGTTTACCCCGCATCAGCATCCGGAAAATTGAACCAGCGCTTTCAGTGGGGAAAAACCTGTATTCTTCACGGGCTGTAACACCCAATGTAGCATTCAGATATTTATTAATTTTTGCATCCAGGTTGAATCGAAGATCGTACTGCTGGTAGCCAGTTGCAGAATTCTTGTAATAGCCATCCTGGTTCTGGTATCCTACTGATCCAAAGTACCTGACGTTTTCATTACCGCCATTGATCTGCAGGTTATGGCGCGACTGTGGCGACCATTTTTTCAAGGCGTCACCGAACCAATCAGTATTAGGATGGCCCCATGGATCTGATCCATCTCTATATTTTACAATATCATCCGGGAAAAATCCAACCGGAGATGTTACTGTTGCATTATTATCAGTGCGGACATAGGTGCCTGTTGTATTCAGCGCCTGCCATGCAGCGGCCCACTGGCTGGGAGGAACATTCTCAAATACTGCAAGCTCATTTCGAAGCTCACCATATTCAAGGGCATCCGCCATTTCCGGAATCCTTGTTGCTTGTGCCCAACCCTGATTGAAGTTATAGGTTAACTGGGGCTTGCCTGATTTGCCCCTGCGTGTGGTGATTAGGATAACACCATTTGCCGCCCTGGATCCGTAAATGGCAGCAGAGGCATCTTTCAGGACAGATACACTTTCTATATCTGCCGGGTTAAGACGCTCGAGACCACCCGCCCTGTCTGGCACACCATCAATTACAATAAGTGCTGAGGTGTTTCCTAATGAATTAGTACCACGGATACGGATAGCCGATCCGTCATATCCCGGTTCACCACTACTATTAACAGCCGTGATACCAGGAAGGCGTCCGGCAAGCGTATTGGACAGGTTCATAACCGGCGTCTTAGCCAATTCGCTTCCTTTAACCTGTGCAACCGCACCGGTTACAGTCACTCTTTTTTGCGTTCCGTAACCTACAACCACCACATCTGATAACTGGGATGATTCGGGTGTAAGTGAAATGGAAACAACATCAGAGCTTGTAAGCGTATACTCCGTTGATTTGAATCCAACATAACTGATTACAAGTACAGACTGGCCATCAGGAACAGTCAGCTTGAAATTTCCATTATCATCAGTGGTTGTTCCAATGGTAGTTCCTTTTACCATTACACTTACATTGGCCACTGGCGCTCCCTTTTCATCAACTATTCTGCCGCTGATCTCTCGATCGGCATAATAGGGAGTCTCCATCGGAATATCTGGAGTAGCGTAATTAAATAAAGGCGTGGCAATGGCCATACCGCAGAGTGCGATCATCATGTGAACGCTTCCTCTCTTTTTAGCAAACAGGGGATGAAACAAAGAACTTTTGTTCATGAATGATAGTTGACTTGGTTAATAAATACTTCAGGTCAGGCTGGAACCTGCCCGGTAACAACTACGGTCTTCTTAAGATGATATGTAACAAGGAGAAATAACGGGAGGGCTCTTAAAGACATCACTCCTTATGTGGCGGAGCCATTTAAGCAATCGTTTCATAATAGCAGTTTTTTGGTTTTAACTACATCCACTTTAAAAAACCCAATAGGCACCCTGGATATTCTTAAAGCTTCCTGGTTTCCGCGCTTGACTTCGGATCCTGGTTAAAGCTAAAGGAAATAGTTTCGGATTACCTCCCGGATTTTATCTCCAATTAACTCTAAATTAACATTATCTGTATAACGTAATTTACTCACCTGACTGTTTCCTTAAACAGAAACTGTGATAATTACCTCAAATGAAAATGTTAATGCTATCCCAATAATAACATATTTTTTTTAATAGTCAACTTTACACTTAAAAATATTTTTGGGATATGGACATAAAAAATCCCGGTGGGTCACACCGGGATCTGTCAGAAATGTAACTAAACCAACTACATGGGATATTTATTATCTCCCAATATTTTTGCTGCTATCCGGCGACGTGCTTCCTTGCTGTTAAAAGAAGAAACTTTGGTAAATCGCTTCAGTCCAAGCAGCATCATTCTTTGTTCATCACCATCGGCAAATGCATTGATCGCATCTTTACCATGTTTATTGATACGGTCGGCAGCATCATAGAGATAAGTACGCATGATATCCAATTCAAGTTGGCAGGCTGCTTCCCCTCTTTGCTCTACAAGTTTCATGACCCTTAGGAGTGCACTCTCTGCATTGAAAGTTTCAATGGCCATATCGGCAACCTGCATCAACACTTCCTGCTCGTCCTCAATTTTCATCATCAGTTTCTGTACTGCAGCACCCGCTGTCATGAGTATTGCTTTCTTGAAATTATTGACCGCTTTTCTTTCCGCTTCAAAAGGCGCCTCTTCAGTTGACCCAAAATCCGGAATGCTCATCAGTTCCTTCATCACATTCATAGCCGGACCCATCAGATCAAGTTTTCCCTTCATGGCCCGCTTCAATACCATATCAACAGTAAGCAATCTGTTGATCTCATTGGTGCCTTCATAGATCCTATTGATTCGGCTGTCGCGATAGGCTTTGGAGATCACATATTCATCACTGTAACCATTTCCTCCATGGATCTGCACTCCTTCATCCACAATGAAATCCAACATCTCACTTCCATATACTTTCAGCATGGCACACTCAATGGCATATTCTTCGGCAGCGCCAAGTAGTGCTTCATTGAAAGGCTTGCCACTATCCAGCAATTCATGTTCCTTATTATCGATCCATTTGCTGGTGCGGTATAATGCACTTTCGGCTACCCATATACGCACTGCCATTTCAGCGATCTTATGTTTGATTGCACCGAAATTTGCTATAGGCTGTTTAAACTGTTCGCGGGTATTGGCATACTCAATAGAAACATTGAATGCTCTCTTGGCACCACCTAATGCTGCCGCACAAAGTTTCAATCTGCCAATGTTCAGGATGTTGAAGGCGATGATATGTCCTTTGCCTATTTCACCCAATACATTCTCCACCGGCACTTTACAATCCTGGAAATAGAGTTGTACAGTTGAGGAGCCTTTGATTCCCATCTTATGCTCTTCCGGCCCCTGGGTGAATCCTTCCATGCCGCGCTCAACAATAAAGCCTGTGAACTTATCTCCATCCACTTTCGCAAATACAGTATAGATATCTGCAAAGCCGCCATTGGTGATCCAGCATTTTTGTCCATTGAGCAGGTAATGCTTTCCATCCTCACTGAGGCGTGCAGTGGTTTTAGCACTCAGGGCATCTGACCCACTGTTAGGTTCTGTAAGTCCATAGGAACCCTTCCACTCACCGGAAGCAAGTTTTGGAATGTATTTCGCCTTCTGCTCAGGGGTTCCAAAATATAGTATGGGTAAGGTTCCGATCCCCGTATGGGCTGCAATCGCCACAGAGAAAGAAAACCCGCCACCCAATCCTTCATTCACCAAAGTTGAGGTGATGAAATCCTTTCCAAGTCCGCCAAACTCTTCCGGAATGGAAGTGCCCAGCAAGCCCTGTTCCCCTGCTTTGTCAACAAGCGAAGGCATTAGCCCCGGCTCCAGTTTATCGATCCTGTCAAGAATGGGCATCACTTCCGATTCAAGGAAACTAACGCACATCTCTTTCACCATCTGCTGCTCTTCGTTGTAATCCTCCGGAATGAAGGTCTCAAACGCTGCGCTTTCTTTGATCAGCCATTCTCCTCCTTTAAGGATGGTGGCTTGTTGTTGGGCGGCACTGCTCATTTTTGTTTTTTTATGTGGTTTGGTATATTGGGAGATCTATTTCAGATTATCATACACGATCTGTAAAACCTGCTTACAAATTTCAACCTGGTCCGCGGGCACCCCCTCCAGCGCATCATTAAGTGTTTCCTCTGCCAGTTCCATTGATTCTATCTCCAGCTTCCTCGCCTCAGCAGTCAGGAAGATCATGTTCATACGCCTGTCTTCTTTGGATGAAACCCTTTTTACAAGCTTCAGTTTCTCCAGGTTGTCGACCAACCGGGTGATACTTGGCTTATCCCGGAATGTTGCATTGCATAGCTCCTGCTGACTAATGCCATCCTGTTTCCATAAATGGTACAAAACACTCCATTGCTCAATAGTAAGGTTCAGGTCGGCTGAATTGAATTTCTTCTGCAAACGCCTCGCTATGGCAGTGGATGCTTTACCCGTGATAAAACTGTATAACTCTCCCTTTTTGAATTGGTTGTTTGGCATATAGTTAGTTAAACAACTATTCAAATGTAATAGATTAAATTCATATCTGCAAGTTCTTTTTGTTGCTTTTGATCACTGGGTTTCTCCGTCAAAATGGAGCTATATTGTATAGCAGATATTCATCTCATGTACCTCAATCACCAGAATAATACCATTCATTATATCCGTTTCGGCAGCGGCTCTAACCTGCTTTTCTGCCTGCATGGCTACGGCGAAACCGGCGAGGAATTCAGTGCTCTTGCCGGGCAATTGAGTAAGACCTATACTGTAATATGCCTCGACCTACCCCTTCATGGGAAAACGGTGTGGCGGCAGGCCGAATTCCTGCCTCCCGACCTGCAACTGATCCTGCTTACCATTGCAGAAAAGGAGATGCCCGGCACTACCCAATGGGCCCTGGCAGGTTATAGTATGGGGGGAAGACTTGCGTTAACACTTGCCCAGCATTATACAAGCAGTTTTACGAAACTGATACTACTGGCACCTGATGGACTCAAGCTTAATTTCTGGTACTGGCTCACCACCCAAACCCGGGTAGGTAACCGACTTTTCCGCCAAACGATGAATAACCCCACCTGGCTTTTCCGCGCAATGAAATGGGCCCGTAAGGCTGGGCTACTGAACCAGAGCATCTTTAAATTCAGCCATCGCTACCTCGATGACCCCGAGCAAAGAAACCAACTATATGAACGCTGGACGCTGTTCCGCAACTTCCGCCCCGATACAACCCTGTTAAGCCATCTGTTGAAATCATCAAAACTACCTGCCTTGTTTTTCTTTGGCAATTATGACCGTATCATTACAACCCGCCAGGGCGAGCGTTTCCTCCGAAAGAGCGGCACCGGAACCAGGCTCTACATTATAGAAGCAGGGCATCGTTTGCTAAAGCCAGCTTTTGCTGCTACCATTGCAGAAAGAATATATCAGCAACCGGCATGATGATTTTCGTATATATCACTGCGTTAGTACTCCTGGCTGCGTATGCCCTCCTGCTTCAATACTATTTCAGAAGCTGGAAAGATATGCCGGCAGAAACAATGCCGCCAACCCTAACCAGCTCACCACATACCAGGGTTTCAATAATTGTTCCGGCCCGAAATGAAGAAAGGGATATTGCCTCCTGTATTCAGTCGATATTGCAGCAACGCTATCCATCCTCATTGATGGAATGCATCATTGTTGATGATCATTCAGAGGACAATACCGCCCGCATAGTAAAACAGTTCGACTCGCCTATTCTGCACCTGATCTCATTGCATGACCAGGGGATTTCACCATCCACTAATTCATACAAGAAAAAAGCACTGGAAGCAGGAATTGCAGCTGCCGGGGGAGAACTGATCATAACCACCGACGCAGATTGTACCATGGAGCAGGACTGGTTAAATCATATGGTTGCACATTATGAGAAAACCGGTGATCAGTTTATTGCCGCTCCGGTAAAGATCAAACACAGAGGGGGATGGCTTTCCATTTTCCAGGTACTCGATTTCACGAGTCTGCAGGGCATAACGGCAGCTTCTGTACACAGGGGATTTCACAGTATGTGCAACGGTGCCAACCTGGCCTACACAAAAAAAGCATTTTATTCGGTTGAGGGTTTCCGTGATATTGACCTTAAGGCTTCCGGTGATGATATGCTGCTTATGCACAAAATAGCCAGGCAGTATCCCGGCAAGGTTGGATACCTCAGGAATAAGTCAGCTATAGTTACAACAAATCCACAACCCACGCTTCGTGCATTCTTCCAGCAGCGCATCCGCTGGGCCAGTAAGGCACAGGATTATAAGGATAAAAATGTTTTTCGGGTATTGCTGCTCGTTTACACCATGAACCTGCTCCTCCTTATCATTCTGCTGACTGCATTTTTTTCTATCAGCCAGGCATTGATCGCTCTTGGGTTCCTGCTGCTGAAGACCCTGGTGGAATGGTCATTCATGTATTCAGTTTCCAGTTTTTACCATCAACAAAATCTGATGGTTTGGTTTCCGCTCTTCCAGCCCTTGCATATTTTATATACCGTTATAGCCGGCAGTTTCGGTCAGTTCGGACAATACGAATGGAAAGGCAGGCGGGTCAGCTAATTCTTTATTTTTACCCAATGCAATCGAACAATGAAAATCATATGCTCATCAAGCTGCTTAAGAACAAAGGAGCAGCATTCGGTATGGTTCTGATTGTTACTGCATTCTTTCTGGCCATTTTTGCTTACTGGATGGCGCCAGATGGGAGTCCTGATGCCAACCGTATGATCGTTGAGATCGGTGGTCGTAAACCTGGCTTCCGGCAAACATTTTTCCTGCAGCCTAAGGAAACAGTCGAAAAACAAAACTGGTTTAGTAAAACAATTTATGGTGAGCCCGATAAACATATTTATATACCCATCGACTCTTTTACACTAACTACAAATAGTATTATTCTCCATAAATTCATTGATGAGGGATTATCGGAGCCAATGGAGATCAGCCTTGATGATTTAAACCTACCAGTAGATAAAAATATCCTCACAAAGACATTCTATCTCGGAACAGATAAATATGGACGTGATATCCTGAGCCGGCTTCTCATTGGAGTTCGTGTAAGCCTGCTTGTTGGCGGCATTGCCATGTTGTTATCCCTCACCATCGGACTTATACTGGGAGCGCTTGCAGGTTATTACGGAGGCAAAGTTGACAATTGGATCATGTGGTTCATCAATGTTATCTGGAGCATCCCCACTCTGTTATTGGTCTTCGCCATTACACTATTGCTGGGAAAAGGATTCTGGCAGGTGTTCATAGCCGTTGGACTCACCATGTGGGTGAATGTGGCTAGGATTGTTCGCGGGCAAATGCTGGCCATCCGGAACCTCGAATATGTGGAGGCGGCGCGCGCACTTGGTTATAGTGATATGCGCATCATCATAAAACATATTCTGCCCAATATAATGGGTCCGGTACTGGTGGTTGCAGCGGCAAATTTTGCTTCAGCAATAGTAATTGAAGCGGGACTCAGTTTCCTTGGAATGGGCGTGCAGCCCCCGCAGCCCAGCTGGGGTGGTATGATCAAAGAGAACTACAATTTCATCATAACAAATAACCCGATGCTTGCACTGGCACCGGGCTTTGCTATTATGTTGCTGGTATTAGCTTTTAACCTGCTGGGTAATGGTATCCGTGATGCACTGGATGTGAAAGCCTAGGTCATTAGCGGCATCAGCTCTTCCTGGAATACAAATAAAATCCTGATACGGTATTACTTGGTTTAGATACCGAAGTAACAGTAACGGTTACCCGACATGGTGTTGCAGCCGGGGTGTTCTTTATCTGGAAAGTTGTTGTCTTAGCACTGGTTGTTTTTGTTTCCGTAAAAAATGCAGTACCTGAACCATCCGGCCTTGCCGTTACTTCTATCCGGACTCCCTGGGGCGGCATCGCGGAATTAACAGTTACGGTTAAGGGAAAATCTGGTCCAACTCCCGGAGCTTCCAACTGGCCATTAATGGCTGGACTGGTAGTGATATTAAGGTCTTCCTCCGGAGTGGTACCACCGCCTCCTCCGCCCTTACTGCATGAGGATAATCCTAAAAGAGAAATGCTTGTAACCATCAATAATAAAGGCAATAGTCTTTTCATGCGATAACGTTATCGTTGTTCAATTTTAAAGATAACGGATAAGTATTAAATCTTGTTCTCACCCCTCACCTGAACATTCCGGTTCAGACTCTCATCAAGTGAAATAAATGTTTCGGTCCGCTCTATACCTTTGATCTTCTGCAACTGGTCATGCAATACATTCCGGAGATGATTTATATCCTTGCAGATGATCTCGGCCAAAATACTGTAATTTCCCGTCGTATAATTCATGCGCACGATCTCCGGGATCTTTCCCAGCTCACGCGCAACCGTATCATACAAGGAGCTCTTTTCAAGATAAATACCAATAAAGGCAATTACATCATATCCCAGCAATTTCAGGTCAACACTGAGTCGGGAGCCCTTGACCACGCCCATCTCCTGCAATTTCTTGATGCGCACATGGATGGTGCCGCCAGAAACAAAGAGCTTCTTACCGAGATCTGCATAAGATGTCTCCGCATTCTCCATCATCTCATGGATGATCTGGTAATCCAGTTTATCTAAATTTAATTTCACCGCCATTTTCGGTCACTGTTTTTGATGATTTCTACCACAATATAGTAATTTTTAGATAATTTCGATAGTTTTCAATTATTGATTGAATTATTTGCAAGGAATACCCATTTCTCTGTATGTTTGCATTATCGAAGTTCTTATAGACACTGTGGGATGATGAAATTTTTCGGCAGACATGCCCTCTGGTCTCGGGGGTGGGGACAATCGGATAAATCTTGCTTCGGCAAAACTAACGACCCCGTGGAGGTTCGACTCCTCCTCCTACAGCAACCGTATATCTTTTTTGTTCTTAATACTGTGGGGTGATGAAATCTTTGGCAGACATGCCCTCTCGTCTCGGGGGTGGGGATTCCAGGATAAACTTAGCATAGAGCCGACTGGTATTGCTGTTCCGGGTAACCGGTACTGTAATAAAGCCGACCAGGGTTGACCACTAATCTTTGTGCTACGGCTAACTGCCTCGTGGAGGTTCGACTCCTCCCCCTACAGCAATTTTTCGCTTAAATCCCGCCCCTATGGTGGGATTTTTTTGTTTACGACCCAACGATTTTTTCTCATGTGTGTGTTTACAGCTGTTAGGTAGCCCCTCTTGTTAGGAGGGGCTTTTTTTGTCTTAATAATTCATTTTCAATTAAATAGCGGGTCAGGATATCCCCATATAGCTTTTATACGAATATGGGAACGGGAAAATATTGACTATTAGCCGGTGAGTAATTGCGGTTTGGATGGCATAGTTTTTTTCCCACCCCTGTATAACTAATTAATGACCACATGAAAATGAGTATGATGATCAGGCCGGCGATTCTAGGCATCACAGCGGCACTGACCCTTGGAACAACTGTAAAAGCACAGGACAATGTATCTCTCGGACCAACGGCCGGATTTGGCCATACCTGGCTGAGCAACAGCCCAAACAGTAAATACCAGCCGGCTGGAAACGTTGGATTAGCACTGGTTGTAAGTACAGAAACACGTTTTGGATTTGGTGCAGACGTTAAATGGAGTATAGAAGGGGACCTCAATTATTACCATGGTTTCTCTGATGTAATGAAGGCCGATAACCTGGATATGAAAAACAGGAATCTCGGACTGAACGTTGGCGTAACCTTTGGAATTGGTAAAGTAAGGCCTGAATAATATTAAAAAATCGAAACCCATGACAATCAATCAAACATCTATAAGCAGGAACCTGGGAAGGTTCACGCTTGGTATAGCCCTCATTGCTTCTATAGCAACGGGTTGTAAATCAATGAATAAAACCCAGAAAGGCGCTGTAATAGGTGCTGCTGCCGGCGGTGCTGTTGGAGCTGGTGTTGGTAAGGCTGCAGGGAACACCGCAGTTGGTGCAATCATCGGTGCGGCAGTTGGTGGCGTTACCGGAGGGATCATCGGAAGGCAGATGGATAAGCAGGCTAAAGAAATTGAAACTATCCCAGGGGCTACTGTCGAAAGGGTTGGTGAAGGAATCAATGTAACATTCGACTCTGGTGTTCTTTTTGGTTACGATCAGTCCAATCTGACCACTGCAGCTGAAGAGAAAGTTGGAGAACTGGCCAATATCCTTAACAAGTATCCTGATACCTATATACTCATTGAAGGTCATACAGATTCTAAAGGAGGAGCTGGCTACAATATGGAGCTCGCAGAAAAAAGAGCTGAAGCTGTTTCTTCCTATCTGGAATCGAAAAAGATAGGAACGAACCGACTCAAGACAGCCTGGTATGGTGAAAATCAACCAAAATTCCCCAATGATTCAGAGGCTAACCGTGCCAAGAACCGCCGTGTTGAATTCGCCATCTATGCAACAGAAAAGATGGTTGAAGACGCTAAAAAGGAAGCAGGAACCGGACAATAGTCAAATCCTCATCTAATTAACTGATAATAAAAATTGTACGATCATGAAAAAGATTGAAATGGACAAGATAAGCAGCAAACTGGGCGTATTCAGATTTGCGTCTATCAAAGAAAAGATTGATAAGAGTTTTATCCGGCCACTCAGAACCATGATCCGTACGATCCAAATGGGCCCTGATGGCACCCTGAGTGCATGGTGCGAGGATGAGGATTTCATTATCCAGAATCAGCAAAGACCGATCAACATCCTGGCCCGCTTTGCCAATAAGGAAAGTGGCGATTTTATGGTGATCGAAGGTCATTCGCGCATTGCTGCATTAGCCCCGGGTAAAGGTGCTTTACTGCATATCATCCCCTCTAATACCAATATACTCGAAAGGTAATTTCCAGCCCATCTGTAAGATAAATGACGGCCGTCTCATTCATTTGAGACGGCCTTTTTATTAATACTTGTATTAAAGTTGAATGAACTAATTACCATCTTAGGGTTATTCTGGCGTTATTCTAGGGTTATCCTAGGCTTTTAAAGGCTAAAAACCCTAGGATAACCCTAAGATAACCCTAGGATAACCCTAGGATAGAATTTGGATAATACGAGGTTTATACTCCTTTTAATGAACCCGGTTTCAATATTTGCTTCTGCATATCTTTGCGCGCATGGGTCAAAAAAAATTACTGCGGTTTGAGGCGATCAAGGGATTTCCCAATGTTTTACAGAACCCGGAGGGAATGGGTGGTAACTGGCATAAACATTTTGGCAATCATCATCCGATTACCCTCGAACTGGCCTGTGGGAAAGGAGAATATACCGTTGGTTTGGCGGAAATGTATCCGGAGCGGAATTTTATTGGCGTAGATGTAAAGGGAAACAGGCTCTATGTAGGTGCTAAAAATTCGATTGCTGCCAATATCAGCAACTCAGCTTTTCTGCGTACGCAGATTGACCGGATAGGCACTTACTTCCATAAAAACGAGGTCAACGAAATATGGATAACATTTCCAGATCCCCAATTAAGGCGGTCAAGGGCTAAAAAACGGCTGACACACCCGAAATTTCTACGATTGTATCAACAATTTCTGTCGCCCGGCGGTTTAGTTCATTTAAAGACCGACTCGCCCGTACTATACCGATTTACCTTAATGGTCATTGACCTTCATCGGCTGGAGATGGTTGAACATCATGATGATATACATTCATGGGAAGGCATCACTCCTGAATTGAAGATCAAAACACATTATGAGGGACTGGATATAGCGGGAAGCAATCGCATTCATTATATTTCATTCCGGCTACCGGAACAGCCGCTGCAGGATCTGGATGATGAGCTGCAGGAATTGGTTAAGAAACATGAAGAAGCAACTAGTTGAAGGAATAGATTTCTATTATAATGCTGAGGGATTTGTAGTGCTCACAGAAAAGTATCATCTCGAGAAGGGATTTTGCTGTGGCAACGGTTGTTTGCATTGTCCATATAACTATGACAACGTGGAAGAGCCCCGCCGAAGTCAATTTATCCGCCAAAAAACAGAGAGACATGCCCAGGAAAAAGAAGGAGGTTAAGACTGTCTTACCCTCCGGAAAAGCGGAAAGCTCTTTTTTTGAACAGGTATATGATCTTGTAGAACAGATCCCCCGGGGTCGTGTTACCACATACGGGGCCATTGCCAGGGCTTTAGGATCAGGATTATCAGCCCGGATGGTCGGTTGGGCGCTCAACGGATCATTCACCAGTTCACGAAAGATCCCTGCCCAACGAGTAGTGAACAGAAACGGGCAACTCAGCGGAAAGGCACATTTCGCCACACCCTCTCAAATGCAGGAACTCCTCGAGAAAGAGGGGATAATGGTAGAGAACGATACTGTTATGGATTTTAATAAAAGATTCTGGGACCCAACCAAACTGGCGGACGATTGATGCTGATCTAAATGCCAGCAACATCCTGGTCTGATAACCTCAACTGAAGCATCACCTTTTGTTTGAAGGGATTAAGTCCGCCGAAAATAGCTAGTATCATTATTGTCAGCCCAAGAAATGACCAGTTCCCTGTTATGACATAGGATACCATACAGAAAACACTTGCTCCTAATAGCAGGTACCACTGAAGCATGGCTGCACTTTTGTAGGCTGCAAGTTTTGTTCTCACGGCATTATCATCAGAACGGATAGATTCAACCCGGCGGCGGAATAGCTGCATCCCAACTATAACTGCTGCAAAGGAATAGATAACTGTGATCACCTGAAGCAGCCGGTCCATCGAAACGGAGGCAAATGGCTTCAGCAGGTTAAACTGAATGAGAGCAATTCCCAGAATGCCCAGACCGATCTGGGCATAAAGAAGTATCCTGTACAGCTTTTGCAATTCGTAAAATGGAGAAGACCGAACTGTCATCCCGTGAATTTATGCTAAATTAAAATACAAAACTTCGGTCATGCATTAGCGTAGTAAGGGCTGATCATAAGATATACTATGACCCCTGTCAATGCAACATAGAACCATATAGGCCAGGTTATCCTTGCAAGTTTCCGATGTGCTGGCCATTCTGCTGTGAGCGCGCGATAAGCTGTGAATAGTATAAATGGCAATATGATAGCGGCGAGAATGATATGGGTGATAAGGATAAAATAATAAACAGGTCTTATGAAACCCTGCCCACCAAATTTTGTATCGCCGGCAAAAAGATGATGGCCGATGTAGGATACCAGGAAAAGAGCCGACAATACCATTGCGGTGAGCATTATCTTTTTATGCAATGAATATTTTCTTTTTTTAACCGCCACTAACCCGGCAACCAGTAATACAGTAACTACAGAGTTGATCACTGCATTAATTTTAGCGAACAGGTGCACGTCAAAGCCAAGATCAACCTTCAACTCTACCCTGCCCAGCATCACCACCGCTGCAAAAACTACAACGGAAACTATGCCGATCAATATCCTGGCCTGTTTATCATTTTTCTCTATTAGTGCCGGTAACATGGTATTTCAATTAATTGCCAAATAATTTGCGTTTCTTCTTTTTATCTTTTTCGAGCATCAGCTTAACGATATCGCCGGCAAGATCCTGCATCGCCATACTGTCGAGGCCATTATAATATCCTCTTACCACACGGTCTTTATCGAGCAAAACAAAGCGTTCGGTATGGATAAAATTTGAATCGACGCCTTCGCCATCCAATGCGGATAGTTTCACTTCATTGAGAGCGAAATCATAGATGGTTTTCTTATCGCCGGTAAGCATCCACCATACATCATGATTAACGCCATATTTGTCTGCATACTTCTTTAGCTGTGGAACTGAATCGCGTTCAGGATCAACACTAAAAGAAAGGAATTGCACAAAGGTGGTATCAATTTTCCGGGTAACTTCTTTCAACTGAAGGGTATTCTGAAGGCGCAGCATATTATGGGTGAGGGTTGGACAAATGGAAGGGCAGCGTGTAAAGAAAAAATCAGCCACGATCACTTTGCCGTTTACATCGCTGAGAGAAACCGTATCACCCAACTGGTTAACAAGCGAGAGATCTGCCACTTTATGCCAAACGGTGTCGGTGATTTCCTTTCCTCCGTCTACACGTGTTAATATAGTATCAACATAATAACGACGTGGCATATCAATAGCACCCACACTGTAATAATCCACGATAAAGTAACAGATCACGGGAAGAACCAGCGCAATCAATATCCCAACTAATGCTTTCTTATTCAAGATCTTAATTTATGGATGATTGGATTCTATTAAAAAACCATCCGCAGGGCGGATGGTTCAATTCTGTTAAAGAACATTAGCCCTTATTCAACTGAGCCTTCCTTCTTGGCATCCTTAGATTCACCACCGCCATGGGCAGGTTTCTCAGCCTTGGTCTTGCTTTGTTCATAGTGGTAAGGATCATATGTATTCTTAAGATTCTTATATGAGTTTCCATCATAAAGGAACGCAACCAGGAACCACACAAAAAGTAGAAGAGGAACCACGATCGTCATGATCATATTTCTCAGCTCATGCTTGAGGTGCATAAAATAGGCAACAATATAAAATGCCTTAGCAAGCATCAGCACACAAATAACACCTTTGATGAGTAAGCGGAAGAATTCACCGTCTATATACATCAGCCAGAAACCCAGGGCAAGTTCAATCAGGGTGATAACTGAAAGAATCACGGTAACTCTGATCACCTCTTTGCGGCCTGCTTCCCGGTCAAATTCGTGGTGATGGGTTACTTCTTGAAGTTCGTGAATATTATCCATGATATGATTGTCTTTATTGGGTTAAACAAGGTAAAATACAGTGAATACAAATACCCATACCAGGTCTACAAAGTGCCAGTACAGTCCGGCTTTTTCTATCATCAGGTAATGACCCCTGCGCTCAAATACATCATTAAGCGTCATGATCAGCATGATGATATTTATGACAACCCCGCTGAATACGTGGAAACCATGAAAGCCTGTTATAGTAAAGAAGAAGTTAGTAAAGTTGGTAGAGGCTTTGGTGCCATCTATGTTCAGGAAGGGATTGCTACCCCACCATGCACCTTCATGGAACATATGCGTCCATTCCCATGCCTGGCAGCTAAGGAAAGCGATACCCCCGATAATTGTGAGTATGAGGTTTCTAACCACGGCTTTTTTATCCATCGCATGACCGGCCTGAACTGCTAATACCATTGTAACAGAACTGATGATCAGGATAAAGGTCATCAAGCTCACAAACATCAACGGTAGGCCTGAACCTAATCCAGGGAATGATTGGAAAACTTCATTGGGGTCGGGCCATGAATTGCTGGAAAAACGGATGGTGCCATAAGAGATCAGGAATGCACCAAAGGTGAAAGCATCACTCATAAGGAAATACCACATCATCAGTTTACCATACTCCACGTTGAAGGGACTTTTACCGCCACTCCACCATTTTTGTTCTGCAGGTACTGCTTGTGCCATGTTCAGTGTTTAAGATTGGTTCGCAAATTTAATCGGATATACGGAATTAACTATTGCATTAGCATAAAAAATACCAGCAGGTAGATCCATAAAAAGTCTACAAAATGCCAGTATGTGCTCATTACTTCTACCGGTACGGCATTATAATTTCGCATTCTTGTGCTAAATGCTTTAAAAAACATAATTATCAGTGCTATCACCCCGCCTAAAACGTGTATCCCATGAAGACCGGCAATGATATAAAGGAATTGTCCCGCTCCCGACCCTGCAAACGTGATGCCCGTTGCCCAGATCTGGCTGAAGCCAATAACCTGCATTATAACAAATGCCACTCCAAGGATGGCTGTTAGCGTTAGTAAGGAACGATACTTTACCCTTTCACGCTGTTTAAATGCCCTCAGTGCCATGATCATGGTTAAGCTGCTGATGACCATTACCGCAGTGGAATACCAGAAGATGCGTGGCATCTCGAAGGTGGTCCAGCTGGGCATACTTCTTTTGACCACATAGGCACTTGTAAGCCCGGCAAACATCATTATCATACTACCAATTGCCACCCAAAGGGTGAACTTACTTGGATGTATCCTTTTTCTTTGTTCCATAGCTATATTAGTACTCATTCTCACTGTATTTATTTACCCTATCTTATCGGCTAGCAGTGCAAAAAACACTACCATCAAATAAAAATAACTTCCAAACATCACCCGGCGAGCAGCTTTCACTTCCATATCATAATAAAGCCGCACACTCAGGTATACCATCCCCAGGTTAGCTATCAGCACTATAAGCAGGCTCACCCAACCGGTAAGTCCTGTGAAATAGGGCAATAATCCAACCGGTATCAGCAATACTGAATAAATGATCGATTGTATCGCTGAATACTTTGTAGGCCCTTCAACAGATGGCAGCAACTTAAAACCTGCAGCCTCATAATCGCGGTGTGCTATCCATGCAATTGCCCAGAAATGCGGGAACTGCCAGAAGAACTGTATCGCAAACATGGCCCAGCCACCGAGATCTCTTGTTCCGTGCTCACCTATCCAGAGCGTATCATTCCCTGCTGCAAAACCAATGAGGCAGGGCAATGCTCCCGGAAAGGCCCCCACCAGCACCGATATCGAATTCACCTTCTTTAAAGGGGTATAGATAAAGGCGTATAGAAAAAGGCTGAAAGCTGCCAGGCCGGCCGATAAACCGTTGAAATAATACCAGAGCAAACCAACCCCAACAACACCACTCAATACTGCAAAGATCCATCCTTCTGTTTCCGACATCCTGCCAGATGCAATAGGCCTTTTAGCAGTACGCTTCATCAGGGCATCGGTATCTTTCTCAACCACCTGGTTGATGGTATTAGCACTTCCTGTTACAAAGAAACCTGCCAGGAATAGTATACCTATCATGGACCAGTCAAACTCCACCATTTTTGGGGCCAGCAGGTAACTGACCACTGCTGAAAACACCACCAATATTGTCAAAGAGAACTTCACCAGCAGCATATAATCACGCAACCGTGTACTAATACTGTACTTCTCAACTCGTTTCACCGGATCTGGCTGCTGCATCAATCTTTATTAAACAAACTATCCCTGCTCTAAAAAAAGGCCCCGATAAAACATCAGGGCATTTTATGTTGTTCTAATTTTTTATTTGACCCTTTTAGTGAGCACCCTCAGGGCTTTCAGTCTTTGAGACTGGCTCAGTTTGGGGGATGAAATCACGACCATCCTTACCATAATCATAGGCCCAGCGATGAACTTCAGGAATCTCACCTTCCCAGTTACCGTGACCCGGATTGATGGGGGTGGTCCATTCCAAAGTTGTTGCCTGCCATGGATTCTGGGTAGTTACCCTTCTTCCCTTAAACATGGAATAAAAGAAGTTGAAAACGAAAAGCAACTGAATGGCGAATACTACTATCGTTACTATAGATATGAATCGGTTCAATCCTTCAAACTGGTTGAATGACGCCCAGCCACTGAAGTCGAGGTAACGACGCGGAACACCGGCAAAGCCCTGGTAGTGCATCGGCCAGAAGATCAGGTATGCGCCCACCAGCGTGATCCAGAAATGGATATAGGCCAGGGTATTGTTCATATAACGGCCGAACATCTTGGGGAACCAATGGTATAATCCGGCAAACATTCCAAAGAATGCAGATACACCCATTACAATATGGAAGTGCGCGATTACGAAATAGGTATCGTGAAGGTGAATATCCAGTGTTGAGTTACCCAGGAAGATACCGGTAAGTCCACCTGAAATGAACATGCTTACAAAACCGATGGCGAAAAGCATACCTGGCGTAAACCGCAGGTTACCGCGCCATAATGTTGTCAGCCAGTTGAACACCTTGATGGCTGATGGCACGGCAATAAGCAGTGTCAGCAGAACGAAAACGGAACCAAGGAATGGGTTTAGTCCGGTTACAAACATATGGTGTGCCCATACAAGGAATGCGAGTACACAGATGGCGAACATGGAAGCTACCATCGCCATATAACCGAAAATTGGTTTACGGGCATTGGCCGACATAACATCTGAAACCAGTCCCATCGTTGGAAGGATGATGATATATACTTCAGGGTGACCAAGGAACCAGAACAAGTGCTGGTAAAGGATTGCACTTCCTCCTTCATTGGGCAGCGCTTTCTGGGTTGATGCAAGGAAGATATCAGAAAGGTAGAAGCTGGTTCCTGCGTGACGGTCAAATAGCAATAGTATAAATCCTGAAAGCAACACCGGGAAAGAGAGTACACCCAGTACGGCGGTAAAGAACAGCGCCCAGATGGTAAGCGGAACGCGGGTCATGCTCATTCCCTTGGTACGCATATTCAGGATAGTAGAAATATAGTTAAGGCTTCCGAGTAGTGAGTTTACAACGAAAAGCGCCATACTGATAAGCCAGAGGTCCATACCGATCTTGGAACCTTCGGAAGCATCTCCCAGGGCGCTAAGCGGGGGATAGGAAGTCCATCCGCCGCTAGCCGGACCGGTCTGAACAAAAAGGGATGACACCATCAGCACACTGGCGGCAAAGAAGAACCAGTAACTCAGCATATTCATGAAGGGGGATGCCATATCTCTTGCACCTACCTGAAGTGGAATGAGGAAGTTGGAAAATGTTCCACTGAGGCCTGCTGTCAGTACAAAGAATACAAGCACTGTTCCGTGCATGGTTATGAGGGCATAATAGAATTCGGGCTGAATTTTACCACCAGCAGCCCACTTACCCAGGATTGTTTCCAGGAAAGGGAAGGTTTCGTTGGGATAACCCAGCTGAAGGCGGAACAACACGGAGAACAATCCACCTATAATAGCCCAGATGATACCAGTTACCAGGAACTGTTTAGCGATCATTTTATGATCCTGGCTGAAGATGTATTTGGTGATGAAAGTTTCCTTGTGATGGTGGCCATGGTGCTCATCATGATGAACCTCATGGGTCGTGATCACCTCTGATTGTCCGTGCAAATTCACTTCTTGGCTCATGTTAATCAGTTTATGAAATCGGTACGATCTTAATTAGATAATGTTTTCTTTATTTCTGTGGCGGCCGTTACCGTGCTGTCAGCCGCAGGTGCTGCCGGCGTGGCGGGTGCCGTTTCAGCAGGAGGGTTTGACATAACATAGTTAGGCTTCTGCTTAGCCAGCCAGAGCAGGTATTCTGCAGGCTCCACCACCTTAACGATACCCTTCATTGAATAGTGACCCTTACCACACATCTGGTCACAGGAGATCTCATATTCGAAATCAGGATTACCGGTTTTCTCTTTCATCTGTGCAGTTGTATACTTCGGCGTGAACCACATAGTAGTAGGTGTGCCGGGTACAGCGTCCATCTTCATACGGAAATGTACCAGACCAACATCATGTACTACATCGCGACTGTTGATCACCAGTTTCACCGGCCTTCCAACAATCATATACATGGCTTCGTTGGTAACGATATCATCCTGTGCAGCCTTGTCTTCCCAAAGCAGACCAAGCTGGTTGAGTTGACCTTCGTTGATATTCTTATAGTATTTCTTACCGAATACTTTGTCTTTCCCCGGGTAGCGGTAGATCCAGCCAAACTGCTTTCCTGTTATTTCGATCACGTTAGCCTCTTTCGGAGCATCACCAGTGATCTTGAACCAATAGAAAAGACCAAATCCAACCAGCACTGTTAAGGCGATTGCCGGAACAACAGTCCAGATGATCTCCAGTTTGTTATCGTGGGGGAAGTAATAAGGTTTTCTCTTTTCTGAGTACTGGTACTTATAAGAGAACCAGAAAAGAAGGATCTGCGTTATGATGAATACTACGCCTGTAATGGCTATAGTGATATAGAGCATCGTATCGATCTTCTCTCCATGGTCTGAAGCAGCTTCTCCAAGGATCTTGCCTTTGAAAAGTTCATTACACCAATACACCCCTATCAATCCGAGGATGAGAAAGGCCAGCAACAGGAAACCATTGATTTTATTATTCTGCTCAAAGGTTTTCTTCTCCCCCTTCAGCACGGATACATACTCGCTGGCTTTTGCGATCTGGAAGACCACGATAAAACCCAACAACAGGATCGCTATGATTAATAAAGTTGACATGTTTTATACCGTGTTTATACAAAGTTTTGAATGAATGCTTGTACTATCAGCTTTTGTTTAAAGTTAACCCTCTTAATCAGGTATGGTGAATTATGCTCTCTTTGAGGAAAGGGTGATTTTTTACCACCAGTGAACGTTTGGTAAGTGCATTACCCGTACTCCACATGATCAGGCCAATGAAACCCGCTGCCACACCAAAATCAAAGAGGTTAAGCTCCACATGATCTTTTGAAATACTACCGATCACCATCTGGTAAAAATCGATCCAGTGACCAAAGAGGATCAATACCGACATGAATACCAAAAGCGTATAGTTGCGTTTAGAACTTCTTCTCATCAGAATCAGCAATGGTGCCAGGAAGTTGATGATCAGGTTAAGGAAGAAAATACCCCTGTACGGTCCCTGCACCCTGTGTTTGAAATATACTGTCTCTTCCGGAATGTTAGCGTACCAGATCAGCATGAACTGGCTGAACCAGAGGTATGTCCAGAAGATAGAAAATGCAAACATGAATTTACCGAGGTCATGGAGGTGCTCCTGGTTTACCAGTTCGAGGTATCCATGGTTCTTGAGGTAAATAACGAAGAGGGTCATCAGGGCAATACCTGCAACAAATGATGAAGCGAAAGTATACCAGCTATACATGGTGCTGTACCAGTGTGCGTCGATACTCATGAACCATAACCATGGAACAGTTGATGCCACTGTTAATGCAAACCACACCAGGTAGAGTGATCCCCATACAGTAGTTTTATATACATAGCGTTTACCTTCTTCTTTATTGAGAGGACCGCGCTCATCAAGTTCAGCGCTGATCTTTCTCATTCTTGCACCAAGCAGGATCCAACCGGCAATGGTGAGAATAGTCCAGACAATAAAAAATGTAGGGTTAAGGAAGGCTTTTTTACCAAGTATGAGTTTATCATCGCCTGGTGTAAGCCAATGGTAAATATGATGCTGGTGACCCAGTACCAGTGCGATCAGGATTACAAAAGAAATGATTCCGATTGGAATAACGGCAACCGATATTGCCTCACTGACGCGGCGGAAAGATAATTGCCATCCACCCATAGCGAGCGTTGTTGCGCAGATGAAAAACATCGCGGCGTTTACAACCAAAAGGAAGTAAACACTGTTGTAAAGTAACACTCCCCAGAAACGTGCATTCTGGTGCTCATCACCCGCACCATAAAGGAAGTAGCCTATGAGGATGGAAACCAATCCAACCGCCATGAGGATCATCGACCACATCTTGTACTTCGCGGGTATTTCAAACTGTTCTCTGAAAGACATTCTCAATAATTTATCGTTTGGTCAATTCGGTTGTCAGTATCAGTTATTTAGCTGCTGTAGCTGTTGAATCTGTTGCTGGGGCAGTTGCATCTGCCGGCGCGGTTGCCGGTGTTGCTTCTCCTTTTGCTTCACGTTGTTTTGCCTTGATATAATGAACCACTTCCCAACGCTGTTTAGGTGTAAGGTGTGTAGCATATGATCCCATTAGGTTCTTTCCATAGGTAATGGAATAAAACATGGTGCCTTCTGACATTGCTTCATAAATCGGGTCGCCAACGAGTGTTGCCGGCTTGGCTGCATATGGACCATCACCGCCCTTGTACAATGGACCATTACCGTCGAGCTTGGTACCATGGCAAATACCACAGTTGATAAGGTAAAGCCTTTCAGCCTCAACAGTCTGCAATGTATCGAGATAGGGAAGCGGGTTCCGAAGGGAGGAAGATGTAATATATCCTCCGGTGGTATCAGCAAGGTGCTGATAGATAACATCTGCACTTCTACTAATTGTACCTGCTACGGGCCTTGCATTATAATTAATGCCTTCGGCCTGCAGTTCACGGGGATCAGAATAGGTTTCCACTGCCCTGCTATATTGCATATCAGGCATATAAGCCTTGCCTGGTGTGCGCTTTATATCGCTGCATGCAGAAAAGACCAGTGCCCCTAAACAAACAGCTATGATTGATATCTTATTCATCTCTGGTAAGTACTTTCTTTGTTATGCTAAACTTTTTTCCGCTTTATTCTCAAACAACTTCTCATCCTTGTCATAGCGACCCAACCACCAGTCGGCCTCGGCAACCTGCACATTAATTTCCTTTGCTCCTACTGAGGCAAGAAATGCTTTTGCATCATCTTCATTGGTGCGGCTGGTGCACTCAAGTACCATTACAAAAAGATCATCAGTAGCCCTTTCATGGAAATGGTGCTTCTTCACAAAGGGAGCCAGTTGGCAGAGATAACAAAATGTAAGCACCATTCCCACCGCAGAAAACAAAACGGTCAATTCGAAAGTAATGGGAATGAATGCTGGCAGAGGGAAATTGGGTTTACCTCCAATATTCAATGGCCAGTCGCGCGTGAATACCCATCCCATGAAAGACAGGGCTGTTGCTGTTCCTGTAATGCCATAGATGAATCCCGCTGTATGCAGGCTGGTATCCCGGAGGCCCATCACCTGGTCGAGGCCATGGATAGGGAAAGGCGTATATACGTCATGGATCTTATATCCTGCCTTGCGAACTTTCTTCACCGCAGGAAACAGAACCGCTTCGTCATCGAAACTGCCTACTACAAATTTCTTTATTGCCATCTTGTAAAAATTCGTTGTTAATGTCTTTGAACTTACCTTCTCTTAGTGAGCATGCTCATGCGCAAATTTCTCTGGTGTCGCCCTTTCTTCTTCAACCATATTTTCCTTAAAGCTCTCACCATTCTTTTTCAATATATGCTTGATCTCTGCAATAGCGATTACAGGGAAATATTTAGCGAACAGGAAGAAACAGGTAAAGAACAATCCGAAGGTTCCGAGGTAGAAGCCAACCTCCCAGATAGTTGGTGCATAATAGGTACTCCAGCTACTTGGAATATAATCCCTGTATACAGAAGTAACGATGATCACAAAACGCTCAAACCACATACCCACGTTAACAATGATACTCATGAAGAATGTGAAGAGCAGGTTCCTTCTTAGTTTTCTGAACCAGAAGAACTGTGGTGCAAGAACGTTACAACCCATCATGAGCCAGTAACTCCAGCCATAAGGTGTACTGAGATCCCAGCGGTTCTGGAAGGCAGCCATTTCATAAACGTTCTGACCATACCATGAGATGAAGAGCTCGGTTATATAGGCAACACCTACAATTGATCCTGTAAGTACGATCACCTTATTCATCACTTCAATGTGTTCCATGGTGATGTAATCTTCCAGGTTCAGCACTTTGCGTGTTATAATAAGTAGCGTTTGTACCATCGCAAATCCAGAGAAGATCGCCCCAGCCACGAAGTATGGCGGGAAGATGGTGGTATGCCATCCCGGGATTACAGAAGTGGCAAAGTCAAAGGATACGATAGTGTGTACAGAAAGTACAAGAGGTGTACTTAGTCCGGCTAGTACCAGCGACAATGCCTCATGACGTTGCCAGTGCTTGGTAGAACCTGTCCAGCCAAAGGAAAGAACACCATACATATGTTTTCTCCATTTCTCACGGGCACGGTCACGTACTGTTGCGATATCGGGCAACAGACCTGAGTACCAGAAAAGAAGGGATACTGTGAAATAAGTTGAGATCGCAAATACGTCCCACAATAGAGGGGAACTGAAGTTCACCCATAGTGGTCCGCGGGTATTGGGATAAGGCAGTACAAAGAAGGCCATCCAGACACGACCCATGTGGAAGATAGGAAACTGACCGGCGCACATAACCGCAAAAATTGTCATCGCTTCAGCTGCACGGTTCACACCAGTACGCCATCCCTGGCGGAACAGGAGGAGGATCGCGGAGATCAGCGTTCCTGCGTGACCAATACCAACCCACCATACGAAGTTGGTGATATCCCAACCCCAGCCAATTGTCTTATTCAGGTTCCACTCCCCGATACCATAAACAACTTCACGGTAAACAGAATACACCCCGAATAATAACAAGAGTACAGAAATGGTGAAGCCAACCTTCCATAGAAAAGATGGTTTCATCTCTATGGGGCGAACGATGTCTTGCGTAACATCATGATAGGTTTTTGTGCCTGTCACCAGTGGTTCCCTTACCTGCGATTCGTATCTTAATGATGCCATATCGTATAAGCGTTTAGCTTTAAGGTTTTACCCTTTCTGCTTGTTGGTTTTAAAACTTCTTCTTTATATATAAGGTTGAAGCTTTTTGCCCTTCAACCTCTGACTAATACTATTAGTGGGCTGCCTCTGGTTTGCTTCCTGCCTCAGGGGCCGCATGGGTTTCTGCTGCATGTTCTGCATGAACACTAAGTGTATCAGTGTTACGCACTTTTGCAAGGTAGCTTACATTCGGCAAAACGTGGATCTGCTCCAGAACATAGAATAAGCGATTCTTATTATCAGCACGCTCCTTTGAAACTGCACTATTCTTGTTGTTGACGTTTCCGAAAACAATTGCATCAGCGGAACATGCCTGCTGACAGGCAGTTTTTACATCCCTATCTTCAAGTGGACGGCCGGCTTTCTTTGCTTCCAGTTTACCTTCCTGCAAACGCTGAACACAGAAAGAACATTTCTCGATCACACCACGACTTCTTACAGTTACATCAGGGTTCAGGACCATACGTGTAAGATCATCATTCATCATATTGATGACGGTGTTAGAACCGATGGCGCCATCCATGTTATCGCCAAAGCTATCAGCACCTGTGTAATCAGCCCAGTTGAAACGGCGAACTTTATATGGACAGTTGTTTGCGCAATACCTTGTTCCGATACAACGGTTATAGGTCATTTGGTTCAACCCTTCTGAACTGTGGTTGGTAGCCGCAACCGGACAAACGTTCTCACATGGAGCATTGTCGCAGTGCTGGCAAAGCATCGGCTGGAATACTGTCTGGATACTTTCCGCATCATTGATATTACCTGCGAAATAACGGTCGATTCGCAGCCAGTGCATATCATGGGCCCGCAGCACCTCCGGCTTACCAACAACGGATACGTTGTTCTCAGCAGTACAAGCCACTACACATGCGCCACAGCCATAGCAGCTGTTCATATCGATATTCATACCCCACTTGATCCCCGGCTTATCGAAAACTGGATATAGGGTACCGTCTTTCTCATAATTCTCAAGTCCACCCCATGGCTCAAGTTCCTTGGCACGGCCATCGAGGATCTTGGTTGGATTTTTCTTGAATTCATCAAGTGTAATTTCCTTTACCACTTCATGACGGCCTTCATAGGAAGAGTGCGTTTGGGTGGTTGCCACTTTATATTTTGTGGCGGTTTTCTCAATGGCGGCATCTGCATAATTAAGTACAGTAGTTCCATTGAAAGAGGCAAACTGAAATACATTTTTACCTACACCCGTGGCAGCCCTGCCAATTTTCTCACTGCGGCCATAACCTACTGCGATAGCAATGGTATCGGGATGCATACCAGGTATCAGAAGTACAGGCAATTCAACTTCCGCATTATTTCCCACTTTAACCTTGAGAACGGGTTTCTCAGGGAAGGCTTCGTACTGGTCGGCCTGGGTATTGTTGGTGAGATCTATATCAAATAGTTCCTTTCCTTTAACCGGGCTCATCATAACATAGTTGTCCCATGTTGCACGGGTAATGGGGTCAGGCATTTCCTGCAGCCATGGGTTATTGGCGTGACGGCCATCTCCTACGGATGCTTTCTGGTAAAGAACAACTTCTACTTTACCACCCTTTTTTGCACTTGCAATACTTGTAACTGCTGCTGCAACACCACCGCCATTGAATCCTCCGGCACCAGCGGGAGCTGTGGCTGGTTCAATAACGCCATCCTGCATTGCTTTCAGGTAGGTCTCGTTACTGCCAAGCTTCGTGGTCCAGAAATTTTTATGGTAATCGGCATAGGTAGTTGCATTTCCTGACCACTTCAGCAGGCTATCCTGCCACTGCCTTGTTTTGAATAAAGGAGAGATGGTTGGCTGCATCAGACTGATATAACCAGCCTTCGGTTCCGCATCACCCCAGCTTTCGAGGTAATGGTTGGATGGTAGAATATATTTACAGAGTTCAGTTGTTTCATCCATCTTCTCATTGAAGGAAACAGAAACACGAACTTTCTTTAATCCACTGATGAATTTAGCCGCATCATAATAATCATATGCTGGGTTCACGTCATAAATAATAACAGCACCAACGGTACCTGCATTCATTTCGTTTACCAGTGTAGCCATCTCAGAATCGATCCCTGCCTTATTCTGCATGGGAGCGCCCCAATTAATGGTAGTGCCGTTTGCGCCGATGGCCTCATTGATGGCATTTACAATTACCTGAACATTCACATCATTACTGCCACTTACAACCAGGGCCTGTCCGCGATTAGCTGCAAGATCTTTTGCAACCTTTGCAATACCCTGCTTCAGCTTATCTCCTGTTACACCAGAAACAGCTCCACCATTAAGTAAAGCAAGGATGGAAGCAGCAACGGCACCTGTTTCGGAAGGGCGATGTGTGAAGCGCTCATCGGCATTGGCGCCTGTCATGCTAAGCATACCTTCAAACTGGTAATGCTTGCTCATGGAGATATTCTTCTCATCGATTTTGCGACCTTTTGTATAGGCACGTGCAAATTCAACAGGATTGAGCCATGTTCCCAGGAAGTCGGCACCCAGGCTCACAATCACTTTTGCCGTATCGAAATTATAAGAAGGGATAGCTCGTCTTCCATAAGATGCTTCGTTAGCAAGCAGCATACCGCTGTAGGAAATTGCATCATATTGTACATGACGACCACCCGGATACTTAGCGAGAAATTCAGTTACGACCTGTTTTGAAGAGGGAGAATTCACTGTACTTGTAAGCAATACTACTGGAGCAGAACCTAGTGAAGCCATTGCCTCCCCTACCATTTTATCAAAAGCATCAAGAGTACTTACTTCTTTGCCATTGGCCATGGGAAAACGCAGACGTGCTGTATCATACAAATCCAGTACAGATGCCTGTACCTGCGCTGATGTACCCCCTTTGGTCCAGCTGCTCAATTCATTGCCTTCGATCTTGATTGGACGACCATCTCTCACTTTGGCCACAACAGGAATAGCATCACCTCCTGAAACATAGGTGGTTGCGTAGTAATTAGGGATACCCGGAGTGATGTCCACAGGACGATTCACAAAAGGGATCGCTTTCTTTACAGGCATTTCACAACTGGCTGCCAATGCTGCAGCGGCAGTGCTGAAACCCACGTATTTAAGGAAGTCGCGACGGGGAGTCTTAGCATCTCCTAAGCCTTCAGCATCAAAACTCTCAAAGGGTAATTCTTCCCTGAATTCGTCCTGTGCGCTCTTTTGATGGGCTTCTGAGTTATTTAACTCACCGAAACTTTGCCAGTACTTTTTTTGCTCCATATACCCAAACCCCTGAAGGGGCTCTGATTTTTTGGTGATGAAAAATGGTTTATTGCAATGCTCTTAATAATGACATTTCTGACATTCTGTACCGCCAATGCTCTCAACAGTAACACTGTCCATGCTTCCGTTCTTAAGATCATTGTGGAACTTCTCGTAAATGCTGTAGAATTTGTTGTCGGTGAACTGCACTTTGGTTTCGCGGTGACAGTTAACACACCAACCCATACTAAGGTCTGTGAACTGATAAACTTCGCCCATTTCCTGAACCTCACCATGACATGTCTGGCAGGCCACTTTCCCTGCTGTTACGTGCTGGGCGTGGTTGAAATAAACATGATCTGGAAGGTTGTGGATCTTTACCCATTCAATTGGTTTGGGCTCGTTTACATATTTTTTCTGGTCAGGATCCCAACCAGTGTAAGAATACAATTTTTTAATCTCTTCTGTACCATTCACTTCAGTGCCATCCTCGCGATAGAGTTTCTCTCCTGCATACTCGTTGATTGCCATATGACAGTTCATACAAGTATTGAGGGATGGGATATTGGCATGCTTGCCTTGCTGTGCTCCACCATGGCAGTATAAGCAGTTGATCTGGTTTGTACCGGCATGCACTTTATGCGAGTAATAAATTGGCTGCTCGGGCTGGTAGTCTTTTGACCTGCCCAGTCCAATAGCACCCTGAATGGTATAATAACCGCCTACAATAAACAGAATTACTGCAAACAGGGCGATGTACGCTTTATTCCTGTAGAAAGGAACTGGCTCATAAGATGGTATTCCATCCTTCTCATCACTAAGCCGCTTCAGGTTTGAATTCACCTGCATCAATACCAATACAATGATTGCCAGGATCAGTGTGAGGATTCCGAAAAGAAGGCTGTTATCCGATTGCTGGGCCTGCGTTGCGGCACTGCCATCACCTGGAGCAGGCTTAGCGGTAGCCTTTGCAGCTTCCGTGTTTACGTGGGTAATAATTGCTGCGATTTCCTCATCAGTAAGATTGGGATACAGGTTCATCGCTGTTTTGTTCCACTGGTTATAGAGGTCAGTGAAGTATTTATTACCGGTTGCCAATACCGCCTGGTTGTTCCTGATCCAGGCATAAAGCAGCTTCTTGTCGGGAACGCGTTCTTCAATACCAGCCAGTTTAGGTCCGGTCAGGTCTTTTGAAACCGCGTGACAGGAAGCACAGTTCTGCTGAAACAGCGCTTTACCATCCTGGGCCAAAACTTGCTTATCAAAACAAACAACAGTGAGAAGAAGTACAGAGAGAATTATTTTCTTCACAATCGATCTATAGGCTATCATAAGCTGGAAATGTCGTTGGTAATGTTAAAATGCTGCGATTCGGTGGCAAAAATATGACACGTTATTGACAATATATCAACATCCCTCTTTTTTTTTTAGCCGCATAGGGCTTGCATTTCAGCGAATTGTGCAATTATACAGATAGTCATTTACTATCATCCGTAAACAGTTTTGTTCAAACATTTCTACTTAGTTTGCGGCATGTTTCAAAAATTTCAAGAGAAGTGGAAGGTGGGCCCTGTCCAGCTATTCATCATCCTCCTGACCTTTGCCCTGGGTGGCACCCTAACCGGAATGATAGGCCGAAGAATAATGAACCTCATACCAGTTGATGGGATAGTATGGGTCATTATATATATTATAGTGATGACGCTTATCTGGCCACTAATGGTTATTCTGGTAAGCATACCCATGGGGCAATTTGTCTTTTTCAGAAACTACCTGGCCCGTATAGCTGCCCGATTTACCGGTAAGCAAAAAAGCCTGCCTGTTTCTCCAAACTTAAACTCCCCCTCCACCCAGGCTCCCTCATCAACCGAAAAATCTTCCCCCGTTAACCTGGCTATTTTTGCTTCAGGCACAGGTACCAATGCACGAAAGATCCTGGAACACTTCAGCAACCATCCCGGCATAAAAGTGGCGCTCGTTGTCAGTAACAAACCTGCGGCGGGAGTACTTGACGTAGCGAAAGACTTTGGCGTTCCCACTTTCCTGATTGAAAAGGAAGAGTTCTTTCGCGGTCATTCCTATATTCCTTTGTTGAGGGAGATTGGGATCGACTTTATTATTCTGGCTGGATTTCTCTGGAAGATACCACCGGCACTTGTAGCAGCCTACCCCTCGCGCATGATCAATATCCACCCCGCCCTGCTACCTAAATATGGTGGCAAGGGCATGTATGGAAAATTTGTACATGAAGCCGTGATAGCGGCAGGTGAGAAAGAATCAGGCATTACCATCCACTACGTTGATGAACAATACGACCATGGAGCCACTATTTTCCAGGCCACCTGCCCGGTGGAAGATGGCGATACCCCCGAAACCCTTGCTGAAAAAATACATGCCCTTGAACATGCGCATTTCCCACAGGTGGTAGAAGAGGCTATTCTTTCACAACTCGTTAAAAATCATTAACGCTGTTTGGAGTACCGCTAATTGGTCGTACTGTTGTAAACCCAATCATGAGACCCTTCTTCCGCATAACCCTGTTTATCATTCTGATGGCGGCTTTCAGTCCCATGCAGGCACAGGTTCGGGTGAGCGGTACCGTGTTTGAAATGAACAGGACCTTCCCCCTGCGCTCCGTAAGTGTTCTAAGCACAAAGGGAAGGGGTACCACAACTGATTCATTGGGGCGATATTCTATAGTGGTAGCCGAAGATGATTCTCTTTACTTCTCCTACCTAGGTAAGCCCACGCCTAAATATGCTGTCAACACGATCCCTGCTGTTCACCAGTTTGACATAGCCCTTCATGTAAATGTTACCACCCTGAAGGAGATCAGGGTAATGCCACGCGACTACAGACAGGATTCCATGCAAAACCGGCAGGACTATGCCAAGGTTTTCGATTTCAAGAAACCCGGACTGGGGCTAAGTTCCTCCGCTCCTGCCTCTGGTAATTTCGGGGTGGGACTGGATCTTGAACAATTGATAAATGTGTTTCGATTCCGCCGCACACGAAGCATAGCCTCTTTCCAGCAGAGGTTATTGCGGGAGGAACAGGATAAATATGTGGAGTACCGCTTCTCAAGAGCCAAGATCCGAAAAGTGACGGGATTGATGGGTACTGATATAGACACCTTTACCAGGTATTATTCTCCTCCTTACGATTTTGTAACAGAAGCCTCTGAATACGAATTGCTAGAGTACATGAAAAAGGCGGGGGAGCAGTACAAAAGAATCAAAGCCATGGGCGGAAAAATTTATGGCCGCCGCGAAGAGTGGTAGACATTTCCGACCTTCATTAATAAACCATCCTTTCTACTATGGACCAATTGACTCTCGGCATCGGAACACGGTTGCAGCATACCCAGCAAGGGCCAGGTGTTATTGTAGGCATCCGCTATGCGACCTATCTTATCTCCTTTATTCATCATGGAATTAAAGAAATAGATAAGAATGATCCACATCTTGAAGAGATAATTCCGGAAAATGTGTCGGAGGAAATAGAGACCCACTCAGAAGTGGAGCGATCCCTTCTTAAAATACTTCGGTTATGGAATGGCGTTGGAGAAATGGTTCCACTTGGTGACAGATGGAAAGGAGGCACAATGGTACTTCAGCCCGGTGACAACTCACTCAAGCCAAAAGATATTCCTATTGATGTTTTCTTTCACAAGATCGTTATGCTCCGCGACCGGCTTAGGGTCATGGAACAGCAGATCAACGCCCACAAAATATTGAGCGATGAAGACAAGGTGAACCTGCAACAATATATCACCCGCATCTATGGCTCACTAACCACTTTCAATGTTCTTTTCCGTAACAAGGAACAATGGTTTGTGGGCGACAAAGGCAGTGAGTGACTATACCTTACGTGTACCGCAGGTATTCATGCCAACGAGGGTGTAAAGGGGGCAAAATCCAACCAGGCTTGTGAGCACAAATACCACCCCAAGTACAAGCAATACTATACCCCAGGTACCGGTGACGATGCCTGCAAAATACAGGTATGCAAATGCTCCTGCCAACACCAGGCGGATGATGCGATCCGTGTTTCCCATGTTCTTTTTCATGCTGCTTTTTTTATTTAAATAATCGGAACAGGAGGGCTATTACGACCGCAATGCCTAAACAGGCCAGGCATACAGCCAACAGCTTTTTCCACATTACCAGTTGATTTAATTATGAATGTAGTGCTTATACATACCAAAAAAACTGATCTGCGTCATTGATCAACATGAACTATGCGCCCTTCATGTTGTTCTCCATCATTTGAATTAGGTAAATTGAAGTACAATCACCCATATGATCCCATCTAAAAAATATTGGATAGCAGCTCTTTTTTCATATTGTACAATTCAAGTAATTGCCCAAAAGAATTTTCACGAAAAAAGCATTGTGGTCGATACCCACAACGATGTTTTGAGTTCCGCAACATTAAAGGGACTTAATATCGAAGATGACCTTTCAGGCAAAACCCATAGTGATATAGCACGTTTTCATAAGGGAGGGGTTGACATCCAGATCTTCTCGATCTTTTGTGATGAAAGATATGGCAAGGGTACAGCCTTCAAAATGGCCCTGCGGGAAATTGATTCTCTCGATGCTATCGTTGCCCGCAATCCGTCGAAACTGGTTGCAGTTAATAATAGTCGCGAGCTCCGGGAAGCGGTGAGGGCAAAAAAACTCGGTGTTATGAAAGGAGTGGAAGGCGGCCATATGATTGAAGACAACCTCCAATACCTTGATAGCCTCTTCAACAGGGGAGCCCGGTACCTCACCCTCACCTGGAACAATTCAACTTCATGGGCCAGCTCTGCGTGGGATGAAACCAATCTTGATGCGGGCAAACCAACTACTATAACACAAAAAGGACTGACAGATTTCGGTCGACAGGTAATTGGCCGTATGAATGAACTGGGAATGATGGTGGACCTCAGCCATGTGGGTATCAGAACTTTCTATGATGCTCTTGAAACTACCACCAGACCGGTGATCGTATCTCACAGTTGCGTACATGCGCTTTGTCCTGTTCCACGTAACCTCACTGATGAGCAGATCAAAGCAATCGCCCGGAACGGAGGTGTAATTCACTTGAATTTTTACAGCGGTTTCTTAGATAGCAACTATAACAGGAACAAGGATGCATTCCAGCAAAGGCATAAAAAACAATTGGATTCACTTAAAGCCCTTAACCTTCCGTCATATCAGGTTGATGAGGAGATCAGTAAATTATTCCCCGCTGAAGCAGAAGAACTACGCCCTTCCATGAACGTATTGATGGAACACCTTGATCATATCGTAAAACTGGTGGGTGTAGATCATGTGGGATTAGGGTCTGATTTTGATGGCATAGATTCTGCACCTCAGGATCTTGATGGTGTGGAGGACATGCCATTGATAACTTCTGCCCTTCTGGTAAGAGGTTATTCAAAAAAAGACATCCGAAAAATATTAGGTGGCAACTTTATCCGCCTGTTTAGAAAAGCTGGTCCCGCATCATGAAAATATTATGGACATATCTCAAGCCTTACAGGGGTTGGGTGTTTTTGGCACTGGGTCTTGCGGCTATAGCCCAGATCCTATCGCTTTATGATCCTATCATCTTTGGTAAAGTGATCGACACCTATGCCCTCAATCCCGCTAATCTTCCGGAAAAGGAAAGGATCAGTGGTGTTACCTGGCTGCTGGTGATTGCTGTAGGGGTGGCGCTGCTCGCGAGGATAGCTTCTACCTTCAAGGATTATGTGGTAAGACTGGTAGTGCAGAAGTTCGGGATGCAGATCTTCAATGATGGCCTTCGCCAAACACTCAGATTACCTTACCAGGGCTTCGAAGACCAGAGCAGTGGCGAAACACTTTCCAAACTTCAGAAGGTGCGCAATGACACAGAACGTTTCATTAATTCCTTCATCAACATCCTGTTCTCTTCTTTTGTAGGTATTGCCTTTCTGATCTGGTATGCCATTACAAAACACTGGGCTCTTATTCCGGTTTTTCTTATAGGTGTGGTATTATTAGGAGGGCTCACGAGCCTGCTTAGCCGAAAAATTAAAACCATCCAGCGGGCAGTGGTGAAACAGACCAATATGATGAGTGGAAGTATCACAGAATCGCTCCGCAATATTGAGCTGGTGAAAAGCCTTGGACTCACCTATTCAGAGATCCGTCGGCTCCGTGAAAAGACACAACGAATCTTTGATCTGGAAATGGAAAAAACGAGGAAAGTGCGGACATTATCTTTCCTGCAAGGCACTACATTGAATCTGCTTAAACAGTCCATTCTCTTTATACTCCTATGGCTGATCTTCCGGAATGTTCTCACAACAGGAGAACTGATATCCATGCAATTCATCTCCACTGGTATAATCGGCCCTTTGCAGGACCTGGGTAATATTATACTTCAATACCGTGAAGCCGAAGCTTCGCTCCAGGTGTTCAATAACCTTATGATGAAGGAGCCGGAATACAGGCCGGAAGAACCCATCGATGTTGAGGCCATGGAAAGCCTCCGCTTCGAAAACGTAACCTTCCGACACAAAAATGCTTCCCAGAATGCGGTGGAAAATATTTCCTTCTCCATCAAACTGGGTGAAACCATTGCATTTGTAGGCCCCTCCGGCTCGGGGAAATCAACACTTGTTAAATTGCTGGTGGGATTATACTCACCGGTTGAAGGAGATATCAGGATTGATGATATATCGGTGAGGAATATACGCTATAACAGGGTAAGGCGTCAACTTGGATTCGTTACGCAGGAAACACAAATGTTTTCAGGAACCATCCGCGACAATATGCTCTTTGTAAAACCTGATGCAACTGATGAGCAGATACTTGCTGCTATGGATAAAGCTTCCTGCACTAACCTCATCACCAATACAGAAAGGGGGCTCAGTTCGGTACTGGGTGAAGGGGGCAAAAGGGTTTCCGGCGGGGAGAAACAAAGGCTTGCCATTGCGCGTGCATTGCTTAGAGAACCACGCCTGCTCATCTTTGATGAGGCCACCTCCGCACTCGATTCCATAACCGAAGAGGAGATCACAGCAACCATCCGCGAAATATCTGCGGAGAAAAAGCAGATGACAATCCTTATTGCACATCGGCTGTCTACCATCATGCATGCCGATACAATCTTCGTACTTGAAAAAGGCCGGATCACTGAACAGGGACGCCATTCAGAATTGCTGGAACAAAAGGGATTATATTATGCCATGTGGCGTCAGCAGATCGGGGAACGGGCGCCTTTACCAATTGCCGAACCGTCTGTAATTGAAACGGAGACAGATATTCCTGTTCCAGGTGAAACTTTAGAGGGTTAATAATTCAGCAACTTTTCAACCACCTTACCCAGCCGCGATTTTGCAAGGAATGTTTTTTCCAGCTCCAGGTTGAAAGGCACTGGCGTATCCAGTGAGGCGCAGCGCATAACGGGTGCATCTAGTTGTTCAAAACAATGCTCACTTATCCAGGCACTGATCTCACCTCCAATGCCACCTGTTAGTGTGTCTTCATGTAGAATGACCACCTTACCTGTACGACTAACCGAATCTGATATGGCGTCATAATCCAGTGGCAATAGTGTGCGCAGATCAAGTATATCCAAACTTACTGCAGGATGCTGCAGTGCATAGTCCATGGCCCAATGAACACCCGCACCATAAGTGATGATGCTTAGATCCGTTCCTTCCTGTACAAGCCTTGCTTTTCCAATGGGTGTTTCATAATAACCGGCAGGTACTGGTCCGCTGATACTCCTGTACAATACTTTATGTTCAAAGAACATAACGGGATTGGGATCATTAATAGCGGCGATCATCAAACCTTTAGCGTCTTCCGGGGTGGAAGGATATACCACCTTTAATCCGGGTGTATGAACGAACCAGGCTTCATTGCTCTGGCTATGAAAGGGACCTGCACCCACTCCCGCACCGGTGGGCATCCTGACTACCACATCGGCATGTTGTCCCCAGCGATAATGTAACTTGGCAAAATTATTAACGATCTGGTTTAATCCTACGCTCACGAAATCAGCAAACTGCATCTCCACCATACTCTTATAGCCTTCCAGTGATAATCCCAATGCAGTACCGAGGATGGCGCTTTCACAAAGGGGTGTATTTCTTACCCTGGCCTTACCAAATTCATGTACAAAACCATCCGTGATTTTGAATGCACCACCATATTCAGCAATATCCTGCCCCATCAGCACCAGATTCTCATGGCGTTTCATGGATAAATACAATCCTTCTTTTATGGCATCAATAAAACGCAGGTCCTTTGAATCCTTCTCTTCTCCGGGGAGTTGACTAACTTTTGCTGCTTGCTCTTCATTATCTATCCTTTCATCCGAATAAACATCCCTCAGTTCTTCTGCCTCATCAGGAATCAAAACCGGTGAAGATGCTGCTGTTGCCAGCTCCTTATCGATAGAATCTTTGATTTCGGCTTTCATGGATTCGATGGCTGAATAGGTGAGGATATTCTGCAATATCATCCACTCTTCAAACTTCTTCACAGGGTCACGCGATGCCCATTCTTCAAACAAATGGGGCGGAACATACTTTGTTCCACTTGCTTCCTCATGCCCACGCATACGGAAGGTCATGCACTCAACCAGGTAAGGTTTCTGTTCACGGATACAATAATCACGAATTCCGGAGATGGTATCATATACTTCCAACAGGTTATTACCATCAATACGAACTCCTTCCATACCATAACCTTTTGCACGACTTACCAGGCTCTCACATTTATATTGCTCATTCACCGGCGTACTTAATCCATAACCATTATTCTCAATTATAAAAATTACCGGCAGGTCCCATACAGCAGCTACGTTCAATGCCTCGTGGAAATCACCTTCACTTGTTCCGCCGTCTCCAGTAAAAGCGAGACTCACCTTCGCCTGCTCTCTTAACTTATAGGAAAGTGCAACGCCATCAGCGATGGCCAATTGTGGGCCAAGATGAGAGATCATTCCACAGATATGATGTGCCCTGCTGCCAAAATGAAAACTCCGCTCCCTGCCTTTGCTATAACCCTCTTTGTTTCCCTGCCATTGCATGAAGAGTTTAGCCAATGGCATATTGCGGGTAGTGAAAACACCAAGGTTTCTATGCAGCGGCATTATCCATTCATCAGGCTGGAGGGCAAGTGTGGCTCCAACAGAAATAGCTTCCTGCCCAATGCCACTGAACCATTTGCTGATCTTACCCTGTCGAAGCAATAAAAGCATTTTCTCTTCGATCATCCGGGGAAACAGAATGCTCTTATAAAAGCGGACAAGTGTATCGTTGCTGAGATCCTTTCTATCAAAAATCATGATAATGATCAGTCTTTGGTGCTCACGGAAGTAATAAGTGACGTTGTTACAGAAAGAACAATGCTGAAGAGCAAGGCTGTCCAGAAGCCATCGGTATGAAATCCGTCAACCAGTTTATCGGCCAGGAGAATGATCAGCGCATTGATAACGAGCAGAAATATACCCAGCGTTATAATGGTAATAGGAAGCGTAAGTAATACCAGCAAGGGTTTTATCAATGTGTTGAGAATGGCGAGAACAATGGCAAGTATAATTGCGGTAACAAACGAATCCATCTGTATGCCAGGCAACAAGTAGGATAATCCGAATGCTACGATGGCTGTAATCAGCAGGCGAATCAGAAAATTCATGGTGGTTGTTTTGCCTAAGTTAAGGCTTAAATAACATTCATTTCACAATAGGAATGGAGGACAGTTCTCCTATATATGAAATAGCCTGCCGGCTAATGGAAACAATGCGCAGGTCAGCTGATCCATTTGGAAAAACAGTCAGGTATATATCCTGGATATCATTGGCACTGGCGTCTTTTGGCTTTATGATTATTTTACTGCTTCCCCGTTTTCCTGTTTCAGTTGTATAATTGAAGTCTGTTGTTTTGAATTTCATTCCCACATCACCACTACCTATAGGTGCCTGGTAGGCGCGGCCGAAATAGGGTAGATCTGCCTCTACCTTATCCTTTGTAACATCCAGCGTGTATGTGCCCGTTATGATCCGGGAACGGCCTCCCGCAGGTTGTACATAGCGTGCATTGAATCGGTAGTTCTGTGCTTCAAGCATTTCCTTCACCTCTGCTTCCGACAACGCACTGGCCGCCTGTTTGCCTGAAGAGCATGCAATAGAGAAGGCCATCATTGCAAGCATGAAAATCAACAGATGTATTCGCTTCATATAATGATGTTTAGATAATAACAAGTTACACCCTAAACCACCACCAGCTCATAAAAATCCTTTGGATCAAGATATTTGTTGGCTAATACCTGCAGCTCAGTAGCAGGAATGGTTTTGATGGTCTCAATGGTTTTATAGAAAAAACTTTCATCAAGATCATTAAGAATAATATTCTTCCATCTTCCAATAATATGGAATGGACCATCCAGGTCACCCAGTATAGTACCCATAAGGTAATTGCGCACCAGCATCAGTTCATCTTCATCTACCAGTTCATTTCGCAACAATTCCATCTCTTTATATACTTCTGTGATGGTTGCTTCTGATACGTCCCGGCCTGCTTCAGTAGAAACCATCCATGCGCCCCGTTGGATATGGTTTTGCAGATAACTGTAGATGCCATATGTATAACCTTTGTCCTCCCGGATATTATTCATCAGCCTTGCACCAAAAAAACCTCCAAACAAAGCATTCAAAACCTGTACACCAAAGAAATCCGGATGATGTCGGTTAGGGAAATCCCTGGCCAATCGGATTGCACCCTGTACGCCGTTGGGGTCATTGATGATGCGATACTTTTTTTCTTCAGCTGGCTGGGTGGTATGTAAACGTTTCAGCGTTTCATTATTATGCAGGGGAAGATCTCCGAAACTTGCATCCAGCTGCTCAAATATATTCGGGGGAAGGCGGCCCGCAACAAAAATGATGCATTTGCCATTCTTATAATACTTGTCATAAAAGGCCTGCAGCGAATTACGGTCTAATGCTGCGAGGTCTTCAAAGCGACTATACCTTCCATAGGGATGCTGGAAGCCGAAGAGATATTCATCAATCAGTCGATTTGCTACAAAATCATTTTTCTTCAGGTTAACCTCCAGCCGCTGACGGTTGTTCTGCTGGTATAAGGCAAGTTCTTCCTGGGGGAAAACAGCATCTGTTACGAGTTCCCTTACAACAGGTAATAACTTGTCGAGATGCCGGGTTAAACTATGCAGGTTGATAGTAGCCGTTTCATTATAACAGGCCCGACTAAGCGCAGCACCATAATAATCAAAATGCTCATTGATCTCAAATGCAGTTTTCTTACTTGTTCCGTTTTTAAGGAGGAAGTTGGTGGCAGGAGCAACAAGGTTCTGTTCCTCATACCAGTTGCCGGCCCAGAATACCCACTCAACCTGTATCACTTCTTCTGCACCTGCGTTCACTGCATATACTTCCACGCCATTACGTAACACATATTTATCATAAGGCTTTAACCGGAGGTCAAATTCTACGGCATCTTTTATCGGCGGTGCTATTTTGCGATTGATCATTTTCTTGTTTTAAACTTCTAAATTCTCTCTCTCCATCCCTCCATCTCTCCATCTCTCCAAATCATCCCTTTGCCCTGTAATACAATGTATGGCTATTGGTTTCTTCAAATATTTTCCTGCTCTCCTGCAGAATGTCATCGGCTGTTACCGCAAAGTATTGCTCTAACTCTGTATTCATCAGGTTGGCATCTCCCAATAATTCATAATAGGCAAGACTCGCAGCCCGGTTCATTACCGTCATGTCTTCGAACGCCATCGTACTTTCTGTCTTGTTCTTCACTTTCTCCAGTTCTGCAACGGTAACTCCCTCCTGCTGCAGTTTCTGCAGTTGTTCCATTACGGCCGCCTCTGCTTTCTCGGGTGCTACCCCTTTTACCAGCTTGCCATCAATGCAAAGCAATCCCGCATCCGATGACCCGAAATGATAACAGTCCACATTAGTGAAAAGCTGCTGCTCTTTAACAAGCGACTGGTACAATCGCGATGATGCCCCGCTTCCAAGAATATCTGTGATCAGGTCAACAGGGTAATATCTTGGATCCATTCTTGAAGGCATATGCCAGGTCTTTAAAAATGCATCCACAGGCACTTCTGCGGTTATATCCATTCGACGCGCCTCGCGCTGCTCGGGTTCAACCGGAACATTGCGCTCATATCTTTGGCCGGGGGGTATATCGCCAAACCATTTCACCGCAAGCTCATAAACCTGCTCGGTTACAATATTACCTGCAACAACAAGTATCGCGTTAGCAGGGGTATAGTGCTTGAAGAAAAACTGTTTCACATCATCGAGACTTGCCTGCTCTATATGTTTTAGTTCTTTCCCGATCGTCATCCATTTATAGGGATGCTGCTCATAGGCCATCTCGCGCATCTTGAACCACACATCACCATAAGGCTTATTGATATAGTGTTCCTTGAACTCTTCACATACTACTTTGCGTTGCACATCCAGGCTCTTCTTACTGAAAGCCAGGCTAAGCATCCGATCACTCTCCAGCCAGAAAGCTGTTTCAATATTTGCCGCAGGCAACTGGCAATAATAATTGGTGAGATCATTTGTAGTATAAGCATTGTTCTCACCACCAGCCTTCTGCAACTCATCATCATACTCGGCAACATTAATACTGCCGCCAAACATCAGGTGTTCGAATAAATGTGCAAAACCGGTTTTGGAAGGATCCTCATCCCTTGAACCAACATCATATAAAACGTTCAGCACCGCCATTGGAGTAGAGGGGTCTTCATGCACCAATACCTTTAATCCGTTAGGCAATACAAATCTTGAAAACTGGATCATATTCTAATGATGCGCTGTTTGAAGCGCGACTGCAAATTTACAGGGGAACGGGCTCACTTCTTCTTCAAAATATTACCTACCCGCATAAAGAGCTCCTCGAGATCGCCATCCTTCTTGCGAACTACCAGGAATTTAAGGCGAACACCCGGCTGCTGTAACATATTACGATATACCTGGATATTTCTCGACATATTATTCTCAATGGCAATAATGATATCCCCTTCCATAAAACCCGCCGCCTCAGCAGGAGAGCCTTTCATAATATCCGTCACCGTCACCTGGCCATCGATGTAATAGAAGCCCAGTCCGGTATACGCATAATCAAAGGGCTCGCGGAAATGCTTGTTGGGCATCAGGTAGATATCGCGTCTTTCATAATTGAGGATCACATTGAACCGCCGAAGCAGGTCATTACCGATCAACCCTCCCAGGTAGGGATAGGAGGTGACATTGAACTCGTCTTCGAAAATAAAAGTGGGGATCTTTCTAAACCGGTAAGGTCCGATCCTGAATTCCTTAAGGGTTGTTAATTTCATGGTGGTCTTACCGCCCAGGCCCTCCGCCTGTGTTGTCAGCACCCTCTTTTTCTTGCTGAAAAGACTACTGTCATTTACAAAGTCTTCCGTGAATAGCAGGCAGAGTCCTGCTCCCGTATCAAAAAAAAACCTCGAAGTGACATCCCTTTCTTCCTTCAGGCGATTGGTCACCACTGGTATAGTTGCCAAAGTTGGCTTTATCAGGTGCCCGCCTTTCGGATATTTCATATAACCCTTTGAATAAATAAACAAACGGGTAGTATCATAGTCAACTTTTACAATATATCTGGATAGGAAACTATATCCTATAATACCATCGATCCTCTCCCCATAAACACTTGTAAGGATATCATAATCATTGATATGAAAATTGAGGCTGTCCACCTGCAAGCCGGGAAAATACAGCGTATGGTTGTTGGCAAAACGGACCGTTTTTAATCCGGCTATTCCCCTGATCGTGCGGTCGCTGGCCACTGTCGGGATCTTCAACTCCTGTACAGTGGTGGAATCAAGGGAAATACCCCCACTGCCGGTGTCAAGGATAAAATTCAACGAGTCGGGATAATTGTCAAGCTTAGCGCGCAGCATTACAACCCCACCACTATACTGGCGAAAAGGAAAGCTGGTGATTAATTTGGATGGTGGCTGCGAAAAATACTCCTGCGCAGCCGCTGGCTGGCCTCCGGTACAGAATAGGATCAGGTGGCAAAATATGGCAAGTATATAACGCACTATATGAATTTACAATCTTAAACCACGTTTTGTGCGCCACTGGTCATAAATTTGTGCCTCAATCACACCAGCACCATGGAATTGTCCGAGCTCTACCGCAAAGCACTCAATTTTGAATTTCTTTCTGTTGAAGAAGGTGTCCATCTCTTTCACCATGCTCCATTAGCAGAACTGATGCACGTAGCGGACGAGCTAAGAAAAATCCAGGTACCTCATGGTAAAGTGACATGGATCATCGACCGCAATATGAACACCACCAATGTTTGTATCGCCAACTGCAAGTTCTGCAATTTCTATAGGGTTCCCGGCCATCCTGAAGCTTATATAACTGATATCGAGACCTATAAAACCAAGATCGCAGAAACTTTCCGGTACGGTGGAGAACAATTGCTGCTGCAGGGAGGACACCACCCTGACCTGGGACTTGATTATTATGTAAACCTCTTCCGCCAGCTGAAAGAGCTTTTCCCCGACCTGAAGCTTCATACGCTGGGACCACCCGAGGTGGCTCATATCGCCAAGATCTCTAAAAAATCACATGCCGAAGTGCTTACCGCTTTGAAAGAAGCGGGGATGGACTCACTGCCTGGACCGGGCGCTGAGATCCTTATCGACAGAGTTCGCAGATTGATCAGCAAAGGAAAATGTGGCGCGCAGGAATGGCTTGATATCATGCATGAAGCGCATAAGATCGACCTTACCACTTCGGCCACCATGATGTTCGGACATGTGGAAACTATTGAAGAACGGATGGAACACCTGGTGAAACTCCGCGAAGTGCAATCACGCAAACCTGCGCACGTAAAGGGCTTCGTAGCTTTCATACCGTGGACCTTCCAGGATGTTGATACACTGCTGGCACGCATCCGCCGTGTCCAGAATCTAACCACTGCAGAAGAATATATCCGGATGATAGCCATCAGCCGAATCATGCTTCCCAATGTGAAAAATATCCAGGCAAGCTGGCTCACCGTCGGTAAAGATGTTGCACAGTTATGCCTGCACGCAGGAGCCAATGATTTCGGTAGCATTATGATCGAAGAGAATGTAGTAAGTGCGGCGGGTGCACCACACCGCTTCACCTATAAGAGCATTCAGGAAGCCATCCGCGAAGCCGGATTTGAACCCCAGCTCCGCAACCAGCAATATGAATTCAGGGCACTCCCCGAAATGATAGAAGAACAAATCATTAACTACTAAATCTTACCTCTTACATCTCACATCTTACCTCTTACTTGTACCGCAGGTGTAACGAAACTATATTCGCCTGCAGCGTATTGCTTCTGCTATAATGACCATATCGTAGCTCCAGCATATTGAAGTGCTGCCAACCGAATAAGCCTCCGGGAGGTGAAAGCCTTATGCCGGCACCATAGAAATGACTATTAAAAGAAGACAGGTCGGGGTTGCTGGTATAGAACTCCGATCCAACTTTATGCTCCCGGTAAGGTTTGTAATAATCAACTTCCGTCTGCCGGTAATAACGGTAAAACGGACTCACAGAAAAGAAGTTGTTGAGCTTGATAGCCGTTTCAATATTGGCCGTATGTGCCTTAAGTCCCCAGTCATCAAAATAATACCGGTAATAGCTGCGAATGATAAGCTTATCCCCAAAAAAGTAATTAGCCCTTGCACCTATCGGCACCTTAAATCGACTCGACGGCAAATGCTCTACATGCACAGCACCATCTTCTGTATATACGCGGTTGAATGGCAGGGAGAGAAAGCCATCCTGTTGAACCAGGTCAAGAAGAAAAGCTAGTTGCAGGCGCTGGTTCACGATCTGCGACCATGACAATGCAACACTATAACTATTGCGGGCAGCCGAACCACCCTTTTGGGCATTGGGATCCTCGCTTCCCCTTAACTCAACCGGGTAGATCAGGCTGACACGGTCCATATAAGCCTGCCCCTTTGCGTTGAATTCACCCATCCTGTCTTTCGTTTTTTTAGTTACATGCGCATTTACGCCAATAGAGAAATAATCATATTCGGAAGAAGCAGAAACACCTACGCCAAATTCTGTACCCTTCTTTTCATTCTCTCTGCTGAATGAAAAAGATGGATATACCCTGTTGTCGGCATATGAAGCAGAGGATATTGTCTTTGGATCTATCTTATCGGATGATGCCGAAGTATAGTTATCAATTCCAACTTCGCCTGTCCACACCTGCTTACGATCTTTTCTGTCGTAACGGATTAGCTTAATATCTAGCGTATTGGAGATGTCAGTAAGCTTCTGTGACCCAATGCCTCCGGTAACCGCAGCCCTTTCACCATCCTGGTGATAATAACTGGATACAAGGTTGATTTCATCAATTTTTAGTTTGCGGGAACGGTAAGATGAATCGTTTGCAGGCACCTGCTGTGAAAATGCAGCCAGTAAACCAAGATATAATCCAATAACGGTGAGACAGATCTTCTTCATAAATGTTTTGCTTGAGATTGATACCAGGTATGATTAATTACAGCCACAGCCACCACCCGACTTACCGGCATTGGCTCCGGATGCACCTTCGCGGTAAGACTGGAAGCTGAGTTCCGTTCGCTCGATCTTACGATTTGCCAGTATCATTTCAGCGTCATTAAGCCTGCTCTTCTGGTATTCCTTTACTCCTGAACAACTGGTGAACAATGAAAAGGTAATAGCCATTGAAAGTGTAAAAATGATTTTCGGTTTCATATAACGGTTATGTTCTTTGAGGTGTATACTTTTTGCTGCTCATCAATGATGATACAGGCCATCTGATTCATTTGGTTGATAAGATCAAGTCCAACCTTTATACCCATCACCATCACTGGAGTGGCCATTGCATCTGCCAGCTCAGCAATTGGACTAATTATGGTTACACTTTTTATTCCGGTTACCGGGTATCCTGTTCGGGGGTCGATTGTATGCGAATAGCGTTTACCCCCTATAGTTATAAACTTTTCATAGTTACCTGAAGTTGCTACCGACATGTCCGTGATGTTCATATAAGAGAATGGCTTACCGGCACTGTCAGGATCTGCGATACCAATGGTCCATGGATTTCCATTTGGTTGGTTTCCCCAGGTAGTGAGATCACCGGATGCGTTAACAATTCCGCTTTTTACACCTGCCTCTGCCAGTACACGTTTAGCCCTGTCAGCAGCATAACCTTTTCCAATACCGCCGAACCCGATCCGCATACCTTTTTCTTTAAGGAATATTGTTCCCGCAACTTCATCCAGTATTATGTTATGGTAATTTATCAGGCGCACCATTTCTTTTGCAGTATCCCGATCTGGAAGCTCCTTAAGGCTGGTATCAAAATTCCATAAACGTTTGTCGATTGATCCATAGCTTAAATCAAATGCTCCCTGCGTAAGTTCGGAAATGCGCTGAGCCCTTTGTACCAGTTGAAAAAATTCTTCATTTACTTTAACCGGTGCAATACCCGCCATTTTATTTAACTGGTTGGTCAGGCTTTCATCATCGAAAGTAGTTAGCAGTTTTTCAATCCGACGGATCTCTGAAACAGCCAGTTCTATCATCCCTTCCGCGTCAGCCATATTTCCGGCTTCAACACTAATATCAAACCTGTTCCCCATGAGTTTCAGGGAACGCTTGTAGAGGTTCCTGTCTATTGCCTGGAAAGTATCAGTTAGCTGCAAGGCAGGCCTGGTTTAACTGTGCAACAAAAGATGCCGCATCACCTTCGGGAAGTCCCTCCCATTTTTTCAGGATCTCGCCATTAGCAGACAATAACAGTGTAAGAGGAAAGTCACCTCCAGAATTGTACTTCTCAGCAAGTTTATTATTATGCTCCTGTTGGTCCTTTGGCAACTGGAACTTCTTTCCTCTGGGAAAATCTGCATTCACAAGGACCAGCTTTTCATCTGCGAATTTTTTAAACGTTTCATCCGCAAAAACCTGTTTCTTCAAACGGATGCAGGGAGCACACCAGTCTGAGCCGGAAAAATTCAGCAGGATCAGTTTATTTTCCTGCTTCGCCTTTACCTGCGCCTTCTCCATATCATTACCCCAATCTGTAAAGGAATAAAGGCCTACCATTACAGCTAACAACATGATCAGTCTCATCGGATACAATTTGGTATAAAATTGGAGGAATTATAGGTACAACCGATGTGATAATTATCACGTCTATATCCGGAGCGGCCAATAAAATCTAAAATCCCGCATATTTAACACGATGCCAACAATGAAACTTACCCAACCCTCGCTGGCGCTTTGCCTGCTGCTGGATGCAGTTGGATATTTCACCTACGCGATGCCCTTCCTGGGCGAGTTTGGTGACCTGGTATGGGCGCCCATATCCGGACTGATCTATTATAAACTCTTTGGGGGATGGAGAGGTGCACTTGGTGGATTCTTCTCCTTTGCTGAAGAGATCCTTCCATTCACTGATTTCATCCCGACTTTCACACTCGGTTATATCGCACAACGACTGGGCAAGAAAAAGCCACAGTCGGAGATGGTAACTGTGGCGAAATAATACAAATAAAAAAAACCCGGCGATCTGCCGGGTTTCTTTTTTATTAAGGTTGTTTAGCCCACCACAATGGTGTGAGCACCTCGTCGGGTCCACCCAGGAATCCAACTGCCTGTGCATAGCCGGCAGCATTACTGGCCGGAAGGCTGGAAGGATACTTAAGGCGTTGCGGGAAGAAACGCTTATTGGATGTCATGTAATTAGCAGCCGTCAGGTCAGGCATATTCACCAACGGATTTTCAATTGCCGGGTTCTCAAAGAATGGCAATCCTAAACGACGGTGATCACTCCATGTTTCCAATGGCAGCCATGGCGTCTGGGCAATGAATTTCTGCGTGATGATCTTTGTCAGCAGGTCATTCCTTACCGTACCATTTTTATACAGATTGTTTACAGGATACTTGATCTCAACTGTACCAGGCGTATTTGTATATCCATCTGTAAATTTCATGGTATGGGTAGCAGGGGGCTCAACAGTATGTGCCCAGCTTACAGATGTACCAGCAATGTTGTAATCAGTAGATGCTTTATAGGTAGAAGCAAAACTGGATACACCCCAATATGCAAAACTTGCATCTATACCAGCTTCATAAGCTTCCTGTCCACTCATTGGAACAGTCCAGTTTCTTACAGCCGCTTCAGCAAGCAGGAAATAGGTCTCCCATGGAGCAAAGAAGATACGCTTGTTGGTACTGTTCCTGAACTTATTGGCATGACGTGGAACTGCGCCGGTATATGCCCTGATCTGGTTCTTGGAACCTTTTACACCCCAGTCGCCATTAACAGGAGCATTCCAGGTATACTTGGCATCGAGGGTTTTCACAACCGCTCCAGCCGCATCAACCAGATTACGAACAGTTGTTTCTGCCGTATTATCCCAGGAAGGATACCCGTTGAATTCCGGGTTATTGAAATCACCCGGAATGATATAGGCTTTATAGGCACGTGGATCAATTGCATTTGGTAAACCATCCAGCCAATATCCTGCGGTAGGATCATTGGTCATCATCGTGAAATGATCCTGGAATTTTAAACCCACATAATCAGCAGGTTTAATATTAGCATGCATAGCTGCAGGTACCTGGTCTGCAGTTTTTACTCCACCCAATCCCTTTACCAGATTATTCATGGTAGCAGAAAGCATAAAGGGATTCCACTCCCTTGTCATCACACCTGTAAGTGAGTTCCAGCTATTAGGCATTTCAGCAACCTGGAATGTTTCACCATCAGCAGTAAGCAATGGTAAAGCTGCTGCTGCTTCAAACTCTGCTTTTGCTTTCGCCGGATCAGCTTCTGAAAGGCGCATAGCAAGACGAAGGCGCATGGAGTTAGCATACTTTTGCCATTTCGCATAATCAAAGCCGTAAGCCTGATCAAATTTGGTTTCGGGCTTGGCAGCTTCCAGGTCAAGTTTTGCAGATGCATCCTTTAATTCCTCCAGCATGAAATAATAAACAGTTTTCACATCTGAAAACTCAGGGTTAACACCCTGGAAAGCATTGATGGGAATAGGACCGAAGTTGTCGGTAAGTTCACTCATCAGGTAAGCTCTCCATATTCTGGAAATCTGTAAGAGGTTGTTCGAGTATGGTTTAATATTACCATCTGCGATTTGCTTTTCTGCAACCTGTACACCTGAGTTGATCGCATTCAACCAACCACCAAGATATCCCCCTCCATAGTAATCACTGGTCCAGCCATCGTTGTAACCACCAGAAGATATTCCACCGCCAAATTGTTGCCTTCCAGCTGTCTTCCAGTACAACACGAAAATACGCTCAGCAATATGCGGATCCTGCTGGCTTCCGATCAGGGCATTGTTGATAAAGTATTCCACCTGTACCTGGTCTTCCGTTACCAGTTGAGGGTCCGTATTGACCTCTTCAAACTTGCTGCACCCGCTGAAAAGGGTAGCACCAAGCAGGAGGCCTCCGGTATATTTAATAAATCTTTTCATATCAATTTTTTGAATAATTATTGTCAAATATTAAAACCCGAGTGCTAAAGTGAACAGGAAAGAACGCATCGTTGGAAATGCTCCGCTTTCAAAACCAACAGCATTACTGCCGGTTGCAAAAACAGATTCCGGATCGATACCATTCAAATGACTCTGTATCATCCACACGTTGTTGCAGGAAGCCTGGATCTTTGCTGATTGCAAAGGCGACTTACCAAGCAAACTCTTGGGCAGACTATAACTCAGCTGTACGTTTCTAAGGCGCACATTGGTTGCATCATAAAGATACGCTTCTCCAACACCCAAATTGTTCAGGGTTGCAAGCGTTCTCCAATAAAGCTGCTGTGAAACACTCACAGAGTTTTTTGAAGGTGCACCGTTGGCATCGAGGATCACACCATCCACAACGAAATCTTCTCTTTGTCCGCCGGGAGCAGTAACTGCCGCAACACCGAATGCCTGAAGACCAACATTTGAAGCGGAAAATATCTCACCGCCTATGCGTGCATCAATCAGGAAGCTGAATCCAAAATTCTTGTAGCTGAATGAGTTGGTGACACCAAGCAACCCTTTGGCCTGCTGATTACCCAACTTAACGATCTGAGGATCACGCTGGGGAAGACCGGCAGCAGTTAAGACCGGCTGCCCAAAAAACGGACTGGCCTCATCTTTAACCCTCAGCAAACGTGTGCCATAAATATCGCCATATAATCCACCGGCTTCAGCCCTGATAAACAGGTCATCAAAAGCGCCGAGGGTATAGGTATTCACACCTTTATCTCCTGCAATATCAATGATCTTGTTCTCATTCTTGGAATAGTTGGCCATGATGGTCCACATGAGCGACTTACTATTAGTAAGGATCCTGAAGTCTGCCATTAATTCAATACCCTTGTTCTGGATATCACCGGCATTCACCATCATATTATTATAACCACTCAATGGATCCATTGGGATCGCAATCAACTGGTTGGTAGCATTTGATTTGTACCAGGAGAAATCAATTCCAAGGCGGTTGTTGAAAAACCTCGCTTCGGCACCAAATTCAAGTGACTTGATCAATTCACTAACTACATTAGGATCCCTGAGTGTTCCGTTTCTCCATGCAGTAGTATGAGAAAGAGGACTCTGCCCGATTACATATCCGTTGTAGAGGCTATATGGCTCCAGGTCATTACCTACCTCCGCATATGATCCGCGAAGCTTAACATAACTCAACCATGAAGGAATATTTGATCCCATCTTTTCCATCATATCGGTCAGTACATAGGAAAGACTAAATGATGGGTAGAAATAGGAACGGTTTGCCTTGATCATGGCAGAAGACCAGTCATTCCTGAATGTAGCATCCAGGTAGAGATATCCGTCATAATTCACACCAACGGAACCATAAAGGGAGTTGATCTTCTTATGATAAACACTCTGCCCTACACCTGGTGCGCTGCTGCCATTTCCAAGCGAAAACACATCGGGAACAGCAAGTGATCCCACGTTTACATTGATGGAATTTGACTGCCTGTCCATAAGGTTACCACCCAACGTTACAACGCCGCCAAATTTACCAAATACATCATCCTTTCTTGCATTCACGAGGAAGCTGTAGTTGGTTTCTTTAAATGTCTGCTTACCTTCTGAATAAGCATTTGCCCTGTTACTACCGGCATACACTTTTGATTGTGTGCTTGTAGTATAAATATCTGCGCCACCCTTAACTTCCATATCCAGCCATTCTGTGAATGCATACTTTATAGACCCGTTCAAGAGAAAGCGGTCACGTGCATCCCTGTTCAGGTTATACTCTGTATTCCAGTAAGGATTGTTCTGCCATCCTGGTGCACCGGGATACCATATCATTTTACCGAACTCATCTTTTGCAGCACTAAAATCACGGATATCCAAACTGCGTGGCAATGTATAGAGAGTAAAAATATTGCTCACGTCACGACCATTAATAGGTCTGTTAATACCAGTGGTATTATTGTAGGCAATCTTCATATCTGTTGTCCAGCGATTATCTTTTCCAAATCTGCTCACCGCACGTGTGGTCAGATTGGTTCTTTCCAGCTTGTTATTCGGAATAATGCTTTTATCATCCCAACGGCTAATGGAAGAGTAAACTGATGTGGATCCAAATTGCTGCTGGAAGGATAGATTATAATTCTGTGTAGTTCCGTTCCTAAGGAAATTATCGATGTTATCATGATCTGTGCTAAGCCTGCCCTGTGAACCATCCCATTTAGTAACAGTCTGACCTTCTGCTTTAGGACCCCAGCTCAGTTGGCTTGTTGGATCGAAAATTCCATCAAGGCCCTGTCCGAATGCGTCCTGCATTTCGGGACGGATAAATATGCTTTCAATACCCTGTGTGGTGGAGAAAGTTATACCCAGACCATTCTGCTTTTTACCAGACTTGGTAGTAATAAGAATTACACCATTACCAGCACGTGAACCATAAAGCGCCGCGGCAGATGGTCCTTTCAAAACAGACATACTTTCAATATCATCTGCACTGATATCACCTAAACCGTTACCACGATCATAACCCGCGCTCCAGTATCCATTCTCGTTAGTACCGGTAAAGTTGTCAATTGGAATACCATCCACAACAATCAAGGGCTGGTTTGTTCCCGTAAGAGAAGTGTTACCTCTCAATACGATCTTTGAAGATCCACCAGCACCATTGCTTGAACGCACAACCTGCAGACCGGCAACCTTTCCGGATAATGCATTGGCAAGGTTTGTTTCCTTGGCATCGGCGAGTGTCGCTCCTTTGATCTCCTGCACCGCATAGCCAAGCGATTTTTTCTGACGTTTAATACCAAGCGCTGTTACTACAACCTCGTTCAGGTTACCGCTGCCGGCTTCCAGCACAACGTTATAAACACTCTCAGCCCCGATAGTAACTTCCCTGTTACTGAAATTTACGGAGCTAATCAACAACACAGCATTTGCCCTCGATAAGGCGATCGTGAAATTACCATTATCATCGGTAGAGGTACCATTTGTCGTACCTTTTTCAAGAATGGAAGCGCCTGCTACAGGGGCTCCCTGGTTGTCTCGGACTGTCCCGCTGACTGTTTTTTGCTGCGCCATTGTTACGGCCGCGCAAAAACTCAACATCAGGAACAGCAACAACCGTTGAGTCGTTCTTTTCATTTGCAGATCATTTTGATTTTATAATTAGTAAGTGGTCGCATTTTTATTACTGGTTCATTACCTGATCAGCCAGTATGTTTTCAGTTGGGTCTTTCTCGAAATTTTCAACTACTAATGCGGCAGCGCCAATAAGCTCTGCCTCGGTATTGAAATTGGATACTGTTATTGTTGTATATGCTGCAAGCCTTGGAATACAATAGCGGTTCACTGCCTGCTGTACCGGTGCCAGCCAGAGATGCCCTGCCGATGCACCCCTTCCACTTAATACTATCAACTCCGGATTGAGTATATGAATAAGGATGGCAATCCCTCTTCCTATATTATACGCTATCTCTGATAATAGCTCTACAGCAAACTGGTCTCCTTTTACCGCCGCACCTATGATGACGCTGCAGGCCTCTTCATAATCATCCGGAATTTTTTTCAGGATGGATACCCTTCCGTTCTTCAGTCCCTGTTTCATTTTTTCGATCACCTCAAGTAAGGAGGCTTCCGTTTCGAGACATCCGCTTTTTCCGCAACTGCAGAGCTTATTATTATTAAACAACGGCATATGACTGAATTCACCCGCAAAGCCATTATATCCACGGAACAATTCGCCATTGATGATCATGCCTAATCCCACACCCCAGTTAGTATTGATGACCATCGCATTATTCTTCCCACGTGCTGCTCCCAACTTAAATTCTGCAAGGGCAATCAAACTTGAATCATTGTCGATGAATACCGGTAATCCCAACTCCTCTTCTAAATGACTAACAATACTCTTTCCATTATTATCGAGATAGGAATAATTAATGCCCTTTCTTACATCAACAAAACCAGGCATACCAATTCCTACCCCAATTATTTTATCATAGGATATTCCGGATTCATCGCAATAGGATTTTATATAGCGGGTGAGTTCTGCAAGGGAATCGGCGTGCTGCTTGAGGTCTATCGGAAATTTATCTGCCTTAACTATCTGTGCATTCTGCAAATCAACCAAACCAATCTTCGTGATCAACTGGTCCATGGCAACGGAAACAACATACATCTTACCTGCCACCAATGAATACATCAGCGGCCTGCGTCCCCCGGTTGAAGGCGCATATCCTTTCTCTTCTACAATGCCCTCTTCTACCAACTCTGTCAAAATCCTCAGCGTCAGGGGCAGACTACGTTCTATTCGGTTACTGATCTCCGTTCCCGACAATACGCTGCCAAAACAAAGTTCCTTGAGGATCTTTTTCTTGTAATGATCGGTTTTACTGGCCATGCAATCGTTTGAATTCTACATCAATGTTACACAAACTTTTTAATTATTTTAATTAGTTGGCGAATTAATGTTAAAATTTCATGAACTTTTCAAGTTATAGATAAGAAGTAGGGCAATAATGTTGAAACAATGAGGGAAGTCTGGTATATTTACGAGAGGGCGCCTGGAATTTGTTAAATGGAAGGCGCTTCATTATTGAGCTTAAAATGCCTGAAAATGCTGGAATGTCTTTAGTATACAATTGCTCTCTTAAGCCGGGATATTTGTAGATAACTGAGTAGGAAGATAAAAAAGAAGAGTGGCAGGATAGCTCAAACCTTTAACCAGCTTGGGTTATGGGCATAAAAAAAGGGGTCAGAATAGAAATTCAACCCCGTTTTTAAAATCCAATATCCTATGAAAAACCAATACAATAATAGAGGTTTTCACTTATATACGCAAGTTTTTTTAAAAAATGCGTAAAACCACTCTATACGCTTAATTTTTTACCAGCTTTTCTGTCATCACCCTTCCACTTTCTTTTTGGGTAAGTGTAATGATATACATGCCCTTTTCTATATTGGACATATCCACTGTTTGTAACCCAGCCTGTAACTGGGTATTGATCCTAACCTTCCCTCCTGCATCTGTGATTAGGAGGTCCAGCGGCTGCTCCGATCGCACGATCAGCATATTATCAACAGGATTTGGATAAAACCTGCAGGTCATATCTCCTGCAAACATTGCCGTCACAGCTTTTGAATATTGATGCAAACCAGACTCCATCAACCACTTTATCCGGTAGGTATTTCGCCCCCGATGCGGCTGCTCATCAATAAAACGTCCATAGCCCGTCTCACTTTTCAACACCGCCAAAACTTCAAATTTGCTCATAGTGGGAGACATCCTCTCAATGCTATAAAAACCGCCTTTATCAGGATGATTAATGGTCCATTGTAATTGAACTTTCCCCGAACCCGCAGCAATGGGCTCATCCAAACGTACCACCACTTGTCCCGCTGCCGCTGAAAGCAACGACGGGGATGGTATACCAATACTGGTTTGGGCAGCCAGCCAGCCACCAGGGCATAGCAAAGCCACCAGGAGAAAATGGGTTAGTAATCGCATATTCTGTTCTGGCCTGTGAAGATGTGGAAAAAATGTGAACAATTATTGTGCCGAATGCCTTTTTAACAAGATCTTTATCCAAAACCCACAATTAGCTGCTCAATGATGCAAAACAGGAAGTTCACAAGCCGCAAGAGGATCGCCATGGTGGCACATGATAAAAAGAAAAAGGAAATGATGGATTGGGCGGAATTCAATAAGGTTATCCTAGCCCGGCATGAACTGATGGCAACTGGTACGACCGGCAGATTGCTGGAAGACAGCCTCGATCGCCCGGTAAAGAAATTACTAAGCGGGCCGCTGGGTGGCGATCAGCAGATTGGTGCCATGATCGCCGCGGGTGATATTGATATCCTGATTTTTTTCTGGGATCCCATGGAGGCACAACCCCACGACAGTGATGTAAAAGCACTGCTTCGGGTAGCCATAGCCTGGAACTGCGTAGTAGCCTGTGACCCCGCCACAGCAGATTTTGTCCTCAGCTCGCCCCTGATGCAAACAGATTATGAAGCTGTGATCCCCGATTATTCCGGTTACCTCACACGCCAGATTGAAAAATGATCCACATCAATCTTCCGTCATCTTGATTCCGTCCTCGGTTTTGATGTCTCCACTTTTAGTCTTGCGCAAAAACACCTTATCAAATACAAAGGGACCAAATGGAAGCAGCGCCGCGAGGAAACTCAGGAAGCTGATCTTGAACGACCACTTGTTTTCCTGTCCCGCCATGAAGGCCAGGTAGCAATACCAAACAAACAGTACCCCATGGATCCAGCCAGTATAAGTCACGGCTTTGGGAATGCCCATCATGTATTTCATCGGCATGGCAATGCCCAACAATAATAAAAAGGAGATCCCCTCCGCAATGCCCACCTTCCTGAACATTTCCAGTGTACTGCTTTTAGCCATCGGTAAAATTTGTGAGCGCAAAGATAGGCAGCCCAATTCCGATTCCCTTCTCCCTCCCCTATCTTTGTAAAATGCCTTTCCGCCTCCACGCACCATATGAACCTGCGGGCGACCAGCCCGATGCTATCCGAAAACTTACTGAGGGATTATTAGAAGGGGAAGAACACCAGACCCTTCTCGGCGTCACCGGCAGTGGTAAGACCTATACTATTGCCAACGTTATCCAGAATGTTCAAAGGCCCACCCTTGTACTGACGCATAACAAAACCCTTGTTGCCCAGCTATATGGTGAGTTCAAACAATTCTTCCCCGATAATGCCGTCGGATACTTTGTTTCTTACTACGACTACTACCAGCCTGAAGCCTATATGCCGGTGTCTGATACTTATATCGAAAAGGATCTTGCTATCAATGAAGAACTGGATAAACTTCGCCTGCAGGCTACTTCACAATTGCTCAGCGGACGGCGTGATATCATTGTGGTGGCATCAGTGAGTTGTATCTATGGTATGGGAAACCCAACGGAATTTGAGAACGGTATTGTCCGAATTCATGAGGGACAAACAATCTCCCGTCAGGGTTTTCTTCATAGCCTCGTCAATTCTCTCTATACCCGAACACTCACAGATTTTACAAGGGGTACATTTAGGGTTAAAGGGGATACTATTGATATCAATTTACCTTACCTCGATATCGGGTATCGCATCGCATTCTTTGGCGATGATATTGAAACCATCGAGAGCTTTGAGATACAGACAGGCAAACGAATTGGCAGACTCGAGAACGCGGCCATCTTCCCCGCCAATCTATATCTGGCACCAAAAGACCAGATGCAGCAGGTGCTTTACGAGATCCAGGATGAAATGACCGCCCAGGTGGACTATTTTAAATCGCAGGGTAAATTCATAGAAGCGCAGCGTATAAGCGAGCGCGTTAACTATGACCTTGAAATGATCCGGGAACTTGGATATTGCAATGGCGTGGAGAACTATTCAAGATTCTTCGACCGTCGCCACCCGGGAACAAGACCTTTCTGCCTGCTTGATTATTTCCCCAAAGACTTCCTCTGCGTGATAGATGAAAGCCACCAGACCATCCCCCAGGTGAGTGGAATGTATGGAGGAGACAGAAGCCGTAAGCTCAACCTGGTTGAATTCGGATTCCGACTGCCATCAGCACTTGACAACAGGCCGCTGAATTTTCACGAGTTCGAATCACTGCTCAACCAGACAATCTATGTTTCGGCTACTCCGGGTGATTATGAACTCGAAAAGACAGGTGGCGTTGTAGTGGAGCAGGTTGTACGACCAACCGGATTGCTCGATCCGCCCATCGAGATCCGCCCCAGCATCAACCAGATCGATGACCTTCTCAATGAAATCGATCTCCGCATCAAAAAAGGAGACCGTGTACTGGTGACAACCCTCACCAAGCGGATGGCAGAAGAAATGGATAAATACCTTCATCGCCTTAATGTAAAATCAAAATATATCCACAGCGAAGTAGATACCCTTGACCGCGTTGAGATCCTTCGCCAGTTAAGGCTCGGAGAGATCGATGTGCTTGTGGGTGTAAACCTCTTGAGAGAAGGTCTTGACCTTCCGGAAGTTTCACTCGTTGCTATCCTCGACGCCGATAAAGAAGGCTTCCTGCGAAACGAAAGATCCCTAACGCAAACGGCAGGTCGGGCTGCGCGTAACGTAGATGGACTGGTGATCTTTTATGCCGATACCATGACGGAAAGCATGCAGAAGACAATCGATGAAACGACCCGTCGTCGGGAAAAACAGGTGAGCTATAACCTTGAACATGGCATAACACCACGAACCGTGATCAAATCAATTGAACAGGTTATGGCGCAGACCTCAGTGCTTGATATCAAGGGATACGATGTGAAGAATCCTTATGCGCTTGCGCCTGATGGTGAGTTGGTAGCTGTTGCGGAAGAGCAGGAGCAGTATAAAACCATCCCACAGTGGGAAAAAGCTATTGCCAAAACGAAGAAGACCATGGAAAAAGCAGCACGCGATCTTGATTTCATGGAGGCGGCAAGGCTGCGAGATGAAATGTTCCGGATGCAGAAGGAGTTGGAAGAAATGAGGAAATAATATATATTTCAAATATGATCTCCATTGCACTCTACAACCTGAAAGGCGGTGTGGGTAAGACCGCAACCTGCGTTAACCTATCTTATCTCGCAGCACAAGATGGCTATAAGGTTTTGCTATGGGACCTCGACCCGCAAGGCTCTACCTCCTTTTACTATAATGTACAACCGAAAGTAAAAAGTGGTACACAGAAACTGTTTAATGAACAGCTCGACCTGGGAGACCTGATCATGACCACCGACTATGAAAATATCGAGATCATTCCGGCCGATCTCACAGCCCGTAATCTCGAAATTATCATGGAAGAAATGCGCAGCTCAAAGCGCCGATTCAAAAGCATACTCTCGCAACTCGAAAAGGAATACGATTTTGTATTCATTGATTGTCCCCCAGGATTTTCAGTACTATCCGAGAACATTTTCCACGCTGCCGAGATTATCCTGATGCCAACTATCCCAACAACCTTGTCTGTGCGGACCTATGAATTAGTAAAAGAATATTTCAAGGAAAAATCACTCGATGAAAGCAAGCTGATGTGCTGCTTCACCATGGTAGACATTCGAAAGAATATGCATAACGAGATCATGGAAGAACTTGTGCGCGACAAAAAATTCTTCAGCAACTATATTCCCTATCTCTCAGATGTTGAAAAAATGGGAAGCTACCAGGCACCATTACACGCCTTCTCCCCTTCCTCCTATGCAGCTAAATGTTATTCAGACCTTTGGGAAGAATTGAAAGAAGGCGTTGTTGCCTGAGGACCTTACTCCGCAGTGGTTGGGTCAATAATAGAGAAAACCTGGCTAACAGAATTTGCAGGAAATCCTCCCTGTTTTGCATGTTCCCTCACCATCTCTTCATTAGGTGCATTGTAAATGCAATAGATCTTATCGGTGGTAACATAACTATGCACCCACTGGATCTGTGGACCGAGGTTACTTAATACTCCGCAGGATGTTTGGGAAATTGATTTCAATTGTTCCGGTGAAAGTTTACCGGCACCGGGTATTTCCCTTTCAATTACATATTTAGGCATGGGGTTTATTTTGCCTAATTTAACCAATTATTCGCATGTTTTATTTCTTTAATCCGACTTATTAATGCGGTTCAGCGTATAACTGAAATCCTCATTTCCTATGAGCATATTCCTGTCTTTATCAAGGAAGTAAAAAATATTATCATCAAGCTTTTGGAGATATATGGTAGGCTCCCTGCCTGATTCGAGCGCATAAATGAGGGCCCCCGGATTCCTGGCAGATCCTTTTACTTTTCGCCATTTACCTTTACGAGGATCATTACGCTGCCTCGCAAATCCCACCAGTTCATAACTACCGCCATTTGTTGCAGATGGTTCCGAATAAAGTTTCAATCGCCACTTGATCTTTATACAATCTGCAGACACTTTCTCCTTCAACAAATTTGCTAAGTATTCGCATGGTGTCCTGCCATCAAATACACCAATCAGTACTTTAGACTTGCCAGTATCCCCCTGTGCTATTGCTGGATGCAGAAATGCATTGCCTAGAATTGTCCAAATGAAAAATATGAATGTCTTCATGATGCCATTAAATAAGTTTATTGAAGTTGCCTGTTCAAAACATATCCCCAACCACCATTGCCTATAAGTAGCGTATTGCTTTTATCGGCAAAATGAAGAACGTCCTTATTGAGTTCTACCAGCACCAGCTGGGCAGCAAGTTCAGGTGATTTAAAATAATATATCCTCGAAGCCGCATCATAAGACTTACCCGTTTCACTGTTGTACACTCCAGCGATCATCTTTTCTGTTCCACCATTTTGAAATCCATTGGTATTGGGCTCTGTCATTCCATACTTTACACGCAGATAAAAACTATCCTGCCCGTTCTCCAGGATTTCCAGTTTCCATTTCATGAACTCACAGGGAACAGATGCAGAAATCCCCATCATCGACTTTATCAATGAGTCACAGGGTGTACTGCCAACATATTGACCAATGTATGAATTATTAGTACCTGTATCTGATTGCCCGCAGGAGCTTAATGGCAGCAGAAATATCGAAACCATCAAAATCAAATATGATCGTGAATTTTGCAAGCCGGCTTTTTTTCTAATTTAAGCAAATAGGCCCATTTTGGAACACAAGGATTAGCCAAAAAGCTCTCTGCATAAATGTTTATAAGGTGATCAGAGCTCAGCCAGGAAACGCCTCACCTTTATCAAAAATGCTTTTCGTTCGCCTTTTTCTTCAGCCTTAAGAGTGTTGATATATTCAATATAAGATTGCTCAATGAGTGAATAATCTTCCGGCGAATAATATCGTGCAAGCAACAGGCCGAAGAATATATGCTTATCATCCCAATTGGTGAGGGGACTATAAGCCACTGGCAGGTTGTTTAGTTCAGCTTCCACTTCTTCCATGTCCTTGTATTTTTCAAGAAATGGAATACCATATGCTTTGAAGGCTTCAATCATCTCCTCAGCCATTTTTCTTATCTGCGATTCCTTTGAATCACCCGTTTCAGTATCAGGCAATATAAAACGGAACACTTTCCCACTGTCTCTGACAACTGGAAGATAATTCAGACCAATGCCCACACTATACCCGGTATCAACCTTATTCTTAAAGTTTTTGAGTGTTACAAATTGCTTTTCTAACGCAGAAAATGCAATTCCCCACATCAGGGATGCTTCTAATCCATCCGGGGTTTGCTGAAATAGTATACTAACAATTATATTACCCTTATCGAAGGGCTTGACAAACTGTTTCATTGATTTTTTCAACACATATCCCGCTTGCAGAAAATATGGTGAGAGATGATCAATAAAATGATCTGCTTTTGAACTACCGGCGGCATTAATCACGGCCTAAAAATACAGCTATAAAACTAAAGCGGCTTTCGACAACGGATATGCAGAAAATAAGCAACCACCTGGCTATCCTGCAGGTAAGGATGAGCTGCAACTACATCGTCGCCTGGAAACGGTTCCTGCATGAATTCAATGATAAAGCCGGCATCAAGGAGTGCCATCACCCATTGTGAAAGTGTATGGCTGAATGTCGGGATTTTGAATTTGGGTAATTGGGCTTTTAAATCGGCCGGACTAGCACCAAATATCCATTCTTCAATTACAGGGGAACCATTTTTAAAATAGGATCCAATTTCAATGGCATATGTATTTCCATCAGCATCTCTCAGATTCCTACGATAGGATGTATTAAAGCAGGGATGAGATATCGAGAATTGAAAAAAACCTCCCGGTCGCAACACCCTGAAAGCCTCGCGGATTGCCAATGAGGCATCTGGTACATCCATCAGGCACATAAAGGAGGTCGCAAAATCAAACTGCCTGTCATCAAAAGGTAAGCAGGTAGCGCTGGCAACCTTATACTCAATTCCAAAGGGGTTCCGCTCTTCTTCTTTGATCGCTTCATTTATAAATGTTTCCGAAACATCAATTGCTGTAAGTCTGGCTCCCTTGGCTGCCAGTAAGCGCGTATTATGCCCTTCCCCACAACCTATATCAATGCCTTTCAATCCGCCAACAGGGGGAAGTATGTCAAAAAAAGCAGGTGTATTGAGATGGTCGCGGTACAGATCATATCCCAACCGAGTGAGTTTGGTCCAGGTACCCGCATTCTCTTCCCAATATTTATTTACTTCTATTTCCTCCATAGCTTTTCATTAAATCATACGCCTTACTTTTTTTGTATAGTCTGAGTACGATTGCCCATGTTCTTTAGTGAGAAATTCTTCTTCCAGCCTGATCTGGATCTGCATTAGCACATGACCCATTAAAAGAAAAACCAGGGTCAATGCATTTGGTGTTACCAGGAAAAGTCCCAGCAAACTCAAGGTCATTCCGAAAAAGATCGGATTACGGGAAATGGAAAATAATCCCGTTGTCACCAGCTCAGACGCAGTATCATGGTCGATGCCAATCCGCCAGGAGTCTTTCATTTGCGCCTGTGCAATGATGGTCCAGGCTAATGCAAAAAATAATATCCCGATCCCCGTATACCGTATTGCCACTATTTCAAGCTGCCTGATCGGCAAATAGAATTCATCTTTAGTGGGGAAGATGGCATAGAAGATGGTATAGAGAAACATACCGACCAGGGTTACCTTAAAATAAAATCCTATTAATCCATATGCACTTTCATCCCTGGGAATTACGAAGGGGTTTTTACTTATTCTCTTTGCAACGATCCAGCTCTTCAATACAAATGCAATAGAGAAATACACGAGAAAATAAACCGGAAGGAATATCGGGATAAGCTGATCCATAGTTGATTACTGAACTCTTATATACTTCTCAATATTCATTCTGTCTATTCCTTCACTTTCGATTTTCTCAACGCCACTTTGTATCAGCGTATCATTCTTAAGCTCGATCGTGAAATGGAAATCATTCCCCTCCCAATTCCTGGCAGTGCAATACTCGAGATGCTCAGCATAACTATTGCCCTTTAGTGTATAGGTTCCACCACCTGCAACAAAAACTGCGCTGGAATCCTTTCCCTGCTTAAGATCATGCTGGAGAAAAGCAAAATGGCTATCATTAATGATCTTGATAAACGATACATTTTTGGTGTAATCCGTAACTACTGTATCGCCCTTCTCGATAAGTGTACCTGTCAGAAGTTTCCAGGTACCCACTATAGGTTTGGCGGTGGTTTCCGGTTTATTACTTTCCGTTTCATTGCTACAGGAAGCGAAAATGATCGCAACCATAATAGGTGTCTGACACATGTTCGGGACTTGTTCGAACATCCTCTTAACATGTGTCAGACACTTAACCGGGAAGATTCTCTTCATAAGTAGTTTTTAGCTTCCCAAAGCTAACGGTTTCTGGCATCCGGAAAAATGTCATCCTCAGAGATCGTTCTTCATAAGATCGATCTTGTCAAATAACTCCCCCACCCCAAAAGCAGCCCATATTATAAAAGCTCCTACAGCAACTTTTAAAAGAAGAGGGATGCGAAATCCTGTTCTCTGCTGAATCAGGGATGTCACCGGTGGCATAAAGACCAATGAAAGCGCCAGTAGAAAAACACCGAAGTAAAAGTCGTTCCCCCAGAACATGTTCAGTACACCCAGGGCAATCACCACCAGTGCAAATAGCCAGCTAATAATGGATCCAATAATTGATTGGGTTTGCATAATTAATATTTAAATGATCTTAACAAAAGCACTTTGAAATACAAAGTAAACTAACTAACTTTGTATTTCAAAGTATAAGGATAAATTATTTTCTGCCTCTTATCTGAATGGCAGGAATCAAACTGAGCATATGCAATTCTTCGTTGATAAAAATTCTGTTGTGAGAAAGATCTGGGGTAAGAGCGATACTGTGCTTTTTATCTTTGCTGGAGCATCAGCTGAATTTGCCCTTAACAAAGCCGTGGATTGGCTTTACTTCACCGGCAAACTTCCATCCGATCCGCTAGGCAGGCTTTTCTCCACCGTCAGTTACGCAAGAAAGATTGTTTTTGCACCCATGGATGATGCTCACAAAACCATCGACTCTCTCACTCATATACATGCAGCAGTTGAAAAGGCACGCGGCTTTTCTATTCCCGACTGGGCTTACAGGGATGTACTTTACATGCTTATGCATTACTCTATAGCATCTTATGAATTGCTGGAGAAAAAACTGACTGAGGATGAGAAAGAGGAAGTGTTCAACGTATTCTTTCGCTTTGGTACCAGAATGGGATTGAAAGATTTACCGGCAACTTATATCGAATGGCTGCCACTAAGAAATGCCGGACTCAGAGATGACCTTCAAATGAGCAAATTCACAACCGATCTGTTCAGGCAATACAAAAAGCAGCTCGGTCCCTTCCGATATTTTCTCCTTATTGAATCACAGAAATTAGTTGTTCCGGAAAGAGTTAGAGAATTATTAAATACCAGTAATCTATCCCTTCTCACACCCCTTATTCCCTTGTACAAAATCAGCAGGCGGGTTAAACTTGATAGCTTCCTAAAAGCTTTCTTGTATCCCTCCAGCTACAGAAGCCAGATCAATGAACTGGATATGGCTCCCAAAATTTAGAGCCTAAACTTTCAAACACCCGCGGAACCCTCTTGCTGCATAATAAGAAGAAGCGCCATTATGGTATACAAATACAGTAGCATAGCGATAATCACAAAAGAGAGCGCCACCTAATTTCCTGATTGCCGCAGGCGTTTTTATCCAGCTCGACGTCTTGGCATCAAAAGTTCCCAGCTTCTGCAAAGACCGGTATTCTTCCTCGGTTAAAATTTCAATACCCATTGATTCGGCCATATCCATTGCGCTGCCTTCCGGCTTGTTCTCCTTTCTTGCCGCCAGCGCCTCATCATCATAACAAAGACTTCTCCTCTCCTTCGGCGTTTCGGAGGAACAATCATAAAAAATAAGCTCGCCCGTCTTCTTATCCTCTCCAACAACATCAGGCTCACCACCCGTTTTCTCCATTTCATTGAGCGACCAGAGCTTATCGGGATGAGCCTCAAGCTTAGCCTGCACTTTATTCCAATCAAGCCCTGCGTGCCGATTCATATTTTTCTGAAAACGAGATTTCAAAAATTTTAGCAGCTCTTCACTTTCTTTTGCTGATAACTTATTACTTTTTCCCATGGCCCAAAAATTGAGAGAGACAATAACGTTTTACAATGACCGAAATCATTTTGGCAATAACAGTGTTTATTTAGCAGACAGTACAATGATCTTCTCCAAGACTTTCAGATCAACATCTGCAAGTTTATTAATGTATAGACAACCCACACCGGTCTTGTGTTTCCCTAATTTTGCGAGCAGGTCGGCATGCTGTTGTACATCAATAACAAGGTGCAATGAAAAATTTGCCTTTCGTGGAGAAAACCCGATGATAAACCAGTCCACTTCCCGCCCGGTAGCCGGACTCTTATATCTTTTCTCTCCAAATCCGATCAATGAACTGCCCCACATTTTAGGCTTCTCTTTCATTGCCTTCTCCATCATATCAAGAATTACATAGCTGTCCTTCTTCTTCTGCTCTTCGGCAAGGCCTTCAATGAAACTGCTAACACTTACAGTTGTGGGCTTGGTTTTGATTTCTGCTGGTTTACCCATATTAAATGATTTGTTTTAAGGCCGCTTTAAAGATTTCAAAAAGCAGGGTTTGACACAAGGTAGGAATTACTTAATTTCCCTACAATATCGCTCGCCATGCCGCCCTCACCCGCCATAGACAATACCGTCCTCCGCCAATGGGTGGAACAAAAACTACCTGCCGAAACCGTCAGGACCATGCTCCAGGAAAGCGGTCTGGATGAAGAGACCATCTCACAATACCTCCGCCAATTCAGAAAACTGAGATGCGAAAAAAGACAGTTCACCGGGTTCATCATCCTCGGCATCGGAAGCTTCCTTGGATTACTCAGCACTATCCTCTCCCTTATCAATCCTATCCCCGAATTATTCAACCTGGTTCTTTACGGATTCACCTCGGTGGCATTGGTAGTTATCTTCCTCGGACTCTATTTCATATTTGAATGAAATATTTCCATCTTCTCAGTGAACAAAATCAGGAGGCCAACCATTAAGAATCATGTTATTTAACCCTTGCGGGGTTGTACTTTTGCACGGAAAACAATTAATAATTAATATATATGGAAAGTTACGCAGCTGAAAACACAACAGCCTTGCAGGTGAATGATGAAACCCCTAAATGCCCCTTCCTGGCCGGAGCGCCCAAGCAAACCGCTGGTAATGGAACCCGCAACCGCGATTGGTGGCCCAACCAGTTAAAATTGAATATTCTCCGACAGAATTCTTCACTGTCGAACCCAATGGGTGAATCTTTCAACTATGCAAAAGAGTTCCAGGAGCTGGACCTCGCCGCAGTTAAGAATGACCTATATGCACTCATGACAAATTCACAGGACTGGTGGCCGGCCGACTATGGCCACTACGGTCCTTTCTTTATCAGGATGGCCTGGCATAGCGCGGGTACCTATCGCATCCACGACGGTCGTGGTGGCGGCGGAGCCGGCTTACAGCGCTTCGCTCCTCTCAACAGCTGGCCCGACAATGCCAATCTCGATAAGGCACGCCTCCTTCTCTGGCCCATCAAAAAGAAGTATGGTAAAAAGCTATCCTGGGCCGACCTGATGATCCTCGCCGGAAACTGCGCCCTCGAATCAATGGGCTTCAAAACATTCGGCTTCGGCGGTGGCCGCCAGGACGTTTGGGAACCCGCAGAAGATATTTACTGGGGATCTGAAAAAGAGTGGCTGGGCGATACCCGCTACAGCGGCGACCGCGAGCTGGAGAACCCACTGGCAGCAGTTCAGATGGGATTGATCTATGTGAACCCCGAAGGCCCTAATGGCAATCCTGATCCTCTTGCAGCAGCCCGCGATATCCGTGAAACATTTGGCCGCATGGCAATGAATGATGAAGAAACGGTCGCGCTGATTGCCGGTGGACATAGTTTCGGTAAGACCCACGGTGCTGCCGATCCAAGCAAATATGTAAGTAAGGAACCCGCCGCAGCAAGCATTGAAGAGCAAAGCCTCGGATGGAAAAATACTTTTGGTAAAGGATCAGGTGGCGATACAATCACCAGCGGACTGGAAGGCGCCTGGACTACCACGCCTACCCGTTGGAGCAATAACTTTTTCGAGAACCTTTTTGGATTTGAATGGGAACTGACTAAGAGCCCAGCCGGCGCGCACCAATGGAAACCCCAGGGCGATGCTGGTGCAGGTACCGTTCCTGATGCACATGATCCCGCCAAACGCCATGCACCTTTCATGCTGACTACTGACCTGGCGCTGAGAGTGGATCCCGTGTACGAGCAAATTTCAAGACGCTTCCTCGAAAATCCAGAAGATTTTGCTGATGCTTTTGCACGTGCCTGGTTCAAACTTACTCACCGCGATATGGGTCCACGTGCACGCTACCTCGGACCGGAAGTTCCTGAGGAAGTGCTAATCTGGCAGGATCCCGTTCCGGCAGTAAATTTTGACCTTGTTGATGATGCAGATATCGCCTCACTCAAGCAGCAGGTACTGGCTTCGGGTCTCACCATTTCACAGCTTGTATCAACAGCCTGGGCCTCTGCATCCACCTTCCGTGGATCAGATAAGCGCGGTGGTGCCAATGGTGCCCGCATTCGTCTCGCCCCACAGAAATACTGGGAAGTTAATAACCCCGCCCAGCTTACCAAAGTGCTCGAAGTACTGGAAGGAATCCAGCAGTCATTCAATAATTCCCAATCAGGAAATAAGCGCATATCCCTTGCCGACCTCATCGTGCTGGCAGGATCTGCCGCCATTGAAAAAGCTGCACAGGATGCAGGCCATGCCGTTACTGTTCCTTTCACTCCCGGCCGCACCGATGCCAGCCAGGAACAAACTGACGTGGAATCATTCTCAATCATGGAGCCGGAAGCTGATGGTTTCCGCAACTACCTGCGCGCTCGTAAAACCGCTTCGGCAGAAGAACTGCTGGTGGACAAAGCACAGTTGCTGACCCTTACTGCACCTGAAATGACAGTGCTGTTGGGCGGACTTCGTGTTCTGAATACCAACTACAATCTTTCTCCCCACGGCGTTCTTACTAGCCAGCCTGAAGTTCTTACAAATGACTTTTTCGTGAACCTGCTTGATATGGGAACAACCTGGAGCTCCATTTCAGACGCCCAGCAGTTGTTTGAAGGTCGTAACCGTTCAACAGGAGAAGTTAAGTGGACAGCTACCCGCGTAGACCTGATCTTCGGATCCAATTCCGAACTGAGGGCACTGGCAGAAGTTTATGCATGCGAAGATTCAAAAGAGAAATTCGTGCATGACTTTGTAGCAGTATGGAATAAAGTAATGAACCTGGATCGTTTTGATCTTGCAGTAAATTAATAATAAAAGAAAAAATGCCGTCTCAAAATTTTGGGACGGCATTTTTAATTCTATTACTTCCTTTTATAGGTGTCAAGTGCGAATGCAGCAATATCCCTTGTAAGCTGGGTAGGTGAATTACAATCGCAGTTGCTAAATCCAATTACATATATATCCTCCCCCGGTATATAAACCCCCATTGATTTATATCCAAATATACTGCCACCATGTTCTCTCGTTGGGGTTCCCTTTATGTCTTTAATATGCCACCCATAACCATAGGTGAACTCTTCTCCATTATTAAGCTTGTATGTATTAAATGCCTTTACAGAATAGGCTGAATCGAGAAGCTCATTTCTGTTTAATGCATTCTGCCACTTCAACATATCAGCTGTGGTTGACATCAATGATCCGGATGAAAAAGGAACACTATAACTTATGATAGTCTTATTTACATAACCATGGGTTTTCTTGTGATACCCGAAAGCTCTTTTCTTTATCAATTGCCTGTCAGTTGCATAGTACGATTGATTCATTCCCACTTTCCCAAATATCCTTTTCTCAATAAAATCTTCAAACATTTCCCCCGAAACCAATTCTATAATGTGGCCCAGGATCACATAACCGGAATTATTATACTCAAACTTCTCCCCCGGTGCAAAATCAGAGGGTTCGTTCTTAAAAAAATCGACCAGCATTTCTGGCGTCATTTCCTTTTGGGCAATATCTGATATGGATTTCATCTTGGTAAAATCCTTGATTCCGGAAGTATGTGTCAGCAAATGATGCAGCGTTATTTTATCGCCCGATGGATAATCTGCTATGTATTTTGAAACCGGATCCCGCAGCTCCAATTCATTTTTCTCTGCTAACATCAATATGGCAATAGCTGTAAACTGCTTTGTCATAGACCCTAGTTGAAATACATACTCCGGACTTAAATCGACATCAAGCTCCATGTTGGCTTTTCCGAAGGCTTTTTGATAAATAGGTTTTCCATCTTTTGCGACCATGAACACGCCTCCAGGTCCGTTTTTATCATTGAATACATTTAGAATTAAACTATCTACTGCCGACTCAAAATTTTGCGCATATCCTTGCTTAAACAGTATTATAAATACTATCGCCAGCGTAATTATTCTCTTCATGGGGATAATGATGTTGGTAGTTGATTAGACGCATTAATATCATCGGGGTTACAGCTTGATCAGCAAAACCTTTAAATGATCAAGTAGAAGTATATTTGGGGGGATGAAGGAGTTTCTCGATAACCCCGTTTACCATGCTTTGCTCTCCGGTGATGCAGGCAAAGCCTTGGGTGAGGGACAGGTAAAATATTTTGATAAAGAAATTTCTCCTTTTGTTGGTTTTCCTGAATCATATACTAATGGCTTCAAAGACTTGCACCAGCTATTGCCTTCAGACCGGAAAATACTTTATGCAACCCGCAATGAAATATCTACACCAACGGGCTGGGAATTGATTCAATTTGTTCACGGTGCCCAGTTTTTATATCTGTCAGAAAAGGGATTTGATGATAACTTTTCTGAACTGGTCGCCCTTGGGCAGCAACATGTGGATCAAATGGTAAATCTTGCAACACTTACCAAACCGGGTCCATTCGGGAAACGAACAATTGATTTTGGAAACTATAATGGGATATTCCATCATGATGAACTGGTCGCAATGACAGGTAGAAGACTTCATGTGTATGATTTTATTGAAATCAGTGCGGTATGCACCCATCCGGACTATTCAGGAAGGGGTTATGCGCAGCATCTTATACAACACCAGGTCAATAGCATCCTGCAAGAGAAGAAGATACCCTTTCTTCATGTTAGGGCTGATAATAAAAGAGCAGTCGAACTTTACGAAAGACTAGGGTTTACAAGAAATGGTGTTATGAATTTTTACTTCTTACGAAGAATTCCATGAAAAACTATCGGCTATCCTTAATTTTTAATTGATCAATTTTATCCTTGATCATCTTGTTACCGGGACTTCTTAACAAAGCATCTTCATAACTTTTAATTGCCTTTCCCTTTTCTTCATTAGCCAGATAAGCATCACCCAGACCTAAATATGGATTGAACTTGTCGGGATACTCACGAACAGCCAACTTGAAAACTCCGATTGATTTCTTAATCTCTTTCTTTCTCAAATAAAAATAACCGGCATAATTCAATACATCCATTCTGTTCGCTTCAGGAATCATTCCTTTCAGCGGTTGATATAAAGAATTAATAGAATTGATGTTTCCATTTTCCATTGCATTTGCAAAGGGGAGAAATTCCTTCGAGCCCAGCACCTTATAAAAATATAATCGCACTCTGTATGGAGGAATATTTACCAACTGCTCCCGCCTGATTAATTCATTCAGATAAAATGTATCCGTGTATAAGTCATCGGGTCTTGGAGCCAGGTAGTTTTGTTCTTCCCAGCTTCCCCTGTAAATGATATAATCAACAATATGCTTCATTGTCATTTGTATATGCTGGGATGTATCTATATCCCTTCCCATATTATCAGTTCGATAATGGGTTGGATAAGGATAGAACACCCTGAAATCAACGTCTCCCAGCCTTGAATCAGACATACGAACCAATGATCCTACTCGAATATTCTCCTTTACAAGGATCTGCTTTGTGATGGAGTCGTTAGTGTTTATACTTCCCCATATACTAATGGCCTTATCCGGATAATCTATCTCTAATTGTTGAATAACATTCAGGAATTCCTTTTTTAATTCCCCAACAGGAGCGTAGTTAGTGAAGACATCCCTTTTGACAAAATGCAAATCTCCGAAGATCAGTAAGGCAGTTTGATTTTTTTCCAGAACCTCTTTTTTGATAATATTAAAACAATGTTCATCCCTGTTTTCATTACTCCCAAAAGAAGGATCGCCAAGGAGCACACGGATTCTTTTATTTGCCGGCAGTCCATTGTTTCGCTGTCTTACCTGTCTGAAAAACGCTTCATATATCGGGTTGTCCCACACGAGGATCTGTGTTGTTTCACGCCAGCATTTTTTAAGGAGACTATCGGGTACATCCTTATTATTTACAAAATCATCCATTACCTGCTGGTATTCTGAGGCCCCAAATTCAACCACAATATTATTTACAACATCAGGGAACTGCTTTTCATTTAAGAGCGTATTTAACCATTGGAAAGTTAATGCACTGTTATGTTGCCCTTCACCAATCGCTACAATGGGATAATCTTGATAGAGCTGGAAGACTGCTGCGTTAACCGCATCAAATTCATGTTCTGCCTTTTTAATAATATTTTGAGCGCCAACCTTTGAAACAACCAGCACAAAGAAAAGTAGCAGCGTACTTAATTTTACCCTATGCATATGCAGTTATTTTAATTAACCCTATACTGAAATTTAAAGCCATACACTGGCATTCAAAACAAATGCTTTCTTTTGAATTTCAAAACCTTTGACGCACTAATATCTCCCACGTAAATATTGCCCTGGTTCAGTCCATTTTCGACCCGCGCGGTGAAAGATAAAAAGGTGATCGTTCTTTCCAACGCCGATACCGGTAGGTTGGCTAAGCGGGATATCATTTGCTTCAGTCCAGCTCTCTACTAATTCATATCTCTGTGTTCCCTTTGCAGGATACCAGAGCGACCGCTATCAATAAAAAGAAAATATACTTCATTTACAAATCATTTTGTTTTCCGATAACCTTTCCAATCAGCAAAAAAGCAATCGGCCCCAGCAATGCATAGCCGATGATCCCGATATTTCTTACCTGCATATTCTGAAGCGGTATACCTATGAGTCCAGCTAAGCTAAAAACTCCACAAATAATCAATAATGTTCTCAGTGCTCTTTCTAACCTGCCATCCTTAAACACTGGTGCCGCAAACAACATGGAAATACCAAAAAACAGGTCCCATGCCAGTATGTCTAACGCGTATACTAGGGATGGCCACCTGAATGAAAAGAAAAACGAATAATCCGGCAATTGCTCTGCCACAGCAGTTTGGCGCACGGAGAGGATAACAAAATGAACGCAGGAAGTAATACCTGTTGCAATGAACATAAGGACTAGCGCAACGAGACTAAAATATCTATCCCCTTCATTTGCATAATAATGTACCCCCACCATACTAACGGCCATCAACAGTGCAATCAGTATGCTCAAAATTTCCATTATAGTGAAATAAGGATCCGCAATTGTATCATTGGGTGATTTGAGAGATAGCAATCCGATCGTCGTGATTATCACGTAAAGTATGCCAAGTCCGAAAACCATGAAACAGGTAGTCCGTACAACTTTACGTGCAGCATAACTAAGATTACCCTGGTTCATCCGCAATTCAATTTGGTGCTTTTATTTTACCCATAAGGGTGTGCCCTCTTCCCATTTGTTATGCGTAAGTCTTATTCGCTCTTTCGTACTAATATTATAGGCTATAATTTCCCCATACATCTGTGGTGAAAAAATGATAGGCTGAATAAGTGGTTGTTCATCGTTGATGCCATAGCCCTCGGTTGTATAAACCACCCATTCCCCATTTGGTGAAAAATGCGGGTGTGCATTCTGTCCAACTCCCATCGATATCTTTTCAGGCTTAGTCCAGCTATTGTCAGCATTTAATTTCATCAAAAAGATATCCATCGTTTTGTATTCATTTTCTTTTCTCAGCCTGTCGGAAGCAAAAACAATTTTATCTCCTTGTTTGGATATGGCTGGAAAATTATCTCGATGGATATCATTAGTGAGGTTAGTTATGCTATCATTGATCTTTAAGTAAATATCAAAGTCTCCGCTCCTGCCACTCCGAAAAACCATTTTGCCATCCTCACTCACATCAGCAAATCCATCATTTGAGGGAGAGTCTGATAGTTTGGTTATGTCCTTTTTGACAAAATCATATCTCCATATATCCCCCTGTGTGCTTGCATTACCTCTGAAACTACCTGTTGTAAACAGCATAGCCTTTCCATCATGACTAACCTTACTATCTAACACCTGGTTATTGGCTGGGTTGATATTGGGTTCCTTATCAAATTCAAATACCGGCTTTCTCTCACCTGAAACATAATCCACCTGGTAAAAATGAATGGTGGTATCTAAAAATTGGTTAATGAAAACGGAACAGAGAAGACAAAATATGGCCAGGCCAAAAAATAAACCACTATACATGGTTGATACCCGGTACACTGGCTTGTGGTTGCTTTGAAAACGCATTCTTCTTTTGTAAAACCACCAGCCAAAAGCAAGTAGTCCTATTGCCATTAACCCCATTACAATTCTTACCAGATGCAAAGGCATAGGATTAATTACATCAACAAATAGGAAAGTACCGGCCACTATAATCCCCACTAGCAACGCAAAAAAACTAAACAGCAGGTATTTCCAGAAGGGAATGATTCTCCTGTTAATAATTCCAACGATAATTCCTGCCATAAATAACACTATCACAACTAGAGGAAGAAGAAAAACACTATACCCAATTGGCTTAAGGGATTCAAAAAAACTTCGTCTATCTGCAGCATCATAATACAAAAGAGTATTTCCCTCCCTTGGTGGTGCAACGAAAGCTCTCCGAACGCCATAACCATTGATAGCCTGGCCAGCTATTGCAAATGAATCAGTTGTTTTTTTCAGCACATCACCATCAAATCCAAAATTCCCCGTCTCAGTATGTTTTGCATTGTATTCACCTCCATGGAAAACCATCAGACCACCAGGATGCGCATCTAGATGAAACATTAGCGCAGGTGCGTTTTCATAAATTGGTTTTACAACTCCCGTTGAACTATCATACTCTAGAACCTTAAAATCCATCTCACTCTTGTAGGTGGTAAATGCAAGTTTACCATTCTGCAAAAGTTTTGGTGAAACAGTGGGACCATCAAACTCCAGCATGAGTTTTTGATTGGTTCCATCAGAGTTCATATGGAATATAGAACTCTTCCCATTTCTATTACTATAGAATATAATCTTAGTTCCGTCTGAAGACCAAATGGGGCTACCATCCCATGAATCAGAATCCGTTAATCTTTTCAGATTCTCTCCATTAACATCAATTACATAGATGTCTCCTATTCGCTGCCGGGCAAAAGGAAACCTCGGATGAGGAGTAATAGTATGACCTCTGTCGCTGCTAAAAGCAATGTACTTCCCATCAGGAGAAAACGCTGGCCGAAAATCACCACCCGGGTGATTGGTAAGATTCCTCGCACTGGAAATATCCTGTATGGAATCAGGTTTGAAAGGCAGTATATATAATTCAGCATTGCCCTCATGCGAGGCAATAAAAGCTAGTTGACTACCATCCGGAGAAAATGCGGCCTGATCCTGAAACGAGTTGCTTCTCACCAATAAAGATGGTGGCAATTCTCCTGCCACGGACTTGGCATAGAGTTGTGGGATTCCTGAACGTTCCGATGTAAAGACAACCCATTTTCCATCTGGACTAATGAAAGCATCATAATCTAAGGCAGGATGATCAGTAAACTTCTCAAATTTATTACCCGAATCTTTCGAGAGATAGATATCCCAATCCTGCGGACTGAAAGATGAATAAAACACCCTCTCAAATGACTGACCGAAAACTGTTGCAGTTACTACAATTACCAGTACCCCGATTAAAGCTATTCTTTGCTTCATAACAAAAATTACTTTTTCGTTCTTCTATTAAATTGTATCCAGCTTCTTCCTTGTCAGATTGGATATTTGATCACCCGTGTTAATTGTGGTACCGGGTTCAAACAACATTATGGATACTTCGGTATCCGCAACCGGTCTATGCTCTACTCCCCTCGGCACTATCAGGAATTCATTTTCATTGAGATCGATTGTCTTGTCCCGAAATTCCATTTTAAAGTTCCCTTTCAGCACGTAGAACAACTCATCCTCATTATCATGTTTGTGCCATACAAATTCGCCTTTAAACTTCACGAGCTTCACATGCTGACCATTCAGCGCTCCAACAATCCTCGGGTTCCAATGATCCTGGAACAGAGATAACTTCTCTGCAATATTCACTTTATCCATCTTTCGCCTTCTTTATTAATAAGTTCAATGTTTAAGTTAAACAATGTTATATTCAGTTTAAATATAATTTATGATCACTTACGTTGAACTATGGAAAGCTAAACAGGCATGGACCGATTTGTCCAAATCCGAAAGAGGCGACTACATGAATGCGCTAGGGCCTGCAATCCAGCATTTACTGGAAAACGGGGTACAGATCGTTAGCTGGGGCAGTAATGATTCCTCCACTTTCAGTAAAGCCGACTATGACTATTTTGCAGTCTGGACCTTTCCAACTGTTGACTCGGCAAAGGAATTTGAAAAGATGGTGGATGGAGCCGGCTGGTACAAGTATTTCGATCAGGTTAATGCAATGGGATCAACCTCAACTCCTCAGGATGTAATTGGAATGATGATAGATAAGTAAGTTTGGGTATCAAATACCAAAATACCTTCCTCCTTATCATTCATTTGTCCAGCTAATTTTCCCTTATTGGTGAAAACCGCCGACATTCCTACACTTTCAAAGTCGTCACAATTACCAACACAATTTGCCATTAACACTGCCATAGAAAACTTCTTTGCAATTACCGGGTAATGTACCATTGCCTTACCAACACCCGCCCTTGATTTTGCTACACTTGCCACATAAATATCTCCCCCAAGCTGATTCACATTTTCGACATGTGATATTTGCAGACTCTCATAACAGATGGCAGGTGCAATAACTTCGTCTCCAATGCTTAAAAGAACTTGGGTATCTCCGCTTACAAAATACGGAAGTTCGTCATCGTGTAATTGTTGCTTTGAATAGGTCTGTCTGGGCTTGCCCGGCTGAAATATTATCATGCTTATTCATACACCTGCATTTACATTAGTAGGCATACCAAGCCCAATTAATATTCTATTGGTATCACTAAGAACCTGGAACTGATCAAACAATTTGTCATCCTGGTTAGTAGCTAAGCTCTTTGCAAGCCTGGGTTCGTAACCTATGAGAGAAAGTTCAGGGAAAAATATGCTGTCGGCCCCAAGCGATATGGCAAGCTGTATAAGCTTTTTATGCTTCTCAATATTTGCAGGAACATCTCCTTTTATGGGTCTTATTTGCGCTACTGCAATTTTCATTAAAATGTCATTTAGATTGACACCAATTACGTTTGATACTTCACAACTAATGCCTCCAGTTTTTCATCAACCTTTGTTTCTAAAACACCGCCATGGTAACAAATAAGTTTTGCAGGCTTTAAATCCCGGATCTTTTCAACCGATTTTAATGCCGAGGTAATATCCAACGTAAATTCCGGATTAGCAATATCCAATTCATCCCCTTCAATAACAATCGCATCACTTGCAATTATTGTTGATTCGCTGGGGATATACAATGAAATATGTCCCTTCGTATGACCGGGCGTATGGATGACAACAATTTCCTCTTCAATTTTATCATTGTCGTCTAAGGTCAGTTCTACATTTATCCTTTGAATGTTCTTTAGCTGCTGAATGAATTCAATAGCCCAATTTTTATGTTCTTCAGGTATATTATCTAATGAATTTTCTGCTTGTATCAATCGTTCTGATTTTACTTTGCCTGACACCGAAGGCTCTTCAATTTTGCTGCTATAAATAATTAAATCGGGATTGGCATTCTTAAACAGGTGCAGGGCACCCAAATGATCTATGTCATCATGAGAGATGATGATAGCATTCAGGTCTTTAATGGTCATGCCTATTGAACCAAGGGCTGCAACAAATTCTTCAAATGTTTCCTCATAACCACAGTCAACAAGCATACTCTTATTATTGACCTGGATAAGGGTGGGATATATAATAATTGGGCCCTCATCCCTTTTAATTTGAAGCGTTGTAATGGTCATTGATTAGGGTTTTACTCGATGGCCTCAATTCCCAATTCCCTAAGCCGATCAAGATGATCTTTCATCGCCTTAAGCTGCTCCGCCGGATGCCCTTCCCAACCATTTACCTCACCAATAACCCGAAGTGGATCCCTTGATCTGTAGGATTTAGTTGGATTTCCCGGGAACTTTTTGTCCGTTAAATTGGGATCATCCTCAATGGGGCCAGTAGGCTCAACAATATAGATTCTTCCAGTACCTTCTCCAATACTAAGTTCGGCTCCCCAGATAGCAGCATCCAATGTGGCCGTTAAATAGATAAAGGAGGCCTTCTTCCTCATTCCATAATTTGAATTGAAACCGGGTTCAATGAGGTCCCCCACATTTAGATTCGCCTTAGTTCCATGATAGAACTTCTCTTCATTCCTATTTGCTTCCATTGTCGTCAAATATTTATGAAAAATATCTGCAAAGCTACCAGCCGATATATTTAGGCGGAGTTAATCCGGAAAGCCTTAAATATACAAGTAGTTGTCCTCTATGATGTGTCTGGTGGTCGCTTACAAGATTTATGATCTGCAATTTGCTCATGGGACCGGCAAAAAAATTTACACTGTCGCCAAGCTGCTCAATGGGGAACTGCTGCAATACAGAGATCGCATAATCATAGGTGCGAACGATAACGGAGCGGATACTGTCCTTCCGACTTATCTTGCTGTCCTCTTTTGAAACAGGATTAACACCTGCCGATAAATAGGAAGAACTCAGCCAGCCGAGGTTTGCGGATATATGAATTAATTGTTCACCAAAACTCATTTCGTCTTTAGTGGGGCGGAAACCATATTGCTGCGCAGGCATAAGATCCGCGACTTGTAAAGTATACTCCTTTGAGTTTTTGAGTTTCGTCAAAGCAGAAGCCATAAACAGAGAGTCTTGCTGCTGGGAATGAACATTACTTACTAAACAAAACATTAGAAATAAAAAACTAAATAGCGAACGCATACCATGCAATTTAATTATTCATATCCAATATCACCATCGCTCAGCTCTGCAATTTTAGTAAAATTAAAGCCAGTATAACGCTCAAGGCCCCTGTAATACCTGAAAGTTCCTATAATTTTATTGGAGCCCAGGGAGGGAATAAAAGGCATGAATTAAGTAACAGCAGCTTTCTTAAAACTATACTGTTACCTAATTGGTTTCTCAAAATTTTGAAGTGATAAACTCTACTAGTTTATCATCGCTCATCTTATTAGAAGTCGATTCTTCCGTTTTACTATTTTTGAATTGAGGAGTAGTTGCGAGGTATTTAATGAATTGCTCCTGAACTTGTCCCGTACCCGTTACATGTACATGTGTGGCATTAACCATATGTGAAGCAATTTCTTTAAAATACTTTGCCTGCACGGTTTTCGCCTGGTTGTTGGAATTCTTCTCACTGGAATTTGGGGAAATTACTTCCCCCTTTACATGGGCAATTACTGATAATGGGCCATCTGTCTCTTCACTTCCCACTACTGCAGCGTTCTGATTGTCCATCCAAACGCCAAATTGTTTTTGATTGTTCATAATTACACTTTAGTGTAACCCTATTCAACCAATAACCATACCGCCTGCCATAAAAGAAGGGATATGAACTATTAAACTGTCTTTAAGTACACCTGGAACTCCGTCCCCTCATCTAATTTGCTTTTCACCAAAACCTTTCCTCCCGCATTATTTACAATCTCCTTTACCAGGTATAAACCAATGCCCGAACCTTCAATAGCATTCTCTACCCTATAATATTTGGAGAATATATCATCAAACTTAGTTTCATCAATTCCCATCCCATTATCTTTTACCGATATAACCACAAAATCATTCTCCAGATTAGTGGTAACAATAATTTTTGGCTTTCTATCAGCCGACTTAAACTTTATAGCATTATTTATCAGGTTATAAATAATGGTTCTTAGCTTTCTTCTTGAAAAAGTGATCTCTGAGATATTAATTTCACTTGCTATTGTAGCATTTGCAGCATTGATATTGTCACTTAAAGTAAGCCGTACATCTTCCAGTATATGTTCAAAATTTAAAAGCTCATCTTCGGTTTTATACTTAAAGTCATCTTTTCTGACTTCTGTCAGCTCTTTAATGAGCTTGTGCATTTTTGTCAATGCACTGTCCACGATTTTAAGAAGAGAATTAAATTCCTTTTGATCATGTGGAGATACACCCTTGAACAGGTCAATTGCCATAACCAGGTTAGCAAGCGGATTTTTTATATCATGGGAAATAGTATCCAATAAAATTTCATGGTCGGCTATTAGCTTTTCCATTTCTTTCAAATCTTTGATCCGCATGGTAATTTCAACAAAGGTGATAATTACCCCATCCGTTTTATTCTCATTAATTTTTACATAGGGGATGATATTCATCTGATACCAGCGCAGGTCAGTTGTCTGGATTTCTTTCTCCAGAATTTCATTGCTTTTAATAACCTGCTGAATATTTTCAAGTATGGTGGGAAACCGAAAGTTGTCTTTAATGTCGTCAATATGCCTGCCAACATCACTGTCAGATAAGCTAAACTGCTTCATTGCTGGGGGAGTGAATTTCTGGAGTTTCAACTCTCCATCTACAAACAATTGAGGGATTATCGTATTCCTGAAATAATTTTCAAGCTCATTATTATTCTCGATAAGCTCCTGTAACTGTTGGTTTTTGTCAGACATTGTTTTCGATTTTGCGGCGGAATGTAGAATTCGCCAAAGTGCATATTTAATCTAAACAAATATCTTTCCACATATTATTTTCCCGGCTCATCTAACTATATAATATAATTACATATGTGTACTAGCCGCAATTGCCTTGGAATTTCACCTTCGCAGGATCTTTTCCATCTTCCTTCCTTTCGCCAGTTCATCCACCAGCTTATCCAGGTACCTTGCTTTTTGTGTTAAAGGATTCTCGATTTCCTCTACCCGATACCCGCAGATCATACCAGTAATTAGGCTGGCACCCGGATTCATTGTTGCTTTTTGGAAGAAGGTCTCAAAACTAACTTTCTCATCAATTAACTCCTGTATCTTTTTGTCATTGAACCCCGTCAACCACTCAATAACCTCGTGCAATTCTTCTTTTGTTCTGCCCTTCCTCTCAACCTTCGTGACATAGTGTGGATACACAGAAGCAAAACTCATCTTCGCAATGCGCTCATCATGTTCGGGAGTTGTTTTCATATACTATGTGTTAACTTGAACGTATAAGAAATTAAAGCCTTTCCAGCCTTCCCTGCCTCTTTACTATGTTTTTATAGTCCCACTGAATAGCCCTCGACTTTTCTAACCATCGCTCCAAATCACCTGCCATAATTTCTGAAACATCATTATAAAATATAGAGGCGTCTTTAAATTTTTCCCCTCTTACATTAAGATCCTTTTCTTCAAAATCAGCCCCACTCCAGAACATCAACCTTACTCCTCCTTTCTGTTTGCTATAACCAACAATAGGGTTACCCTCTAAAAACCAGACCGGATGCGCATGCCAGATCTTATTCTCGGCATCCCCCAATTCCTTATCAATAATAGTTGCAAGCTTGTTACAGATATCTTTGTCGGCCGGAGCTTGCTTATCATTGTACGCTGAAATTTCCTGCCTCATTATATGCTGATTGTGGAGTTCTATTTTATCCTCTTATACTTCCTTAATAAATCAATAACCAGTTTATGGGGAAGCGCATATGATTTATTGCCATTGATCCCCTCCATTGTCTCCGCTGCAACCATTGCGTTGATAATTGACTCTTCCACCGACTGTATCGTTGCTTCAAAAAAAGGATCCATCGCCTCATTCGGCAAAACCTCCACTTTTGCATATTCGAACCTTTGAAATGCTGTTGGATTTGCCGTGGAAAAGGTAATAAAAATATCTCCCGAGCCATTTGTTCCATAACCTCCCACATTCCCTATTCCCAGCGGAACCCTTTGCGCCAGGCGTTTTAACTGGTGAGGAAGAAAAGGCGCATCGGTAGCAACTACCACAATAATTGAACCATCTCCTTCCTGCCTGTAAGATTGAGGAGGCAATTTGAATTCATTATTCAAAGTATCTCTCAACTCCTTGCCCACAGGCACCCCGGCAATCACAAGCGATGATTTTCTCCCAAAGTTGGCTTGCACCAAAACCCCGACAGTATAGGTAGAGTCTCCAATTTTGATTATGCGGGAAGCAGTGCCGGTGCCACCCTTGAAGCCAAGACACATCATCCCGGTTCCCCCACCCACATTCCCCTCTTTTAAAGCACCGGTGGCAGCAGTATTCAATGCCTCATAAGCATGACTTTCCTTTACCTGGAAGCCATAGATATCATTCAAAAACCCGTCGTATGTTTCTGCCACTACAGGGTATGTGTACCAGAAATCCTCTTTATACCAATGATTTTCAACAAACCATTTAAGTACGGCATCCCTTACTACACCAACACTGTTAGTGTTTGTGATCATAATCGGCGTTTCTAAAAATCCTGATTCCGTTATCCAGGTTGTTCCTGTCATTTCACCATTACCGTTCAACGAATACCAATTCGCATAAACAGGATTATTATTTCTCCCTCTTGGTAAGATGGCTGTTACACCAGTCCTTACCGGGCCCTTACCAAGAATGTTCTTCCCCTGCCCTGATATGATAGTACTATAGCCCACTTCAATTCCTTTTACATCGGTTATTGCATTGTACTTACCTGTAGTGCCATTAAAAGGTATCCCTATATCTCTTGCCCTAGGTTTTTGGGAATAGAGGGATGAGTGAATTAGAAGTAGAATGCAAATTGATTGTAGATATTTTATCATTGTGTGTCTTTATATGTCATATTCCTACTATTTATCCAGGAATTTTTCAATCATCGGCAAAACAAGATCGCTTTCTTTGAAGCCGGGTTTTAATGTTGTTATTTCTCCAATATATTCCCCGTGACCACCTGGAATTATTGCCAGTTGTGAATTAGCAATTTGCCGGTGCAGCTCAATAGCATGCTCTGGTGTAATAACATCTTTATCGCCAATTATGATCAGTGTTGGTGCTTTAATGGATCTTAACTGTTCGTCGGGTATATCTTTAAAATTAACCATTCGCTTAACATCTCTGTCATGCATTATCTGCAAACCATTTGGATCTGATGAAACTGCTTTATATCCAACTTTAAGTTGCTCCGGCATATTATCCAGCTTCGCCTCCTCCATAAATCCCCAAAACCATTCAGGAACGCCATTTCTCTTTGCCAGCGCCGATGCAACAATTATATTATCAACTATTTCCGGGTGCCTAATGGCTATTTGCAGGGTTGTAGTACCCCCATTGCTGAAGCCAAAAATATCTGCCTTGCCAATGTTTATGTTTTTTAGAAACATGGCAACATCATCTGCATCCTGTTCAAAAGACAGATCTGCATTTCTGTCACTTGTCCGCCCGTGTGCCTGCAATTCAACCGCTATCACATTTCGGTTTTTAGCGAGTAATGGTATGATCTTACCAAAATTCGTCTGGATGGTGGAGCCACCGCCATGTACCAACACAAGAGGCTTGCCCTGGCCATAAATCTCATAATACATTTTTAATCCGTTCACATCAGAATAACCATGCATAAAATTCAGATTGTTACTGGTTATTGAATCCATACAATTATTCAATTAAATGTTTACCCGAACTCCGATGGCAAATGCTCTTTTAGTCTAAAGCCACAAGACCTATCATCTCCTCTTTACCCTTTAAATGAACCATCCCTAAAGTATATGCCTTCATATCGGTTGCTAGCCTGATCTTGTCAATAAGATATTGAGACGCTATAAAACTCCTTCCATATTCATTGCACACATGCTGAATTCTCGCCGCTGTATTTAATGTATCGCCATGGTATGCGATCTCCCTTTTTAATTCTCCGATCTCTACTGCCGTCACCATTCCGGTATGTACCCCAGCTTTGAATTCAGGAACCAAACCATAGTTGCTTATATAGTAATCGGCCCTGTCTTCAAATTGCTTCTTAACGGCAAAATAGAAACGAATACAGAAATGCTGCTTCACCCCTTCACGCTCCGGCCAGGTAAGTACAATCTCATCACCCACGTATTGATACACCTGCGCCCTGAATGGATACAGCTGTTCATTAATATCTGAAAAGCAATCCCTGATAAAAGAACTATATCTTAAATGACCGAGCTTTTCGGCTGTACTGGTGGAAGACTTCAGATCCATGAACATGAATATTCTTTCTTCCTCCCTTGGAGTTCGGTAACGGCCCAGTAATAAAGGAACAACCACACCGGGACCGTATTTCTTATTGACCTGGTTAATGAAATTGATGGTCATCGCCATAAAAAAATAGTAAATCATGATCATCAGGATTATATACCTCAATGACATTTCTGATAAAGTCAATCCTCGCAAACTCCATAATGGCACAATGATCAGATCAAGTAAAAAATACCTCAGGATAACAATCCAAAAAACAAGTACGGCTAGTGATATTAATGTCTTAAAAACAATAAGCCTGCCAAGCGGTTGCTTACGAAAATATTTCCGCTCCTGGTAGTACCCAACAAAACCCAGACTGATCCCCAATACCAATCCCATAATGACGGCGATCACCAGCATCGTCCCAAAACTGCTTGCATAGTCGATACCATATGTCTGGTTAATGATAAGCGAATGCAGGTATATGATCGTGGCCAGTAAGATATTGGCAATGCTCCAGAAATAGACCTGTATAACGATATAGCTTAGAACCGGGAATCGTGCTGTATGCCGGTAAGCCAGTGTTGTATATTCAAACCCCTTCCCCATTAGTTATTTATCCAGTAAACTTTCACCAGGCGGAAGTACCGTTTTCTCCCATTCGCCAAATTTCAATTTCAACCTATCAAAAACATCCTTGTGTTTTTCTTTCAGATCATTTTTTTCAGCCTGATCTTTTGAAACATCAAAAAGGTATTCACCCTTCTCGTCCTGTAAATACTTCCAATTGCCATCCCGAATGGCTTTCTGCTTCCTTCGCTGCGATGTTCGCCAGTAAAATGTTCGATCCTTGGTACCTTCCTTCCCTGTGCAAATGGGCATCATGTCTATCCCATCTAAGGGAAACGCCGTCGCAGACTTTGCACCGCCAGCAGCTAATATGGTCGCTGTCCAATCCATTGTTATTGCTACCTGCTCCGTAGTCGTCCCGGCCTTGATCTTGCCCGGCCACCTTACAAATGCAGGCACACGAATACCTCCCTCCCATAACGACATCTTTGATTGGGAAAGTCCTCCATTATCAGAGAATCTTTCTCCGCCGTTATCATTAGTAAAAATGACAATAGTTTGATCAGTTAATTTTGCATCTTCGAGACTCTTCATAATGATGCCAATCCCATCATCAAGACTCTTCATCATGGCGGCATACTTGGCCGGAGAGCCATTGCTTCTATGGTCAACCGAATCTTCATAGGGTTTATCGCCAGGCCCCTGCCATGGCCAATGGGAGGCGTTAAAATGGAGTGCAAGGAAAAAGGGTTTATTATGCGGCTTCTCCAAAAATGCAACAGCTTTTTGTGTAAACAACTCTGTCAGATAGCCTTCCGTATAATAAGGTTTATCGTTCTCATAAAGATCATGTGCTCGTTGGCCCGTGTGGCCACTTTTATGGGAGATATAGTCCGCCGCCCCTGCAAGGAATCCGAAAAAGTAGTCAAACCCATTCCTGGTTGGATTATGTTGCGGTTGAAAACCAAGATGCCATTTACCTATCAAAGCAGTTTCATAACCAGCATTCTTCATTAAAGTTGCTATAGAGGGATTTTCCGCAGTTAACCCCACTGCACTATCTTCCTTGCTATTAACCAGGGGCTCCTTTAATCCAACTGGAATCCTGGCGGGATAACGGCCTGTCATAAACGCAGTACGCGTGGGCGTGCAAACCGGGGCTGCAGAATAAGCATTCACAAATTTAATTCCCTGCCCCGCCAGTTTATCGAGATTTGGAGTTGCATAGTCTTTACGCCCATATCCGCTTAAATCTCCATATCCCATGTCATCCGTCATTATATATATGATATTGGGACGCTGGGAATATGATAATAGCGGGACTATAATTAAAAGCAACCCAACAGCTTTTCTAATTATGTAATGAGTTGCTTTATGCATAGGTTTTCTTATCAAAATGTCTTTTCATCCGCTGAAGGGCCATATATAGATGGCACTGCAATATTATTCAAGCGCATATAAACTGTCAATTGACCCCGATGATGCACCCAGTGGTTCAGGGTAGAACTAATATTTTCAATCAGGGGAGAGCTGATAAGAATTTGTTCTCCATTTTTCAGAACGAAGGATTTGGCCAGGTCTTCCTCTGAAAGTTGCGCGAAAGCATCTTGAACAGCCTTCACATTTTCATCGAAATGGTTCACCATTTCAATTGTATTCTTAGGCTGGAAATGCTTAAATGTCTGGAAATTTATTTCCCGTGTTTTTATCATCTCCGTTATCCACATAGGAATTTCAGCAACTAACAAACTAAGGTATCCAAGTGTCATGGATTTTTCATGCGGCTTCCAGTCAGAAAGCCCTTCTGGAATTCTCTCCAGGCATTTCCTGGTGGCGGGAACTTCAGTATTAAATTCTGAAATGAACTGACTGATAATTGTATTGCTCATATTAACAGATTAATTGCTCTAAATCTCCCAACAATAAGATACTACTTATTACTGGCATATTATCGATGCATGAAATATAGAAATACTACTCCCGATCCAATTACCTTCGTTTTTATTAGTTTCAGTTTAATACGGTCTTGTATGTTTTGAAACAATTGCAAGCCCCTCCCTGCAATAACCGGATGAACAGCAAGCTGGTATTCATCAATTAAGTCGAGATGCATGAAAGCGTTTATCAGGCCGGGACTGCCAACAAAAATATCTTTACCTTCTTGTCTTTTGAGTTCAACAATTTCTTCCCGAATAATTTCATTTTTTAGTACGGTGTTCTTCCAATCAACATGTTTAAGCGTGCGGGAGAAAACAATCTTCGGTATGTCATCAATCAGTACCGCAAAATCGTCCATTGGTTTATTACCGGTTGGATCCTTTACAACGGAGGGCCAGTAACTTTCCATGAGCTGGTACGTGATCCTTCCATATATAAGGATTCCTGCATTTTTCAAAAGATCATTATAGTGCTCATGCAATTCATCGTCTGCGATCATCCCGGTATGGTCGCAAAAACCGTCTAGGCTCATATTAATTGATGCAATGATCTTTCGCATAAAATTATTTTGAGTAATGATATTTAGCATAAAGAGCAATCGGGATCCCAACGCAGAAATAAAGAATGAGGATCGAAACAATCGCCTTATTTAAATCAAATGCAGGCGGCTGGATCTTGCTTAGGGGGATTACAATCCTGGTTGTAACAAACCAGGCAATGACTGCGATGATCAGGGAACTAAACCAAATGCTTTTTCGCAAGAACCTGATTCTTGTATACCAAAAGAAGTAAGTAACTACACAGGCAAACACGATCAAAAAATGAAATGCTAGGCCAAATAATATATACTTTATATCTCCCGAATATGCTTGCTTTCCAAATACACCACTGGCAATAAACTTTAAAACAATATCCGGACTCACCCCATTAGATACATAGGCTTGCAGGCAGGCAGCCGCTATATCAAGGCATCCTGCAATAATGGTTGCTATAATAATCTGTTTCCACATCCTGAAAACTTTGTGGGCCAGGTTGTTGATGCATAGCTTTTCTGCAAATGATCATCGCTGGTCATTACAGCATCATAGTCTTTTATTACATCATTCACTGTTAATATTCTTGCCCTGAAATGCGGTGTTTCCAGTTTTTCCGGAACTTTAAAGTCGGCAGGAACAAATGGCTTTGGTTGTGATTTCACCGTAGACGATAATCCAATTAATACCAGAAAGCCTAAAAGAATCGATTTACTTAACATCATTATTGATTTATAATTGATCCGTCAGAATCTCGTGCCAGCCAACTACCCTCTTTGAAACTACCTGACAGCATTCTTGGTCCATATCATAATAATAGCTAAATGCGTTCACTATTAACTTTCGCTAAAAGTTTTCTGATAGCAAAATTATCTTCCAAAGATTGCAACTGCAACAAAAGCATTTTCAATTCATTCTGTACAAAACGATCCTTATGCCCATAATCCCATACAGGCAGCAATGCGTTATCAAATATTTGCTCAAATGATGGCTCAAGCGTAATGATCCTTACTTCTCCAATAGAATCTTTTATTGCATTATCAGGAAAATGCTTCATTCTGTAGGCGAGCAGCTCTATAAGTGCACGAACACTTTGAACCGCCGTCCCCGGGTCATTTATACCGGGACTGAGTGCCTTAATTGCCACTTCTGTTAGCTGCCGGAATCCAAAAGAGAAATTGTGGCGCACCGATTCCTCATCCACTATTGATATATGCTCATTGATCTTTTGAATTATGTCCTCTGAGATTTCCTCCCGCTGATGCGAAATACTGAATAAGGGCACATCTTTAAGTATAAATTCTCCACGAAATACCATAAAGGAAATAGTGCAACTATTTTCCTGAAGCAAAGAGACCATTTCTTTCCTGCTAAAAGATTCGAAAATACCTGATTTGTATGCCGTTACAGTTTGACCTTCACTGAGAGGAACAAGCCCTGGTTTAACTTTCAGGTGGCAATAATGTTCAAGACTTTGCTTTGTTTCAGTAAATATTCTTTTGATGACAACCGAATACTTTATGGACTGTGTAATAAAATGTAGAAAAAATACAAAAAGGAAAATGGCAATAACCGCAAGTAAAATCAACAGATAGGTGCTTAGTGCCGGAACATAAACGCCGGATTCAACATCACGGATAGAACTCAATAAGAGCAGTGAATATATTATGGTACCTATGTAAAAGCCTAAAACGAACTGTTGCAACTTATTTCCAATAAGCCTGTCTATAACCCTGTTGCTTAGTTGGGATGCAGCCTGGTTAAGTACCACCATCACCATTGAAAAGCTGAATACCGTAATGGAAATAAGACCAGCCGCAATTACTGATACGATTGTGCGGGCAGTAGATGGGTCTTTCAACCTGATCCAGCCAATAGTTGATTTGAGTTCTCTCCCCCCCTTGGAATAATCAAAGTAGATCATCACCACCGAAAACAAAAGAAAAACAACAATAACAACTGCCGGAATAAAAGCAATGCTATTGTAGAATTGCTCTGACCTTTCTTTAATCCACTTGAATATTCTCATTGGCATTAACCATTGGGCTGTATAATAGACCTATCGCAGCGTAATGCGACAATATTGGTGGGTGGATACGAAACTTCTTACAAACTCTTCACCTCGTGCGCAACAAATTCCTCTATCTCATCAAAAAGATTGCGCTCCCTTTTCTTATCTTTCGTTTGCTCTTCGTACTTGTTGGTAAGCTTAAGTGCCAGATTGTACATTTCATCAGTGGCGGTCCGATCTAAAAATTCAGCAAACTTCTTTGGCTGTTTATCCTCCTCCAGGTCCCTCAGATAGCATAAGGCTTCTACTACTTCAAAATGCGTCTTTTGCCAGCTCTCAAATCCATTTGGAAAATCAGGAATTGCCATAATCGTTAGTTTTTATCTGAATAAGATAAATTTACTCCTTTTATGTAGAATAGCATGCTACAACCCCACGTTATCGTTAGATTTTAATTCGCCCGCATTTGAGATAGAAAGAATTTAATAACTGCTAAATTTACATCTGATGTAGTCCAATGTCCTACAGTCTCGTAGGTATTGAAAATCGCATTTATGTTGTTCTCAGCATAGATCTGCTGACATTTAAAATATCTTTCCTGCACATTCTTACCAAGATTCTCATTAATGATCTTTCTTTCTTCCTCGTTATACGCATCATCAAACTGAACCGCATCATTGTCATCCAATTTCCCCATATAAATGAACTGCGGAATTTGCTTATAAGCAGCCATGTCAAAACTATCCCCTGATATTGCAGAAAAATCGTTTGTTCCAATAGGATAGTTGAGTTTAACACCATTGATCTCGTTCCGGGGAATCATTAGCTTTCCATTAAATCCACCGATAGCCAATGCTTTTATCTTATCCGGATGCATAAGCGAAAACCGATTTGTAAACGTACCAGAGGCCGAAAACCCATTCATGAATATTTTATTATCAACGGGTATCTCCATCTTGGATAACATACTCTGTGCATCAGCAATCATTCCCAATAATTGTAAGTCCAGGCGTTTTAATTCCGTTGCTTCTTCCAGCATTACATCTCTGTCCAATGCATGTGTATACATCAAAGGCTGGGATGCTGGTCGGGGGAAAATAGGAACCAGTAATGGTATTCTTAATTCAGTAGAAATATTATTTCCAACAGAACTCACCGAAGCTAAATCAATGGCATATTTTTTATGTATTTCTACGCTGTCTGAGATTTTCCCTGTGTTGTTGGGTTCAACAAGAAGAAAGGTTTTCTTATTTAGTTGCGTTCCTTTCGGGATAAACAATATATAATCATGGTGAAATCCTTTCGCAGGATTCCTGGCTACCAGAATTATGCTGTCCCTTTTAATTCGGGCTGTTTCTGCATTTTGGGCAATGGAAACCAACTGCAGGAATGTAAATATGAATAGGAATATATATCTCATAACGAGGTTTCTAAAATTGTTGATAGTCCTATATAATGGTGCTTATATCTGATCTGATTGGTTTGGGTGCATTTTTGAAATGGCTGTACTTTCCTAATAATTTACCAATCCGATAGGTAATCGGAATAATGGTCTTCTTAACAAATGCTGGTATTTCAGGAAGATCATATTCACTTGAGTATCTGGTCATGAGATATGCCGCATCAAACTTTTCGGGACGCTCAGTTCCCGATTTATTCTGGGCCTCATAAATTGAAGATAAAAAGAAGACAATAGTATTAGCAGGTTTTATCCATCCTTTGCAGTGTAAAACATCCTCGCCATCATTCCAGAAACGATGTGGTGTTCCCTTTGTAAATACTACCGTTTCGCCCTCTCCAACATAGTTTGCCGGTTGCCCCTGGATTTCATATCCAAGTCTGCCTTTCACAACGGTTAATGATTCATCCTGCAACCAATGGGTATGCATTACAGGACCCTTCCCCGGTACCACATAATTTTCAACCAGTAATCGCTCGCCATCAGGCTCTGCAACAAGCTCTTTAAAGATTAATGTTTCCCCAATACAGTTCTGGATCTTGTGCGGGTAAGTGATTTTCATATTTCCTATTTAATATGGAAACGAAAATAATTACCATCCGCTACAGGCTGAAGTAAATAGCGTTGATCCGTTATATGTAGGTAATGTACTGCTTGAAATCCTATTTCAATTGCTAATCGATCAGGCTTGGATCAAGCTAATTCCAGATCCCATTCATTTCTGTAAGTATTATCGGATTTCCCTCCGTAACAACAATCGTATGCTCATGCTGAGCCATAAACCCACCCTTATTCCCTACCAGTGTCCAGCCGTCTTTAAGGGTTTCCGTATAAGTTGAAGTGGTGGATATAAATGTTTCAATCGCAACTACAGAATTCTTCTTGAATCTTGTCTTATTAAAACGATCCCTGTAATTCGCTATTTCGCCCGGCGCTTCGTGAAGGCTTTTTCCTATCCCATGGCCCGTTAGATCTTTGATCACTTTAAAGCCACGTTTCTTTGCTTCTGTTTCAATGAGATGACCGATGTCTGAAATGCGTACCCCGCCCCTGATATTATAAATCGCCTTATGCAGAATCTGTTTTGAAGCGTCTATAAGCTCCTGATGGCAGTTTACATCTTCACCTAGTATAAACGATCCCCCATTGTCTGACCAAAATCCATTCAGCTCAGCCGAAACATCAATATTTATCAGGTCACCCTCTTTCAGTATTCTTTTTTCAGACGGAATGCCATGGCAAAATTCGTTGTTCACACTAATGCATGTCCAGCCTGGAAACTTATAGGTTAAAAACGGTGCCGACTTTGCCCCAAAATCAGAAAGTATCTTTGCCCCGAAATTGTCTAATTCCTTAGTGGTCATCCCTACCTGAGCATAGTTCCTCATTTCCTTTAGCGTATATGCAACCGCTTCACTTGCCTGTTGCATTCCGATAAGTTCCGCTTCTTTTGTTATTGACATATTACAAAGATAAACATTTCCTTATGCCCTGCATGCCCGCAGCACACAGGCTTCTGGCAATCCAATTGTAGCTGTTGTTCTATGTGAGGATAATGCTATCGTACTGTGAAGGAATCATAGATCCTTCTTAATAAAGCGTAGGCATTATTTTTTATCGTCCATAAATTGTAATTACCCGCAGTAGTAACAACAACTAAATCATTTACCTCATCCAGAAAGATCCTTTGGTCTCCGTTTCCTACTGCAGCCATTATTTTCACAGGCTTTCCTTGCAAGGTATCGTTCATTTTCCAGAACTGGTATCCATAACTGCTATTGCCTGCCCCCGGAAACTTGATCAAAGTATTAAACGACTCCTCAACCCATTTGCCAGATAATATTTGTTTGCCATTCCACTTCCCTTTATTGCGGTAAAGAATTCCAAACTTCAATAAATCGCGTGAGCTTAGCCTTAACCCTGAAGCTGCGGCCGGATTATTAGTTCCAGGAAATTTAACCCATTCAAACTTATTTATTCCCAATGGCTTGAAGAGGTATTCACTTGCAAATGCATCTAACTTTTTGCCGGAAACCCGTTCAATGATTGCCGCCAATAGTTGGGTGGTGCCACCATTATACTTCCATTCCTTACCTGCAGGTAAGGCCATCGGACGGCTGAGTATAAACGCAATAGGATCTGCACTTTCAGTCATTTGTATCTCACTATTCTCCGGGTTATCATAGGGAACATCTTCATTCCATTCCAGTCCGGAAGTCATCATCAGCAAATGCTTTATGGACAGTTCCTTTTTCATCCCTGTATCATAAACAGAATACTCCTTGAAAAAATCAAACACCTTCTGATCGATATTTTTAATTTTACCCTGGTCGATGGCAATACCTATACAGGCCGATACAACACTTTTTGATATGCTCCGGATATCATGCAAATCACCTGCCCGATGTTCAATTACTCCCAGGTCATCACCCCAAAGCTCATCCTTCCCACGATAATATTTTTCAAAGACCAACTTATCATTTTTGTATATAAGAACACTGTGAATATTGGGATATACGCCCGCATCCAACTGCTTGTTTAGCTCTTCAATCAGTCCTATATTGAAACCCACTTCTGCTAAAGAGGCAGTTTGAATTCCATCATTTAAATTAACTGGCTTACCGGAATATGTTTTGGTATCCTGGCCTTTCAAAAAACCCATAAGGACCAGGCATAAAATTCCAAGGGTTAGCTTTTTAAGCATATGCGCTGATTTATCAATTCCAGTTATCGATCTTAATATCATCGGGGGATGGCTTGCCTTTGCCTGTTTCAACAAGCTCCTTCAGACTCAACATGAAAACGCCCCATTTCATACTGCAGTGTGCCATAAACTCAACTTCCTCCTTCCAGTTTCTGTGCGCAAAAAGAACGATGGTATACTCGCCTTCCTGGTGAAGGTCAAATATCACATCAGTGCCGATCCATTCTTCCGGACCTGCTGTGAAATTCCAGTGAACTTTTTTGCCGGCCTCAAGCGCTTTCACTACCATGTTCATGCTACCAAGTTCTGTTCCTTCGGGGGAAACAAATCTTACTACAATTGTTTCTCCTACCTGGGACATACCTGAAGTATCTTTTGTCCACCAGCCAGCAATACCTTCTACAGTTGATAATGCCTGGTACACTTCCTGTAGTGGGGCTTTAATACCTACGCGATGAATGATGTCTGCCATTTTATGTAGTTTTTATTTACTGTTTTCGTTTTTCATTCCTTTAAGCAATGCATAGATCGCCATAGAATGACCATGCCCTAAATCAAAGTCTTCTTTAAGCCATGATACAATTTCGGTTGCCTTCAATCCGGATTTTAATTCTCCATTTGAAGTAAAACCCTTCTTCTCTGCTAATTTTTTGAAGTCCTCCGGACCTTTGCCTGTCTTCTCTTTAATGTTATTGATATATGCTTGAAATGACATGGTAGTTTCTGTATTGAATATTTAGAAATCTATTTCATATCAAATCTAAAATATGCACGGAAAATCTATGAGGTGTGATTAAGACATTGTGGGAGGTTAACTGCGACTTTTCATTATGGATAAACTATCAATGTTACGAAAGCCTATAAATGAATTCCTCAATCTCCTCCTGCCGCGCGTTAGCAAATCCTTTATCCATTCCCACTTTTACAAAACCGCATTTCTCGAGAACTCTTTGAGAGCCATAATTGTCAAAAGCAACACGTCCATATATTGGCCTGGACTCTTCAATCTTCAAAAATTCCTTAAGTGCATTTGTGGCAATTCCCTGTCCCCAGAACTTTATGTCGATCCAGTACGTTATCTCTGCTTCGTTTTCCATTATAAATTTTGCAATGCTCCCTGCAATCACCCCATCAACTTTTATTGTTCGCATATTTATAGTGGGGTCAGCCAAATGCTTTGTATGCTTCTCCAGGTAAGCTGCTTTGTCGTGGGAATCCTTAGGCATGAACGCAGCTAAGTAATTTGCTTCTTCGTTAAGCTGGAATTCAAAGAAAAAATGTAAATCATTCTGTTGAGTCTCACTCAATGTGATATTGTGCGCCTTATCCATCAAATATTATTTTCTCTCACCTTCAATAATACTGAACGGAGACATGGTTGGTATTATTCGCGTTACCCTTAATCCGGCTTTATCAAATAATGCTATATATTCCTTTTCTGTTCTCTCACAACCTGGTAAAAATTGTAACATCTGTAGATCCAGGAATTTTGAAAGGGATGGCTCATTTCCTTCGGGTACTACCATCTCAACCACCAATACTTTACTGCCATCTGCCATTGCATTGCAGCAATTCCGAAGAATGGTAATGCATTGTTCATCATCCCAGTCGTGAATAATATGTTTCATTATATAAGCATCGCCACCTGCAGGCACATTCGTGAAAAAATCACCGCCTTCAATTTCACATCTATCTCTTACACCATGTTTCTCTAAAAGCTTTTCTGCTCCGGCAACTATAGCAGGCATATCATACAGTACACCTTTTAGATCCTCATTCTTCCCTAGTATTGTAGCTAATAAAAACCCGTGACCACCACCCACATCTATCAATTTTGTAATGGATGAAAAATCATAGGCATTCAAAACTGCAAGGCTCGAAAAAGAACTATTACTGGTCATGGCATCATTAAATACCTTTCCGGCTTTATCATTGCTCCAGAAATAATCGAAGGACGACATACCGAACACTTTTTCAAAAGAAGGCTTACCTGTTCTTACACTGTAAGGAAGCTCCGCCCAGGTCTTGAATTGCCAATCGCAGCTTATCATTTCCGCGAAAGCACGCAAACTACCTGGTGCATCACTAAGAAGCGGTTCGGCTAACGGTGTTAGCGAAAATTTTTTGTTACCGTCCTCACTAAACACACCAATGCTCGCACATGCTCTTAATACACGGTAAAGCGAACGGGCATGAACACCCGTTTCCTGCGCTAACTCCTCTGCTGATTTTGGCCCCCCCTTTAACAAGTCTGCAATTCTTAATTCCGCAGTCACGCCTATTGCACGCGATGCTGCAAAACCAAACAGCATCTGCATCAATTGTACAGGAGGTGGCAGTTCATTTGTCATGGCCTTAATCTTTATACCTGAACAGTTACTTTTAAATATGTAGCAGGAATAGATGTAAGATTTTTGTCTTCGCTTTTGTTCTGGCTGTTGAATAATGTTTCCAGTTCTTCCTGTAACTGGTTGGCAAGGCCATTCTTTTCAGCAGCTTCAAATGCATTCATGGTTGGACCATAATATGTCTTAAATATATTCACGAATGCCGATGGCGAATATGGTGCTTCAAATGTGAAAGTATCTTTTACGCAGGTTATATTTTCTTTTGGCACACCAGCCTGTTCAAAACGTTTAATAACCTCTTCTTCCTTACCCCATAACATTGGACTGATAAATCCTTCCGGCGGTGGAGGTGTATAGGAAGAACTGATCTTCAATATTTGCGCTACCAGTGTTGGATCTCCCGGGATCCAGTTGCCCATCACTATTTTGCCTCCAGGTTTGGTTACCCTTACCATTTCCTTTGCCACATCATATGGCTTTGGCGCGAACATGGCTCCAAAGATGCTTACAACCATATCAAAGCATTGATCATCCAGGTCCACCAGGGCTATAGCATCACCTTCCTGGAAAACGCAATTGTTCAATCCCTCTTTCTCTGCCCGCCGGTTTCCGGCATCCACGAGGTTTCTCGCTATATCAACACCTAAAACATTAGCCCCTAATTTCGCTTCCGGGATGGCCGTTGTGCCGTCGCCACAACCTAAATCAAGAATTCTAAGATCTTTTGTAACGCCAAATGTCGCTACCAGGGCTTCTCCGCTCCCACGCATGGTTTCAGCAAGCTTTGTGAAATCACCTTTTTCCCAAAGCATTTTGTTTGGATTCATAATTGACTATTTTATTGGGGGTTAGATAAGGCGCAGATACTGTGGTATCCCGAAGATATGCAATTTTTATAGTATGTATTTAAGCTCGCATCTGCTTCACTCAGCTCTTAGTTTCAAATACTCCCCGATCAAAATAGCTGTTGGAAAAAACACTTCTTCTTCCGTCTTCGCATGTTTTTGAAGCGCTTGTTCCAACTCGATAACTTCAGGATGATTTTCTTTAGTAGCCACGTTCATTAACTCATCCATATAAGCTTTGATCAATTGATGTTCTACATCCAAATGCACTAACTGTGCTTTTAATATCTCACACATTTCTATAACCTCTTTGCTTTGATCAGGTAGTTTTCCCCCAGACAATAAAGGCAATAACCCTAATGCGGGTAATGCCATAGCTTCTTCTTCCTTAAAATGATGTTGCATCAAATCGCTGAGCTTGCCTGCAGCCAGGCCGGTACTGTCAGGCAATAAGGTTATTCTGTGAATTTTATCAAGAAGGTATTCATGATCCTTTTTTATGGACGAAGGTACTTGTGGCTTGCCGGGGAATTGCGTTAAGATGTTTTCCTCTTTCTGCCGGCATTGAGTTAAAAAAAAGACAAGCGGGATTGTATAGTAGAGGAGCTTCATAGTAAGTTATCCATTATTTATTAAGCCTGTATAACATCATTACTTCGCTGTCGTGCTCATTTATATAAATGGAAAACGGTCGGTTATTCAGGAAATCCAATGCGCCGGATCTATTTAAGTTATCAAATGCCTTATGGAGCAAAGTCCTTGAGTGAAGCCTGAATAAATTCTCAAGGTCAAAGTTGATTTCCAGATACTCAAGATCACCAAACTCTTCACAATCTATCCATGCTGGTTGAAAATTTATACCGTCATCAAGCTTTAGAACTTTTTTATTTCGGTCGTACTCACCGGTTATATACCTGGGCTCATCAATTAAAGGATACTCCTGCTTGCCATAACAAATTATGCTACTTATATAATGATAGTAATGATCATATTCTATAAATATTGCCTGAATCTCTTCCAACTTTCCGGACCGCAGTAATTGCTCTGACATCCGTTGAATTTCTCCTTGAAAATGTAACGTAAGTGACTTATTGTCAAGACTCAGATATTCTTGCAGTTTATTGTTGAATGAATTGTTAAGTGAATTGTCTTTAGATAGTGCTTTAATATCTCTCAGCATTTGTCGTTCATTGTTATCAAATACAAATAATCGACCTGCCTTAATTTCATCATACTGCTCCTTGTACAAATCTGATATTGATGTAGCATTTAGCTTTACAAACAAGCTATCTCTCTGTTCTTCTAAACTTCTAAAAATTTCAAGGTTATTCATGTTTTCTTAGGTTAGTACAGCACGATAGGCAATTCATATTGCCGACTCCCATCCTTCGCGCTCGTTTCAAATATTACAAGCATTAATGTAGAATTCGCTCGCTTTTTCTGAACCCTTATCCCAAATTCGAAATTGCCCCACTCAGGCGCCCCCGCATCGGTCATTTGATATCCCTTCTTCAACTCTTCATGACCGTCTTCCACGATCCAGTTAAAACTTGCTTCGAAGATCTGGCCCTGCCCGCGTATCATAAAGCTGTCCTCCCCGATCCTTTCCACAGTTACATCCCTGAATCTTTTATTAGAGTAAGTTTTGGTTTGAAGGGAATCCGGATCGGCTCCTTTAGTTATCGCAACTGTGTCGGGAATCACATTTAAAGTATCAACCTTTGCTCCAGTCTTTATGTTACCGTTATTATTACAGGCAACGAAAATTATCAGCGAGAACAAGATTAAATACTTCATGGCTTAATTAATTTTCTCTATACTCCAATATATCACCCGGTTGACAGTCCAGCGCCTTACAAATTGCTTCCAGTGTACTGAACCTGATAGCCTTTGCTTTCCCTGTTTTTAATATCGAAAGATTGGACAAAGTTAAATCCACTTTTTCTGACAGCTCATTGAGAGACATCTTCCTCTTTGCCATCATTACATCTAAATTTACAATGATCGGCATGGCTATACTGTTAAATCGTTTTCGTTCTGGATCTCAACGCCTCTTGAAAAAATTGTAGCAATCACATACACAACAGCAGCCATTAAAATATAAGCCTGACTGTCGGCCCAAAACGGATTTAGGGCATCGGTATTTATTCCCTGATGCTGGAAACTAGTAACAATTTGCCGGGCTACATAACTTATAAGCCCTATCGAAAAAATTAAGTAACTGATCTTTGTGATCAGGTTGGCAACATCACTGTTGAATGGTCTCGACAGATTTAATGTACTTACAAGCCTGATGACAAGATAGAACAGGTATGCTTTCAAAATCGAGATGAATAGTATAAAACTATAGACCCCAATAAACACCCATTTACTGTATTCATACATTTCACTTAAATCCAGTTTCTGATAAAGATTCCGGACAAATTCAGGTTTATAAATACTGAAAATAAAATTGACTATTAAGGCCCCGGCCTCAATACACAAGCCAACAAAAATGATCCAGGCTACAATATAGAGCCCTTTAAATATGATGTTGTTTCTGTTCGACATATTGTAGAATTAGAACACTAATATACATTATATTTATTGATATTCAATAAATATATACCGTTTATTAAATTATTCTTGTTGATTTTCAATAGAACCCTCCCCTTAACCCCACTCTCCCCTGTCCTGAATCATCACCTACCATGACACATATCAGAAATTTTCATACTCTGTTACTGTTACTTTACTGAATACTTTTTCCATCTCTCAAAAGCCTGCTTATGAAAAAGATATTCACCTCAACAGTAAAATGCAGGATTCTATTTATAGCGCTATTTTCTTCTTTAGCCCTTCCTGCCTTTGAGCAGTCATTATTGAATCCTCTCTCGCAACCCAAATTTGTAAACCCATTACCTGTACCCGGAGTAATTGACGGGCGGAATGGCGGCACATTCAATATCAGCATCTCACAGTTTGATCAGTGGCTCGGACTCATTGACCCTTCCACCGGGCAACCCATGCAAACAAAGGTTTGGGGATACGAGGGAACTTATCCCGGACCCACAATACTTGCAAAATCAGGTGTACCAATAAACGTATTCTGGCATAATAATCTCCTCAACAGCAGCAACCAGCCACTGCCACATTTACTTCCCATCGATCCCAGCGTGCATTGGGCTCTGGATCATGTGCCTGACTGGATGCAGTATGGCATTCCTGTTGTTACCCACCTGCATGGGGGACATACAGAATCAGCAAGCGACGGACTACCTGATGCATGGTTCACGCCCAATTTTTCCTTAAAGGGACATGGATTTATTAAAGGGGATGGAATTCCCTATCATTACAACAACGGTCAGGAGGCAGCCACCATCTGGTACCACGATCATGCCCTCGGCATTACCCGATTAAACGTGTATGCTGGTCTTGCAGGCTACTACCTGATTACCGATCCCAATGAAATGGATTTACAGGCAACCAATAAACTACCTGCAGCTCCTTATGACCTGGGCCTGGCGATACAGGACAGGATGTTCACCAGCGCTGGACAACTATTCTATCCCTCCGTTCATGAAGAACAGGAAGAAAGCGAACCATCACATAGTATCTTACCTGAATTTTTTGGCGACTTTATATTAGTGAACGGAATGACATGGCCAGTACTGGATGTTGAACCGCGTCAATACAGATTCCGGGTTCTTAACGGCTCCGACTCACGCTTCTATAATTTATTCCTTTCCGGCAATCACATCTTCCAGCAAATTGGCACCGATAATGGATTGCTGCCTTCGCCTGTTCCACTTACACAGATGTTGCTAGGTCCAGGTGAGCGCAGAGATGTAGTGATCGATTTTTCAAATCTCCAGTCACAAACAATTATTCTTCGCAATAATGCCAAAACTCCTTTCCCTAAAGGCTCGGCTATCGATCCAAAAACAACTGGACAAATCATGGCCTTCCGGGTCAGCAAACCACTCGATCCCGATTATCCTGTTACCCAGTTGCCATCTACCTTACGCGCCCCCATTACGCCATTGAATACTACCCTGCCTGCCCGTAAGCTGATACTTTTTGAAGCCGAAGATGAATTCGGTCGGTTAAAGCCCATGCTCGGCACAGTTGAAGATGGAGTGCTGGCCTGGAACGACCCAATAACAGAAAATCCCCAACTTAACAGCACCGAAATATGGGAGATCTATAATGAGACTGAAGATGCGCATCCAATTCACCTTCACCTGGTTAGTTCGCAACTGATCAACAGGCAGAAATTCCACGCTGACATAGATGAAGAAAATGGTAAGCCCGCCAATATCCTCCTGATCGGCCAGCCTCAGATTCCCGCTCTAGGTGAAAGGGGATGGAAAGATACCTGGATCATGTACCCCGGAGAAGTAACCAGAATCATTGCGAAGTTTGACATGGAGGGATTGTATGTATGGCATTGTCATATTCTTTCACACGAAGACCATGAAATGATGCGTCCATATTATGTAGGAGAAATGGAACAGCCGCTAACAAAAAAAGCAGGGCCTGAATTGGACCAGCTCGAATTTGAAAAACAGTTACAGCTGGCCCTTATGCCCAATCCATTTACACAACGATTTAGTATCCGCTTCAATCTTTCTCAACCTTCAGATGTGATGGTGAATATGTATGATAGCAAGGGAGGACTTATAAAGAAAGTTCAGAATAAAGCTTTGGGTAAAGGACAACACACAATTGCTGTTGATGGAACCGAACTGGCGAATGGGATTTATTTCTGCGAGATTGTTATTAACCAGCAAAGGATTTTGCGTAAAATGATCTTACAGAAATAGGATTAAAACCGCCCTGACTTCTTTAATTTCTCAAAGGCCCGTTCTGTATTTTTCAAACGCGACTTATTAAATATTAATGATGCGCGACCATTGGGCCTCAGGCTATTGATACCGGCAAGACATTGAATCATCCATTTCCTGTTTTGCCGGTTACGGCTATTCCATTTCGACTCGCGTATATTACTGGATGGAAAAATATACCACCCTGATTGACGGGTAAAATAATAGCTATGCGGCACTAATGTAATGGATGCCGCCCATTCATCAATAGGCCTCAAAAAGCTTGCAGTGGATGGATCAAGAACAAAGTCCTTAACTAGTCCCTCATGCTCTATTGCCAGCACCGGTGCAACATGATACTTCCAGTTCTGCTTTAGCTCACCGATATGCTTCTTTAAATAGGCGCCGCTAAATGCCCATGCTTTGTAGTTCGGAACTCCCCACTCATCCAATAAAACACATACAGCATCTGCTCTTCCTTCACAACCATTGTTCGCATCTTCCCATCGGAAGAGCGGATGCTGTTGAAAAAAGAAAAATAATTCCATCGCCTGCTTCATATCAACTGTGTCGCGGATCAAAACATCCGAAAACCTATAATCAGAAAGCGCAGGAATTATTGTTTCGTCCATCATTCTTTAATTTTATATTCTTTTCTTTTTTGCACCCATCCATCAGCCCGCAACAACTCTTCTTTTTGTGGGCATTACCAATAATGTCAATAAGATTAAAAGAATTATGAAACTGCCTAGAAAAGTAAATACCTGGTTAAGTGAACCCACGAATTCTGTTAAGGGCTGAATAAGTTTGTTCTTTATTAAAAGCGTGTTGATATAATCATTCAAAGAAAAGAACAAGCTCACCAGCAGCAAAGGCCAGCCACTTTTCCTGTCTTTCAGGAAAAACAGAAGTCCAATAATTATACAGATATTTCTCGCTGTTGCAGCAGCGGTGAAGAATCTATAGAAAGTTTCAGGACCTTCTATCCTGAATTGGGGAACAAAACTGATCAGCGTGAAAAACAGGGCTATACCCATAAATAGTATAGCCGAACTCAAAAGAAAAGCACCGTGTAGCTTTCTCCTTTTCTTCAGGATAAATGCAAGCAGAATTACCAATCCCAATTCCAATGTTCCCATTACATTTTGTACAATCATAAAGTCCCCCTCGCCTGAAACTACTCCCTTGTGAGCCGAGTGAACCGATAACAGTGCTGTAGTAGCAACTAACAACGGGCCCATAAACAAAATGGAGAGTCCGATTTTCCTGTGATTTAAATATTGATTGGTTCCAATAAGCCTGAGTTGGAATAACAACAAAAACAACCAAAGCAAACTTGTTATGACGTGAAGAGTCTGATAGGGAGTAGGATTTGCCTCCTCTCCAAAATAGATTTTCCAAAAACCTGTGATGCTTAATAATATTACAAATATTAGAAGGGCGTATTCAAAAATGTACTTTTTGAAATTTATCATACTCGATATTTAAAAGCGTTATGAATATTACATTGGTTTCTCGGTGATACAATATGAGTGAATTGAGACTATCCAATTTTGCTCATCAAATTCATATACGTCACAGGATGAAACAAATGCAACCCGCTTTCCGTCACGCTTAAACTCTGCTGTGCCATTAATAGCAACACATTTGTCGTTTTCAATTAATTGGAGTTGTCTGAAATCAGTTGTAACACTTTCAAAATAGGCAGCTATTTTTTTACAAAAAATCTCTATCTCCCCCTTACCTGTTAAATACTGCTCACCCGGGGTATTCCAGATAGTTTGGGGTGTCAGAAAATCAAAACACTTATCAAACTTGCCACCGGAAAAGGCTTCTGCAATTTCTCTCTTTGTCATAATATATTCTGTGGTGAATTAACCTGGAACAGAAGGCACTTCAATTCTCAGGTTTCCTGTTCCCCTGGTAAAGCTGATATTCAGGTAAACAGTTCTCTCTTTCTTCGATATTGAATTAAGCTTTTCAAATTTGTCCACTCCCATTATTGCGGACAATTCATCATAAAGCCTGTCAATTTTGAATTCATCTATTTCGATTCTCATAGTTAGTGAAATATCGGAAAAAAGATTAATATCTACAATATCCCCATACTTTGCAACAACACCTTGTATTGCGATCATTGATGAATGTCTTTCATCATAACTATAGCCTGACCAGAATATATTTTTTTGATGCACCTATTACGAAATTTGCCATTACCTGGGTGGAAAGGCAGTTCTCAAATTTATAGGGATTTCGCCAGCCGATAGCTTAGGTCGCCGAACCATAATCGAAGGATACGATCAAACGCAATACCACATTAGGTTTCAGAGGTTATTCCCGGAACTTAAAATCCGGATGCCCCGTCTGCCACAATAGGTCCGGATTGATTAATGATGTTTTAATGATCCTGAACCTTGGATTACCCAATCAGCAAATCCTGACCTTGTATTTTGGCCAACCAGTCCAATACGCTGCTATCTTTTAAATTTTCCAGCCAGTGGTAAAGATCCTTTATTGTAACTCCCCAATAAGTATCGCTGCTGTCAACCGTTTTGGAAACAGGGTATTGATATTGTGCCGAGGCAGAGAAGAACACAACACAAACATGGAAAACGATAAGGAGAATTTTCATTTTACTTCCAATTTCCAATTAAATGATGTTTCTGTTTCACCGATTTTTATGAAACTATTCTTTTGCAGTACTTTAAATGATGCCGCATTAGTTTTGTCTGTAGAAGCAATGATAGATTTTACAATTGGTTGTGATCTGGCCCATTCAATAATTCCTCCTACCATTTCTGTCATAAATCCTTTCCCCTGGAACTCGTCATAAGTTCCATAGCCAATTTCTATCTCGCCGTCTGTGTTAGGTTCTCCAATAATGCATAGATCGCCCACCATTTTATTTTCGGCTTTTGAAATAGCTGTCCAAAGTGTCGAATACAAATAGTTCTTGTCTTTGTCTGCTACATTTGGAAGTATCGTTTCTTCAAGCGCTTCTTTTAGTTGGGGTGAAATTATTCTTGAAGTTTCATTCAGGTTAAGTTCCTTTTCTAATGAGTTATCGCTTTTTGCATATTTCAATAGCTGGTCATAAGTTAACGGCTTTAAAATCAGTCTTTTCGTTTCAATCATGGTCGTGGTTTTACTATGCTCACCGGCATTCAGATGAATTTATTTTACAGGGGGAATGTAGAATTTGTCATTGTCCTTATCTTCTGTCCAATCATACTCTATATGAAAGGCGACCTGCCTTGCGAATTCTACCCCATGTGTATCGCTTAAAAATCCAAGGGTCATATCCATACCTGCGCTTACACCTGAGGAAGTATAATATTTACCATCTACTGTCCAGCGCGATCTCCTTATCCAATTGACATTCTCCCCATTTGTTATAACCCAATCAAATGCCCTTTTATTAGAAGTCGCTTTCTTTCCATCCAATAAACCGGTCCGGGCGAGTAATGCACTTCCTGTACACACAGTAAATACAAATTTGCTTGCATTGCATACATCCCTGATTTTATCTATAAGTAAAATATTGTCTACCTCTTTTCGGGTTCCATGTCCGCCGGGAATCAGAAATATATCCAGCCGATTATTCATTTCAGCAAGCGAATGAGTAGATATTGAAATACCGTGACTATTTTGGATCAGGCCGCCTTCTAAGGAGTAAAATTTGATGGCATAAAACTCTTTGAGTCGGCCCAGAATTTCAACCGGACCGAATACATCTAAGGTTTCAAAGTCGTCAAAGAGTAAAACACCTACGTTCATGATCTCAGTTTGTTAAAATCAACATTTTACATTCATTCATAAGTTGTACACAATTCCTGTTATTCATGATACAGATCATAGTTTATTAACCAAAAGCAGGTTACATTGAGAGGCAATAGCTTTATCAAAAGGGATTCTTACCTATTCCTCAATATTTACCTCTAAAATTTAGAATTATGAAAACAATCTACAATATATCAAAACTTCTTTTACTTGGATTTTTACTGGTATCATGCGCAAGAAAAATGAACTTTGCTGCATCTTCTGTTGTACCGGCGGCTACAGGTAATGTAAAAATTAAAAAGGACAACAATGAGAATTACATTGTTACGGTCAATGTTTTAAACCTGGCAGATCCAAAAAACCTTAATCCATCACGAAGTGTTTACGTTGTATGGTTGGAGGATGATAGAAACAGTACAAAAAACATCGGACAAATAACTACTTCCTCCTCAATGTTTTCCAAAGCCTTAAAAGGGGAAGTAAAAGCAACTGCTACGTCTCAGCCCAGCAGAGTTTTTATTACCGCAGAAGATGATGGTAACGTTCAGTACCCAGGGTCTCAAATGGTATTAACAACGAGGTAGGTAGCCCCATGTCCGGGTTCCCGGTTAATTATTTGTCAACAATGTAATTCAGTTCAGTTACCCCGCACGCAAATTGTTTGGTGTTCAGGAGATTGAGTTTTATTCTGTCTTTGATGCCTGTAAACAATGGAATACCCCGACCAAGTATTATTGGATTTACAAATAGCCAGTAGCCGTCAATTAAGTTCAGCTGATTCAGAGAATGCGTGGCTGTGGGACTGCCAAAAAGCAGTATGTCTTCACCTGCCTGCTGTTTTATTTCATTTATCCGGTCAAAAAGATTGTTGCTGATAATTTCTGTATTTGTTAAGCCCGCGTCATTCATTGTTCTGGATAAAACAACTTTGTGAACTTTGCTATACCATCTTGAATGTTCAATGTCGTGCCTGGTAGCATTCAGCTTATCTGCTGCGGTAGGCCAGTAACCCTCCATCATCTCAAAAGTTACACGACCATATAAAGAAGTGTCACCCCCGCTTATCCGTTTCCCCACATAAGCAAAAATTTCTTCATCAACTTTTATCCAGTCCATTTCACCGTTCGGTCCTGCTACAAATCCGTCAAGCGATATGTGCATAAATGAAATTATTCTTCTCATATATTTTCTGTTTTTATTATGGTACTTTTCTGAACTTTGCCTAACTACCTTTTAAAATCGACAATAGTATTCCCATCATAACGATACACGCCAAAAGAGCCGAACCAAATACCTCCATCATTTGCTTCTAATATCCCAAATAGCATTCCCTTATGATCAGGATAGTCTGACTTTATTTCGGTTACAGTGGGCTGTGAGTTGTCCAGGCTCATTCCATCATAGCGGGAAAGTACCCAACCCCGCTCAGTTTCTGAACTAGTCCAGATATTACCTTTCCTATCTTCATAAACATACCCTACAAAATTCTCAGTGAAATGGGTATATCTACTTCCGTCATATCGCCAGAGACCATCATTGCCAGCTAGCCAGATATTGCCTTTTTTATCATTGATTATAGTCCTGACATTTCTAAACGATTTGTCATTATGGATTACCATGGAGAATGCTTTTCCATCATACACAAAAGTATTTCCTCTTGTGCCAAACCAGATTTTGCCTGTTTTGTCTTCAACTATAGAATTAACTTCATTAGGCGGACGTGTAAAATCCTGAAATGTTTTTCCTGTTCTATCTTCAATTATATATTCTCCCTGCAAAAAATAATTTAGAAATGATTTCCCATCGTAGCGGCTTACTCCTCCATTAGCACCCAACCAGATATTGCCGATTTTATCTTCATAAATACTAACAATCTCATTATTAATAAGTCCCTCCCTGGTTGTGAAATTTGTAAAGGACTCCCCATCGTAGAAATAGACACCTGAACCAATAGAGCCGAACCAAAAGTTACCTTTGCTATCTTCAAGAACAGAGAAAAAGCGGGCAGAACTCACTTTACTGGTGATATTAGTAAACGATTTTCCATCGTATCGAAAAACACCTTTAAATGATGCTATCCAAATGTCACCATTTCTATCTTGAATGATATTCCGGGTGATACTATTGGGTCCGTAGGAAGTAGTTAGTTTGTGAGATATTGAACTAGTAGTATCTGATAATTGTTCCCTTTGAATTTGTGCTTTACAACAGGCACAAAAAATAAACATACACCACAAAGTAGATAGCCATTTATATTTGGTCATATTTTCTTTTGTCTGAATTACTTAATATCTACAGTGTGAAATGGAATTTATCCAATCCTTTGGGAGTATTTCAAAATTCTGCTATGATCAGTTTTTTCATTCCCATCATTTTCCTGAATGCTCCGGGCCTTTTGGTGAGTTCTTCCCAATTTTCAGGACACACTTGCCAGCTCAATCCATATTTGTCTTTAAGCCATCCGCAAACACTTTCCTCACCCCCATTTGCTGTTAATGTATTCCAATAGTAGTCAATTTCTTCCTGGTCCTTGCAGGGGATCATAAACGAAACAGATTCATTGAATTTGAATTCTGGTCCGGCATTGATGCCAATAAATCGCATCCCCAGGATCTCAAACTCAACGGTCAGAACTTTCCCTGCAAATGCCTTCTGAAACTCAGCGAGTCCTTCGGCTTCCGTCAAAGGGTAATAAGTTGTGTTAATGATTTTCCCGTCCTTAAATACTGACAGATAGTATTCAGCGGCTTCTTTTGCATTGCCATCAAACCAGAGGTTCGGAATTATCTTCTGCATACTATTTAGTTTTATGTGAATAAAAACCTATCGGGTATAAACATTTTTATTGTGAAGCTCCATCCATTTTGAGGGATCAGCAATTTCAGTCCATCCGAACTTTCGATATAATTCATGTGCATCACCGGTGAGCAAGATCCATCTTCTTAATTCCTTTAGTGTTGCATAGCTCATTATAACTTCTATCAGCCATTTTGAAAGACCACGACCCCGATACTCTTCCAGCACATACACGTCGCCCAAATAGGCAATGGTTGAATAATCAGAAATAATCCTGGCAAAGCCAATCTGTTTGTCATCCAGGTAAACGCCAAAACATAATGAGTTCTTTATGGCAGTTTCAACTTTGTCTCTAGGAATGTTCAGGCACCAATATGCTTTGGTCGATAAGAATTCATGGATTGCATCAATATCCAACTTTTCCTTTTGGGTTGAAATGCAGAAATTGTCTTTGTAAATAGTCAGTTCGTCCATGATGTGTTTGTCGAAAATATGTATTAACTCATTGGATGTTTCTATTCTAAATTCTCCCGATGTCCATAACTAATGATTCTCGTGATCTTCCACACTCCATTTCTACTCTGCCAAAGATGAACGAACTTTGCTTCGCTGCTCAACTTTTCCTTTTGACCTTTTTCCGTAACATAGAACCGATGAACTCCTGTTTGAACAGCTCCAAAATCCTTTATGGGATACACTTCCATACTTCCATTCACTAACGCCCTCCTTAATTTCCGATCACTTTCAAAGGCCTTTTTAAACGCCTCGATGTTTTGAGTATAGTTGGTTACGCCACCCAGGTCATGATAAAATTCTAACTCTTCAGAAAGAATGGATTGTAAAATTGAAATGTCTCTATTATTAAAAGCGCCAAACATTGCGCGATCCAAAGAATCTATGGTGTTATACAATTCCGTTGATAATGGCGAGGAGGTATTTTCCTTGCTAGTATTTTTGGTAGTGCTACAGGCAAGCGTCATTAGTAGCAATAAATAAAAGCAACTAAATGATCTGATATTTTTCATTGGCATGTTAGCCGTGGTTTATACCTCAAGTCTGTTTTTTAAATCCATACGAGAGTGAAGTATTCTTGCTACTTCGATTTTTTCTCCCTTTATCTGCCTATAGAAAATGATGTGTTGTCCAATTTTATATCCTAATATGTCATTATGCACTTCTGGATAGGTTTTCCCGGCAACCTTCCTGGTTCCTAGTTCCTCGCATGAATCGAGGATCATAAAGTAGTATTTGTCAGCCTGCGCCTCTGACCAGATTTCAAAAGTATAATTCCAGATTTTGGATAAATCTTCCAGAACCTTTTGGGTGAGAATATACTTAGCCATTCTGGCGTTTTGCAGCTTTTAACTTAGATAGATGCTTCTTTGGGTCAAAATTTTTAACTACACCGCTGTCAATACCTTCTACAATGGCATTTTTTAAAGCTGCAATTTTGTTTTCTTTTTCCTCCAGTAGCCGAAGACCAGCACGAATTACTTCACTTGCATTTTTAAATCGACCAGTTGACACCCTCTTGTCGACAAAATCTTCAAAATGGTCTCCGAGCGATATAGATGTATTTCGTCCCATTAGTCAAAATTATAGATTCGGGCTAAGTTACCAAATATTGGTAATTATGTCAAGAGGTTTAATTGTTAAAATCACGTACTGGCTTACCTTTCACAAATTTCTTTCAGCTTCTCAAGTGCTTTGGGATATGTCTGATTCATATAATCTAAAAAATCCTCTGTGGTATCTAAATCAACAGTAACGGTTGTAGTGCCATCGTTCTCTTCGAAGGTATAGTTCTCAAATCCATTTGCCCATTTTTCAACTTCTGGTCCCTCCGTAATTTCCTTACCATCTTTCATAATACCATAATGCTGGATGGAAACAAATTGGTTGGGAATGTTTTCGGCTATCCGGGAAACCATACCTCCCTTTTCTCCTTTATCATCTACACCAATAAACAACATTTTATTTCCTTTATCCCAACTGCCTTCATACGTAGATGTCGGGTTAAACATAGAAGTCCATTGCTCATAAGTTGATTTACTATTAATGCCAAGCATAGAATCGTATGCTTTGGTAACAGGTGCATTGATGCTTACTTTGTATTGTAACTTTTTCATTGTCTCTAAGTTGAAAGTTTATACCTTTTTTTACTGTACTTGCCCCTTATACTTTGGATCAAAGTCCACCATCCATTCGATGCCATACTTGTCTCTGAACATACCAAAATAGGAACCCCATGGACTATCTGCAATAGGAACTTCTATTGATCCACCTGCCGAAAGTCCATTAAATAATTTATCAGCCTCGTCTTTGCTTTCTGTACTTATTGAAATCTTACTTCTGTTCTCATTCTCGTTCACTTTCCCCATAATTTCCGGTACATCATTTCCCATCAACACATTGTTTTTACCAATAGGCAAAGCAATATGCATGACTTTATTTTCTTCTTCCTTTGCTAAGGGAAATTCGGGGCTTGAAAAATCCTTGAAGCGGACAATCTGTTTAAACTCTCCCCCAAATACGGATTTATAAAACGTAAATGCTTCTTCTGCATTTCCGTTGAAGTTAATGTGTGGATTGATAAGTGCCATAGTTTCTATTTTATGTTGTTAACCAAATGTATAGCTTAACCACAAAATAGATAGGATATGAAAGCGTCAAAAAAGAGGTAATCTGCGTCAGGCGGCGCACCCCCAGGTTAGCTCTCCCGTTCAGTGTTGATACCTCTTCCTTCTAACACTCGGCAACCAGGTCATTATTATTTCTGCTATGATAAGTGGAACAAAAGAAAAGAAATATTCATTTACTGTTCTCCGAAATATGGGATCGCTAATGTTGGAAAATAAAAAATCAAGAGGCAATATTCCGTCTATCCGAACAGTTACAAATGCCAAAGCACAAACATAACTCCTTACCATAAACTGTTTATGGGCTTTAATGTTACGTTGTTTTACCGATAGCCATGCCAATCCACTTGATAATAACATGAATACAGATAATAAGAAAAGAGAGATCCGGCAAGGAAGGCATGTACTAATCAACGAGATTCGCAATGCAGAAAAGCCAGCAAGACCAGCACCTATCAAATATATTTTTCCTAACAACCTATGGATAGATAGATATTCTTTCCTGAACCAACTCCAAAATTGAAAAGGCCCTGATAACAATAATAAAGTGCCTCCCCCCATATGTAATGCCACCCATACCTGGTTATGAAAAAAACTATCACCAAATAGTCTACTTCTATAACCAAAAAAATAAGCTATAACGTTGTCAAATAAAAAATAAACTGACAAACTTATGATTAGAGCCCACAATACCCATGTCATTATTTTTATAGCTATTCCCATAGCAGTCTAATTTTCACTTATCAGATTTGAAATTGTATTATTCCACGTGTGCCATATTACCCACGTTGCGGAAATACCTCTTATGCGGCGTAATCGCTCTATTCCCAAAATATTTACTCAGCCTTAGAGCAGTGTCTGCTGTAATCCTACGATTGCCCTTTAGAATTTCCGAAACTCTGGTTTGGGGAATACCTATGTCTTTAGCTAGTTTGTAGGCTGATATTCCAAAAGGTATTAAAAACTCTTCTGATAGTACTTCACCTGGGTGTATGTTTTTGAGCATTGCCATCTCTTATTTGATTTCGCCTGCCAACTTCCTGAACGGTCAATGGGATTTTGCCGACACGCTGTAGCTGCCATATCTTTTACAGCAAAATTTACAAAAAAGAACTGACGTTAACTACAACTGGTGAGCCCCATTGGGAAATTACCCTGTTAGCGCGAGTCTATTCTTTTCGGCAGTGTTTTTTATTTTTTTGAACTGGCTTTATCCAAAGCTATGAAAGTACAGACAAGACCAGCCAACGTTAACAAACACCTTACCCAACCCATTCTTCCCCATTCAGATGCTGCCTTCTTGAGTGTTTCTGCATCGGGTAGTTGTTCTGAAAGAAACATCACATCATTTCTGGGATAAAAGTAGGTAAACGTTAAAACCATTGATGATACATAACAAAGCAGAGCAATGCCCAAAAACAACCGAATGGAACGGGATTTCCAGAATAAGATCAATGCCAGCACATTCAAAAGCATATTTGTTGGATCAACCAACTGAAAGAATGTCCCCGGATTGGCAACTACAAAAAAATCCCTTGTTGCGGTTATGGATTGAGGGATATTGCTTTCCCAGTTGGCTGCATTAACGATGGAATTATAGACAAGGGTAAAAAACAATCCGCTTGAAAACGCAACGCATGCGTATAGAACTATCTTTCTCATATTTTGTCATTCATATTTCTCCAAAGCTATCAATGTGAAGAGAGCTGTGATAGTAGAAAAACGACAAAATCAGATTTAGTCCCAGTTCTGAAACTGTATATGATCTCCCGATAATTCTTTTTGCATGAGAGTAGGCGTAAGCCTGCCAAACTCCTTAAAATCTTTGATAAAGTGTGTTTGATCATAATATCCTACTTCATATGTCAGATCAGTCCAGGAGACTATTGGTCTGCTTTCGAGAATTTTATATGCTTTATGAAATCTGGCTATCCGTGCATACATCTTGGCAGGCATACCTAATCGTTCTTTGCATTTCCGCTCAAAACTACGGATACTCATACAAGCCATTCCTGCAATCTTGTCCATATTCGTATTGTAGTTTGCCAGGAGCTGTTGCAGGGCAAAATCAATGGGTAACGCTTCTTTTACCCGGGATAGTTTCCTGAGAAAATATGATTGTATTATACTATCCAATTCGTTTAAAGAAATAGTATCGTGAGACTTATCTAAAAGTTCTTCTATCTCCCTGCCTACAACTTCTCTGGCACTGTAACCATTGTCAAATATTTCCGTCATGGGAATATTCAAAAACCGGTTTAGTCCTCCCGGCTGAAAAATAATTGATACAGTTTTATGGCTTTCTTCAACTAATAATTTGAAGGGAGTAATTTGTGCTCCCATCAATGTGCAGGATGTAGCAAAATTGAAATTGTTCTCGCCTGCCTTTTTAGATTTAAGCCGGGTATAAAGATTGATGAACATTGCCTGGTCGGGCGAGGGCATAAAATTACCTTCAAGCCTAACAGGAGTATTGCCAAAATCAGCTTCTATAATAACGATATTCCGGATCAGCGAACGTAATGCTGGATGAATAATGCATTGATCTGTACGGATACCTGGCGTTTGGCTGTTCATCTTTCTTACCGTTTCTTGATACGTTTTGCAGACATTGCTTCAATTACATGTATTTCGTTTCCATCAGGGTCTTTTATCATAACAGTTTTGGCACCGTAGGGCATTCTGTCAATAATCGGCTGCTTGTATTTGCCTGATTTGTAATCGCTACTCACTTCCATAAGCCTCTTCAGGAAAGCATCCATAGAAACTACCATAAAACCTAAGTGTACAAAACCTACACGGCTTGGTCCTGATGTTACGTCATTGTTAACTTGAGTAGTGTCGTCGACCCACTGTGATAAATGGAGTTCAATACCCTCACCAACCCTCAACCATTTAACAATGTATTGAGGGCTTGGAGGAAAGGGATATTTTATAGTGTCTGCCTGAAAGACTTTAGTGTAAAAAGCTACACTACTTTCCAGGTTCTGCACATCCAAAAGTGTATGATTATACCAGGCATTATTTTTTTGTGCAATCGCAAAGGATGAAATAAAGAAAAGGAGGAGAAGGAGGAAAGATTTTATCATTGGTTTATATTTTTCTTTCAAAGTGAACAGAATTCCTTCCTCATGGCCTTGGCCGTATTTAACCTCAATAGAATTACATAAGCCGAAAGTTTATTTCAAAGCTCAACTTTACAAACGCCTTTATACAGTGTTAGCGGTTCGTTGTTACCTCTCCGCAATAAATTTTATCTTTTCCAAAATAGTTACAAGCGAGTTTTCTGAATTAGTCCTGCTTTGTTCATCGGCAAATCCTTTTTGTATCCACTCAAGTTTACTTCTATCATTTCCCATTTTTTCGATATTGTAACTAACTATTGAATAGTTCTCAGGTTTATCTTCAAGTCCACAGAATCCACTCCAATATTTATATTTTAATGTTGTATTAGGAATGTTTTCTACAACAATTCCTTTATCTGTAAATTCTTCGCCTTCAAAATTTATTTTGAAAACTATGTCACTTCCTACAGTCCAACTGGTAATTGTTTGAGCTCCAAATAAATACTGGCTTATTAAGGATGGATTAGTCAATGTTTCCCATACTTTATCTGGACTTGCATTAATGATAATTGACTGTGAAGAAATTAAATCGTTATCGAGCTGCATAATATTCATCTGAATTTTTTCCATCCCGTAAATTCCTGCGGGGTGTTCTTTCATCTTTCCCATTTGTAAACAATACACTGCTGTGCATTCGTGCTTTCTGGTCTTTGCTTATATATCTACAGGCATTGACATTGTAATCGGGTCTATCACGGTGTGACTGGCTTTCAAGTGAGCATTGGCTGGATCATTTATTATGGCACCAAGTTTTTCAATGTCAGTTACTTCAATTACTAAAACCACTGAATTAGGATCATCTGTATCCTGAAATGTTTTAAAACTTGAAATTGCTGGAGCAAATATGTTTACTCTGTCTTGATGGCCTTTAAGCCATGTGTCAAAATTACCTACTTTGTGACGAGCTACTATAGTTGGCATAATATCGATTTAATATGATAGAATTATTAAAGTAGAATGTTTTACACCCTCTATTAAAATAGACAATTTGCCTGAATAATCCAAGTAAACAACGTTCAGGCTTGCTGTTCTCAGCAACCACCTTTGCGAGGGGCACGTTTGTAAATTATTTTACCATCTCGTTCCACATAGTCGCCCGATACTATTGAATATGAATACTTGGGTGCGTACGATACATTATTGCTCCTTATAATTATCTTGTCGTTAACTTTCAGGCTACGTAATTGCTGAAATTCATTAGTCTCTTCCAGCCCGAAACTAATAATATAATCCTCGCCATCGATCCTGGCCATCACTCCCAAGCCTAATCGTGAGCCAGGCGGAAGAGAAAGAGAGGTTACAACAGCCTCCATATTGGTGAAAGCGCTTATATGCTTACTTATTTTAGCCGCATCGGCAAGCACTTTTTTACCTTCGCGAGACGCTTCCCACTTTTTGAACCTGATACCATCAGGGGTTGCCTCCCATTTGCTCAATTCGGATTTCATTTCAGCAGCAGGGAGTGGCTTGGGCGCAAATACTAGTCCGCTTACCACAACCAGCAGTAAGACCAGCGCATAAATTACTTTTTTCATATTTTTTAAGTTGGTGCCTCAAAAATACTTTGATTAATTTCAGCCAGGGGATCTGGATCGTAAATAAGAATGTAAACTTTGTAAATATTACCTTGACATTATGCTTGTTAGAAGAAATCTCCTGCAAGTCAAGCGAAAGCACCTGGGCGGATTATTACTGCTCACGGTTCTCTCGATAATCTGCGTGGCTTTCAGCTTGACCGGCAATGATGACTTCAACTTTGCCAGAAGGGAAATTTTGCTTCGCCGGATCGGACATGAAATTCTCCTTCAGTCGGGCGACAGTGTATCACGGGTACTACCGGTAAAATCGATCGCCAAAAATGAATACCAGATCAGTTTTGAGAATGCGTTTACTTTTCAACCCGAATCCCTGGTGAATACTACCCAGCGTTTGTTGGCCGAAGATCCGCTCACAAGTGATTATGTTGTTAACGTACTTAACTGTGCCGATGCCAGCGTGGTCTATGGATATGCTATATCAAAAAACAAGAAAGATGATATTGTAGCCTGTATAGGAAGAAGGCAACCCATAGCCTGTTACACAATCAACATTAAATTCAAGCCGACAGGAATTATTACAGCCAGGAATGGATACCTTCTGGGCGGCCTGACCGCTTTAGCACTTGTTGGATTTATTTTTTTAAGATCCGCTAAGCCGCGGAAGACCTTACCTGATAGTCAGGATACAGGTATCATAACTTTAGGGTCAATGTTGTTCGATGCAGAGAATCGTAAGCTTATGGCAAATGGAAATGCCATCGACCTGACCAGAACGGAAACCCGTGTGCTAGGCATTTTCGCTTTGTCTCCAAACGAGACCATAGAGCGAAGCAGGCTTCAAAAAGAGATTTGGGAAGATGAAGGTGTTATAGTTGGCCGCAGTCTGGATATGTTCATATCAAAACTCAGGAAAAAACTGGAATTTGATCCGAATATCAAGATTGTTGTTATACGCGGCAAAGGGTATAAGCTTGAAATCAGTGCTTAGATCATTTAAGAGTATTGATGCTAACGTTTCATTTCCACCTTGTCAAACCGGTGATGCATGCCGCTTATTGCAATTTATCAAATCGATGATTCATCAACCTTGGATGGGAAACAGTAAAATGGGTAACACTTCCTTTCTCATTGTAATGAAAACGAACCCAGCTTTCACTTGAGTACTCCCCATAATCAGTCATGAGCCGGAACTCCCCATCAACCCATGGTTCCATTATCTTATCCGCAATGGTGGGTCGCTTCACCACCAACTGATCCTTTTCATTCAACACTAACGTCCAGTAAAAGTCAAGGTGCTTGCTGTAATATTTACCTGTCAGCTTTTGCAGTTCCTTTTTATCAGGTTTATCAATGGCAGACTTCACTTTCTCCATTTGGATGGTATTACCATCATACGTATACATGACTAAACGTAAAGCCGAATCAGGGTGGGACTGAGAAAACATAAATACATCAGGAAATTCAGGATCCCGGAATTTGTTTTTTGACAATGGAAGAAGGTCCAGTGTATCGGTTTCACTATACACTACCCTAAGCACGCCTTTACCTGTAACAAATGATGTAAAACGTTTGCGAGGCACATAGCTTTGAAACGTAAGGGGCACATTCCATTTATATAGTCCCGCAAGCAATTCTAATTCATGTTGATGGATGTTTACCTGTTCCCGGGTTAGATCAGGTGTCACTAACGGCGCAGTTTCAATCTTAAGGTATTCAGATAATAAGCTCTTCATCAGATTCCATCGCGGGAAGAACTGGTTACCCAGCATGATCACGCTCAGCTTTTCTTCCGGAACACGAGCCAGGTATGGATACTCACTTACTCCCATATGAACTATAGCAGTATAATCACCCAGTTTTTTCTCCTTATGCCCAAACACATAATTGTTGCCGGGCAGCACGGGAATTACACGTGCATTTTGTTTGAGGCGATTTATGGCATCAGATATAAATGAGTCCTTATCGGCATAAGCAGCAGCCCATTTCTCAAGATCGTTGGCAGATGTGAGCACATAATAATTACCCCCGGGCGATGATTTATCGTTGAGCCATAATTTGAATGTGTTATTCTCACCAACGCTATAAGAAAATGCATGATTGGGAATCACTTCTTCCTTATTGTTGTGAATTCGGCTATCTCTCATATCCAACGGTTGAAAAACCCTGCGCTTCATATAATCCGCCAGATTTTCACCCGATGCTTTTTCAAGGATCAATCGCAACAAACCAAAGTCTGAGTTGGAGTACATATAGCCTTTGCCAGGCTCAACAGAAGGCGTTGGCTGGTTATAGAGAAATTGAAGAAACTGAGATTTATCAAGCCGGTTGGCCATACTGGCCTGCGTAAGCGCAAGTGTAGCCCACTCATCGGCAAATCCGCTGCTGTGGTTCAATAAATCCTGTATAGTTACATTGCTGCTCCATTGTGGAAGCTGGGGGAAATACTTTTGCACCTTATCATTCAACTGAAGCAGGCCATCTTTTTCCAACAACGCCGCCGCAATGGAAATAAACTCTCTTCCTTCTGAATAGGGTAGCCTAACAAGCGTCTGATGAGTGAAAGGAACATTCATCTCAATGCTGGCCATTCCATAAGCTTTTCTTGCAATCACTTTTCCCTTATGGATAACCGTAACTGCAATACCTGGCGTATTTTCTTTAAAGGCGGAAAAGATGCTATCTAATTTTATATCGAGCCGGTCTTTTAGGATAGGTTGTCCAATGGAATTGTTGCCTAGGGCTGAAGCAAGAAAGCAAAGTATAAGGAAGACATATTTCATGAACAAAGTATTGAATAAAGTTGCATCCGTGAAGGGATTGGCGATGCCTTTAGATACTGGCTTGCCATTTTGGTTATATTATTTAAATTTTCTCCGTCATTTTGTTTTTATTTTTCGACATTTTATCAAGTGAAATGGATAATTTTCTGTCACTTCGGTTATCTCAAAAAGTCCTGAATTGAAAAATTCTTCTTTAATGCTTTGCTTGTCATAAAAGAAGATTTTAACTCCGCCAAACATTTCAAAAAGGTCTTTGCCTAGTTGGGTTCCTTGTCCATAAGTTTGAGCGTCCTTAGTTATTGCTGTAAAAACCATTACTCCGTCTTTGGTTAATTGATTAAAACAGTCTTTTATTAGTTTTGCTCTTTCGTCCTTGTCTAACAAGTAAATTAAACCGTAGCAAAATATTCCGTCATACAATTTGTTGTCAAAAGGCATATCTGTAACCGAACCGTGATAAATTTTTAATTCGCTTCCAAAATGTTTTTGAGCCAAATCAATGGCTGTTTTTGAAATTTCAATACCTGTTACGGTCATTCCGTTCTCCATAAATATTTGTGCATTTCGTCCATAACCAATTCCTGGTATTAGCACATTTTTTACTCCTTGCTCCACAAAAAAGTCCTTGGTCAAAACGGTAGATTTTGCAGGTTCTAAACCCCACATTTCTTGTTTATCCTTAAATGCTTGTTCCCAAAATTCCGTCATTGTGTTTTTTTATAAGCTAACCTTGTCATCAAATTTTTCAGATCTATATCCTAAATTCTGCATGCCCCCCAAATAACTTGGCGTTTCAATTTTATTGCCTTCAATTCTTAAAAACTATATGTCAGCTAGCGTATTCATTGTCCGTTTCATTTAGGTAGTAGTTAATTTTCAAATCAGGATTTCCTGCTTTTAAAAACCCTAAAATGTCATTGCTTAAATTATGGATTGGATGTGGGTAATGAATATTTTTCTTTAGTGGGCACCACTATAGTCAATCAACAAATAAGATAATGCCTATTTCCTGAAATAATACTCTGATAAAGCCCCTACAATGGCACCGGGATTTGCCTCTTCCGTATTGGTTAATATAATAATGGATAAATCATCATTTACAAAACGGGCATAATTTGATCTGAACCCAGCATTAGCACCACCATGCCAAATAACCTTGTGTCCGTTGCGTTCATCAATATACCTTCCGAATCCGTAGTGAGCCTTAGATTCAAGGCTACCAGATGCTTTTATAAATGGCTGCCAAAGCAATTCCCAGTTTTCTTTTTTCAATATCTTATTTTTCTCCCTCAATACTTTATCCCATAGTATCATATCGGTGGTGGTAGAAAGAAAACCACCGCTGGGCCGAATGGCAACCATGGCTGTGGCATTAACCAATGTGTCTTTCTTATGCATATACCCATTAGCACGGTTAGGAATAATTTGATAAAAATCAGTTAGGTAACTATTATTCATTCCTGCTGGAATAAATAACGCAGAACGAATATAGTCCTGCCAGGGCATTCCACTTACTTGCTTTATGATTTCTGCCAACATATAATATCCTGTATTACAATATTGGAATTTTTCGCCTGTTTTAAAATCGAGCGGTAAGTTATATGCCGACTTTATAACGTCTAAATCAGGTTGTATTTTAAAATTGTCATACGCGGGTGGTTCACGTTTCAAGCCTGATGTGTGCGTCATCAGGTTCTTTATCGTAATAGGCCTCCATGTTTCAGGTGCATCTGGAAAATACTTATGTACGCCATCATCAATATCTAGCTTTCCTTCTTCCATCAATTTCATGATAGCTGTTGTAAAGAACTGTTTACTAATTGAACTAATTCTTATTACACTTTCGGAGTTTACCGGCACGTTTAATTCTACATTGGCTAATCCATAACCTTTGTTTGTTACAGTCTCCCCGTTTTTTATGACTGCCAGGGAAAGTCCAACAATTTTTTGCTTCTTCATCATTTGCGTAACAATTATATCAGTACTGTCAACTTGTGCAAATGATAGACAGGGTAAGAGGAGAAAAAGCAGCAGTTTGTTCATATCAGAATTTTTATCTTAATGGATGAAAATCGAATTTCTTATTGTTTCTTTTAATACAGGTAGTGAGCATTTAACTGATACATTAAAGATGACTTCTTCCCCTCTGTTCACTAAAGATATGGTGTTCACAATCTGCTGAAAGCCCATATTGCTGAAACCTCATATTGTGCGTTGTTATTTTCTCCTGACCGTCTGGTTTAACGCTTGTTTCAGCACACCGGAAAACACCTTTTTAGAACCTATATGCTCTTCTAAAAAACCGATTGTCAGAGCTGTTATGGTAGGATAAACTTCTTTATCCTTGCAACCTCCTGATGCATTTACCAGTACAGGCAAATAGGAAAAGTCCAGATGCGTAGCCGCATTAAGCGTGAACACCTGCCCTTTTTTGGAGAGTTTTTGAGTGAAGTTGTAAACGGAGTCTTGTTTGTTGCTTACACGGTCACTCTCTAGCCGTAAATAGGAAAGGGAAAGATGCATTGCCTTGAAAGCCGGAATTATATTCTGTTGCTCGGCTTTATTCGTACAGCCTGAACTCCAGCCGATAGGTGATATTGCGATCAGGACATATTCTCCTGTCAGCATAGCAGAAAACCCAATGTTACCGGTAGTTGTCTGGAATTTTATATGTGAAAATTGCCTTCCTATCATTTATAAAAAGAGTGGTGTTGTCATTGATTAAAATAGTTCTTCTTTTAACTGGTGTGGAAAGCAATATTGTAAATATTACTTCCCTCATATTTGCCTTCATTTTGATTGGGCTAATGATTATGTGATTATCAAGGATAAATCTGTTAGCTGTTTCTCTATATCCGTATGCATTTAGAAGAGGGCGCATTCTTGACAATTCCATTTCAGTCACCGATACAAAGATCTCAACAATGTTTTGAAAAAGTTTGTGTTTAGTTTCTTTGCCAACGTAATCAGCCATATATTTTTTTTGACCTATGCCTTGTTCGAGGTCATTGTCAGAATATCCCCAATTTAGGTAGTTCTTTTTTGAATGATTTTGAAGAATTGGTATGAACTTGAGCGGTTCATTTTCTCCAGTAGTGTCTTCATAAACATTGATATAGTCAATGCTTAGTTCTGGCGAATTATATGGTCTGTTATAAAGTGAGTCCTTTGTAAAAGTCTGAAGATACTCCTTTAGCCGGTTTGTCTCTTGCCATCGAAAGCTGTGATGAACCAACAGGCAAGCTCCTGTTCTGTTTAGGAAAAAACCTTTCGCCGGCAAGACATGAACAAACGACTCCTTACCAAGCAAAAGTATTTCCGAACCAGTTGAATCAACAAATACTTTAACGTAGGAAAATGAGTCACGGAGAAAAGTGTTGTGTAGTATTTTATTGAAAGAGGCACTGTCAACACAAATGTCTACATGATTAAGTTGAAAAACTTGTTTATGACTAGAGGATTGACTCCATAAGTCGTTGATCGCAAGGAGAACAAAAAGAACGAAACAGGAGATAGGTTTCATATTAAATTTAGACGGAAATTATCATGGTAATAGAGACTGCTGCTTAATTACCGCTAACGTTGAAGCATTTGTGTTTGCGGCGGAATTTGAAATCCGTCAGCTTGGTACAAATGCTGATGTAAAATACAAAACTTCATTGTTTATTCAATTGCTCAATTGATAGCGTCGGGCTGGGGCAGAAGCTAATAGGAGCACACAGATGAAGCGGCGTTATCTGTCCGCCGGCATAACACAAATGCAATGTAAGCTGCTGTAGTTGTCACCTTGAACACTTATAGATAACGAAGATTATAAACACGACAACTACAACTTGGTTTATCAATATGTCGTACCGTCGATTAGGTAGCTCATGTTCAGGATATTCTATAGTCCATATTCCTGCACATACGCTTTCCCATAAAACATTTGGTGTCACCGCAATGTGTTTAACTCTTTCGTATGGTGTTTTGAAGAATATTCGCCCAATGCTGTTTGAATGTCCTTCATCATAAGTATGGAAGTACCATAAATAGCTTTCCATGTTTACATTAAACTTGTCAGAATACTCATTTATTAGTTCATGAAAGTCGTCACCCGTACAACCCAAGTCATGGTCAATATCAGCGTCTGCTTTTACTTCATCGTATTCACAACCAGTTTTGTCAACGATGAAGCGTTTAATTTCTTCAATTGAATGTTTTGTTGTGTCTACCAATTTGTAGTTATTGAGTCAACCTTATTGTCTTTGTCAAAAGTAATTTTGATACGATTTAATCCGAGTGTTTTTAATTCAGCGCTGTCAGGATAACGTTTTAGGATATCAGTAAAGTCTGACTTTGTTAGTTTCCCTTTTACAGAACTTGCGAGTTGTTCTAAATCGTGTTCTGTGTCTTCGTAACCTTCCTTCATATAGGCTATGGTTGTAGCTTGGTCAACAACAGTGTACACCAAATAACCTGTCGTAATGAGAAAAATAACCAAGAGTGTCCAAAAAGAAATTTTCCAATTATTTCGCATTGTCGGGATGTGTCGGTTAATATAGCAGCTTACGTGAAGGTATTTCTGCAGGCCAGCCGCGCTACAAGGTAAACGCCAGGCTTGTCAAATGGTATTTTAGTTCTCGAACATAGGAACATTCCATCCGGCTTGCAGAAATACGCTGTTATGCGCGTAACTTTCTATCTTCTATTCTTTATTAGCAGCGAGTCTACTTCCGATTTTCTCACAAGAGCGTCCAAATAGTCAATAAACTTTTTGCTCCTGAGATTCTGGTTGTGCTGACTATTGATGTTGACTCTCTTTTTCTCATCAAAATCTTCATCAGTCTGAAGATCAAAACTATCAAAGCGCTTTCTTATTGAATCCTGTTTATAGTATACAGTGAAATCCTGGAGCCTGGAATGAGCTACATAAAGAAGTCCTGTCTTCTTTCTGCCTTTCTGGTAATAAATATATTGGAAGGGCTTAATTATTTCCGGTCTTATAGCCTTTTCGTAGTGGAAAAAATGACTCCATAAACTATCCGCATCTATGGGAGCTATAGAGTAGTCAAAACAATTGTCTTTTTTACTTAAGTAGGTCTTACCTTCTTTTACCCAAACCACATAAACAGGTATGTAAACAATAGCAGGACATCTATCTTGTGTATCTTTTACAGTTCTTTCACTTCCCACAAAGTAGTCCTCATAGACGCAAATAGTATCCACGCCTTCTGTTCTAAGGTGTTGAATATAACGATCTACTATAGTGCTCAGATAGTCTGGGGAAGTATTTTGAGCATAGGCTGAACAAAACAAGGTTAGGAAGAGGCCAGTTAATCGAAATATTTGGGATGACATAATACAGAACCTGTTGTTTGCTATAATTGAGAGATTCCTTAATTGCGCATAACGTAGCGAGGCTTTACGAAGTACAAAAGAAATCTGTGTTCATTAGCCTGGCTCTGATTCTACTGTAAAATTGAAATTATTTGATTTTTAGTTATAGCCTGTATTTCGGAAAACCTGTGTTACGCGCTGTTTGAAGTTTATTCAAGCCTATACTTGTGGCCTTCATAGAGGAACTCTACTTCTTTGCACTTTATAACAAAGTTGTCACTTTCATTTGGTAAGCCAGAATTTCCGAAAGGGTCGAATGATAGGTAGTAATCTTTGCTTTCCAAGCGTGCAAATACAACGTCGGTATGCCACTCCATATCAATTGTATTAACTAAATCTATTTCAAAAGCCTCATGAAGGTGTAGTGTTATTTCACATCTCTCAGTCTTTTTGCCAATCAATCTTTGTGCGTTGAGACGCAAACTGATTTGCTTTTGCTCAAAGTCGACCGACATACCAAGCACCTGCCCGTCACTAAGGAAATATTTACTTTTAAATTCGTTGAATAACATGATTGTTATGATTGCGCCTAACGGGCGGGTATTGCCGATGGTGGGGAATTAAATATTCGTCCGCCGGAACCGCAGCCTGGCTTTTGATAAAGTTAAATATTAAGAACTAAAGCTGGGCTTTATTCGTCGAGCCCCGAACCGCATTACAGCAGAATTACCGTTGCTGATTGCTCCAATGTCTAGCCCCACTATTGGCAATACCAATGTTGTGCGTTCGTTTTTTTACTTCTCCGCCTCAAACCGATTTTTTAAAAGTTCAAACTGCTCTTTGATTATAGCGTCAATGTTCTCTTTGTTTGCTCCTTCCCAATAATGTTGATAGTCCGCATACAGTAAATCATCCTTAGCCCAATATAAAAGAGCCAAATCTTGATACTCACTGTCCATATTAAGTTCGTAGTAAATGTCTCTGAACTCTCTTAAAGTCCTGTAATAGTTTTCAGGTTTGTCGAGATTTGAAGTAATCAAGAAATAGACATAATTCTTCAAAGCTTTTGTTTTGTCGGAATAGTCTAAGTTTAAATCTTTAAAAATTTTGGTTGTCAAGTCTTGCAGTTCAAATTGATTGTAGGGTCTTGTCGTACCAGCAAGCTCATACAGATTTATGGATTCGTAACCGGCTTCCATCATTTCAATTGCCCAGTCAATCCAACTTTCATTGATGTCCGACTGAAATGCTTTTTCTTTTAAGATTTTATAAGTTGATAAAACAGGCTCTTTCATTTTTGTCAATCTTATTCAGTAGACATTTTTAGTATGTAGGATGTCGTTTAAAATGACGCACAACGTGAAGGGATTGGCGAAGGCGGGCGCCAGTTATATTTTTATTCATTTGAGTGTTGGCAGCCCGCTTTTGCCAAGCATCTATGTAAAAGCGATAATCTAAGCTGCTCGATATTTGATGTGGTTTAATTGACATTATTCCTTAACCACTAAAATTAGAACC
>JAKFDZ010000012.1:0-3091 GCA_036675925.1 Flavihumibacter sp.
TACAAATGCAACGGCAAAGATTCGGTGAAGGAGACGAGCCCCTTCCGGTCCGCCAAGAACTGGATACAGCCAGTCAAAAAACTCCGTATACATTGGCAAAGCCGTAATATAGAGGGCGAAGAAGGAAATCGCGTTAACAGCATGCGCCCAAACAAATGCCTTCGAAAAACGTCTTACTTTTATTGTCGACTTTTGAGGTTTACTCATGGCTGTCACCTCCGTCTACGTTTTTACCATTCTTTTTCTTGCTAATGATGGTATTGGTAATAAAAGCACCGACAACCGCCATCGTGGTTGCACCAATCATCATTTTACCAATTGGCTGTGCATAGTCTTTCCAAATCACAGCAGATGTTGGAACCTTAGGGTTTTCAGGCAAACCGTAAACGGATGGTTTTTCTGCAAGTACATAAACCGTATGCGTTCCGCCAACACCTTTCGGGTTATATACCATTGCATTTGGATAGCGGTCCTTGATTTCGTTTACGCGCTTTTCTGCTTTTGCAATCATCTCATCTTTGTTTCCAAACTCCATTGCTCCTGTGTGACAGGTTGTAACGCAGGCAGGCTGTAAGCCTTCTTCAAGACGATCTGTACACATGGTACATTTATGAGCTTTTCTGTATTTGTCACCATTTTTATCAACATATTCCTTAAGGGAAATGACTTCAAATGGACAGTTATTGACGCAGTATCCACAGCCTACACATTTCTCATGGTCAATGACAACAGTACCAAAATCAGTGTAGCTGATTGCATTTTCCGGGCAAACCTTTTCACAGGCAGCATCCGTACAGTGGAAGCATGCAGAGTGACGGAACAGATAGTCAAGTTTGCCTTTTGAATCTTCATGCTCGATATATTGCAATACATTCCATGTATCTGCCGTTGTTTTCGCATGTGACTGTGCGCTTCCAAGAAAGTCCTGTTGTTCAGCCGGAAGGTCATTCCAGTTTTTACAGGCAACCATACAGGCACGACAGCCGTCACACTTGGTCACATCTACAAATTTCACATATTCAGTAGCCATTAGTCAGCCCTCCTTACGTCACAGAGGAATGCCTTATATTCTGGAATGGTTGTATTGGCATCCCCGATATGAGGCGTCAGGCGATTTGCTGTATCCCCAGTTGCAATTCCTTTATATCCAAAATGCCATGGCATTCCGATTTGATGAACATTTTTGCCATTGATTTTATGAGGCTTAAAGCGTTTCGTCACCATTGCGAAGGCTTTTACCTCACCACGGGCTGAGCTGACAATGATTTTATCTTTGTTTTTAATGCCCTTTTCCTTAGCTAACTCTTCACTCATTTCGATGTACATATGTGGAACAAGCTCTGATAACCATTCTTGGTTACGCGTCATGGAACCGGACTGCCAGTGCTCACTTACACGATACGTTGTAGCCACGATTGGGAAGTCCGCTTTAAAGCCGCGCTTATTAAATTCCCCATCAAATAATTGAATCGCTGGGTTAATTTCCTGCTTTGAGAACGGATTTGGAATTGGACTTTCAAATGGTTCATAGTGTTCAGGGAATGGACCATCATTTAATGTTGGTGCATATAACCCGCCTACTCCATCAGCCATCATGATAAACGGTGATGTAAATCCAGGTTCTCCCGGCTTCTTAATGGCGACAAAATCTGGTACATCATGTCCAACCCACTTACCTTGAACAGCATCAAACCAAATGACCTCTTTGTCCTTGCTCCATGGCTTACCGTTTAGATCAGCTGCACAGCGGTTGTATAGAATACGACGGTTCATCGGCCAAGCATAAGACCAGTTTAGGTAGTTGCTCATACCCGTGTCTTTGTTATCACGGTTTTTAGAACGATTCTTTCCTTCTTCTGGGTAGAAGCCGCAATAGATCCAGTTACCGGAACAGGTTGAGCCATCATCTTTCAGATTCCCAAATCCGGCAATTAATTTTCCTGTATTCACATCATAGCCATTGATTTCTCTCGCTACTAGATCGATATCAGGATGATGTCCTGTGCCGTAGTTCCAATATAATGCATTGATTGGTGCCGCAGCAGGACCGGCTTCATTTTTATAAAGAGCTTTAATTCTTGTAGTGAGCTCATGAATGATTTCTAAGTCTGCTTTTGACTCTCCTAATGGCTTAATTGCCTGCCAGCGGTACTGCATCCAGCGGGAGCTGTTTGAAATACTTCCTTCTTTTTCATAAGAAGAACATGCTGGTAAAAGGAATACTTCTGTATTGACCTTAGATGGGTCACTGCCTGCTTCTTTCTGCCAGAACGATGCCGATTCTGTTTCCCAAAGGTCAACCGCTACTAACCATTTCAGGTTGCCAAGTGCTTCTTTTTCCTTGCCCGCATTTGGTCCGCCGACGACTGGGTTTGTTCCAAATAGGAACGCACCTTCCAGCTTACCCTCATACATGGCTTTAAAAAGGTTAATGTGTGAGTAGTTTTTATTGCCCTTTGGCAGGTATTGATAGCCAAATTCATTGTTTGCTGTAGCATTTGGTCCATACCATGCTTTCAATAAGCTGACGATGAACTTCGGCTTGTTGCTCCAATAACCTGTTTTTGGTGTTTCTTTTTCCATATGGCCTTTAAGGGTTGCATTCTCTGGAACCTTTGAGGTTGGTGAGTTTAGATAGCCTGTTAAGTTTCCATAAAGCAGACCAAAGTCTGTAGAACCTTGTACGTTAGATTCACCGCGCATTGCGTTTACGCCGCCGCCAGGCAGACCAATATTACCTAAAAGAAGCTGAAGCATTGCATAGGCACGTACATTTTGTGTTCCAACTGTGTGCTGGGTTGTACCCATTGCATACATGATTGTTCCAGATTTTCCAACCTGACCAGTTGCACAGAACGTTTCACAAACCTTTACGTAATCTTCCTTAGCTGTACCCGTTACTGCTGTTACTGTATCGACATCATAACGTGAGTAATGCTTCTTCATTAATTGGAAAACACAGCGAGGATCCTGTAACGTCATATCTTTTACAGGTGTTCCATCTTCGTTCTTTTCCCATGCCCATTTTGTTTTATCATAAGCGCGTTTTGCTTCGTCATAGCCAGAGAACAAGCCATCTTCAAAACTATAA
>JAKFDZ010000013.1:0-406374 GCA_036675925.1 Flavihumibacter sp.
AGGCATCAAGGAGAATCCATCTGATGATATGGATTTCATGTACCGGCATTTTTATCACCTGGCTATTAACAGCCTCGGTAAGGAGAATATAATCGGATATGATTGCGTAATGGTGAGCACGCTCAGTAACGTATATAAAGCACACCAGAAAAAGAACCAGCGCGAACGGCCCCGGCGGTATGGATAATACATATTTTGAATTCAGGCATTGTATGCGGTTTTAGTACTAATTTGAACGACGCCATCAGGCACCCTGCATGCAGCATAGCATTATCGAATATATATACCTGGTATTAATTATCCTGGCACTGGTCATGATCGCCAATAAACTGCGACTGGCCTATCCTATCGTGCTTGTACTCGGCGGACTGGTACTCAGCTTCGTGGTAGCATTTTCAAGGATCACCATCGACCCCGAATTGGTATTCTTTATTTTTCTCCCTCCCCTCCTCTACGAGGCTGCCTGGCAAACATCCTGGAAAGAATTCTGGAAATGGAGAAGAGTGATCGCAAGCTTCGCCTTCCCCATCGTTATCATCACCTCTACCGTAATCGCCCTTGTTTCCAATGCCCTCATCCCGGGATTTACCCTGGCACTGGGATTTCTGCTGGGTGGAATTATCTCTCCCCCTGATGCAGTATCGGCAACAACCATCATGCGTCAGGTAAAAGTGTCTAAATCACTGTTAAGTATAATCGAAGGGGAAAGTCTGCTGAATGATGCCTCCTCCCTGGTGATTTTCCGCTTTGCCCTGGCAGCCGTTATCACCGGGCAATTCAATTTACAGGAAGCAACTACCGACTTCTTCCTCGTAATTATAATGGGTATTATCATCGGCGTGTTGGTAGCCCTGGTATTCTATGGCATCCATAAATGGTTACCGACTACAACCAGCATTGATATTGTACTCACTTTAATTACCCCCTACTGCATGTATTATTTTGCGGAACATTTTCATTTTTCCGGAGTACTGGCAGTAGTGAGCGGGGGATTGTTTCTGTCGGGAAAACGGCATATCATCCTGAGTTACCGAAGCCGTATGGAAGGGGTAAATGTTTGGAGCAGCCTTGTTTTTGTTCTGAACGGGTTTGTTTTCCTGCTTATAGGTTTACAACTGCCCACCATTATCCAACAACTTGGTGAAACAACTTTGAGCAGTGCCATCCTCTATGGATTAGCCATTTCAGTTGTCTTAATGCTTACGCGACTGCTATGCACCTTTGGGGCTGCACTATTTACGCGCATCATGAGTCATTTTATTACTGTTGCCGATCCTAATCCAGGCTGGAAAACACCACTGGTGGCGGGCTGGGCCGGTATGCGCGGCGTGGTATCCCTGGCTGCTGCACTGTCCATTCCCCTGCTCACCAATGAAGGCAATCCCTTCCCACACCGAAACCTGATCCTCTTCATAACGTTTATCGTTATACTAATGACGCTGGTGTTGCAGGGAATGACACTTCCCTGGCTGATAAAGAAGATAAACCTGGAAGATAAATTTGAAACCATCCCGGAAAAAACACAGGAGTTGATCATCCAAAAGAAAATGGCGCTCTCCTCCCTTACTCTCCTGGAGGAGAAATATGAAACGGAAAGATTGCAAAACAGTCACCTCATTAATTTGTACGAGCGACTAAAAATTGATCTGGACTTTTTCAGTCACCATCTCGCCGATACAAATCTTCCGAAAGGAAATACACAGGCACAGTTTCATTCTGTTTACCTTGACCTGCTGGAAGCACAGAGAAAATTACTTACCGATATGAACCGGAAGGCCGAATTTGATGAGGACCTGATACGGAAATATTTTTCGCTGATCGATATTGAAGAATATAAACTCCGCGAGAAAGGTGTATTCCCGCAGATCAAATAACGGGATCATTTTCCTTTTCCTCTCTCTCAACAGTGATGGTACAATCGCCGATCAATGCAGCCACCGCACCTATAGCCGCAAGTACAGGCGCTATCAGTGTTCCTACAACGCCAATGGTTAGGGGAAAACTCATCAGCTCCTTGCCTGCCTGGTCGTGTATAATGATCTTTCTTACATTGCCTTCGCGGATCAATTCTTTTACCTTGTTGAGCAAGGCTTCACCATTTATCTGGAATGATTCTTTTGTTGTTGGCATATTAATATGTTTGATCTGATTTCTTTTGCAGTTTCTCGAGGGTGAACCTCAGCTTATCTTCCTGCCCATCTATCCGGAAATTGCGGGGGGTGAATATTCCTCCAAAGATACCACCTATTACACTGGTGGGTGCTGCCACGCCAACTGCATAAACAACACCTCTTCCAATTGCACCGGGGTCGGGCCCCTCCTCCTCATCGATCCCATACTCTGATTCATATGTTTCTTTCCCAACATAATAACCACCTATCAATCCAAGTCCGCCACCTGTTGCCATCCCCCTTAAGAATGCCTTTCTCTTCACCTTTATTTTACTGATGCTGGTAATATGGACGGTATCCAGAATCATGTTTGCCCCTTCGTGCCGACGCTCTACCTGCAGAAATCCATAATCGAGAAATCGTATCCCCCTGAATGGTATTCTCCCTCCTTTGTCTTTAATGATCCAGCCTTTAAAAACATAATCCATCAAGGGAGGAGCGCCGGGGTAATAATCATTGTCCTGTGCTGCAGCAGTGACACCCATCAGCACAAAGGCGAGGGGTAGAAAATATTTCATCATCCAAGGTTTAGGTATATAAAAGTTACAAATAATATATCAGTAAAAGTAACGGTCATCCCAGTGTTAACAGGGTTTTAAAGGGATGGAAGGCAAATTTCATTTGTGAACCATCAGCTCCAATCCTGATCAAAAACATAAAAACCGTTGACTTTTCTCATGCTTTTCCGGTTGAAACATCGGTCACTTTATGGGATCAAAATCAACCCTGTTAAATACCCTTATTATGGCTATCAAAATCACAGAAGAATGTATCAATTGTGGTGCATGTGAACCTGAATGTCCCAACAATGCGATCTATGAAGGTGGCGCCCAATGGTCAATATCCGACAAGACCTCTGTTACCGGAACCTATGTATTGATGGATGGTTCGATGGTAGATGTGAAGGCGCGTTTTCCGGCGCTGGCAGAAGACACCTATTATATTGTTCCCAACAAATGCACCGAATGCCAGGGCTTCCATGAAGAACCGCAGTGCGCAAGTGTTTGTCCGGTTGATTGTTGCGTTCCCGATGAAGCCTACCAGGAAACAGTGGAGCAGTTGCTTGCCAAGAAGGAAGCGCTTCACCCCTGACAATGCAGCATAAATTATCATTATGGATACGATAGAAAAGCAGCGTGAAAAGATCGTTGCAAAGAAAGAAGTGGACCATATTGTGGTTCGCTTTTCAGGAGACTCGGGAGATGGCATGCAGCTTACCGGCATGCAGTTCACCGATACTGCCGCGCTATATGGAAATGACCTCAGCACCTTCCCCGATTTCCCCTCAGAGATCCGTGCCCCGATAGGTACCGTGGCCGGCGTTTCCGGCTTCCAGGTGCATTTCGGCAGCAGGGAGATATTCACGCCCGGCGACAGCTATGATGTGCTGGTGGCCATGAATGCAGCAGCCCTGAAAGTTGACCTGCCAAAGCTTCGTAGAGGTGGCATCATCATCGTTAATACCCAGGGCTTCGATAAGAAAAACCTTGGACTGGCCAAATACCCGCCGGATGCGGATCCACTCAATGATGGAAGCCTTAGCAACTATACCATCCATGCCATTGATATCACCAAACTCACCAAAGAATGCCTGGTAGATTCTGGTTTGGGTACCAAGGAAGTGGAACGCTCCAAGAATATGTTTGTACTGGGATTGCTATTCTGGATGTTTGACAAGGAGATGGATCATACCATAAAATTCATCAACGATAAGTTCACTAAAAAACCAGAGATCGCGGAAGCCAATATCAAAGTGTTGCAGGCAGGATGGAACTACGGCGACAATACCGAGATCTTCACCACGCAGTTCAAGATCGGTCCGGCAAAATTACCTCCCGGCACTTATAGAAATATAACCGGTAACCAGGCGCTTGTAGTGGGACTGCTGGCTGCTTCAGAGCAATCAGGGCTGCCACTATTTATAGGGTCCTATCCTATTACTCCGGCTACTGATATACTGCACGAGCTATCCAAATACAAGGGCAATGGAGTAAAGACCTTCCAGGCCGAAGATGAAATAGCCGGCATCGCATCTGCTATTGGCGCTTCTTATACCGGAAGCTTAGCCGTTACCACTACATCAGGACCTGGTATGGCGCTGAAAACAGAAGCGATGGGGCTTGCTACCATGCTGGAAATTCCGCTCCTTATTATTGATGTACAAAGAGGCGGACCATCAACAGGACTTCCTACTAAAACAGAACAGTCTGACCTGCTGATGGCTATGTTTGGAAGGCATGGAGAAGCGCCCCTGCCGGTGCTTGCTGCCAGTACTCCGTCTGATTGTTTCAATACTGTTTTTGAGGCTTGTAAAATAGCTGTTGAACATATGACACCGGTGATATTGCTGAGTGATGGATATATCGCTAATGGCTCGGAGCCATGGCGTTTTCCGAATGCAGAAGACCTCGGAACAATCAGCAACAGCTTTTTGCAGAAGGCCAATGGTGCCGACGAAGAATTGCTGCCATATAAGCGCAATGAGTTCTTTGTAAGACCATGGATCAAGCCGGGCACCAAAGGACTGGAGCATCGCATTGGCGGATTGGAGAAGCAGGATGAAACAGGAAATGTTTCCTACGAAGCAGCCAACCATGAAAAGATGACCATGCTTCGCGCAGCAAAGATCAGGGCCATTGAAAATTTCATTCCACTTGCCGCGCCCGATACAGGTGCGGATCATGGCCGCCTGCTGGTACTGGGATGGGGCTCAACTTATGGTGCAATAAAAACAGCAGTGAAAGAATTGCTTGCCGAAGGTGAAGATGTTGCGCATCTGCATCTGCATCATATCAATCCATTCCCAAAAAACCTTGGTGAACTGCTCAACAATTATGATAAGGTGCTGATACCTGAAATGAACAGCGGGCAATTACTGCAGCTCATCAGGGCTAAATACCTGGTGCCAGCAACGGGATTGTCTAAAGTGCAGGGACAACCATTTACCACAGTAGAAATAAAAGAAAAAATGCTCCAATTACTTAAAGCATAAACTATGGAAACGCTCACATTAGAAAAGCCTCAATCGCTTACAGCAAAGGATTTCTCGAGTGATATGGAAGTGAAATGGTGCCCGGGTTGCGGCGACTATTCCATCCTGAAGCAGGTGCAGACTGTATTCCCTGATCTTGGCATTCCCAAGGAAAATTTCGTCTTCATTTCGGGTATCGGATGCAGCTCGCGGTTCAGTTATTATATGGATACCTATGGCATGCACAGCATCCATGGCCGTGCCGCGGCAATAGCCTCCGGCGTAAAGGCCGCTAACCCTGAACTCAGTGTATGGGTAGTTTCGGGTGATGGTGACAGTATGTCAATTGGTGGAAACCATTTTATCCACCTGATGCGAAAGAATTTTGACATCAATTACCTGATGTTCAATAACCAGATCTACAGTCTTACCAAAGGACAGTACTCTCCCACTTCTGAAAAAGGAAAGATAACCAAGACCAGTCCCTACGGATCCATTGAAGAGCCCTTTAATCCATCAGAGCTGGCACTGGGAGCCAAGGCAAGTTTTGTAGCGCGTACCCTTGACCGTGACCCTAAACATATGCAGGGCATATTAAGGCGTGCACACCAGCATCGCGGAACATCTTTTGTGGAAGTATACCAGAACTGTCCGGTGTTCAATGATGGTGCTTTCTTTGCTTTTTCAGATAAGGAAACAAAAAAAGAAGAAGCGTTGCAACTGGAAGATGGCAAGCCGCTGGTATTTGGAAATGATGATGATAAAGGCATTATCCTTGATGGATTAACACCTGTAATTGTGGATCTTAAAGAGGGCGGCCGCGGCAGGGATGAATTGTGGATCCATGATGAAAAAGACAAGACCAAGGCAAACCTCATCGCAAGGTTTTTTGATACAGCCTTTGATGGCCAACATTTTCCGCGGCCCTTTGGCGTGATGTATGCGGAGGAGCGCCCTACTTATGAGGATAATATGGCTGCCCAGATTGAACTGCAAAAAGAGAAGAAGGGAAAGCAGCCCTTACAAAAGATACTGTCGGGAGATAAAACCTGGACAATTTTTTAGCGAAAAATGCTATATTACCGAAGCTGCCAGCAGGTAGCTGCCAAATAAAAAAGCTGCATATGGGTTCCGCTTCACTGATCGCACTGACCCTCGCTGCCGTACTCTTTTCTGCCGGCGGCATACTGATAGCAAAACTATTGGTGAAAGGCACCGTCAACCCCCAGAAGGGACAGGCCTATGAATGTGGCATTCCAACGAGCAGTTCGCCATGGAACCAGTTCAATATCGGTTATTATCTTTTCGCACTCATCTTCCTGATTTTTGATGTGGAACTTATTTTCCTCTATCCATGGGCGGTAGTTGTAAAAAAGATGGGGATGGTAGCACTTGTTGAGATCGTTGTATTTCTTTTCATATTATTCATGGGCTTTTTATATGCCCACAAAAAAGGAGCCCTCAAATGGATGTAAGAGAACAGATACGGGAAACGAACAAGGATTTTCCAGGACAGATCCACCCCGTACCCGGTGGAGGCATCATCGTCAGCAAGTTCGACGACATTGTAAACTGGGCCCGTTCCAATTCACTCTGGCCACTCACCTTCGCCACCAGTTGCTGTGGTATCGAGATGATGTCTGTAGCATCATCCAAATATGATTTCAGCCGCTTTGGATTTGAAGTGGCCCGTGCCTCGCCAAGGCAGGCCGATGTGATCATCATTGCAGGAACCATCGTCAACAAAATGGCACCGGTACTGAAGCGGCTTTATGACCAGATGCCAGATCCCAAATATGTAATTGCCATGGGAGCCTGCGCCATCAGTGGAGGTCCCTTCTTCTACAATACCTATTCCGTTGTTAAGGGTGCCGACCATGTAATACCGGTGGATGTATATATACCCGGTTGTCCGCCCCGTCCGGAAGCCTTGCTGCATGCATTGATCGCATTACAGGAAAAGATCAAAAGCGGGTTCACCAGGGAACAGATCCGCGGAGAAAAACCACAACCATGACCAAAGAATATTTCAGGGAATATTTTACTGCACTCCTTCCAACCGCCAGCTTTGATGAAAGCGGCGAATGGCTGAATGTGCAGATACAGCCGGAGCAGTGGCGAGGCTTTGCCACTGAGCTGCGGCAGAGCGAGCTAAATTTTAATTATCTCTTTTGCCTTACCTGCATCGATTGGAAAACGCATCTCACCATGGTTTACCATTTATCGTCTACTGTACACCGTCAGACTGTTGTAATAAAGGCAAACCTCAACCGTGATAATCCGGAAATAGAAACTGTTTCTGATATCTGGAGAACAGCGGAGTTTCATGAACGCGAAGTATATGATCTGTTTGGGGTGAAGTTTTTGAACCACCCCGACCTGCGTCGGCTGATACTGGAAGATGATTTCACCGGCTATCCGCTGCGGAAAGATTTTGAAGATCCCATCAACATGATCAAACTATAAAAGCGCAAGATGTATACCGAAACACAGATAGTTCATAACAATACAAAAACAACTGTTGACGGCGCGCTTGACGGTACCGGGGAAATGGTGATCAATGTTGGTCCGCAGCACCCTGCCACCCACGGTGTTCTCCACCTGGTGATAACGCTTAACGGTGAAACCATCAAAAAGCTAGAACCGCATCTTGGTTATATACACCGCTCTATCGAAAAGATGTGTGAGAGCCTCAGCTACCGACAGTTCATTTATGTTACCAGCCGGATGGATTATCTCTCTTCCCATATCAATAACCATGCATGTGCGTTAACCGTTGAGAAGGGCCTGCAACTGGAGATCCCTCCCAGGGCGCAGGTGATAAGGGTGCTGATGGATGAACTCACCCGCATCGCTTCCCATGAACTATGGTGGGGCGCTATGGCCATGGACCTGGGTGCATTTACCCCCTTCTTCTATGCCTTCCGTGAAAGAGAGACCATCACCGATATCATGGAAGAAACCTGCGGGGCAAGACTCACCATGAATTATATGGTGCCGGGTGGTGTGATGTATGACATCCATCCGAATTTCCAGCGCAGGGTAAAAGATTTTATCACGCTGTTCAAGAGTAAGATCGACGAATACAATGACCTCGTTACCGGTAATATCATTTTTCAGAACAGGATGAAAGGTGTTGGAAAGCTATCAGCAGAAGATGCCATCTCCTTCGGTTGTACCGGACCGGTAGCAAGAGGAAGCGGTGTAAAATCTGATATCCGGAAACTGTTTCCTTACGAGGTATATGATAAGGTGGAATTTGATGAGATCCTTGAAACTGAAGGCGATTCCTTTGCGCGCTATATGGTCAGGATAAGGGAAATGCACCAGAGTGTGCGCATCATTGAACAACTGATCGATAATATTCCGGAAGGAGATTTCCAGGCCAAAACAAAGGCAGTGTTGAAATTACCCAAGGGTGAATTCTATACCCGTGTTGAAACGGCTCGTGGTGAACTGGGCGTATATATAGTTAGTGAAGGAGGAACAACACCATACCGCATCAAGTTCAGATCACCCGGCTTCTCGAACCTATCGGCACTGGAACATATGGTGGTGGGAAGTAAACTCGGCGACCTGATGGCAACCATGGGAACACTTGACCTCGTAATACCGGATATAGACAGGTAAACAAAAAAACAATTTAGCGATGTTCAGTTTAGAAGGCCTGACCAATTCTCTGCAACAATGGCTCAACGCGCATTTCAGCAGCACCTGGGTGCTGGTGATCGAAAGCCTGCTGGTGATACTGCTGGCCATTGCCTTGTTTGCGATACTGGGATTGGTGCTGGTACTCATGGAAAGAAAAGTAGCCGCTCATATGCAGATCAGGCTGGGACCAAACCGTGTTGGTCCGATGGGCATGTTCCAGACCACTGCCGATACCCTTAAGCTGATCATGAAAGAAGGTCTCACCCCTGATGGTGCGGATAAATTTCTTTTTAACCTCGCACCTTTCGTGGTGATGATCGTTGCTATGCTATTGCTGGCCCCTATCCCTTTTGCACAGAATTTCCAGATCTGGGATATCAATATCGGGGTGCTATTTGTGTCGGCGGTCTCTTCCATTTCCGTGATAGGGATACTGATGGCGGGATGGGCCAGTAATAATAAATACTCCCTGCTCGGCGCCATGCGAAGTGGTGCACAGATCGTGAGTTATGAATTATCGGCGGGACTATCTATCATAACGATAGTTGTGTTAACCGGCAGCCTGCAACTATCTGATATCGTTTCATCGCAACAGAATGGATGGTGGATATTCAAAGGGCATATACCGGCATTTATCGCATTCGTGATCTTTATAATTGCTGTAACGGCAGAGACTAACCGCGCACCATTTGATATGGCAGAAGCGGAATCAGAACTGACCGCAGGATTTCATACAGAGTACTCGGGGATGAAGTTTGCGCTTTTCTTTCTGGCAGAGTATATCAATATATTTATTGTTTGTGCTATTGGCGCAACGCTGTTTTTGGGGGGATGGATGCCATTGCATATTGGCAACCTGGAGGGCTTTAACCATATCATGGATTATATCCCTTCTTCTGTTTGGTTTTTTGGCAAGGTCTTCTTCCTGATATTCCTGATCATGTGGTTCAGGTGGACCTTCCCGCGGTTGCGGATCGACCAGCTCTTAAACCTTGAATGGAAATACCTGTTGCCGATCAGTATGCTGAATCTTTTGCTGGTAACGATTATGGCAATTATGGGATGGCATTTTTAATGCTTTCAAAAAACGCTCATGTTTATAAAAGAATATATATCGGACATCTATCATGCGGTGAAATCATTGCTGACAGGGATGAAAACAACGGGTGGTTATTTTATTCGTCCCGGTGAGATCATTACCCAGGAGTATCCCGAGAATCGCCATGCGTTGAATCTCGCAGAGCGCTTCAGGGGTGAGGTGGTAATGATCCATGATGAAAACAACGAGCATGCTTGTACGGGTTGTACGGCCTGCGAACTGGCTTGTCCCAATGCCACCATCAAGATCATCACCAAATTTGATGTATCGCCGGAAGGCAAAAAGAAGAAGGCCATAGATACATTCGTGTATCACCTTGAGTTATGCACGATGTGCAATTTATGTGTGGAAGCTTGTCCCACGGATGCCATCAAGATGGCGCAGAACTTTGAGCACAGTGTTTATGACAGGAGCAAACTGACCAAAAAACTCAATCAACCAGGATCAAAAATAAGGGAGGGAGTAGAATGAATGCAGCAGCTATAATGTTTTACATCATTTCGGCATTTATCCTTGGAACAGGGATACTTGCCGTAACCACCAGGAAGATCTTCCGCTCTGCCATCTGGCTCTTGTTCTCACTGATAGGCATAGCCGCTTTGTATTTCTGGATGCAGGTAGAGTTTATTGCCGCCGTGCAGATCATTGTTTATGTGGGCGGCATTGTGGTGCTGATCATTTTCTCCATCTTCCTGACCCAGCGTTCGGGGGCACAGATGCCGGCACCGGCAGCGAAGAGAAATATTTTTGCCATCCTCGCCGCGCTATTCGGTTTTGGATTTTCTTATAACCTGATCCGCGAATACGAGTTCCCTGCCACCGCAACGCAGCCATTTGCAGTGAATGTTGCCGATATAGGAGAAAGGATGCTCAGCCTTACTGAACACGGATTTGTACTACCCTTTGAACTGGTGAGCATGCTGTTGCTGGCAGCCATGATAGGATGTATCGTGATCGCCATGAAAATTCCGGAGAACAGGAAGGGACAGATCATCTCCCCTCCCGATACATCAGAGATACAGATCAACCCGGTTCCTGAACCCCAAAAAGAAGAAGTAATATGAGCAGCATTCCTTTAACGCATATATTATTTGTGAGCACTGCCCTCTTCTTTATAGGGATGTATGGGCTCTTCACGCGGCGCAATATGATCACGATGCTGATGAGTGTTGAACTCATCCTGAATAGTGTGAACATCAATTTTGTAGCCTTCAACAAGTACCTCTATCCCGATAAGCTGGATGGCATTTTCTTTTCGCTGTTCATCATAACCATTGCTGCTGCAGAAGCGGCGGTAGCCATTGCCATTATCATAAACCTCTACCGGAGTCACCATTCCATTGATGTGGAAGATGCAACCGAAATGAAATACTAGTATATGAGTACTTACCTGTATATCGCATTGATTCCGCTGCTTCCGCTGGTGAGCTTTCTGTTGCTGGGATTATTCGGCAGGAAATATTTCCGATCATTGGCAGGCATCATCGGAACAATGGCCCTTGCTGCCAGCACCATCATTTCATTCGCGGCAGCTTACCAGTATTTTTTTATTGATGGAAAAGCGGATGGCATTTACCAGAAGATCGTGCCATTTAGTATTAGCTGGCTACCATTCAGCGAGTCGCTTTCCATTGACATGGGGGTATTGCTTGATCCGATCTCCATAATGATGCTGGTGGTAGTGAGTTTTGTATCCCTGATGGTGCATATTTTCAGTCTGGGTTATATGAAAGGAGAAGAAAGATTTAGCACTTACTACTCGTTTCTTTCATTGTTTACTTTTTCGATGCTGGGCCTGGTACTCTCCTCCAATATCTTCCAGATTTATATGTTCTGGGAGCTGGTAGGTGTATCGTCCTTCCTGCTGATCGGATTTTATTTTGATAAGCCAACAGCTGTTGCGGCAGCCAAGAAAGCATTTATCGTTACGCGGTTTGCCGACTTTGGATTTCTGATCGGCATCCTGATATTATCATACTACAGCAATACGCTTGATTTCCCAACGCTGATAGAGAAGCTGAGTGATCCGGGTTCAGAAGCATCCCTTGCAATTAGTACTGCATCATTTTTAGGGATATCAGCATTTACCTGGGCGCTGGCATTGGTCTTCATGGGAGGTGCCGGTAAATCGGCCATGTTCCCCCTGCATATCTGGCTGCCCGATGCCATGGAAGGTCCAACCCCCGTTTCCGCATTGATCCATGCCGCTACGATGGTGGTGGCAGGTGTTTACCTGGTAGCGAGATTGTTTCCTGTTTTCTCCACCAATGATACGGCGCTTACGCTTATCAGTTATACCGGTGTTGTATCGGCGTTAATTGCTGCCATCATAGCCTGTACCCAAACCGATATCAAAAGGGTGCTGGCCTATAGCACCATGTCGCAGATAGGATATATGATGTTCGCGTTGGGACTTAACCCGGAAAGTGGCGATAATAATCTGGGATATATGGCATCCATGTTCCATCTCTTCACCCACGCGTTCTTCAAATCATTATTGTTTTTGGGTGCCGGAGCAATCATTCATTTTGTCCACAGCAATGATATGCGTGATATGGGGGGACTCAGAAAATGGATGCCCCTCACCCATGCAACATTTTTGATCGCTTGTTTAGCTATTGCAGGTATTCCACCCTTTGCCGGATTTTTCAGTAAGGAAGAGATATTACTGGCGGCATACGATTCAAATATGACCATCTATTTTATTGCCCTCATAACCGGTGCACTCACTGCATTTTATATGTTCCGCTTGTATTTCTCCATATTCTGGAACAAAGACTCCACCCATACGGCACATCATGGTGAAGGACCGCTAAGCATGAAGGTACCCCTGGTAATTCTGGCGATCTTCACGCTGGTAGCGGGACTGTTGCCTTTCTCTGAATATATCACGGCAAATGGTGCACCCATCGAAACCCATATCAACCTGGGGTTCTCTATAGCGCCTGTGTTACTGGCCATTACCGGAACCATACTTGCGGGCTGGCTTTATAAAACACCGGGAGATAAGCCTGCAAAACTTGCGGCCGCGGTAGGTGGATTATACCGCGCCGCATACAACAAATTTTATATTGATGAGATCTACCAGTTCATTACAAAGAAGGTGTTGTTTAACCTGGTGGGGAAACCTGCAGCCTGGTTCGACCGCAATATTGTGGATGGCACTATGAATGGGATGGCTGCAGTTACGGCAAAGATCTCCTGGCTAACGAAAGGGATCCAGAGCGGAAGGGTTCAGAGCTATGCACTCTGGTTCTTTGGCGGCGTGGCGGCAATAAGTGTACTATTCATCTACCTGTGGAAATAAAATATAACCATGAACCTCACATTACTCATATTAATTCCCCTGCTCACTGCTGTGGCCATCCTTTTCAGTAAGGAGCTGAAGCAGGTAAGAGCCATTGCACTGGGAGGAGCGGTAATACAACTGTTGCTGGCATTTGCCTTTCTTTATTTATACCTGCAGGCAAGGGCTGGCGGAAATAATTCGCCCATGTTGTTTGAAGACAACTATGCCTGGTTCACCGCCCTTCATATCAACTACCATGTGGGTGTGGATGGCATATCACTCGCCATGATCCTGTTAACTGCCTTTGTGGTGGTTGCCGGAGTGCTGGTGTCGTGGACCATGGAGAATATGAATAAAGAGTTCTTCTTTTTACTGTTGTTGCTAAGCCTTGGCGCCTATGGGTTTTTCATCTCCCTTGACCTGTTCACGATGTTCTTCTTCCTCGAGCTATCCGTGATTCCAAAGTTCCTGCTGATCGGCATCTGGGGCAGCGGTAAGAAAGAGTATAGTGGAATGAAACTGGCGCTGATGCTCATGGGAGGTTCGGCACTGGTGTTCATTGGACTGGCCGGACTCTATTTCAATACTGCGGTTGCAGGTGGCAGTTATACATTCGATCTCATGGAAATTGCAGCTCTCGATATTCCGGTTGATGTACAGAAAATATTCTTCCCCTTTGCCTTTTTAGGTTTCGGCATATTTACCGCCATCTTCCCCTTTCATACATGGGTACCTGATGGACATGCTTCCGCGCCTACTGCGGCATCAATGTTCCTGGCAGGCATCTCCATGAAGCTTGGAGGCTATGGTTGCCTGAGGGTGGCAACATTCCTGATGCCGGAAGGTGCAGAAGCATGGAGCTGGGTCATCATTTTATTATCAACCATCGCCATCATTTATGGTGCCTTTGCCACCATGATGCAGACCGACCTTAAATATATCAATGCCTATTCTTCTGTGAGCCATTGTGGATTTGTATTGCTGGGCATCGGAATGCTAACACAAACATCCATCACCGGCGCGGTGTTGCAAATGGTGTCGCATGGATTGATGACGGCCCTTTTCTTCGCCGCTATTGGAATGATCTATAACAGAACACATACAAGGCAGGTGGCGCAACTGGGCGGACTATTGAAAGTGATGCCCTTTATTTCATCGGTATTCGTGATTGCAGGTTTATGTTCACTGGGCTTGCCCGGCTTCAGTGGATTTGTTGCTGAAATGACCGTGTTCATGGGCTCCTGGCAGAATCCCGATCCATGGTACCGGCTGGCAACCATTCTCGCCTGTGCTTCCATTGTTGTAACTGCTGTATATATATTGAGGGCCACGGGCAAAACCATCATGGGGCCAATAAACGATAACCATAAAATGATTGGGGATGCCGGGTGGAATGAGAAACTGGCGGCAGTACTGCTGATATCCGGAATAGTAGTGATAGGCGTAGTTCCATTCTGGTTGAATGACCTGATACAGCCCGGAACAACATTGATCATGACGAAATTTTTCAAGTAAGCGAAAATCCAACGCGATGAACGATCTATTGATTATAATGAAACAGGAGCTTTTGCTCACCCTCATCATCTTTGTGTTGCTTACACTGAAGATCGCGAAGGATATGGACAATGGCGCTTTCCTGAACCTGGTGAACCTGTTGCTGGCCATAAATTTTGTAGCAGGATTTTTGGGAAGCATGGAGGGAATGCTCTTCAACGAAATGTACCATACCAATTCATTGATCATCCTCGAGAAAAATATACTTAACCTCGGAACCCTTATTATTTCGCTGCAATCATGGAGCTGGCTGAAAGACCATAAACATGTTGCGGAGTTTTATATTCTTTTGTTGTGTACGCTGCTGGGAATGTTCTTCATGATATCGGCAGGCAACCTGCTGATGTTTTACCTGGGCCTTGAACTATCTACTATTCCCCTTGCCGCCATTGCAAATTTTGATCTTGCCAAAAGGAAGAGTTCAGAAGCAGCGATGAAACTGATCATCTCTTCTGCTTTCTCATCGGGGCTGTTGCTATTCGGTATTTCGCTGGTATATGGAAGTACCGGAACATTAGGCTTTGCGGGCATTGCAGCCAGTTACAGTGCTGATCCGATGCAGTTGTTTGCCTTTGTATTATTGCTGGCAGGCTTTGGCTTTAAAATATCTGCGGTGCCATTTCATCTGTGGACGGCCGATGTTTATGAAGGAGCACCGGTAGCGGTCACCTCCTATCTTTCTGTTATATCAAAAGGAGCCATTTTATTTGTACTGGTGCCGGTGCTGTATACAGTATTCAAGCCCATTGCAGAAAGCTGGTACAATATATTATACCTGCTTTCGGTGCTAACCATTATTGTAGGAAATCTCTTTGCGATAAGGCAGGAAAACTTCAAGCGATTCCTTGCATTTTCTTCCATTGCGCAGGTAGGTTTTATTCTGGTAGGCATAACCGGTAGTTCGTCGGCAGGCAGTAGTGCTGTTGTATATTTTGTGCTGATCTATATCTTCTCCAATCTCGCTGCCTTTGGTGTGGTATCGTTTGTAAGTGCCACAACGGGCCGGGAAGGGATAAGTGATTACAAAGGATTCTACAAGACCAATCCTGTTTTGAGTTGGGTACTGGCCATTGGGTTGTTTTCCCTTGCCGGCGTTCCGCCAACAGCTGGATTCTTTGGTAAATTCTTTTTGTTGCTTGCGGGTGCGGGAAAAGGGAACTATATTCTTTTAACGATCGCTGCACTGAACATGATCATCTCCCTTTATTATTACCTGCGAATTGTAAAAGCGATTTTCATGGACAGCAATGATCATCCCATTGAAAAACTTTCGGTACCTGTATTTCCCAAGCTTGCTTTATACCTCTGCCTGGCGGGGATAGTGTTCACAGGTTTTGTGCGTTATGTGTATGATTATATTCAGTCACTGAGTATTGGCTTCTAAAAAAATCTTATGGCTATCAATAAAAATCATGAGTTTGAGGAACTGAATGGCATCAAGTGTGCCATCGTGGAAAAGAATGCTTCTAAAGAAAGGCTGGCATTTCTTAAGCCATTGCTTGAGTTCAATAAGTATGAAGTGGTTGCAATTCCGACGCCGGTGAAGGCAGCACCAGTAGCGGCTACTCCCGCCCCTGCAGCTGCACCAGCTCCTGCAACTGCACCAGCTCCTGCATCAGCAACTACTGAAGCAACTCCTTCAGCAGAAGCAGCAACACAACCCACAGCACCAGAAGCACCAATTGCTCCTCCGCCACCGCCGACGCCGCCGCCGCCGGAAACCTATACCATTGGCGTTACCAATGTAATGTTCAATCCTATCAATGCCATTTTCGGAAGGCTTCTAAAAACACCCGATGGACATATTGTTACCCTCGCCTACTGGCAGCAGAAAGAGGCCGTATCAAATGATGAGATCCCTTATTACGACAAAGCATAGTTGCTCACTAACCCCCGTTCAATAAGAAAAGAGGCTGTCTGGTTAGACAGCCTCTTTGGTTCAGGGCCTTAGGGGAATCATAGGGAAGTAAGTGTACGAAGGCGATCCCACTTTTCCTTCTTGGCTTCATCAGCCTGCTTAAGGAATGATTCGGCCAGTACAGGGTCTTTGGCCCTGATCATCTGGAAGCGGTTCTCATGGTACATGAATTCAGCTAATTCCATCGTTGGCTCTTTTGAATCAATTACAAATCGTTGTCCCTTTGGCTTGGAAGGATTATAGTGGAAGAGCGGCCAGTAGCCAGACTTAACGGCATTCTCCTGCTCTTCAGCACCATGTCCCATATCAATTCCATGTGCAATGCAATGCGCATAGGCAATGATCATTGATGGTCCGGGGAAAGCCTCGGCCTCCAGTATGGTCCGGATGGTATGGCTATCATTGGCTCCCATCGCAATTTGTGCTACATAGGCAGTGCCATGGGCAATGGCCTGCAGGGCAAGGTCTTTTTTACCGGTACTCTTACCATTCACCGAGAACTTGGCACTGGCACCAATGGGTGTTGACTTGGATTTTTGTCCGCCGGTATTGGAATAAACTTCTGTATCCATCACGAGGATATTTACATTCTCGCCAGTGGAGAGCACATGATCGAGTCCGCCGTATCCAATATCATAAGCCCATCCATCCCCACCAATGATCCACATTGATTTTGCCGCGAGGAAATCGGCCAGGTGCATCAGGTTTTTGGAAGCAAAAGTTGGATTGGCAGAAAGCACCTGCTTAAGTTCTTTTATACGTTCAAGTTTGGCTTTAATATCAGCTTCTGTAATTTCTGGTGCATTCACCAGTTCATCCACCAGGTCTTCGCCGATCTCTTCCTTCATCTGGTGCAGCAGTGAAACGGCATTATCACGTTTACGGTCATTCGCCATTTTAATACCCAGACCAAATTCGGCATTGTCTTCAAAGAGGGAGTTGGCCCATGCTGGTCCGCGGCCCGCCTTATTCATGGTCCACGGTGTTGTTGGAAGGTTGCCACCAAAAATAGAAGAGCAACCAGTAGCGTTGGCGACGATCATTCTTTCGCCGAACAATTGTGTGAGCAGTTTGAGATAAGGCGTTTCACCACAGCCACTGCAGGCGCCGGAGAATTCAAACAGCGGCTGGAAGAACTGAGATCCTTTTACTGTATTGCGGTTCACCCTTTCGCGGGCAACTTCAGGGATGGTAAGGAAGTATTCCCAGTTTTGGATTTCTGCTTCCTGGATTCCCCCTTTCTCATAAAGGTTTACTGCTTTATGGTGTTCGTCGGTTTTGCTGGTGATAGGACAAACAGCAACACAGAGATTACATCCTGTACAATCTTCGGTAGAAACCTGGAGGGTATAGGCCTCTGTAGTTTTATCCCACTCCTTACCTACCGGGTCCATATGTTTGAAAGTGGATGGCGCGGATTCCAGTAATGTCTTATCATAGATCTTGGCGCGAATAGCAGCATGTGGGCAGATCATCACACATTTATTACACTGGGTGCATAAAGATGTATCCCAAACCGGAACAGCATCTGCGATATTTCTTTTTTCCCACTGCGTGGTACCGGAAGGAAATGTACCATCAACCGGGAAGGCGCTAACAGGAAGGTCGTCGCCATTACCGGCAATGATCTTACTCAATACATCTTTCACGAAATCGGGTGCTGCATCGGGCATCATGCCTTCTAGCGGAACATTACCAATTTCAAATCCGCTATAATCGATCTCGAATAAATTGGCCAGGGTCTTATCAACGGCTTCATAATTCTTCTGAACTACTGCCTCACCCTTTTTCCAATAAGATTCATAGATGGCTTCCTTGATCTTGGCGATGGCTTCTTCGCGGGGAAGGATATTACTGATGGCGAAGAAACAGGTTTGCAGGATGGTGTTAATACGTGATCCCATACCGGCCTCACGGGCAACAGCATGCGCATTGATGGCATAGAATTTCAGTTCCTTTTCTACGATCTCTTCCTGGATCTTGCGGGGTAGTTTTTCCCAGAGTTCTTCTTTATCATAAGGAGCATTCAGCAGGAAGGTAGCGCCATGCTCTGCATCTTTAAGGATGTCGTAGCGGGTGAGATAATTGAAATGATGGCAGGCAATGAAATTGGCTGAATTGATCAGGTAGGCACTCTGGATAGGATGTTTACCAAAGCGCAGATGCGATACCGTTAGTGAGCCAGATTTTTTAGAATCATAAACAAAATACCCCTGTATATAATTATCTGTTTTGGTTCCGATGATCTTGATAGAATTCTTATTGGCGCTTACTGTACCATCGGCGCCCAGTCCAAAGAACAGTCCCCTGAACAGGTGTTGAGCATCAAGGGAGAATTGCTTGTCATACTCGAGGTTGAGGTGGGTAACATCATCGTCGATACCAATGGTGAAATGTTTTTTAGGAGACTCTTTCTGCAGCTCGCTGAAGATGGATTTAACCATGGCGGGCGTAAATTCTTTAGAAGAGAGACCGTACCTGCCACCTATGACGCGGGGATTGAAATCAGAAGCTTCGGCATTCAGGGCGTTCACCACATCCATATAGAGTGCTTCACCAATTCCATTGGATTCTTTGCTGCGATCAAGCACTGCGATGGAAGAAACCGTTTTTGGAATAACGGAAAGGAAATCTTTGATAGAGAATGGACGGAACAATCTGATGATCAATACGCCGGTTTTTTCACCACGACTGTTAAGATAATCGACCGTTTCCTTCACTGTTCCAGATCCGGAGCCCATGATAATGATCAGCCTGTCGGCTGCTTCATGGCCATAATATTCAAAAAGCTGGTAGCGCCTACCGGTGAGGGTGAAGAGCAGGTCCATTTTTTCTTTAACGATTTCGGGTACACGGTTATGGAAGGTGTTGGCTGCTTCCCTGTTCTGGAAATAGACATCGGGGTTTTGAGCAGTACCGCGAATGGATGGATTATCGGGAGAGAGGGCGCGACTTCGATGGGCATTCACGGCATCAATATCGATCATCGCCTGGATGCTTTCATCGGGAATAACTTCCAGTTCTCCGAGTTCATGGGAGGTACGGAAGCCATCAAAAATATTCATGAAAGGGATCCTTGCATTGAGGGTGGCTGATTGGGAAATCATTGCCATATCCATTACTTCCTGGGGAGTATTGCCGAATAACATGGCAAAGCCAACTGAGCGAACGGCCATTACATCAGAATGGTCGCCGAAGATGGAAAGCGCATGGGTTGCCAGTGTTCGGGCAGCAATATGAAAGACGGCGGGAGTGAGTTCACCGGCAATCTTATACATATTGGGGATCATGAGCAATAGGCCCTGTGAGGCAGTGAAGGTGGTGGCAAGGGTTCCACCTTGCAGTGCACCGTGAACAGCGCCGGCAGCGCCAGCTTCGCTTTGCATTTCCATTACGCGGGGAACCTGTCCGAAAACGTTCTTCATGCCTTTGGCACTCCATTCATCGGCCCACTCGCCCATGGTGGATGAAGGTGTGATGGGATAGATGGCACAAACTTCATTTGTTTTATAGGCTATATAGGCCGCGGCTTCATTTCCATCCATAATGGAAAGTCCCTTTTTCTTACCATTGGTAAATGTTGCCGGAGCCGGAATTGCAGCTGTTTGCATGTCTTTCTGGTTTGAATTATTCTGAACCGGAAAGCTAGCCAACTCCGGAACCGTAAAGCATGACCTGGATCAGTTCCAGGGCTGTTATTTGACGGTTCGGGTAATGATAATTATAAGGTCAGGGAGGCCCAGGCCAGGTTAGCCATGGGCAAAACGGGGCTGGTTATTACCAAACACGGTGCTTATTGCCCTGTTTAATATCAGCAGGAGATCATCGTAGGTATTAGGCTTTACGAGGAAGTCGACCGCGCCGGAGTTAATACTTTCCTGCATATCGCGCTCAGCGCTTGAAGTACTAAGGATGAAAAAGGGGATATTCCGGAGCTGCGCCATTTTCTTGCTCATTTTCAGCGCGCCCAGTCCATTCAGCTTCGGCATATTGAGATCGGCAATGATAATCCCCGGGAGTTCTTCAGCGGGCCTGTTGGAGAGCCCTTCCATCAGTGCGGTACCATCACTAAAAAAGCAGAGATCAAAGCTCTGATCAATGTCTTTGAGTACTTCCATGATCAGGAACCTGTCATCTTCATCATCATCGGCCACAAATATTCTTAGAGGTTTCATCCGGAGCTTTTAGTTGAAAATTAGTGGTACAAATATCGTAGATACAGTTCTACATTGTTAAACAAAAGCTTTGCCATATTCTGAATTCACCCTTGAATATACAAATAGTACCTCAATAATTTTTACACATTTTGGTGGTATGCTGTTTGGATAGCTTATCTAAATAGCAGCATATGAAAAAACTAACATTTCCGGTAATTACAAGCATATTGTTTATGGGCTTGGTCATCCAGTCGGGATGTGGTGAAACGGCTGACAAGAAAGTTGAAGTGGACAGTGGGCTAAGTGCCCAGGATTCCCTGAATGCAGCAAAATATGCCCAACCTGCATCGGACTATCCCCAGCGCAATACACTTTCTAAGACAGGCACGGGGCCCGATTCTTTAAATAACGCATCTGACAGTCTATCAAAAACTGCTGACAGTCTACAAAAGCCTCGAAACTAATTTCTCAAATACTACCTCATGGAAGCACAATATATTTATGAATCAAACGGACTTACCCTTTTGGAAGCCCGGGTACTGTTTCGCATTGCAAGCAGGCGTTTACTGGATGTAAACAACTGGCATAAGGTTTACAGTGAACCTTCGGCCCGTTTTTCCTTACTCACCAAAGAGGGAAATCCGGTTGAAGGACCGGCATCAAGTGGTAACTATTTCAATCTTCCTGTACAATATAAAGGGGGTTCGGAAGGCCATGGCTGCTTATTTGCGGAATTTGAGTCTATTGGAAAGAGTGTTGATAAACTCACCGATGAAGAATCCATCACTATTAAGGTTCGTGCTACACCAAAGCCGGGTAATTCACCTAATCTGGCAATGACCCCACCGTCAGCCAATTTTATACTTCACCGGAAAGGGACGGTAATAAGTGCATTCCTGGTAGCATTCACTGATTTCACCAAAATGCATTGGAAGAACCTGACTGCCGGACTGATGAACCATGTATCTATAACATAATTTATACCTGCAGGGCATAGAGTTTTGTATCGGTAGACTTGCCTTTCAATTCAACATTTCCCAGGAATTTTACCTGAAAATCTTTGAGGTCACTGAGTTTGAGGAAGTCTTCTGATATGAGGAACTTTTCATTGAAATCATTACAGGCCGACCTGATGCGGGCAGCTGTATTCATGGTATCACCACTCATGGCAAGGTCTTTCTTTACCAATCCGATTTCACCGATCGTGACCATACCTGTATGAATACCACAACGGAATTCGGGATTGATCCCATATTCGCGGCGGTAATGGTCCCCATCTTTCTGGACCAATCTTCTTGCTTCTACCAATGAGCGGATGCATCGCTTTACATTTTTTGTACTGGTTGTCCAGGATACCACGATCTCATCCCCCACGTATTGATATATTATACCGCGATTTTCTACCAATGCAGTGGAGAGGTCAAAGATAAAATCGCGGATAAAATGGAAATAGGCCTGGTGCCCCAGTTTTTCGGCAATGGGTGTTGAATCTTTAAGATCGATGAACATTACGATGCGGTTCTCCTGCCGTGGTATCCGGTACCTGCCGGTAAGGATCCGGAAGAATGTACCTGGTGCATACTTCTCATACACTTCATACATGATGAGGGTTCCAAAATAAACGATCAGCCAGAACACAAGTTTAATGATGAACCAGTTGGTGCGGAACATGATCATCACAGCTGCCGGTACTGCGTTAAAGATATTCTCCTGGTCGTTGTACATGAGGTGAATGGTTCCGATCACCAGGCAATAAATAAGTACAAAGCCCAGAATTAGCAAGGTGCGATATAAGAATCTGATGAAGAATCCTTTTGAGAAATAGATATTCCGCAGCTTGTAAACCATGAAATAGGCTGTTACAAAACTCAGAAAGAACACCACTACCAATCGCCATAACAAGAGGCCTGGGTCAACAAGGTGAGGTGCAATTTTGGGAATAAAAATATCATCAAAGGTCAGCACCAGGAAGAGCAGGTCAACAAAGGTCCAAAAGCAAGCTGTTATCAGTACCAGCCTGAAACGGTAGCGCTGCAGGTTGTCCCTGAAAAATTTAAATATATCAGGCAAGGGATTGGCTTTCTTTTAGGTAGTTATATATGGCGGTCTGAGCATTGGTACTGGCGTTTGTGGCCGGGTAAAAAATATTCCTGTTCAATTCATCAATTTCAACAGCCCGGTAATTGTCGGCCCACTGGATACTAAAGTAGTCAATTAGCTGCTTACGGCAATTGGGGTCAGTTATCTTCGCACATACCTCCACCCGCTTGTGAAGGTTACGGTACATCCAGTCTGCAGATCCCATATAAACAACGGTTTCATCACCGGTACCAAATATAAATATCCTTGAATGCTCAAGATACCTGCCAACAATCCTTTTGACTTTTATACGATCCTGTAAGGCTGGTTGACCCGGCACGAGGCAACAGATACCTCTTACTATTAGTTGAATCTCTACACCGGCCTCAGCAGCCTTATAAAGCTTCGCAATCATATCCCTTTCTTCAAGAGAATTTACCTTAATGCGTATCATTGCTTTGCGGCCTTCTTTTGCTTTTTGAATTTCTTTGCTGATCAATTCATCAAAAGCATCAACCATATTAAACCCAGCTACAAGCAGTTCTTTAAATCCGGGCTTTTCTGTACCTGGTTTATGTTTACCGGCCAGGTATCCAAAAAGCTTGTGTAACTCATCCCCTATTTCTTTTTTAGAAGTAAGCAACACATGATCGGTATAAAATCTTGCTGTTATTTCATTGAAATTACCGGTACTTATCAGGCAATAATCCTTGTTACCGGTGGGGGTACGCATCCGGATCAGTGCAGTTTTGGAATGCACTTTAATGGCTGCGTTACTATAAACAATCTTAACACCGGCCTTCTTTAGTTTTTTGCTCCAGGAAATATTATTCTCTTCATCAAATCTTGCCTTAAGTTCAACTACTGCGGTTACCTTCTTGCCATTTTGTGCGGCACTGATCAATGCATTGGCGATATGTGAGTTGGCTGCAATGCGATAAATGGTTAAGTATATTTCAGTGGTATCGGGATGTATTGCAGCCTGGTTAAACAATGCCAGCACGGGATTATAGCTCTGGTAAGGAAGATGCAGAAGGATGTCTTTCTGACGGATGGCATCAAAAATATTTCCGCACTCCCAGTTGGCACCTGACCTTAGGGGTGTCTGTGAAACTGCCTTAAGTTTCTTTCCAAAATCGGGAAGGTCCATCAGGTGTTTCAGGCTATGGTACCTGCCACCGGGGAACATCTCTTCCTTTTTCAGGCCGAAAGTATGACGTAGTTCTCTACGTATTTCTTCCGGCATCGCAGCTTCATAGAGTAATCGTGATGGCATCCCTGTTTTACGCTTACTAATTGTTTCCTCCAGTTTTTTCAGCAGGTTGCCGGTGAATTCATCTTCCAGTTCGAGATCTGCATTACGCGAAAGTTTGAAACTATAAGCACCAGCGGCGTTATAGCCCGGGAATAGACAATATAGATTTTCCCGGATCACATCATCAATGAATGCAATATGCTCTTTACCATTAAGCTGGGGTAATTCAATAAACCGCGTTCCATCCTTTGATGGAATATTAACCACTGCGAGATGAGCTGAGCCATCCTTTTCACTTTTTAAATCAATGATCAGGTAGAGCTGGTCATTTTCCGGAACGAACCGACTTACATCTCCCTTATATAAAAATACCGGACGGAGAAAAGAAAGTATTCCCGCATAAAATTTCTCCTTAATGAATTCTATGTGCTCAGGAGAAAATGATTCATTGTAATAAAGATGGATACCCTGCTCATCCAATTCGGGAAGAATCTGATCCTGTAATATCCTGCCATAGTTTTCGAGCTGACCATTTATTTTCTCATACATGGTATGCTGGTTCAGCTGAAGTGTATCGGGTAGTTTGCGCGCTGCCATTATAACGGGGTAGCGCACACTAAAGAATTCATCAAGGTTTGAGGAATAGATTGAGAGAAACTTTATGCGTTCATAGAGGGGAAGATCCTTATTGGTTGCTTCGCTGAGCACCCTTTCATTAAATCCAAGCCAGCTTTCGTCTCTGCTGAAATATTTCATTTTATGTAGTTCTTATAGGGGGAATTGCGGGGTATTAGCAGAAGCGTCACCCGCCTGTTGTTTCCATAAAATTGCTATGATAAAGGCAATGACCGAAACGATGATACCAATCATAAACACATTATAGGCCAGGCGTATGAGGCGATATTTTCTGCCAAGTATAACCCCGAGATAATAAATATCATCAACCACAGAGCCGTAGATATAGTTGGGATCTTTCATCATAACACTCATTGCCCATTTGTAATCTTCATGCGAAGAACGGTAGAAGTTTCCAAAGAAGAGGAGGTTGGTCTTTTTGGAAAGAACATCTTCTTTTATGATAGCACCCTGCGACATCTTGGGTCGGGTACTAAGAATAGAAACAATAATGGTTACCACGGAAGAGGCAAGGAATATAAGTGTAGGGATTGTGAGGTGCGGATCAACTTCCAGCCTTCGGAGCAGAACAGAAAGTATGATTGATATGATGATGGCATTCACAGAGATGAGGATATTGGCCTTTCCATCAGCCATCGCACTAAGTTCCATATGGTTCTCAGAAGTGAGGCGTAACATGGTCTGGATCCCTTTGTTGATAAAGGAAAGTGAGGTTTTATCATTATCACCAGAGTTGGCCTGCTGCTTTCCGGGAACAAAAGAAAACTTCGCCTTCTTTCCACTTTTATCGGTTACAGCAACCTGTTGTTCATCGGGATCCACTTTCTGAATATTACCGGAAAACTTGTTGATATTATCCTTTAGGCCTGCAGTGAGTTTTTCCTGGCAATATTTTGTAAAATAAAAATGGTCCTTCAGGAATTTTTCGGTGGTTTTCTTCCAGCCCTTTGCTTCATGGCCATGCGTCTTTCGCATCTCACGTTTAAGATCACGATTGTTTTCAAAAAACTTATCTGTGGCAAGTTCATACATATCGGCGTCACAGAGTATTTCCTGTACAAGGTTTGTAGGATGCCGGGGAATTTTTGTAGCAAGGATACAGTCGGCTATTCCATCCACTGTTTCCTGTAGCGCTTCTTCGGCCGCGATATAGTCACTGAAGAAATTCCGCATCAATTCAACGCTTTTCTCTTCATGAAACTCAGGTTTGGTAACCAGGTAACCGGTATCATGAAACCAGGCAGAACAAAGCAGGATGCAGTGGTCTCTCTCTTCCAGGTTATAATGTGCTGCCATTTCATCACAGTACCCGGCAACGCTGGCTGCATGCTCGAGATCGTGGTAATATAATGCGCGGTCTTTATGGGTCTCGTACAGATTGGTAACATATTTCTGTACATTCTCAATGATCAGGTCGTATTTCATATTAAAATGTAAAGTTAAGTTTGGTTCCCAGTGTCATATTAATCATCCTGTCTTCTTTTGAGAAACCCAGCAATGCACTCACCATCATCATGTCAAAGGGAAGGAAATAAAAACCACCACCATAGGAAGGATGCCAACGCCTTGACTTTTCTCCCTCATACCATACCCTTCCGATTTCAGCGAATCCAATGGCGCCCACTGTTCCGGGAAGGATATAAGATTTCAGATTGAACAGCCGCAGCCTCATTTCCATTCCGGTATTCAAATATGAGTCACCGGCAAACCTGTTCTTACGGAATCCACGAAGGTAGTTATTCGCACCCAGCGACATTGCCTGGAAGAACTCATAGTCTTTTGACAATATCTTTCCACCACCTACCCTGAACACGCCCACCACTCTTGGTTTTCTTTGTACACTGGTATAAAGGGTAAGGTCAGATTTCAGGGCCGTATAGTTTTTAGAATGAGAACTCATGCCCAACTGGCTGGTAAATTCAGTAGCCCAATCTACCCCCCTTGTGGGGAAGAAATCACTGTTCAGGTTATTGATAAGCAATCGCAGGGTTCCACCCGCATATGCCTTGTTATTATGTAACCGTATGCTGTCTAACCCAACGGCTGCAGGATTTTCCAGTATCTTTCCCTCATTATCATTCTGGTTAATCCAGTAATGGTTAAAAGTTGGGCCAGCCAATACCTGTAATAAATTTCCGAAATATTTTTTACGAAGAAATACATTTCCGGTAACCATGTTATAACGTGTACGGTAGTAACGAATATGTTTATCCTGGTCGTATTTAGTGTTATTACCTAGTCCAAAGAAATTATTCAGCGTGGGATGCACATAATCTCCTTCAACTACAAGGTCTGCATTTTTAAAGGCGTCTATGAAACTACCCCGGTAATTCATCTGGTATGCTCCATTTGATACCGCATAGAGGAACCTGAATTTCTGGTCATACTTGTAAGGTTCTTTCCTGAATCCATGTTTCTGTAGCCAAAGTCCCGTGCCGATCATGAAGCCATCTTCATTGTTAAACCCGAGCTGGATACGCGGGTACTTAGAAATAGGATATTTGAATTCCACAGTCTTGAATGCATTTACTTCCGGATCATCTGAAAGGCGCAGTTTTACATTACCATCATCGAGAACACGGTTCCCTTCTGGTTTGAAATCGTATATGAAAACCCGGGATCTTCCTTTGATGTCGAATGAATCAACGCCCTTGCCACCAATCAACCTAAAGGAAATATTACTTTTAACTTCTGGGTTAACTACAAAGATGTCATCGCCGTTAAAGCCATATATCCTGACGTCCTTTGTTATATTAGGATCAAAGGTCCTTGAATAGGTAGTATATATCGTATCACCATCTTCTTTAGTATGGTAAACATTTACCTTTATCTTTCCATCAGCTTCCTCAATCTGAATGGTTTCTTTAAGATTTGTTCCGAGAACATTTACATAAGATGCCAGGAAATCGTAATAATCAAGTGCTTCTTTATTGAGAATATCACGTCGGCTTTTTAATGTTTCCTTCATAATATCACCACCATAGGCAACTACTTCTTCCGGCATTTTATTTACTGCAGAATCAAGCACCACATCGGTAACCTGTTTTTGTACATACTGGCTTATGCTATCCCATTGTTCGCGGTCGAGCTGGTTGAGGAATATGCGGTCAAAATCGCGGGCAGAAAATGCCAGGTATTCTTCTTTCGGCATCTTCTTAATAAAGCCTTTCAGAAAAGGCATCCTGTTACGAGCCAGGTACCATGGTAGTACACCATCAGATTTGAACATGGCAATATCGCGATCGCGAGGGATAGGACGATAAACATCATCATTTGTCTTAACCCATTTCCACTGGTCAAAATGCCGGTCCCAATCTGCGATCAGCATATCGAGCAATCTCGCTTTAAGGGTTGTTGGCTGATCGATACTGTTCTGTGGTTCTTCAATTATTTTAGTGATCACTTTCGCTGTACTCTTGTCATCATCAATTTTATCCAGCGGATTAGTTTTTTCGAGGAAGGCGATCTTATCACCCATCACCCCACTGTATTGCCCGAGGTAAGAGGTTTTGGGGATATAATATAATTGCGGACTTGTAACGGTTACGCCGATAGCCTGGGCGATGGGTGGAACAACAAGTGGTGCATAGGGATGGGAGGCGGAGATCATGTCCTGCACGATATCCTCTCCAAAAGTTCCTCTGAGGTTAGGGGGAATGGCCTTACCCGGATCTTTGTCGATGGTCCTGAGTTTGTATTCAACACCATTCTTATCTTTCAGATTGAGGCTCTTGGTTTGTTTACCACCACCCATGCTTTCTACATCAAAACCTCGGGGGTCCTGCCTAACATTAAATACTTTCATTTTAACCGGTGTACTCCACTCCTTCCGGTAATTGGTTCCCAGCATCCAGCGTTGCATGGGCTTGGGATCATTATACAATTCACTGGCAATTACCAGTACGGAATCAGGGCCATCATAATAAACAACTTTTGCAGTACCACTATCGGTTTCAGGTTTGTTTTCTACCGTGAAATTCAGGAGGGCCCCTTTATGCGCCATATGAATGGAATCGGGTTCCACTTCATAAAAATTAGAATATACATTCTTGTTTCTGGCCACTTCCAACACAGCAAAGCCAAGCTTGGAGGAAGTAAAGGTTGAATATTTTGAATTGGAGACACGGGTAGTTTTGCAACCGGCACCACTAACAATATAATAATGGGCGGTGTCTTTTATCTCCTGGAGATTGTGTTCATGACCATGTACAAAAATAACATTGGGATGTTTTTTCATCACCCCTTCGATACTGTTGATCATGCCATCATACTCAGGATGCTTCATGTCCTGCGGTGTACCGAATACACTGCGGGCTATCGGGTATACAGAACCGAGTATTGGCAAGGGGATATACAATTTCTTATTGAGGTCGGTAAAGGGAAAAAGGTGTTGTTTCCAGGTAAAGAATCCGCCATGTATACCATTACTACGGAAGGGATGGTGTGCAGCAAAAATGATCAGCTTCTCACCATTTTTGTCAACTATATCCTGAAGTTCATTTAATACATCTTCACGGGTCTTAACAGGACAATCAGACTCGATAGTAGGTTTGGAATTGGTATGTATCCACCACTGGCTGTCAAATAAAACCATCATCACATCTTTATTCAGATCAACGGTAACCGGGCCCGGACATCCATCTTCTGGTTGGAAATGTATTTTAGGATCATTCAATGAACGCACATACTGTTGTTCACGTACAACGGCATTCCAGCCATTTGGACTGCCATTGTTCCAGTCGTGGTTCCCTGGAATCATATAAACTGTAGCGCCACTATTTTTTGCTATGAGTAATTGCGAATCAAGCTGAACTTTCGCTTCCATATAGGTAAGCATCTGTTCATCTGGCAGACCATCTTTATACAGGTTATCACCGAGATATAATACGGTGGTATTGCTATCAAGTTTGATATTCTTTTTTACGGCATCCACTACTGGTTGCTTTCCGTTTACCAAAGCACCGGCATCTCCTATCAGAACGATTCTGGTTGTTATACTATCTGTTTGAGCAAACAGAGAAAAGGGTGTAAAAAAGGCAGTTAAAATGATTAAATACTTGCTCATGGTTTTGCATTATAAGAATAGAAAAGAACATTGCCTGTTCCTATATCAGCAGCTTCGTTGGATATAAACATATCTCCTTCCTTACTGAAACTAATTCCTTCGGGTTGTTTATAATGTTGTTCGTTTACTTCGTATGCTTTTAAAGGGGTGCCGGATCTGTCGGCTACAACAATCATTCTATTAATTGCCGATACAATAAATAGCTCACCGGTTTTGGGATGTAAAGCCGCGGCACTTGGTTTAAACTTCATCTTTTTTTTACCCACCATACCGGCGATGGATTTCACATCAATCATAAAGCCTTCGGCATATACCTGGTTGAGGGGATCAAATTTAATAGCAGTAAGGGCAGATTTTTTATCTGATTCACAGTCCTTACAGATGAGATATAAATTTTTATCGGATGGATCATAATAGAGGATCTCATATTCACCCTTGTAGGTATCCGGTATCTGTGATTTCCTGACCTGCAATGAATCATAGGATGCAAATCGAATGGTAAGGATGCTTCCATCACTTACCAGCACATAAAAGGTACTGTCTACCAGTACCACATCTTCATAATCGGCAGGCGGACCATACTTCCACATGCCGGAGGAATCGGGTTGGTTAAGACGAATCTTATGAAGGAAGCCAAACTCATCATTAATGGCAAAAAGAGAAGTGTCCTTATCGTAAAATGCGATTCCGGACACTTCTGAGAGTGATAAAGGGAGATTGATCAACAAGGGGTTTTCCAGATTAAATCCGTTGATGCTGTGCATAACGCGACCTTTCCCGGGCTTTTCTTTTTTTCCTTTATCATCCTTAACGGGCTGGCAGGAAAAAAGCAAAAGGCTTAACATTAAGGATATAAGTCCTATTATGTAGTTCAATGGATTAATATGGTTGGATGAAAATTTCATGATCCAAAAAAATGGCCTTCACAGGCCATTTAAAGTTTAAAAAGAGAAAAATTAGTCCTGTTTAACTTTCTTGCCGTCTTCGTCTATCTTGGTCTTCGTATCACCGTCCTTGATCTTTATATCGCCATCCTTTTCAACTTTCATTTTGTAATCGTCGCCTTTGATCTTGTATTCATCTTCATCAGATTTGATCTTCAGATCACCAGACAGGATATACTTTCCTTCGCTTGTACGAACGATCTCACCGTTTACCACTTTTCCGTTGGCACCATACAAAGTGTCGTTGGATCTTGTGTCAACATAGAAAGTTACAGGATCACCCGTTTCAGCATTAACCATTTTACCGGTTGCATCGTCTTTCTTTACTTCGATTGATTTTCCTGTTTCCAGGTCTACATAAGTAGCTTTAGAATCGCTACACGCTACAAATAAAAATGAACCTGCGGCGATTGTAAGGAAACTAAAAATTTGCTTTTTCATATTGTAATGATTTACTTGATTAAATAATAACGGGTATAAATTAACTGGATTTATTACCCTTGAGCATACCGATCAGCAGGAGTATAAATACTGCACCACCTACGATCCAAACCCATGGTTGCATATACCAGGTTGGTTCTTTTTTAATATCGATATCAACATCGAGACCTTTGTCCTGGGCAAACAATACCAGGCTTGTCAACAATCCGGATACACCAAGAATGGAGCTTTTAAAGATGTTTGAGACTTTCATTGTTAGTTGTTTTATCCAACAATAAAAAGAATCAGGCCTATTATGAATTAAGCCATATTAAGGTACAAAACTGTAGAATATAAACCCCACCCATTGCTTTTTAACCCTAAATTGTATTCAGTGAGGAAATGTTTACACGGTATTTTAGATGGTTTCCTGTTCAGCAATGAGGATATTCTCTATTCCGGCCAGTAATGCATCGGGGGTAAATGAAATGCTGCTGATGCCCTCTTCTACGAGGAAACGGGCGAAGGCGGGATCATCGCTGGGTGCCTGTCCGCAGAGTCCAACCGGAATGCCTGCTGCCCTTCCCCTCCTTATCACAAGGGCGATCATTTCTTTAGCGGCAGGGTCGTTTTCATTGAAAAGTGAAGAGATAATGGATGAATCGCGGTCTATTCCAAGCGTTAACTGGGTAAGGTCATTTGATCCGATGGAGAAGCCATCGAATAATTTTGCAAAGTCGGCTGCCTGGAGCACATTACTCGGGATTTCTGCCATCATATATATATTAAGCGCAGGGTCTTTGCTGCGGTCGAGTCCAAATGCAGCCATAACTTCTAATACCTTCTCTCCTTCCTGCACGGTCCGGCAGAAAGGTATCATGAGCTTGAGATTTGAAAGTCCCATTTTATTTCTGACCTTCTTTACCGCTTCACATTCAAGCTGGAACCCCTCGCGGTAAAGTTCGTTATAGTACCTTGATGCACCCCGGAAGCCAAGCATTGGATTCTCTTCATGGGGTTCAAAATATTTTCCCCCGATAAGTCCCGCATATTCGTTTGTCTTAAAATCACTCATCCTTAGTATAACCGGTTTGGGAAAGAATGCCGCGGCAATCAGGGCAATTCCCTCGGCCAGTTTATCTATAAAATAATCACGAGGATTTTCATAGCCTGCAGTAATTCGGCTGATCTGCTTACGGGTTTCTTCGTCGGTTACTTTTTCAGGATTTACCAATGCCATGGGGTGAATTTTGACTGAATGTGTAATGATAAATTCCATGCGCATCAATCCCACCCCATTATTTGGATAGAAGGAAAGTTGAAAGGCTTTTTCCGGATCACCCAGTATCATCATTACTTTAGTATGAAGGGGCATGTCAATGGCTGACAGATCAATTGTTGTTTCTTCCCAGTTAAGTAGTCCCTCGTAAATAAAGCCGGTCTTGCCTTCGCAGCATGAAACGGTGATCTCCTGTCCGTCGTGTAATTTCGAGGTAACATCAGCACAACCAACTATGGCTGGAACGCCCAGCTCACGGGCTACAATAGCGGCGTGACTAGTTCTTCCGCCTTTATTGGTGATGATGGCAACTGATTTTTTCAGGATGGGATCCCAATCTGGACTGGTATTATCAGTTACCACTATTTCGCCTTCCTGAAGTTTGAATGCTTGTGTAGGATCCGATAATAGTCGTGCCCTGCCTTTTGCTATTGATGAGCCCACTGCTTGTCCACTGGCGAGTACTTCTGAATGTTCTACCAGTTTATACTGCGTCATATGGGCAGTATTCTGTTTTGACTGGACAGTTTCGGGCCGGGCCTGCAGAATATATATATGGTTGTCTTCACCATCTTTGGCCCATTCAATATCCATGGGTCTGTTGTAGAGTGATTCAATATCGAGGCACCATTTACCGAGGGTAATGATCTCTGATTCTGTGAGTACAAACTGCTGCTGCTTTTCGGTTGGAGTGATTTTCGAAACGGTACCTGTTACACCGTTCTCATCTTTTTCATATACCAGCATGATCCCTTTATCGCCTTTCTTTTTTTCAAGTATGGGGTCAAGGTTTTTCTTTAGTGTGGGTTTGAAGAGCAGGAACTCATCTGGGGTTACCGTGCCCTGCACAATGGTTTCACCGAGTCCCCATACTCCACTGATATGAATAATATCCCGGAAACCTGATTCGGGTTCGAGGGTGAAGGCAATACCTGAGGCGGAGAGGTCAGACCTTACCATTTTTTGAATACCGGCGCTGAGAGCAACCTGTGAATGGGCATAATGATGGTACTCGCGGTATTTGATTGCGCGATCGGTGTACAGCGATGCATAACAACGTTGAACAGCTTCCACTACTTCCTGCTCGCCGGAGATGTGCAGGTAAGATTCATGCTGACCGGCGAAACTTGCATCGGGAAGATCTTCTGCGGTAGCACTACTTCTGACGGCAACTTCTTTTCGGGTGCCGGAAATCAATTCGCGATAGGCTTGTGCAATTTCACCACTGAGGTCAGGGGGCATTTGTGCTGAAAGAAAAAGTGAACGTATAGCAGCGCCGGTTTCTCCAAGGTTATGATAATCGGTACGGTCTAAACGGGCCAATGCATTGGCAACAGGCTTTTCCAATGCATTATAGGAGAGGAAATACCGGAAGGCCATAGCAGTTGTGGCAAAGCCATCGGGCACCATGATTCCGGTAGAAGATAATGACCGGATCATTTCTCCGAGAGAGGCGTTTTTACCTCCTACCAGGGCAACATCTGTTGCTTTGATATCCTTAAATGGTATGGTAAAGCCTTTCATTGCTTTTTCACAATCTAGCTTATTCCTGACCGATACCCGATGATGACCGTCACGCCCATGGGTGAACTTTCTCAATTCATGGCGGCAAATACTCAACCCATACTTATTGGCATTTACAGCAGTATCAGTTCAGCTTAATTTTCCAGCTTAATTATAAACCTGATTAACCATTAGAAATTATCAACATGAAAAAGAAATTCCTGACAGCGGGTGCATTGGCGTTATTGTTAGTAACAGGTATCGTTGCCTGTTCTGACAGTGCCGGCAAAACTGCAAAAGTTGCTGATGCACCGGAAGAAGACATGCTTGCAAGGGGAGAATACCTGGTGAATGCAATTGGCTGTGATGACTGTCATACTCCAAAGAATTTTGGTCCTAAGGGTCCAGAACCCGATATGGCAAACCGTTTTGCCGGTCACCTGGCCGACAGACCAACAGGCCCTATCGATACTGCAGCTCTCTCAAAAGGATGGGCTTTATTCGGACCAGAACTAACAGTGGCTGTGGGCCCATGGGGTGTGAGCTATGCCGCTAATATCAGCTCAGACAGTACGGGCATAGGAGCATGGACTTTGGAGCAGTTTACCAAGGCACTCCGCGAAGGCAAGTATAAGGGACTTGATAATAGTCGCCCCTTACTTCCACCCATGCCCTGGTATAATTTTGCGAAACTGAAGGACAATGATATTGAAGCAATTTTCACTTACCTGAAAGCATCCAAACCAGTAAAGAATGTAGTTCCTGCTTATAAGCCATTAAGCGCTTTATAAGACGCTACTTTTCATTGTGTGTGGCCCCATTTTTATGGGGCTTTTTTTATGGAGGTACATCGCACAAAAAAAGACGCCATGCATTTTAAAATGCAGGCGCCTTTTACACCAATCACCTATTACTACACTATGCCACCATAGCTTCTTCTGTTAATCCTGATTGTACTTTGTTCCATCTCAACAGGGGTAAACCTGCAGACAGACGGTCTACCAATTGTTCAAATACAGGATAAGGTAAAGTGGAGCGAACAGATAATAACCAATCCGCGATCTCTTCATCATCCATATCCTTTACCATCCAGGTGCAGAGACTCAGCCACTCGGCCATTGTTTGCCTTCCTTCTATACGTTCCTGGATTTCCTGTAGATCTTCATCGGTATAATATGACCATAAAAGCGGGTTCAACATTTCTTCCTGCATCTTCATACTAAGGATCACCTGTTCGGCAAATCTCCTGAAACCAGCAGACAGCATATTAGCTGCGGACTTAACCCTTGACTTAGATCCTTTTGCATCTTCAATTCTGTTCATACGACGAAGGAGATTGTTCGCAGGCGAGTTTCTGCCATAAGTTTCTGCGGAGAAACATTCCGGCGCATTTTTATGATAGCGAAGAATGGCTGGAATAATATACCTGCTTTCTTCTTCGGCCTGACGATGACAATCGAGCACCAGTTCAGTGACCTGGTCAAATGTTTCCTGAACTTTAGCAGCATCTGAAAAATCAGTGAACTGTATCAGCAAGCTGGTATCGAGCAGCAATGAACGAAGTGCTGCATGAGATGACTGAAAAATGTTGAACCTGCGCATGATCCTTAGTTTGACTTTTGTTTGTATTCAAACCCTTCCAAAATGAACTCCGTGAGTTTGTCGTGCTTGAGGATCTTCATCCTGGTTGGGTAATAACCTGATTCCTGGAATTTGGCGGGCTGTGGAATAGCCCTTTCAAAGCTGGCATTATCCAGGATAAATTGCCGCGTGATCATTGGCTCATAAAAGGTAACCTTACCGTTATAAGAACCCATGATAAATGTTTGGGTGAATGGTGCTCCATTCAATTCGGGTGAAGTAACATCGATCCAATGCCTTCCCATCTGAGGAACTCCACCAGGAGGAGAAAAATAATTCAGGGGGAAATATGCCTGGTCGGGCACATTGTTGAAACCATCCGGATTCACTTCAAATGGTGGAATAGCAAGCCGTGCCGCTTCATCCATCATGTAATAATGAAAATCAAAATGCGGAATCGTGTAAATTGGATCGGGCTCATGACCTGAAGGATTCCAATCGAGGCCCACATGCCTGAATGGAGTTGTTGCAATAGCTTTCGGATGAAGCTGCAGCGTTACACTGTTGGAATGATCATGATGACCACCGCCTTCATTGTCGGCCTCAACGGGAACATTCGCCATTACATCATCATCAATTGCAATTGCCAGTTTCTCAGGTGTACCCTGTTTAGACAATTGGATCCAGGTGAATGCCTTTCCCTGGTGGTAATTCACCACGGGGCCTTTGAAAATTCCACCGAAATTGTTCTCATCCTTTTCACAGGAGGTTAAGCCGGTAATAGCTCCGCTCAATAACACTAATAAAAAATACTTCTTCATACTGATCGATTTAAGGGTCCCGGATTTTAGTCCGGGGTTTTATTTGGTTTGGTTAATAAATCAGGGAGTCTGCCAACACTTTTTTCCTACCTGAATTTGTGAGCAATATCTCACTCACGAATCCTGCTGTAAGGCGAAGCGGGTCATAGGTTTTGAATTCACTTGCCAGTTCCTCAACGCGGCGACGGTAAGTATCATTTACCAGGATCATTTCAACTGCGCTGCGGATCTGCTGAGGTCTTGGATTTTCTGTCTTAAGATCAATACCCAATTTGAAATAGCCAATCCTGGCATTGATCTCATTTTTGCCTTCATGAACACCTGCAACAACCATGGGTAGCTGATGATCGATTCCCAGCATCACACCACCATATCCGCCATTGGTAATATATACATCTGTATAGGGCATGATGTCATTAAAAGGAATAAAATCTTCTATGATGAAATTGGAATCAGGAAATTCATTACGCAGTTTATCTGTATCGCTTCCACCAGTTGTTACCACCACCAGGAAATTAGATTTCCTGAATGCTTTAAGTGTTGGCACCAGCAGTTTGTTTACATCTTTCTCAACGGTTCCCTGCGTTACCAGTACTACCCTTTCATATGTATTGAGACGGGGATCAAACCATACTTTTTGTGCCTGCTTTTTATTGTAAGGAAGCAGCGGCCCAATAAACCGAACATTCTCGCCGAGGTCACTGCGTTTGTATTCAAAAGATGGTGTACCGCTTTGAAGCAGCAGGGTGCTTTTGCGCACCATCATGTCAAAAACATTCTCTTTCTGGTGAGGTATGAAATGTTCATCAAATATCTGATGCATCAACTCATTTGATTTACGGAACAACACCTTGTCGGCAAACCAGCGAAGCATTGCCTGCTTGGCACGGCCGGCCAATCCTGTAGCGGGATGCATTGCCAATCCGGATGGTGCAAGATCTTTTGATGTTTCTGCCAGGGGCATGATACCTATAGAAAGGACGGGTATTTTCATTTTCTCTTTAACAAAAGGAATTCCGGTGAACAGGCAATCTGCAATAAGCAGGTCAAAGGGAAATTCAGAATAGATATCCTTTATATCGGCATAATATTCTTCACCCCTGCGGATGAAAAAATGCTGGATATCGAAATTAAGTTTGCTGATCTTTCCTTTAATAAGCTTTCGTTCCGGGAAATGACTTTCCACCGTATCATTGTTTAATTCCATCGCTTTGTTAAAAGGATAATAAGGAATTTCAAGCCTGCGGATCTTGTCGGCGTAAAGGGCAGAACTGTACCAACGTACATCATAGCCCTGTTCTCTGAGGAAAACTGCCAACCCGGTGAGGGGGTTGAAATGCCCGTCGGCCGGCACATTGGCAAAAAGGATCCTCCTGGATGCTCTGGTCATCTTTAATTTCAATTGATAAGGTTATTAATAGGATACAATATTATATCCATTCATACCGTAAGGAAAGCAGTTCATACATGAACCGGTAAAATGCATGATTCAATTGTTATATTTGAGATACAGTAATTGTGAGACCGTTGAAAAAAATTGCCTGTATAATTTTGATTCTCCTGCTCGTTTCAAACAACGATTTGTTTGCACAGGCTGCACGTCAATATTCCTTTACACACTATACCACTGCTAATGGACTTGCATCCAACCAGGTTTATAATATAACTCAGGATAAGTTGGGTTTTGTATGGCTGGCAACCGTAAATGGATTACAGCGTTTTGACGGGAAAGAGTTTATAACGTTCAGACATAACCGCAATATTGCCGGATCACTACCTTCCAATAATGTTGCAGGAATATTTTCGGATAGTAAAGGAAGGTTCTGGGTGGTGAATGATGACAATAGTGTAGGACTATTTCATACTTCCACATTTGAGTACCAGAATGTACCGGTTAATGCATCCCCTAAAACCTATAATATTTTCTTTCCTTACAGGTTACTGGAAGACTGGCGGGGTAAGATCATCCTGATGATCGTTACACAGGGGATCTTTGAGCTGGATGAAAACTCAATGGTCTTTAAACCTTCATCTCTAAGGGTACCCGAGAAATGGCATGTACTGGAGCTTGCGGCTGACAATTACAACAAATGTTATTGGTTGGGAGCTGATTCCGGAATAGCACGAATTGATCCATTATCCGGAAGAATTTATACAGCTTCCAATAATACTATTAAAGACCCGATACTTGAAGCCTTTGGAAGGTTGGAAAATGTTGGCGGTATCAGGCCAGCGGTTGGGGGAAAAATATTCAGCTGTAATAACTGGCCACGCAATTCCGGTAATCCTCTTTTTCATTGGTTTGACAGGCAAACAAGAAAAGCCACTACACAAAATATTGGGAATTCACTCTTTCCCGGATACCATGAAATCAAGGGGCAATTTATTCAATCAAACGGACAGCTATGGGTCTATGGTCTGCCCTTTGCCGCATCTTATGATCCTGAATCAGAAAAATTAAATGTTATCGGGCAATCGGCAGCACAGGGATCACAGCTGCGATTTGACAATACCCATGACATGTTTGAAGACAGGCAACAGAATCTTTGGATCGCCACCTCCGATGGTGTGTATGTTTTCAATCCTGTATCGCAACCATTCAACGCTTACCACCTGCTACGCCCCGGCGCCACGCAGCCCAAGGAGGGTCCGGTTACCAATATTGTTCAACTCAGCAATGGAAATATCTGGGTGGCTACCTGGGGCAAGGGATTATATTGTTATGATAAGAATATGGCTCCTATTGCTGTGCCTGCTGCATTGGATAAATGGAAGGATGTATTGACCATCTGGTATATACACCAGCATAGTAAAACGGGGCTGGTGTTTATGGGAGAACAGGGAGGCGGACTTAAGATCTATGACCCCAAAACAGGAAAACTTTGGAATACATTGATGGAGGTATTTGAGAAACGAACCATCCGTCAGATCACAGAAGATCAGGAAGGCAATCTCTGGTTCGGAACCCAGGGTGGATTGCTGGTGAAATGGGATCATAAGGAAAGTGGTGGCGACCTGGAGAAAGGGTATTCATCACTTATGCGTCTTGCCCTTATACAAAAGTTGTATACTGATACAGATGGAACGATCTGGATCGGGAGCCTGGGAAGGGGGCTATACCAACTTGATCCAAAAAAAGGAAAGATCCTTGATCATATTACCAGCAAAACGGGTGAGAACTGGCAACTCTGTACTGACTCTCCAACAGATATAATCCGCTACAATGACAGCCTGTTGATTGTTGCAGGTAATTCAGTATCCATCCTCAATACAAAGAACAAAACCTCCCAAATCATTTCCCTCGATGAGGGATTGCCCTCTAATACCGTTCATACGGTGCAGAAAGATACCAGCGGGATATTATGGCTGGGATTGCAGAATGGATTGTGCAGATGGAATTTTGAAAAAGGCAGGTTCACCCTTTTTGACCGCAGGGATGGAATCAGTTTTGATAATTTTACTTCAGGCGGAGCCTTTTCGATCAACAAAAAACAACTTGCCTTCACAACGGGTCACAACTTTCTTGTGTTTGATCCATCCAGGGTATTGAATGCAACTGCTCCACCTAAGGTTACCCTAACTGATCTGCATGTGATGAACCGTCGTGTGCCCATTGATTCTATTTTACAGGAAGGTGAATTAAAACTGGATCCCCAAAACAATTCTATTACTATAGATTATGCATCCCTTCAATTCCTTGATCATGACCAGTTAAGTTTTTATCACATGTTGGAGGGGCTTGATAAGGATTGGGTAAAGTCGACCACTAACAAAGCCATTTATAATTATCTCCCTTACCGCAATTATACATTCAGGGTAAAATGTGTGAACGGTGATGGGGTTGACTCACGCGAGATCACCTCCCTTGCTATACAGGTAAAGCCACCATTCTGGCGATCTTACTGGTTTCTTGGGATGATGGTGTTTTTGGGAGTTGGTTTTCTTTACTGGCTCGACAAACTCAGGATGCAGAAGTTAAGGGCAACCGAGAGTATACGCACAAGGATTGCCACCAGCCTCACGGAGGATCTTACAAATTCACTCAGCAGTATAAATATTTCAAGCGAACTCGCTAAAACAAAGCTGGAAAATGACAGTCACCGTACCCGTGATTATATCCACCATATCAGCGAAACAAGTAACCGCATGACGCAGGCTATGTATGATATGGTATGGAGCATCAACCCGCATAATGACCAGATGCATAAAACTCTGGAACGGATGAAGCATTATGCCACAGAACAGGAATCGATCTATAATATTAATATCACCATTGATGCTGACCCGTCTATTGCTGAGAAAGAATCGGATATGGAGCATCGTTATGAACTCTTATCCATTTTTAAGGAGGCTATTGCAAATGCAGTGAAGCATTCCGGGGGAAAGAATATACATGTTCAACTCCGGTTGAGAAAGCAAAAGCTATTGTTACTGGTTCAGGATGATGGAAAAGGATTTGAACTCACAACTGTTGCAAGGGGAAGAGGCATCAATGATATGAAACGCCGGGCGGAAGCAATTGGCGCGCAACTCAGCATACTTTCAGAGATCAATACCGGAACCCTGGTAAAGCTGGAAATGAATCTTAAGTATTAAAATTATTTTCCCATCCATTTTTTAAAATCGCTGACCTTTTCCCTGCTGATGATCGCTTCTTTGTCAACGGCGGGAAGCAGGTTCAAGAGAAGGCGGTTACCAAAATAATCGTGGATCTGGTCAACGCTCTGTATTGAAACATAAAATGAACGGCTGATCCTGAAATATCTTGCGGGGTCAAGCATCTCTTCGAGTTCGTCCATAGTATAATCCACAATGAATTTCCGGTTATCATTGGTCTTGAAAAAATTGACCCTGCCATCACTATAGAAATAGGCTATATCATCCACCTCAACACTTACCAGTTTCTGTCCCTGTTTAACGAGGAATCTTTTTCTGAATTCCTTAGTTTGAAGGCGTTGCTGTAGTTCCTTCACCAGGTTATCGACGTTGATGTTTCCCGGAGCATCTGATGCACTTAGCAATTGCTTCATTTTACGATACTTGTCAAGAGCTGCTTCCAGATCTTCTTTCTGAACTGGTTTTAGAAGATAATCAACGCTGTTTACCTTAAAGGCTTTCAGTGCATATTCATCATAGGAAGTGGTGAAGATAACTGTACTGTTCACCTCCACTTTGTCGAAAATCTCAAAGCTCTGTCCATCGGCCAGTTCAATATCCATCAGGATAAGGTCAGGGGCTTTATTGTCCTGCAGCCATTTTACAGATGCACGGATGCTGTCAGTTATTCCTACAACTTCGGCGCCTGCATCAACCGACTGCAGGGTTTTCTGGAGTTTCCTGACAGCCAGTTCTTCGTCTTCTATGATAAGTACTTTCATAGTTTAAGTATTATAGGCAAAATAAGCTATTCGTTAGTATGTCGCAAACCCCAATGGCACCAATAGTAAAATTACCGTCATGAATTGAGTATGGTTATGCCGGCTGGATAAGCGGTACGATAACCGAAAACTCCTTGCCATCATCCCTGATCATAATTTCCTCCTGCTTCATAAGGCGGTACTTATTATGAATATTATGGAGGCCAACTTTAGTAGAATAAACCCTTCGGTCTTTTCGCTGAAGGTTATTGCTCACTACCAGTTTATTACTATTGGTGGTGAGGATCAGAATGCGGAGTGGACTATCACGGAGGATCATATTATGCTTAACAGCATTCTCCACCAGCATTTGAAGTGTGAGTGGCGGAACCAGGGTAGCAAGGCTGCGGTCGGTTACCTTTATTTCCAGCTCAAGTCCGTCGCCATAGCGGGTCTTAAGCATATGAAAATAAGAATGGATGAACTGCAATTCTGTTTCGAGGGTGGTGAGGCCATCTTCGTTTGTTCTGAGCAGGTAGCGATATACCTTACTCATTTCATCCAGGAATTTCTCTGCTTTTTCCGGATCTTCACTAATAAGGGATGAAAGGGAATTAAGGCTATTGAAAAGGAAATGCGGATTTACCTGACCTTTCAATCCTTCCAGCTGGCTTTGCAGGTTTTCTTTTTTCAGTTGTTCGGCCTCATCTACGAGACTTCTCCATTTGTCGTAAAAGGCGGCTCCTTCATTAAAGCTGGTGGCAATAAGATTACAGGCGGCACCAATGGCAAGGGCCCATAGATAGGATGTCATGTTGATCTTATACCCGAGAAACTCCAGGTAATCATAACCCCAAAAAAGAATGCTGATACCTGCAACCATTATGAGGATAAAAAATGCAAGGCTTAATAGAATTCGCCTGAAGCTCTGGCTGTATTTTGGGTATTTGTGGACGAGGATGGTGGCTATCATACCACAGGCCACGTACACCAGGAAAATCACTGATAATGTGATGAGGGTAGCAACTGTGAAACCGTAAAATGAGTCTATATAGGCCTTCCCAAAGATCATGAAGTTAATGGCTACTGCAAAGGGAGGTAACAGCAGCAGAGCGATCCATCTCTCTTTGGTGGAATACTGTAAAAATGCCATACTGTTTAGCATAACCGCGCTTTGCATCAATATACGGGTTGCCCAACCCGATGGAAGATGAAACCGGATGAATTGGCAAAAACGCGGATGAATTGTAAAGGTAAGGCTAAAGATCAGCCTCCTTTGGAAGTTTGTGTTGAGTAAGTGCTCTCAAAGATCTTGTCGGCATTGCCTGCCTCAAAGCCTTCGCGCCGGTGTTCGCGCTGAACCTGGTGACGGGGAAGATGGGAAAATTCATCCAGCAATTTCCTTTCGGCAAATTCTACATAAGAGCCGGCAATATCCTGTTCCTGACCATCTGCAAAAACGGCCTTCACCATTCTTGCAACGGTTGATGACTGGGCCAGCTTTCCATCCGGACTTGTTTTAATTACACCACCAGAATCATTAAGTTTGAAACCGTTGCGCAGAAGAAATGCATTGAAGCCTTCCATGGTATCATAACCAGTCGGGAGATTGTGAACGCTAACGGTAAAATGATTCAGGTAGTAACGATTATAGATGACCCAGGCGGCGTATTCACTTTCAGTGGAAAGCATTTTAAAATCTTCCCATGTTGGCGTACGCCATAGGCCGCTGTGCAAAAATTCATCCACAGTTGCAGGGTTATCAAGATCAATTTTATCAACGGGATCTGAGGTTACGGAATCGGTATAGGAATGAATTACCTGCCGGGCTTCGGCAGATAATTCATTAACCCTTAATTCACTGATGAAAATACGTGGGTACTCAGGTGAAGGAGGCGCATACCAGAAGGCATCAAGTTTTTTCTCAGGAAAATAATAGTGATCCATTTTCTGGTAACCATAATGAAGCCATATCTTTTCGAGAGAGGCGATGCCAAGGTTGGGAACACCCATGGTGCGGAAAGCAATATGATCATTCTCGATGTCATTGGCATTGGAGATCATTCCTTCCCTGATCATGGCATCAATTACAGCCTGAACATCAGGCACCCTTTCCTGGTAGCGGCGCATCAATCCCGCTAAAACTTGCTGCAGCCCTGTATTATCCCTTTCCATCTGGTGTATATTAATGTTGACTTTGATAAAGGCTTCCGTTCTTAGTTTTAATGAAGGCTTCATAGGAAATTTCTTCCTGCTTGATAAAGCCCTGATTTGCCAGGGTTCCGTTGGCAACCATTTCCACCACTGCAGCAACTGAAGCGGCGGTAGTCCAGCTAATGGCACGCCACTCTTTTCCATGGATCATGATCGGATGATAAGCATGATAGAATTCTTCCCTGGCCAGCTGGTCACCCTTCCATCCTTCCACAACAGCATATACATATACAACATCTTCGCGAACCGGTGGTTTTGCCTCGGTCAATATTTGTTCCACCAGTTCCCGCTTTTCTTTTAAAATCAGTTCATATAAGAGGAAGCGCATGAGTTTGGCATGACCGGGATATCGCATGGTTTTGTAGTTAAGGGTATCAACTTTTCCTGCAAGTGTTTCGCACATGGTACCCAATCCACCACTTGTACTGAAAGCCTCAAACTCCTGCCCTTCTATATTGATCATTTCAATGCCTTCCAGGGAAGGAACCATTTTCCTTTCACCGTTATGGATCACTTCAGAATCATTGATATATTCATTGATAACCCCGGCAGGCGACCAGGTGAAGGAGTAGCCCATGAGACCGTTGGGATAACGGGGAAGCGCTCCTACCCTCAGTTCCACATCGCGGAGTTTGGTGAAACGGTTATAGAGGTCGGCCCCAACGATGCCGATAAATCCGGGTGCGAGTCCGCATTGGGGAGCCATCACCCCTTTAGATGTTTTGGCCATTTCGCGGATCGCCGCTGTGGTGGGTACATCTTCTGTGAGGTCAAAATAATGGATCCCGAGTTTATGAGCGGCTTGTGCCACTGGCAGATTAAGGTTATAGGGAAGACAGGAAACGACAGCATCCTGCTTAGAGAGAAAAGCCTCCAATTGAGCGGTATCCTTAATAGAACCCGTTTCAACTGCAAAAGTAAGATCGGTGGCGGGCCTGCTCTGGTCAAAGCCGGTTACGGTAAAAAGATCGCTTAGCAGGGTTCCAACCAAAGAACCAACCTTGCCAAGTCCAACGACAGCAACGTTTTTCATTATTTATATGTTTAATATGTAAGTATACGAAATACAAAAAATAGCAGGAATGATAGTTCACAGCGGGTGAAGAATCATTTAATGTAAGAAAGCTTTGAGGGGGGATCTTGTCAGGGAACATTAGCACAGGCGGACCGTAAGAAGGCCAGATATGCACCGAATATGTTTACAATTCTGTTCATGCCTGTGAAAAATGTACTTTTGTTTTACGGCATCGAAATTAAGGGATTTGAACAAAAAAAACCCTTTGGTTCAATTATATTTTACTACCTTTGCCAACCTTTAAAAAAGGTACTCATGAGCAGCAGACGGGAATTTGATATTGCTTTTGTGGGGTTGAAGCCCGGAATTCATGAGTTTGAATATTCAGTTACGGATAAGTTCTTTGAGAACTATCAGCAGGCAGAAGTCCGCAATTCAAGGGCTCATGTAAAATTGAGTCTTGATAAGAAGAATGGTTTCATGTTGCTGAAGTTCGAGATCGGTGGAACAGTGGAAGTGAATTGTGACCGGTGTGGAAGCACTGCATTACCCTGGACCCTTTTCGATGAGTTCAACATAGTTGTAAAACTGGTAGAGAACCCTGAGGAGATGAATGGACAGGAAGAGGATCCCGATGTATATTATATATCGAGGGGAGAAAGTCACCTGCATGTTGCCGATTGGATCTATGAGTTCATTGTACTGAGTATGCCTATGCGCCGCATGTGCGCCGAGGAGGAAGCCGGAAAGCAGTCTTACTGTAACCAGGAGGCGCTGGAAATGCTCCGCAAGATGGAAACGGAAGAGACCCAGACAGATAATCCGATCTGGAAGGGGCTGGATAAATTTAAGGACCTGGGAAATTGATTTTTGTATATAATAAACTGTTGAGATATGCCAAATCCGAAACGCAGACATTCACAGCAGCGTAGTGCCAAGAGAAGGACGCATTACAAGGCCGCTGCAGCTACCCTGAGCACAGATAGCACAACTGGTGAACTGCATGTACGTCATCGTGCACACGTGAGCGAAGGAAAATTGTTCTACAAGGGAAAGCTGGTGGCTGAGAAATCACCCATCAAGAAATAATTAACCTGTATACAATTGTATAGTTTGCCGGAGATGAAAATCGGTCTGGACATGATGGGTGGAGACTTCGCGCCGCTTGAAGCGGTGAAAGGTCTTCAGCTTTTCCTGTCAGAACACCATTCTCCGGCAAATATTGTTTTATTCGGTGATGAAGCTTCCCTGAAACCATTACTGGAAGAATACGGGATCCCCTCCGATAATATTTCAATTGTGCATGCCCCGCAAATAATTGGCATGCATGAGCACCCCACCAAGGCGCTGAAAGAAAAGCAACAATCCTCCATTGCAGTAGGGTATTATTATCTTGCCAATGGTAAGATCGATGCATTTATAAGTGCAGGCAATACAGGTGCGATGCTTGTTGGCGCACATTACAGCCTGAAGCCAATTGAGGGGGTATTGAGACCCACCATTTCCACCATCATTCCTAAGGAAGATGGTAAAACCGGTTTATTGCTGGATGTGGGTCTGAATGCAGATTGTAAGCCTGAACATTTAAACCAGTTTGCGATTCTGGGAAGCCTTTATGCCAAGCATATTCTTGGTGTGGAGAACCCAAGGGTTGGATTGGTAAATATCGGGGAAGAGGAAGGAAAAGGTAATATCCTGGCACAAGCCACCTATCCCCTGATGAAAGAAAATACGCAGATAAATTTCATTGGTAATATTGAAGGGCGCGATATACTGGTTGACAAGGCCGATATCATGGTATGTGAAGGCTTTACCGGTAATATCATTCTTAAGTTAGCCGAATCATTGTATGAGGTTACCAGCCGGAAGAATATTCAACATGCTTATTTCGACCGCTTCAATTTCGAGAATTATGGCGGCACTCCAATTTTAGGCGTTAATAAACCGGTTATCATCGGTCATGGAATCTCCCATTCCACTTCTTTCAAAAACATGTTGCTACTTGCTGAAAAAATGATTGAGAGCAAGCTATTGGAGAACATGCAATCAGCTTTTCGCCAGGACAGCACGGAGGAATAAAAAGGGATCCCGGCCAGCGTTATCGGGGAAACCGAATCTGCCAACCAGGATCACCAGGTTATTATTTTACTTTAGTTATTGACTTCTTTTATAAACCCTGTATTCACGGCCCTGTTCAACACGACCTGATTTACGGTCACTGGAACGTCCGATGGTATAACCGGTACCAGCTCCAACCACTCCACCAATCACGGCACCGCGGGCAGGCTTTTTACGATCGATGATGGCACCGGCACCAGCTCCGGCAACACCACCAATAATGGCACCTTTGGCGGCATCACTTATACCAGTTGGTTTCTGTGGAACCCTCGCGGCACTTTCGTTATTTATCGAATAGTTACCACTGTTAGAAGAGCGGTAATTAGAACTTTTCTTGGTTGTAACTTTTGCACGCTCCACTACAACAGGTGCAGGCGCGGCGGCTACCTCTTTTTCTTCGGTTGTACCTTTTGTACCGCAGGCGGCCAGAAAGGCAATTGCTGTTATTGAGTACATTAACTTTTTCATGGTACTTATTTTAATAATTGAATACTCCCTTATAATTCAATTAGCAGGCCAACAAGACTCAAAACTGGATTAGGGAACACAACTTAACATTTCAACTGCCATCTCTTAACGCTTCATAAACAGTTGCCACAGAGCAATCAAAAACTATATTAACTTTCCTTTTAATTTTCTTCGTGCCTCTACATTTATTTATGCAATATTTTCTATCATGGTTCCAGGATTTTTACCAGCAAACAAGTAAACCTTACCTGTTATGTTGTACGCTATTTGCAGCCTTGTTAATCGTTGTAAATTATCGATTTGGCATAGAGCCTAAGTGGTTGCACAATCTTCCCAATCGACCCACTAAGTTCATAGGTTATTATTTGCTTTACCTGGCGGCATTTGCCATCCCTTACCTGCTTTACTATTTATTGGCAGTGCCTGTAAATAATTCCACTGTAATAATCATTTTAATATTATTGGCTCCGGCTGTTTTTGCCATCAAGGTAACTGCCGGAGGATGGAAAGAATTGATACAGGGATGGCATCCTGGCCATAAGGGATGGTACCTATCGATCATCGCTGACTGGCCGCTTCGATTATTGATCACAGTTAGTTTATTATTTATAATTTATAGCTTTCTACCCCCCTTTGCAAATAGGGGGAGCGGGTTTCTGCACGCACATGGACTAAGTGAATCAATCCCCCCATGGGGGCCCTATGTTTTATTACTTGCATTAATGATCCCACTTGTTGCATTTGCTGCAACTCAATCTGATTTCCTGAATACATATCCAAAACTTAGAAACATTTCTTTTCTTGCACCAGCCGGGCCATCGTGGTGGCAAAAGTTGCTATATGAACTTTCTTATGGAAGTGATTTCTTAACGATTGAAATATTTTTCAGGGGGTTCCTGGTTGTTTTGATCAGCCGTTATGTGGGCCCTGCAGCCATACTTCCTATGGCAGTTTTTTATTGTTCCATACATTTTGGAAAACCGTTGCTGGAATGTATTTCTTCCTATTTCGGGGGAATGATCCTGGGCATAATTGCCTGTTACTCACACAGCATCTGGGGTGGTATTGTTATTCATCTCGGACTGGCATGGATGATGGAGATTGCCGCCACGGTTGCCATAACTTTGCGTCATCATGAATATTGATATAAGCAGTGAGATAATATTTCGTACTGCAAGAAGTGGTGGCAGTGGCGGACAGAATGTAAACAAGGTGGAAACCATGGTTGAAGGGCGTTGGCATATTGATGGATCCGCCTACTTTACTGCTGAGCAAAAGTTATTGCTCCACCAGAAATTGAGGGCCCGTATCAATGGAGAAGGTTTTTTGCAGGTGCGATCGCAGGCCGACAGAACACAACTGGGTAATAAGGCGATCGTCATCAGCAAGATGAATGAATTAATTAAAGAGGCTTTTCGTAAGAAGAAAAGCAGGATAGCAACAAAGCCGAGTGCGGGATCCAAAGAAAAAAGAATTGAACACAAGAAGCAGAAGTCGCAGATCAAGCAATCCAGGAGAAGACCCGGCCTGGGTGATTAGTTGGGAGCCGGTGGAATAAAAAAACGACCCCTGGGTCGTTTTAATAAACTTCTCACCTGTAAGCCGGATTCTGTTCCTGCCCGGGTTTTACCCCGAACAAGCCGCCACCATTTATCTGGCCGCAACATTACTATTGCGATCTATCTGCCTACCCTCCGGCGTTGGTCCTCTCGGAACCATCGGGCGAGCCGCCCTCAGCCACCGGTTTACATGGCATTTCAGCATACAAGGTTTACCCCCAACCGGCATTACTGCCGGCTACCGTAGGCTCTTACCCTACGTTTTCACCCTCACCTGTTTGGCCAAAGCGAAACAGGCAGTTATTTTCTGTGGCACTGTCTGTGAACGGTTGCCCGCCCCCCGGCCGTTAGCCGGTGTATTGCCCTATGCTGTCCGGACTTTCCTCGTTACATGAAACATGTACCGCGGCAGCGCGGTGAGAAGCCTGTAAAGATAAGAAGAACTCAGTACTGAAAGTGGATCTCGGTAGCCCCATACCCATAGTTGGGATGGTATTGGTTCACGAAATATTTTACCTGGCTACGGTGGCGAAGCATATCATGGATCTCATCGCGAAGCCGTCCACTTCCAACCCCATGGATGATGGTTAGCATGGGCTGGTAGTGCGCCAGTGCAAGATCAAAGTATTTTTCAAACTCCTGCATCTGCATTTGTAAGATCTCGAAATTGCTCATGCCTTTCCAGTTATCGGAGAGCTTCTCCATATGAAGGTCCACTACTGTACGCGTAGGAGGAAGATGCTGGCGCGCCTGGGAGGCTTCATAGATCTTATAACCTGCAGCAGCCAGTTTACCCAACTCCATTTTTTCCTCCTCCACCCGCGCGGGGTAATCTTTGAAAAGCTGGTAAGAAAATGTTGGTTCACCTTTCTGCTGTATCTCCTGGATCTTCATGAAAACCTGCTTTGGTTTCAACTTCAGGGAAGCCTCAAAAAAGGGAGCCTTTTTTTTATCGGGACTAAGTAAAGAAAATTCAAAATGGTATGATGGGCTATCATTAAGATCTGCAAAAGGAATGTCATGCAAATAAAAATCCTGGAAGGCAAGAATCTCATTGCGCAACTCAAAATCTGTGTCGCCAAAATACTTCAACTGATAGGTAAAACTGTACCCCGCATCATTCTGGTTATGAAGGTGGATCTTAAGATTTGAAACCACTTCATCACCAAATTCATCAGCTTCAAATTTCGGTATAAAGGTGATCCAGACCCCGTTAGGATCGCGGCGAGGTTTCTGAACGATCTTCTCTTTAGGTACCTGGTCAATAAAGGTCTTGGGCTTTGGCTTTTCCTTTACCAGCTTCTGTTTAGAAAATTGTTTGAAATAGGGAAAATCAAGCTGGTCAGTGTATGCCGGGAATTTAACACCCCGAACATCCACCATCACCATCTTTTCATTTATTATTTCCACCACTTCCCCATCCTCATTGGTGAGACGTACCACCACCTTATCTCCAACTTCAAATTTCATGTGGCAAAGATAAGGCCCGCAAATGGTTTATGGATTTGTTGCCAGCTTACTCTTCCGGTAGCCGTAAAGGAAGTAGAAAGCGAGGCCCACAGCCATCCAGATAAAGAATACCAACCAGCTCTTTGCAGGGATCTCGATCATGAGGTACATACAACATAGCATGCCCAATACAGGGATCAGCGAATAATTTCGGAGAAAAGAAAATATTGCCATCAGCCATGATGTGAACATGAAAACAAGGAATAAAATCTCCTGGTATCCTTCATCACCGATATTACTAACCGCTTCGGCTATACGATGACGCCAGAGCCAGGTAAAAGCAATCACTATAACTGGTATTATGAATTTTGCATTAATGTAAGGAAGGTTAAACTTTCCGGGTTTATTGGCAATGCGGGGCAGCAGCAAAACACCACCACAAACCAATACAAAAGCAAACAGCGTTCCTATGCTGGTAAGGTCGGTCATCAGTTTATCATCCGCGAATAATACCGGGATGCCCACTACCAGACCAGTTATGATTGTTGCAAACCATGGAGTCTGGTAACGGGGGTGGATCTTTGAAAATGATTTGGGCATGAGTCCGTCGCGGCTCATACTCATCCATATCCTTGGTTGCCCGATCTGGAAAACAAGCATAACACTGGTTGCGGCGATAACGGCGCTAATGGAAACGAAAGTTCCGATCTTCTGCATATTGATCTTGTCAAAAACAAATGCGAGTGGATCAGTAACGCCTTCAAATTCTTTGTAGTTGACCATACCTGTTATTACAAGTGTGGTGATTACGTAAATAATAGTACAAATAACAAGGGAGTAAATCATTCCCCGGGGCATGTCGCGCTGTGGATTTGAACATTCTTCTGCTGTTGTTGAAATAGCGTCGAACCCTATATAGGCAAAGAATACGGCAGATACTCCTTTCAGGACGCCTGTCATACCATTGGGTAGGAATGGGCTCCAGTTACTGGTTGTATCTTCCGAAAAAATGATCCATAAACCAACGGCGGCAATCAGTAAGAGCACCACGATCTTCAATCCAACCATGAAATTTGCCGTATTCTTACTTTCCTTAATACCTATATAGGCCAGCATGGTCACCAGGATCACAATAAGGAAAGCAGGCAGGTTCACTACAAAAGGTATACCCATGATTTTAGGGGCGGATGCATACACCATGGCATCTGTTGGTTCACCTGCAGCCAATGCGGCCTGGTAGGCCGACTTTGCTGTTTGGTAACCCGTTGTGAGGTATGCCGGAAGATCAATGCCCAGCACATTATGCAGAATATTATTGAAATAAGAACTCCAGCTAATGGCAACAACAATATTACCGATACTGTATTCGAGAATAAGCGCCCAGCCGAGAATCCATGCGACCAGTTCTCCAAAGGTTACATACGAATAGGTATAAGCGCTACCGGAAACCGGAACACGCGAAGCAAATTCAGCATAGCAGAGTGCGGTAAATCCACAGGTAACTGCAGTAATAAGAAAAAGAAATATTACACCCGGTCCGCCATTGAAAGCAGCTGATCCTATTGTTGAAAATATGCCCGCGCCAATAACTGCAGCGATACCCATCATGGTGAGGTCGCGAACATTCAGTACTTTTTTCATTCCTGACTCATGACCATCGGATAGTCCCTGCTCGTGGTCGCGTATGATCTTATCTATGGATTTTTTTCTGAATAAAGAATTCGGCATGCAGTTGGTTTAGTTGGCCAAGATATGTAATTATTGAATCAGGTAAGAGCGGGAAAGAACGGTTTTTTTGATCAGTAATCGCGTTGAACAAGGAATTGTGCCAGTTGCTGCAGAGGTACTTTACGCTTACTCAATACCGCTATATCATCAAGATGTTGCAGGGCTGCGTTGAGATATTTGTTCTGTAATTCCCTTGCCCAAACATCTACTCCACAACTCCGGAAAATGGATAACACTTTCTCCACTTTATCAGGGGGATTTGAATCGGCGAGTGATCGAAGTTCGGCAAGCTGGTTTTCACTGGCTGTTTCCATCGCCCTGATCAACAGGAAAGTTTTCTTGTTGGCGAGGATATCACCACCTACTTGTTTTCCAAACTTGGCGGGGTCACCGAAGGCATCCAGGAAATCGTCCTGCACCTGGAAAGCTATACCCAGATTCCGGCCAAATTCATATATATGATGTAGGTTGCCCTCTCCAGCTCCTCCGAGTAAGGCCCCTAATTTCAGGCTGGCAGCAAGGAGAACGGAAGTCTTTAGTTCTATCATATTGATATAGGCATCGAGGGAAACCTTTTCAGCCTTTTCAAAATCCATATCAAGCTGCTGCCCTTCACATACCTGCCTGGCAGTGCGGTTGAATAACTGGACGATTCTATGGATCTGTTCAGAGCGGATCTTGTTTAGATATTCGTAAGAAACAACCAGCATTACATCCCCAGCAAGTAATGCCGTGGGCTCACCATATTTATAGTGAACAGTCTCCATCCCCCTTCGCAAGGGTGCCTTATCCATAATATCATCGTGGATGAGGGTGAAATTATGGAATAGCTCAATGGCATTGGCTACATGCCATGTATTGGGGTTTATCTCATCGAAAAGTTCATTGCCCATCAGGCAGCAAACCGGGCGGATCCTTTTTCCACCCAGTCCCAGGAAATAATCTGCCGCACCATATAAGGAGGCAGGATGTTCCGGGAAATGGGATTGCTGGAAACGGGCTATAAAATCTTTTGATAATTCTTCAAAGGAGTGCATAGAGGTATTATTGCGAAGGGCTAAAATAGTATATTACCATCTAATTGAAGCCCCATGTTCGAAACCGCCATCGAAAATGTATCAAAGTTCACCCGTCCACTGCATACAATAGCCCGGTATCATAACGGCATGATTGTTCCGGGGGCATCTACTTTCTTTTTTGTAAATGATAGGGGCGCTGCCATTACTTGTAAGCATGTTGCCAATATGATCATTTCAGCCGATAAGATCAACAATGCCTATAACGAATATAAATCAGAGAGAAACCGGCTCACAAAAGATAATAAATACGCGCAATTCCTGAAAAACCTTGATAATAAGTACAAGTATTCCAAGGAAACCATGGTTCAGTTGAAAACCAATTTCCGGAACAGCTTTGACAAGATCGCCAAGATCGATATACATATGCATGCCACGCAGGATCTTGCCATTCTTGAATTCAAGGGATTTGAGAAAACATTCTATAGTGGTCATGCCATTTTCAAGCGTAATAATACCGGCATCAAGCAAGGTAAATACCTTTGCCGGCTTGGTTTCCCTTTCCCGGAGTTCAATAATTTCAAACACAATACTGAAACAGATAACATTGAGTGGACAACTGAGGGAAAGCAAAATTCACCCATCTTTCCAATTGATGGGATTGTAACCCGTTTTTTGGGTGAACCCCAGGGTGGGCATACCGGCATAGAGCTGAGTACACCCGGGTTGAGGGGGCAAAGCGGGGGCCCTCTTTTTGACCGGGATGGAATTATTTACGGAATGCAGTTCGCGACAAAGCATCTTCACCTTGGCTTTGATCTTAATGGTAAGGAGATCATTGATGGGGGACATAAAACGCAGGTATCAAATCATCCCTTCCTGCATGTAGGATTATGTGTACATGTGGCCATCATCAAAGATTTCCTCAACCAGCATAATATTCCTTTTACCGAGGGGGATTAGCCAGGAAATTATCTGCATCACGGTAGGCTTTTATGAGGGCTAGTTCACCCTCTTTACCCTTACCGGCATTGCCATGCTCCATGCCAAGAATACCCTTATATCCCTTTGAATGGATATGCCTGAAAATATTACGATAATTCATTTCACCCGTGCCCGGTTCATTGCGGCCGGGATTGTCACCAATCTGGAAATAAGGTGTTTCCGACCAGGTTTTATCAATATTTGCTATGATGTTTCCTTCGTTACGCTGCATATGGTACATATCAAAAAGAAATTTGCAGGATGGGCTTCCCACTGCCTGGCAGATCATATAGGTTTGATCTGTATGCCGAAGGAATAGATCCGGATTATCACTCAGCGCTTCCAGCACCATCACCAGTCCGTGAGGTTCAAGTATGTCAGATGCTTTTCTAAGCGCATTTATCACATTGGCTGTTTGGTATTCATGTGAAAGGCTTCTCTCATAATTTCCAGGAACTACTGTCATCCATTTAGCACCGCAACGTTTGGCCACCTCAACTGCTTCCTTGCAATCTTTGATCATGAGGTCAATAAATTCCTGCTTCCCTGATGTGAGGGAGGTTTTCCAATGCCAGTTTTGAGAGGTGATAACAAATACGCCCATGCGCATACCAAGTTTCGCAAGGGTTTCACCGATCTTCTTTTGCTGATCTATTGAACGCCCCATCATTCCATTGTCTTCAATGGAACGGAACCCTACACTATGGGCAAATTTGATCTGTTCAATAAAGTCATCCCCGCCATGGTTTTTGAACATCCCGTCGTGGAAAGCATAATCGAGGTTAAAAGGCTTTTCGGAAAAATTACTTGTGTCTGTTTTTCCTTTTGCCGCTTCTGCCACAGTTGATGTGAACAGAGCGCCACCGGCAAGTAATGACTGATGAACAAAATCCCTTCTTTGCATGGCAATTGAATTTGAGTCTTAAATTTACCGGAATCCAATCCAATAAAAATAAAATATTGCTCCTTAAGATAATTTTGAACGCAGGATTGTTAATATCCTTTTATAACATCCAGGCGCAGCCGAAAAAGTTTAGCTACTCAGCCAGCAAGATGGGATCTCCCTTTAATATCATTTTGTATTCAACTGACAGCTCTATTGCCAACCAGGCTGCTGATGATGCATATAAACTGGTGGATTCACTGGTTTATATATTCAGCGATTATATTGACAGCAGCGAACTGAATCGCTTGTGTGCGGGAGCAGGGCAGGAAGAAGCTTTTATTGCCTCCCCTGCCCTCTTTGAGATTCTTGAAATTTCCGTAGATGCATCCCGGAAAAGCAAGGGGAGTTTTGATATTACACTTGGTGCGCTCACCCGCCTTTGGCGTAGGGCCAGAAAAGAGAAGAGCTGGCCATCAGAAAAAGAGGTACAACAGGCCCTTGCAGTAAGCGGTTACAAAAAAATAAAGCTGGATAAAGCAACCAGATCGGTATGGCTTACCCAGAAAGGTATGCTGCTTGACCTGGGGGGAATTGCCCAGGGATATATAGCGCAGAAGGTGATCGACAACCTGCGTGCCAGGGGAATAAGCTCTGCTCTGGTGAATGTAAGCGGCGATATTGTTACTGCTGGTAGTCCCCCCGATAAAAATGGCTGGACCCTTGCCCTGGCTGTACCAGAAAGCCGGGAAAAAGTACTGGAGCGCACCATCAGTGTATCAGGAAAAGCTGTTACTACTTCTGGTAACGCTTTTCAATTTATGATACATGAAGGAAAAAAATATTCACATGTACTTGATCCACACACCGGCTATGGTCTCACTTCAGGCAGAACGGTAACAGTTATTGCAGACGATGGTATAAAAGCCGACTGGCTTACCAAAGCATTCAGCCAACTCTCCTTTTCTGCTGCAAGGAAACTCGCGAGGCAGCAAAATGCAGAATTCATCATTACCGAAAACAAAAAGGAAAAAATACGCAAACGATTGAGCAGGGGTTTTGCGTCTTTCTGGACAACTGTTAAATGAACACTTAAGGAAAATGAACTAAATTGGTTTTTTAAACAAACAAGATTTTGAAAGACCTTTTGTTATTTATTGGCGGCTCCTTAATTACGCTCACTACTACCGCCCAGAATCCCGTTGATTCTTTCCGTACCTACCAGCAACTCATTCCGGGTAGTTCAATCAGTTTTACCATGGTGCCTATTACGGGAGGATCCTTCACGATGGGATCTGATGCCACGGAGAAAGGGCATGAAACTGATGAAGCACCAAGGCGGCAAGTAAGTATATCACCTTTTTGGATGGCATCAATGGAAGTTAGTCGAGATGCCTTTGATGTTTTTTATAAAGATGAATCCATCAGCCAGAATTCTGATGTGGATGCTATAACAAGGCCAAGTCCGCAGTATATAGATTTTAGTTTGGGAATGGGAAAAGAAGGAGGCTATCCTGTAAACAGTATGAGCCAGCAATCTGCCCTTATGTATTGCCGCTGGCTCTATAATAAAACAGGAATTTTTTATCGCCTGCCTACAGAGGCAGAATGGGAATATGCCTGCCGTGCAGGGAGCAATGAACGTTACTTTTTTGGATCCGACGAAAAAGAGCTTGACCAATACGCCTGGTACACTGCCAACAGCCAGAATAAATTCCATAAATCGGGAACAAAGAAACCTAATGCATGGGGGCTCTATGATATGATAGGAAATGTTGCCGAATGGACACTTGACCATTATTATCCTGATCCGCAGGAAGCACTTACTGATAAAGTCAAAGACCCTAAAACAACGTTTAATGCTTCGCGTTATCCAAAAACTTTAAAAGGCGGAGGCTACAACAGTGAAGCAACTGAGCTTAGATCAGCTAACAGGATAAAATCAATTGCTGCCTGGAACCGCCGTGATCCGCAGATACCAAAAAGTCCCTGGTGGCTTACCGAAGGCAGCTTTATTGGCTTCCGCATTATCCGACCTTTGGAACAACCATCGCCATCTGCGGCAAATGCATTTTTTGATGAATACCTTCAACATTAACTTAGATCACCATAAACAACAAGCAAGATGTCTAACGATGCCAAAAACCGTTCAAATTCCCGCCGGGAATTTGTAAAACAATCCAGCCTCCTCACAGGTGGAATTATTGCAGCCCCACTGATGTCACATGCCAATTTTTTTTCCGGTAGTGATGATACTATTAAAGTGGTATTGATAGGATGTGGCGGAAGAGGAACCGGCGCTGCTATCCAGGCGCTTCTTTCGAAGCAGAATGTTAAGCTGGTGGCAATGGCCGATGCTTTCCGCGACAATATCGATAATTGTTATAAAAGCATTGGGGAAGAACTTGCTGATAATGCAGCCATCCTGGCAAAGATTGATGTTCCGGAAGAAAGAAAATTCACAGGATTCGATGGATACCTTAAAGCCATTCCACTTGCCGATGTAGTAATACTTTGCACTCCTCCCGGTTTCCGTCCCATTCATTTTGAAGAAGCTATCAAACAGGGCAAACATGTGTTCATGGAAAAACCTGTTGCCGTTGACCCCGCTGGTGTTCAGCGTGTATTAAAGGCAGCTGCTGTGGCGAAGCAGAAAAAACTGAATGTGGTTGTCGGTCTACAGAGACATTACCAGAATTCTTACCGCGAACTTTTCAAACGTAAGGACCAGATAGGTGATATTACTTCCGCCCAGGCATGGTGGAACAATGATGGTGTATGGGTACGGGGACGTAAAGCTGGACAAACCGAAATGGAATACCAGATGCGCAACTGGTATTACTTTAACTGGCTCTGTGGTGATCATATCACTGAACAGCATATCCATAACCTGGATGTGGTGAACTGGTTTAAGGGAGCCTACCCTGTTAAAGCCCAGGGAATGGGTGGAAGACAGGTCCGTAAAGGAAAGGACCATGGTGAGATATTTGATCATCACTTTGTAGAATTCACCTATGCTGATGGTACCATACTGAATAGCCAGTGTCGTCATATTCCGGGCACTATGAGCCGGGTAGATGAATTGCTTATCGGAACAAAAGGTAAAATACACTGCGGTGCAGGTATGATTGCCGACAGCAAAGGAAAGACCTTGTATAAGTTTGATTCAAAAACAGAGAATAATCCTTACCAGACTGAACATGATGAATTATTTGCTGCAATTGCTAAGGGGCAGTACAAATTTGAAGATGCTGAAAATGGGGCTTATAGTACAATGACATCCATACTTGGAAGAATGGCAACTTATAGTGGTCAGATCATTGATATGGACAAGGCACTAAATAGTGGTCTTGATATTATGCCAAAAGCATTTGCCTGGGATGCGGCACCCCCGGTATTGCCAGATGCAGATGGGTTCTATCCTATCGCGGTTCCTGGTAAAACAAAATACATTTGATATAAATAACTATCTTGAACAATGCCCTGTAGTGAAAGCTGCGGGGCATTTTTAATAGAGACCGATGATAATAGACTTGATTCGTGAAATATCCCTGGCACTGCCTGCAGTTACAGAAGATATAAAATGGGAAACGCATTTATGTTTTAATGTGGGAGGTAAAATGTTCCTGATCACTTCGCCTGATGAGGTACCGGTAAACGCAACTTTTAAAGTACCGGAAGAATCATTTGAAGAGTTGCTCGACAGAGATGGTTTTAAAATCGCATCACATCTGGGAAGATATCATTGGATTGAAGTAACGGATATTAGTAAACTTTCGGCTAAGGAATGGCGATTCTTCATTGACCAGTCATATAAGCTGGTGTTGAATAAATTGCCAGTAAAAACCCGTAGGTCACTTGGGGTATAGGTAAAAAAAAGGGGCCAGTATAGAAATACAGCCCGTTTTATAATCCAATATCCTATGAAAAACCTACTCTTATAATTCAAACTCCGGGCCAATGGTTCTCAAGCGCTTCTGGGGTATACCTGGTGAACATTTTGCGGAATTTTTTACCTAAATGTGGAAAATCATGTTCGGATACTTCCCCATAAAGAATAAAGAGCAGGTTGAATTTATTATATTCAATTAATTCTAATACTAACTTACCATAATGAACAGACGTAATTTTCTATGGAATGGATCACTTGCCGGATTAACCATTACCACCCTATCATTTGGATCCTGTAAGGAAAATAAACAATCCGGGGTCGATTCTGATAAGGCGGGCCAAACAGCACCTGAAGATAGTTTCCCATTAATGGAAACAACCATCGATGAATTACAGCAAAAGATGAAGGAAGGCAGCATGACCTCGGTATCCATCACGCAGTTGTACCTTGACAGGATCCAGCAAATTGACAAGGGGGGGCCGAAATTGAATTCAGTGATCGAAATAAATCCTGATGCCATATCAATTGCAGCTGAAATGGATAATGAAAGAAAAGCTGGCAAAATCAGGGGAAGCCTCCATGGTATTCCTGTTTTGATCAAGGACAATATTGATACGGCCGATAAAATGCAGACTACTGCCGGGTCATTGGCATTGGAAGGACATATTGCAAAGGAAGATGCATTTATAGTAAAGCAACTGCGAATGGCCGGTGCAGTTTTATTGGGTAAGACAAACCTTTCTGAATGGGCCAATTTCAGATCCACCAGTTCCTGCTCGGGCTGGAGCAGCCGGGGTGGACAAACAAAGAGTCCATACCTGCTTACCCATAACCCCTGCGGATCAAGCTCAGGATCAGGTGTTGCGCCATCCGCAAATCTTTGCGTGGTGGCTATTGGAACAGAAACTGATGGATCAGTCACCTGTCCTGCGGCAGTAAGCGGAATTGTTGGACTTAAGCCAACTGTAGGCTTGCTCAGCAGAAGCGGCATTATTCCCATTTCACATACCCAGGATACGGCAGGCCCCATGGCCAGAACTGTAAGGGATACGGCCATTCTATTAGGTGTACTTACCGGTATTGATGAAAAAGATGAAATAACAAAAACCAGTGAAGGGAAAAAACTGGAGGACTATACCAAGTTTCTTGACGCAGAGGGGCTGAAAGGAAAAAGGATAGGTATTGAGAAAGAACTTCCGGGAAAGAACCATTATATGCATGCGCTGCTGGCGAAGGCCAAGGAAGTTCTGATTGCGAAGGGGGCCGAAGTAATAGAGGTGAGCTATCTGAAGCGTATCAATGACCTTGGCAATGATGAGTTCAATGTATTGAAATACGAATTCAAAGCAGGCTTAAATAAATATCTCGCGAACGCAAATACAAAGATCAAAACACTAAAAGAAGTTATCGAATTCAACAAGGCCAATGAGGATCGTGCCATGCCATATTTTAAACAGGAAACGCTGGAAGCATCTGAAGCATTAGGCACACTGGAATCCAAAGAATATAAGGATGCACTAAAAAAATCACATAAGGGATCGCAAGCCATCATAGACGGGATACTCAAGGAACATAATCTTGATGCCATTTCAGGATTAACAATGGGGCCGGCATGTAGTATCGATCTATGGTATGGCGACAGATGGGGCGATGTATTCCTGACCGCGCCTGCAGCATCCTCGGGATATCCACATATTACCGTACCCTGCGGAATGGTATATGGATTGCCGGTTGGTATTTCTTTTTATGGGCCGGCTTATTCTGAACCTACCCTCCTGTCTATAGCCTATTCTTATGAACAGGCAACAAAAAGCAGGCAACTGCCCACATATAAAACACAATTAGAGCCTCTTTCTTAATCAACACCTGAAATATAATCATATGTCTACCCTAACAATCATTATAATAGTTATTGTATTGATGATGCTGCTATTGGTTTTCTTGTATAACAAGCTAACCAGGTTGCGGATACTTGTACGGGAAGGATGGAGCGGCATAGGCACTTTCCTGCAACAGAGAAATGATCTTATTCCCAACCTGGTGGAGACCGTTAAAGGTTATTCTTTACATGAAAGCAGCACGTTGACAGAAGTTGTAAAATGGAGGAATAGAAGTATGCAGGCAGGAACGCCGGCAGAACAGATCGAGGCAACCAATGGAATGAACAGGGCCCTGGTAGATTTTTTTGCATTAGCGGAACAATATCCTGACCTCAAGGCCAGCCAGAATTTTATCAACCTGCAGAAGGATCTGACAGAAATGGAAACAAAACTGAACCAGAGCCGCAGATATTATAATGGTACCGTTCGCAATTACAACCAGTCTGTTGCAACATTTCCCGGAAATATAGTTGCCGGAATATTCGGTTTCAGAGAAGAGGTTTTCTTTGAGGAAGAGTCCACAGCCACTGCAGTACCTAAGGTCAGTTTCAGGTGATATATGAGAACTCAATTTCATTATAATCTTCTACGCAGTCTTTTAGTTGGATTGCTTTTAACAACAACGGTTTGCGCGCGTTCACAGTTTGCCATTTCAGAAATATCAGGCAGGTTTATCAAGCCGGCTGATTATGATAGTATCATTCTGGAAAAGGCAATTAACATTGGCTCACAAAGATCTTTAACTGCTGAAGAGATAAAGATTAATTATCCAAAATCAAGGAGTCGCTTTTCTGAGTTATTGCAGGCTCTATTACAAAACCCTTACACCAATCTTGATAATAAATACACAAATACTTCCGTAGGCAGCAGCGGTTTCCAAAAAGCAAGACAGGCCTATCTTAGCACTGCGGCAGAAGCTGTTGAAAGAGCGCTTGAATACCCCGATAACTTTTATCCTCTTTTTAAAAAGGACAACAGCGACCGTATACTTTCATTTCATTCTGAGATCAGGATCGAAAAAGATGGAACAGTAAAAGTCAGCGAATTCATAAGTGTATATAATGGAAATGGCAGCGGTGAATCTGTCAATGATGATATACAAAGAGGCATTGTGCGCGATTTTCCAACACGCTATCGTAAGCCTAATGGCCTATGGACGCGAACGGGTTTCGACCTCAAAGCTGTACTAAAAAATGGGGCCCCGGAACCATACATCAGCGAAGCATTGTATAATGGCATCCGCATAATGATTGGTCGCAAAGACATGTTGCTGCCAGAAGGGAAATATGATTACCGTATTGATTATGAAACAAAGCGTCAGCTCATTTTCCATCCTGACAAGGATGAATTTTATTGGAACGTAAACGGCAATGGATGGATATTTTCTGCCGACAGCATATCCTGCAGTATTCTTTTTCCGGATCAGTCCAGGATTTTTGAATGGAACTGTTATACGGGTGTGCAGGGAGCCACCGATAAAGAATGCATAGGCATGCTTGAAAATGAAAGGTCTATTCATTTTTGGGGTAAGCGTCGGTTTGAATCAAGAGAAGGCCTCACCGTTGCTGCGAGTATTAAAAAGGGTATATTGTTACCCCCCGGCAAGGCAGATAATTTTATTGATCTGATTCTCAGTAATTATATAATCCCTGTTTTATTATTACTGTTCAGTGGTTTGTTTTTGTTTTATTACAGAACATGGAAACGCAGGGGCCGCGATCCACTAAAAGGCACAATCTACCCGCAGTTTGAACCTCCTCCTGCATTTAGTCCGGCAGATACGGGATATTTACTGGAACAGCAATTCGGATCGCATCTGTTTGCTGCGACCCTTGTAGATGCTGCTGTTCACCGGGAACTTGAAATTGATGTCAATAAAAAAGGAATGATATTTCCTGTAACAGAATACCGGTTCAATAAACCTGAATTGCAGGAAAAAAAGGAAACCCAAAATATGCCTGCTGACCGATATGGATTTAATATTGAAGACATTTATGGGGAAACAGCTTCCAAAGGAACTTATAACAGCAAACTCAAAACACTTAATACGAAACTGGAAGAATCATTAAAAAATCGCTTCCTGATCCGCGCGGGGAGAAAGAATAGTTTCAAAGGCATGTTTGTCCTTAACAAAGGTTATTTATGGTTGGGTGCAGCTATCCTGGTGCTGGCAATTATCCTCGCCTTTATTTTCAATACTGCCTATTTTTCTTTGCCGCTTGTTTACTTTAGTATAGTGATGATCATATTGATGATAATTGTGCAGCTTGTTTTCTCCAGGATCATGAGTGCATATACCGAAGAAGGTAGAAATATTACTGATCATATAGAAGGATTCAGGATCTACCTCAAAGAAGCCGAGCAAAATATTTATAATCAATTGACACCTCCCGAAAAAACGCTGGATCTGTTTGAAAAATACCTTCCTTATGCCATTGCATTAAAAGTTGAGAATGAATGGGCATCCAAGTTTGATAAGATGCTTCAGGATGCAATAGCGAGTGGATACAAACCTGCCTATTTCCATACGGGAAGTAGTTTCGGTAGAAGTTTCACCATGAGTGATCTAAGCAAGAGCATATCATCGGGATTAACGGGCACCATTTCATCTGCGTCAACTCCCCCCAGTAGTAGCAGTGGTGGTTCCGGAGGTGGAGGATCCAGTGGCGGTGGCGGTGGCGGAGGCGGAGGCGGTGGATGGTAGCTTCTATTTGCCTTTCTGACGGAATGCTTTGTATTTACCCATTGTTTTTTTCTCCGTAATTGGCGGTTTGCTGCCGCTTTTTTTTGTTGCAGATGGTTTTGTGTTGGTTGCGGTCTTTGCTGGTGAGGAAAGCTTTTTGGCGGCTTTGGCTTTCTTTTGAAAATCTGCTTTCTTTTCAGCAAGGGAATTTCTTTCAGGAGATGATTTTCTGCTGGTGCCTGCATTTTTTCCTGAGCTCGTTCGTTTCGTTTTATCTGGCCTTCCTTCCTTTTCGCCGGATCGGTTAAAACTGGCTTTCTTTTTAGAACTTGTTGATTTTGTAGCGGGCTCCCTGAACTTCGGATTCTTAACTGCCTGGCCGGAGGAATCTTTAACAGACTCCTTTAGTAGTGTGATTTCGGCATCACTGAGATAACGCCATTTGCCAGTGGCTAGTTTATCGATGCGAACATTCATGATCCGGACCCGCTGTAATCCCTCAACATTATAGCCAAGGAACTCACACATCCTCCTGATCTGACGGTTCAATCCCTGTGTTAGTACGATCCGAAAACTTTGCCGGCCAGTAACTACAACCTTACAGGGAAGTGTAACCGTACCGAGCATTGGAATACCTGCTGCCATCTTTTCCGCAAAACCGGGGGTGATAGGCTTATTGACCCGAACAATATATTCTTTCTCATGTGCATTGCCTGCCCGCAGGAGTTTATTGACTATATCTCCGTCATTTGTTAGAAAGATGAGTCCCTCAGAATCTTTGTCAAGCCTGCCGATCGGGAAGATCCTCTTGGGGAAATTGATATAACTGATAATATTTCCTTTAACATGTTCCTCCGTGGTAGTTGTTATTCCAAGTGGTTTATTGAAAGCGATATATATCAGTTTTTCCCTGTTATCAATGGTAATGAGGCTACCATCTACTTCAACCTGGTCGCCGTGCTTATAGCGGTTACCCAGACGGGCTGGTTTATTATTGATCAATACTCTTCCTGCTGTGATCAGTTCATCGGCTTCCCTGCGCGAACAATATCCTGTATCACTGATAAACTTATTGAGACTGATAGATTGGTCCATTTCACAAAGATACCTTCAACAGGCTGATTCCATTCAATGTTTCAGCTGATACTGCTCAATCTAATTGTCGCGGAATTGATTAATCTTTATCAGATGCCAGAATTAGTCCCTCCTCCTATTCAGCGCTGGCTGCAAAACTGCGGCGCTGAAGTAATAGTAAAACCAGGTAAAATAGAATTAACCCAGGCAGGAAGGATGAAAACCTCACCTGCACAAAACCGTTGGATGGCCTTTAAGGCCAAACAGGAATTTAGTATTGATCCACCTGCATTTTCGTGGCATGCTGTGATAAGCATGTTGCCATTCCTGAAAATCAGGGGTGAGGATAGTTTCAGCCGGGGGAAAGGAAGAATGAATATCAAAATAGCGGGTATAATACCCATTGTAGATGCCACCGGAATAGAGATCGATGAAGGATCCATGCAGCGCTATCTGGCAGAGATCGTATGGCTTCCCTGGGCTGCATATAGTCCCTATATAAAATGGGATGCTATTGATAATACCCATGCACTTGCCCGGATGGATTACAACGGCACATCAGGTGAAGGAATTTTTGAGGTCAACGATGTTGGTGATGTAATTGGTTTTACCACCATGCGCTTCAGAAAAGAAGGCAAACAACAAGTGAAATACCCATGGATCATTAAAAATATGGAACACTCAATAATGGGAGGAATCCGAATACCCATTAAGTCCACAGTCACCTGGGAATTAGCGGGTGGACCATTTACCTGGTTAGAATTAGATGTTACAGCATTCAAAATTCTGCCTTCCTGAATTAAAGCTCCTACTTCTTTTTCCTGCTCTTTTTTGCGACCCTCTGCAGGTGTTCTCCAGATCCAGTATCTTCTTTTAATGCCGTTGTGATGACCCATTCATAATCGAGCTGGCGTTTATCAAGATTAGCCGCCACTACCCGGATGCGAATTTTGTCGCCCATACGGAAAGTGCGACCACTTCGCCGGCCCGCAAGCATATAATCTGTTTCCACATGGCGGAAATCATCGTATTCAGACAAGCTTGCAATGCTTACAAGTCCCTCACATTTATGTTCTACTGTTTCAGCCCAGAAACCAAAAGAAGAAACGCCACTGATAACTGCATCAAATTCATCTCCCAGGAAATTCTGAAGGTATTCTACCTGTTTATATTTGTTACCTGCGCGTTCTGCTTCCATGGCAGCACGTTCGCGCTCACTACTATGTTTGCATTTCTCTTCCATCTTTTTATCGGGCTGCACCTTACCATCCAACAACTCCTGTAATACCCGATGAACCAATACATCGGGATATCGGCGGATAGGTGAAGTAAAATGACAATAGTGTTCAAAACCCAGCCCGTAGTGTCCGATGTTCTTAGTGGTATAGATAGCTTTAGCCATGGTGCGGATCCCTAATTGTTCCAGCACATGTTGCTGAGGCATACCCTGAACTTCTTTCAATAACTGGTTAAAAGATTCTGCAATTCTTTCAGGTGATTTCGTATCAAAACTATGTCCGAATTTGCGGGCGAAAGCAGCAAAAGGAACAAGTTTTTCCTCATCCGGTTGGTCATGTACCCGGTAGGCAAATGGGATAGCTTTCTTGTTTTGTTCAGCCTTGGTAACATGTTCCGCAACCGTCCTGTTTGCCAGTAACATGAATTCCTCAATAAGCTGGTGTGCTTCTTTACTTTCTTTCACCATGATACCAATAGGCTTGCGATTTTCATCAAGTTTGAACCGCACTTCCTGAGAGGAGAAATTGATCGCACCTTTCTTGAATCGTTGCTTACGGAATCGTTGCGCAAAATTATTCAACAATAATACTTCTTCTTTATAAAGTCCATCACCGCTTTCTATAATCTCCTGCACTTCTTCATAGGTGAAACGATGATCAGAATGGATGATAGTACGACCAAGCCAGTAATCTTTTACATCGCCCTTACCCGATAGCTGGAAAATTGCTGAAAAGGTGAATTTATCTTCATGTGGCCTAAGTGAACATAGTTCATTGGAAATTTTTTCGGGCAACATGGGATTGACACGGTCAGGAAGATATACAGAAGTTGCGCGCTGATAGGCTTCCTTATCCAACGCGGTATCGGGTTCAACATAATAACTCACATCGGCAATATGTACACCAATCTCATAGCCGTTTTTAAGTTTTCGGATAGAAAGAGCGTCATCAAAATCCTTTGCATCCACAGGGTCAATGGTAAATGTGAGAACTTCCCTGCAATCACGTCTTTTCTTGATCTCCGTGGCAGATAGCAATTCAGGAATGCGGGCAGTTTCTTCAAGAACATCTTCAGAGAATGCCATTGGGAAACCATTTTCCATAATGATCTCTTTCATGGCCAGATCATTTTCTGCCTGTTCCGCCAATACCTCCACTACTTCACCGGTTGGTTTCTTATTAAGTTCCCACTGAACGATCTTAGCTATTACCCTATTGCCATTTTCAGCCCCATTCAGGTTAGCAAGCGGGATATAGATATCCGGCATAGGTTTATCGCTATCTGAAATAAAGAAAGCAAACGACTTGCTTATTTCTATACGCCCCATGAATACATTCTGTTTGCGGTCGATCACTTCAGTAACCACTCCCTGCATACGCGCGCTTCTTCCTGCTGACTTCGTAATCCTGACGCGAACTGTATCACCATGCATGGCTGTATTGAAATCGTTGGGCCTGATCAGTATATCCTGTTCGAGCTGGTCCACAATTACAAAGCCCATACCACTCCTGGTAATATCGAGCCTGCCACGAAATTCATTTGCTGCTGTGGATTTAGTTTCTGAACCGCCACGTGATTTCTTTCTGGAATCCTTCTTTTTACTCATCGTTTTTTTATTAGGCACTTGCAGAAAATTGCTTAATAAAAGTACCGATTAAACCTGTAAAGCGAGCATCATCATCAAACAAAAAACGCATCTCGATCGGTATAACAAAAAATGGCAATGCCTGTAATTCCTGTTCAAATTTTTTCAATCTTACAGCATCTTTTTCTGTAGTCAGGATGATCTTATGCTCTGTATCCATTTCTTCAAACCTTCGCCTGATCTCATTGAGGTCATCGATGGTGAATATATGATGATCTGTGAATACCAGTTGTTCATAAGTGCCCGCTACATCAGTTAGCAGGCGTTTAAGTGGTTTGGGATTTGCAATACCTGTTACTAACAGCACTTCCACATCATTGGTGATCATGTAATTACTGCCATGAATAATATGATAGAGGTCACCATAACGGATGGTTGAAAAAAACAATTGCTGATGCGACAAGAGTGCTAGTTCATTTTTGATCTCGTAAGCTTTTGAATCATCAAGTTCGGCCGGGCATTTAGTAACCACTACAATATCTGCACGTTGCACACTACGTCTTTCATCTCTCAGGTCACCCGTTGGCAGGTACCAGTCGCGGGTGTATAAATTGTTATAATCAGTGAGCACAATATTAAGTCCGGCTTTAATAGCGCGGTGCTGGAAAGCATCATCCAGAATAATTGCCTGGGTTTCGGGACGGTCATGCAGCAATTGAGGAACAGCAAGTACCCTTTCCTCGCCAACTGCAACTGCCACCTGGGGAAATTTCTGGTAGAACTGCATTGGTTCATCCCCAATTTCAAGGGCAGTGGAAGAAGGGTTGGCCAGTGCATATCCTTTGGTCTTTCGTTTATAACCCCTGCTAAGTGTTGCAAGTTTATATTGGGTGCCAAGCTTTTGGAGCAGGTATTCCACCATCGGCGATTTTCCGGTACCTCCCGCTGCCACATTACCCACGCAAATGATCGGCAGTGCAAAAGAAGATGAAGGGAGGATATTTTTATCGTAGAACCAGTTACGGATAATTATAGCCGCCAGGTAAAGCAGTGAGAAAGGGAATAAAATGATCCTAACCGGTTTGAGCAAGGGAAAATTAAAATTCATAGATGGCATCAGGTGTTAGGCAGTAATTTAAAGGTACATCAAATTGGTCCACACCCGGTATTGCCGGCTCAGCATCAAAATATGAAAAGCCGATACGGATAACATCTTTCCTGCATCTTTCAAGGAATCGGTCATAAAAACCTTTGCCATAGCCAAGCCTGTAACCCTTAGTGTCAAAGGCAAGTAAAGGCACCAGCACCAGGTCTATTTCGGTTGGAGAAATATATTGGCCATCCACAGGCTCCGCGATACCATAACGGTTCCTGCGGAATGTGCTTCCCTCTTCTACCAATATTGCCTCCATGGAATGATCAGTAAAATCACATACGGGATATGCGAGCTGAAGGGATGGAATTCTGAATTCCAGAAAATCCGTAAAGAGGAAACTATTTATTTCTCCCCGTTCAGGCAGGGGCCAATAGGATAAAACAGATTGAACATGTGGAGCTATTTCGAGCTGCTGAAACAAAATCAGAATCAGGTCATCAAACTTATTTCGTTCGCTAGCGCTGAGGGATATGCGCTTTTCTGAATAATATTTTCTTAATGCTTCCTTTGTCATATAAGTTGCATTAATGCATGCCGGAGATTTGCCGCCTGTTCCCGTATAAACCCAGCGTTGCAGTCTTCATTAAATGGAATGGATCCAATGAGGGGAAATCCACTCCAGTCAACGATCTCCTCTTCATACTGCATGTACTGGTCATTAAATACCCATCCCATCACATCAATGTTGTGGCTTTTGCAATATGCCGCGGCCAGTAGTGAATGATTAATGCTACCCAGGTAATTTCTGCTCACCAGTATTACTCTTGCATTCATATGCTGAATGAGATCTGCCATGAACTCAGTTTCGTTCAATGGCACGAGTAAACCACCTGCGCCCTCAATTACAAGTGGCCTCTGAGTAGGGGGCATCAGCTTTACAATTCCTGAACAGGTAATCCTGGTATTCTCCTCACGGGCAGCAATATGCGGTGATGCAGCCATTTGCAAAAGGTATGCCTCAGGATATATGATATTATTCCCTTTGGTTATTCTGGATGAAACCCATTCACGATCTGTTCCACCCTCAATACCTGCCTGCACGGGTTTCCAGTAATCCCCACCAATAGCTTCGGTAATGATGGCAGCAACAACTGTTTTACCTATGCCCGTGCCGATACCCGTTATAAATATGGGTTGCTGCATGGTATCAGCGATTTATGAAGAATGAAAATAAAGTTGTTCCGTAATTCCGCTCCTGAACAAATTTTTCGAAGTCGGTATAATTATTACGCGGGGTGTGTTCGAGCACAAACATTGCACCTGGTTTTAGCAGACCATGCTCTACGATCTTGCGGGGAAGATCATCAATTGTAGCCAGTGCATATGGTGGCCCTGCAAAAATAAAATCATACTGATCATCACAGGTTTCTATGAATTTGAAAACATCCATTTTGATCACTTTTACACCGGTAAGCCCAAACTCATTTGCTGTTTTCTTTATGAATTCATGCATAACCGGATCCTTTTCAACAATGGTCTGGTCTGCAGCTCCTCGCGAAGCCAGCTCAAAACTGATGCTACCGGTTCCCCCGAAAAGGTCAAGTGTTTTGAGCCCTTCGAAGTCTATGTTATTCTGGAGTATATTGAATAGTCCCTCTTTAGCAATATCAGTGGTTGGTCTTGTATGTGGCATTTTTGCCGGTGGATTGACCTTTCTGCCACCGAGTCTGCCGCTGATTATACGCATGTGGCCATTTGTATGAGCGGGGTGAAGTAATGTTCTGGCTGGTCCTGCAACAATGCTCTGTCGAGCTGAACCGAGTCGGGAAGCTTTACCGTATCCAGGTTCCGGATATATTTATATAATTCGAGATAGAGTGCCGATTGAACATCTATCCATCCATCAAGTGTTACATGGACCGTTTCGGGCGACATATTAAATTGCTCGAGAGCTGATAAGAGAAAATAGCTGATGTCTTCAGGAACATGGTATTCATATTGCTGAAGAAGAAGCCATTCATCGCGGCGGATGGCCATGGCCACCCTGTTGGTTTCAAACATCATGTATGCCTGTCCGATAGCAGGGTCTTTAGGAAGCCCGTCGAGCCATTTGATCCAGAGGGAGAAAAAATGCCGGTGTCTCACTTTATTATTGGCATCTGAGAGTGCATGATACCAACCGGTAGGAACACGATAAATCACATAATCTTCCCTTCCTGCAACCAGGTCGGTGAGGGTGGTGCCCCTAAAGAGATCTCCATATTGAAGGTCAAGCAATTCCTTACTATTCTCTTCATGGAAAACCGCGGCTGGTATAACGGCAGCCTGAATGCCCTGGTGCACTACCACTATCTCTGACCATGATTGCAACCACTGGTGGTTTTCCCTCATCCAGTCTACCAGCGCAGAGTCCAGTTCCACGGCCGACCTGTCAAATTGGATAAGGCGATACAATAATGGATGTTTCTCCTGGTCAACAACCAGCAGCCTTAGTCCTTCTTCCAGTACCTGCAACATCAGTAAACATTGCGAAGGATCAGAATGGACCCCTAATGTTATATCAAATCTTGTTGAATGAGACATATTGATGGCTGCAATAATACGCTATTTTCGGGCTAATTATGTCTTCTGCAGCCCCCGCATCAGACCTTCGTTTAACCACCAGCAACCGGCAGATACTCTCTATCGCATTGCCGATAAGCTTTTCCATTTTTGTACCGCAGATCAACTTTATAACCAATAATATATTTTTAGGGCAGCTTGGTGAAACATCTCTTGCTGCAGCCGGCATCACAGGAGTATATTATTTAATATTTGCGGTGATTGGCTTTGGTTTAAATAATGGCCTTCAAGCTATTATTAGCCGAAGGGCCGGGCAAGGCCGCGTGGAAGAAATCGGCAAACTTTTTATCCAGGGTGTTTACCTTTCCCTGGGTATTGCTTTAATCGGTATAATTATCACCTACCTTTTTGCACCGGCATTATTGGGCAGCACACTCCGCTCTCCTGAAATGACCAATCAATGCATTGAATTTCTGCAGATCAGGATCTGGGGTTTACCCTTCCTCTATATCTACCAGATGCGAAACGCACTGCTGGTGGGAACCAACCAGAGTAAATTACTGGTTTGGGGAACGCTGGCTGAAACGCTTGCTAATATTGTGCTCGACTATGGACTGATTTTCGGCCATCTTGGGTTGCCAGAATTAGGCTTTAACGGCGCCGCCATTGCCTCAATCATTGCTGAATTCCTGGGTATGTTCGTAGTATTTGCAGTAATTGAATGGAAGGGAATCAGCAAGCAACTTTCACTCTATCGTAACCTGAGATTCAATCCAAAGGAAAGCCGGCTTCTCTTCGTGCAGTCATCACCGTTGATATTTCAGTATGCAATAAGCGTTATCAGCTGGGAGTTCTTTTATGTTTTGGTAGAGCATCATGGCTCCCGCGACCTTGCCATATCAAATACGATGAGAAATATCTTCGGTATCTTTGGCGTATTCACCTGGGCCTTCGCAGCTACTACTAATACCATGGTAAGCAATATCATCGGACAGGGCCATTCAGATCAGGTTCCGGCACTTGTTGGAAGAATAGTAAAATTAAGTATGCTGCTGGCTTTCACGCTTTGCCTGCTATTGAACATTATACCGGAAACTTTCCTTTCGCTTTTCAGCAGTGAACCTGATTTTATCCGGGAAGGCGTTCCTGTTCTCCGGGTTGTATCGATAGCGCTGTTCCTGATGTCATTTGCCAATATCTGGCTCAATGCAGTTACAGGTACTGGTAATCCGGGTATTAACCTTAAGATCGAACTGTTTGCCATCATAGCATACAGCATATATGTTTATCTTGTTCTGGAGGTATATCGCCTGCCAATAACCATTGGATGGATGGCAGAATGGATTTACTGGAGCATATTATTCATGCTATCGTTTATGTATATACGTAGTGGAAAATGGAAAGGCAAACAAATATAACCGGCTTAACGGATGAGCAGGTACTGCAATCAAGACAGTTACATGGCAGCAACCTGGTGGTGCGCAAAAAAGAATATGCAATAATCCGCGGACTCCGGGATCTGGCAAAGGAGCCCATGGTATTGCTGCTTCTTGCAGCTGCAACCATTTATTTCATCAGTGGACAGGTGGGAGATGGAATATTCATGGGGGTTTCCATCCTGCTGGTAGCGGCTATTTCGCTCTACCAGGATGCCCGCAGCCGGAATGCTTTAGAGGCCCTGCACCAACTAACACAGCCAAATGCAAAGCTCATTCGCAATGGAAAAAAAATAACACTGCCATTAGGTGAAATTGTATTGGGAGATATCATGATAATTGATGAAGGGAGTTCTGTTCCCGCCGATGGAATTATTCTTCAAGCAAATGATTTCACAGTAAATGAAGCTATTCTAACCGGCGAATCAATGCCGGTTGCCAAGAACAATCAAAGTTCAGATATACAGGTATACCAGGGAACAACAGTAGCAACCGGACTAGCCATTTGTGAGGTGACAGGTATTGGCATCAATACTAAGTTGGGGCAGATAGGAAAGAGCATGGAGAGTATAGAAGAAGAAAGAACTCCCCTGCAGGTCCAGATCAGCAGCTTTGTCAAAAAAATGGCATTTTTCGGTATAGTGGTTTTTGTTATAGTATGGGCCATCAATTACGCTAAATCCGCTGATATCCTCGACAGCCTTTTAAAATCCCTGACCCTGGCCATGAGCATATTGCCCGAGGAGATCCCGGTAGCCTTTACAACTTTTATGGCCTTAGGTGCATGGCGATTAATGAAAATGGGCATCATTGTAAAGCAAACAACAACAGTTGAAGCTTTAGGAAGCGCTTCAGTGATCTGTACAGATAAAACAGGTACCCTTACAAATGGACAGATGAGCCTTGCCAGACTCTACACGTTGGCCGATGACAAAATTGTTGATAGAGACGGTGCTGTATCAGATCACACCAAAGCTTTGATAAGAACTGCCATGTGGGCCAGCGAGCCTATACCATTTGACCCTATGGAAAAGGCATTACATAAAGCCTATGCAGAAACTGCTGCTGTTAATGAAAGACCATCTTTCAGGATGGTTAATGAGTATCCATTGGGGGGAAGGCCACCCATGATGACACATGTCTTCAAAAATGAAGAAGGGGTACAGATCATTGCAGCCAAAGGAGCCCCTGAGGCGATACTTTCCGTATCATCGCTTTCAGAGGAAATGATGATTCGTATCCAACAGGTTCTGGAGAAAATGACACGTGAAGGCTATCGGGTACTGGGAGTGGCAGATGCAATATTTGAAGGAAATGATTTTCCGGCCGAACAGCAATCATTTGATTTTGAATTCAGGGGATTAGTTGCATTTTATGACCCCCCAAAAGAAAATATTAAACAAGTACTGGATGATTTTTATTCGGCGGGAATTGATGTGAAGATCCTCACTGGCGATAATGCTGCCACTACCGATACCATTGCAAGGCAGGTTGGTTTGAGGCATCCCGAAATGGCAATAGATGGTGGCGCATTGATGGATTTGCCTCCCCAAACCTTTGAAGAAAAAACAAAAGATTCCACAGTTTTCACCAGGGTATTTCCGGAGGCAAAACTCGCTATTATCAATACACTCAAATCATCTGGTGAAATTGTTGCTATGACCGGTGACGGCGTAAATGATGGTCCGGCTCTTAAGGCAGCGCATATCGGTATTGCCATGGGAGAAAAGGGATCAGAGATCGCTAAAAGGGCGGCATCATTGGTGCTGATTGATGATGACCTTGGAAAGATGGTTGATGCGATTGCTATGGGGCGACGCATTTACACTAACCTGAAAAAAGCAATCAGGTATATTATTTCCATTCATATTCCGATCATTCTGACTGTCTTTATTCCATTAGCCCTCGGATGGATATACCCGAATATTTTTACTCCGGTGCATGTTATCTTCCTGGAGCTCATAATGGGACCAACATGCTCAATTATTTATGAGAATGAGCCTGCCGAACCAGGTATTATGCAGGAGCCTCCCAGGCCCTTCCAGGAAACATTCTTCAATTGGCGTGAGCTTACCACAAGTATAATCCAGGGACTTGTTATTACTGCCGGAACACTCTTTATTTACCAGTATGCTGTAAGAAGTGGAATGGATGAGGCGCTCACCCGTACGATGGTCTTTGTTACCCTGGTAACAGCTAATATATTCCTGACATTAGTTAACAGATCTTTTTATCACCTCATCACCACCACCATCCGGTATAAGAATAACCTCGTTCCATTGATTATATTTATAACGATCGCTTTAACTGCTGCCCTCCTGCTGATTCAGCCGCTGACAGCGTTCTTTGATTTTCGAACACCCGGCATTTCTGAATTGGGTGTAGCTATAGCAATAGGATGTATTTCTGTATTGTGGTTTGAAGGAATCAAAATATTGCTGATACTAAGAGAAACACAAAAGTATGATACGCAAGTACAGGGATGAAGATTTCCATCTTTTAAAAAGTTGGGTAACTGATCCTTTTTTACTTTTTCAGTTTGCCGGTCCAGGCTGGAAATTTCCCTTAACGGAAGAACAGATACGGCAGCACCAATTATTATATCCCTTCAAGCAATTGTATATGGGATGCGATGATAACGGAGATGAATATGCTATTGGCGAGATCATCACCAATGAACCACATTCTCCCAGGCTGGGAAGATTGCTGGTTGGAGAAAAAGATTTAAGAGGCAAAGGCCTGGGAACAAAATTTATTACTGAACTAATTGATGAATGTAAGCGGCTGCATCCGGCTGATAGTATCTGTCTGTTTGTAATGGAAGGGAATGATTCTGCCATTCATTGCTACCTTAAACTCGGATTCAGGTTTAGCGATGAAGAGATACCTGATATGATATATGAAGGGGTGCCACGAAAGATTTTGAAGATGAGCCTTGAAACCAGGTTATGAGTTTAAATTCTGGCTAATAGTTTCCTGTAATCTCCGTCCTTCCTGTTTAACCCTTATATCATCCTGGATCTTAACAGGCAAATTGTTGAGTGTTTGTAATAAGGAAATTGCCTTTACTTTTTGACCAATCTGGTTATATACTTTAGCGAGTTCAAGATAGTTAAGATTGAAAGCAGGATTTAACTGACGGCTCTTTTCATATGCATTGATGGCATGGGAATAACTTGCTTCGGGAAAAGCGCCATAGAAAATTTTCACAGCTGTTCTTTTAAAACTACCCAGATGCGATATTTCATAATACCATTTTCCCAAAACATGATATCCGCGGAAGTCGTTGGGTGCAAGTTGTACGGCACGGTCAGCAAATGTTTTAATATCCTTTACATAACTGATCATATCCTTACCGGAAGAAACAAGTGCAAGCCTGCCCATGGCAACCGACATAACAAAATTAGCTTCAGCTGAATTCCTATCCAGCTTAAGAGCCCTTGCGGCATAGGCACGTGCAATCTGATAATGTCTTGTCTGGATCTCTTTGCTTTTATGGCGATGACCAATTTTAGAAGCGAGTTCACTTGATCGGCAAAGCGCAACAATGCTTGCAGGATGCAATTTGACTACCTGCTGATATCTCTCAAAAGCAAGTTCATCATTCATAGCTGCTTCCGCCTTCACAGCTTCCTGCATAAGAACCTGCCAATCCTGCGAAAACACTATGCAAGGCAATAAAAGAAAAAGGGTCAGGATCTTCATCATCATAATCACTTATCAAAATTCATGCTCATGCTGATTCCCAGTTTTCCTTCGAAATTTTCTATGGGAACATTCAGTTTGAAGATACTGATACGTATCTCCCTCACCTGTTTAAATTCACGGGCAATTTTCCGCATTATACCATCCGCCAGTTGTTCCAATAAAGGGGTTGCAGTATTCATCCGTTTGCGAACCAGGTTATAGAGATCAACATAATTGATCAGATTGCCGATATCGTCATAGCCTCCTTTCTTTACCTCGTAACTAACATCAAGATTCACTTCGAAACTGTTACCAGTCTTATCTTCTCCTTCATAGAGACCATGGTATCCATGAAAGATAAGGTTATGTAAATGAATGGTCGTCATAATAACGGAAACGGTTATACATGTGCCGCTGCAGACAGGAAGCGCTCTGCATCCAGGGCGGCCATACATCCGCTTCCTGCTGCGGTTACGGCCTGGCGGTAAATCTTATCCTGTACATCTCCGGCAGCAAATACACCTTCAATATTCGTTTTAGAGGTACCTGGAACAGTTTGAATATAGCCGGCTTCATCCATAGTGAGCCAACCTTTAAAGATATCAGAATTAGGCTGGTGGCCGATGGCTACAAAAAACCCACTTACCGGGACTTCTGTTTTTTCGCCAGTGAGATTATTGTGAATCCTTACTGCCTGAACCTTATTATCGCCCAGTATCTCATCTGTTTCGGAGTTCCAATATACTTTAATATTAGGTGTGGCTTTTACGCGATCCTGCATAACCTTCGATGCCTTCATTCCATCCTCCCCTTTCCGAACGATCATATGAACAGTACTTGTCAACTTCGAAAGGTATAATGCTTCTTCCGCTGCTGTATCTCCTGCACCAACAATAGCCACCTCTTTACCGCGAAAGAAAAATCCATCACATACTGCACAGGCGCTAACCCCAAAACCATTCAGTCTTTGTTCGCTTTCCAATCCAAGCCATTTTGCTGATGCGCCGGTTGCTATGATTACAGCATCTGCCGTTATCTCTTTCTCCTCATCAATTGTTACCTTAAAAGGACGATTGCTGAAATCAACCTTTGTAGCCAGACCAAAGCGAATATCAGCCCCCATTCTTACTGCCTGCTTTTCAAAATGCACCATCATCTCCGGTCCCTGTACACCGTCAGCATATCCCGGGTAATTTTCCACCTCGGTGGTTATTGTTAACTGTCCCCCTGGTTGTATGCCCTGGTATAATACTGGTTTGAGTGCTGCACGTGCTGCATAAATGGCTGCTGTATAACCTGCAGGTCCTGATCCGATGATCAGGCAGTGCACATGTTCTGTTTCTTTATTCTCCATACTTATAAATTGCTTTTAAGCTGTTTCAGAATTTGCAAAAATAGCTGGAATTGTGTTAAGATGATGTGACCAAAAGCACCTAAACATCCTGATCTTCAACAATCGGGATTATTTGGGTATGATAAGGCTCTTATACTGTACTGCATAACCCCCAAAATAGCCGAGTGCACCTCCCGAGATATTGCCAAGCACCCGGGTGGGAGAAGAAAAGGGATTACCAATACTGCTATAATTGAATTCCATGGTTCGCCAGAAGTCAAAGCTGGCCTTGTTGATATTGGTAAATTTTATAACAACCGTATCGCCGCGGGCAAAAAAAGAGTAATTCTCAAAATCGATATCGGCATTACGATCCACACCTTTTTCCACTTCCGTATCATAGGTTGTTCCATCAACGATCTGGTCATCAAATACAGAATTAAGACCCGGATTGAAATTCCCCCCATTCACAGAGGTAAAGAAGCGGATATAATTTCCGAATCCAGGTGGGTCTGTAACCCTTGCCATCAAAACTACTTTTGTAGTATCAGGGTTATTGGGAGATGGTTTCCACCAGAGTGAATCAACGGTTTTGGACAGTATCGGGATGGTGGTTTCTGCAGAATACTGCTTGCCCTCAACTGTTAGTGTCATCTGGTAATTCTTCCCCTGTTCTCCAACAAAGGCTGTTGCCAGATTTGATGAATCAATGCTGTAATAGTAAATGGTGCTGTTTCCGGCAACCAGGGAATACTCCTTAAGTGAGTGAACCTGGTTTCCATTTGAAATTTTAATATCGGCATTTCTTACAAAAGAGGAAGCAAGGATCTCTTCATTTATTTCGCTGAAATAATCAAAGCTGTTGGTGAGAGTAACTACCGGAGGGCGATCGGTCTCAATAACTGCATCCACCACCAGCTTCGGTTCTTCATTGTCGAGGTCAAACTCAACAGTCTTTTCACAGGCCAGGGCCAGAACCAGAACCAGCAAAAAGCTTATGAGTTTTGTAAACCGAAAGACCATGGAAGAATTTTATTGCTTTAATAACAAGGATGGCGAGAAAAGGTTAGGTGCTAAAAAGGTGCCTGGCATTTATCATGACAGGCACCTTTAGTATATGCAATGACAAGCGAGCCTGCCATTTTTAATTTTATCCGAGGTATGCTTTCAGCGCATTGCTGTAACGTGCTTTCTGCAGGCGCTTAATTGCCCTTTCCTTGATCTGGCGGATACGCTCTTTGGTAAGATCATATTTCTGGCCGATCTGCTCAATGGTAACGCCATTTTCACCATCAAGGCCGAAATAGGCGTTTACGATCTCTGCTTCGCGGGGACTAAGAGATTTAAGTACACGGCGGATCTCATTGCGGAGAGAATCCTGCATAACATCTTCATCAGTATCATCGCTGCCTTCCAGCAAATCACCCATGGCTACATCTTCCGCCTCGTGCACGGGTGCATCGAGGGAAGTGTGACGGGTATTGCTCTGGAAGATATTGTTGATCTCGGTTTCGCTCATTTCCAGGATCTCGGCAAGTTCTTCAGTAGATGGCTCACGCTCATGCTCCTGTTCAAATGCCATGTATGCTTTATTAGCCTTATTGTAAGTTCCGATCTTATTCTGGGGCAGCCGTACCAGACGACCCTGTTCAGCAAGAGCCTGAAGGATAGACTGACGAATCCACCAAACAGCATAAGAAATGAATTTAAATCCTTTTGTTTCATCAAAACGCTGTGCTGCTTTGATCAGTCCGAGGTTTCCCTCATTGATCAGGTCACTCAGCGAAAGCCCCTGGTGTTGGTACTGCTTTGCTACAGAAACCACGAAACGAAGGTTGGCCTGGACGAGTTTGTCCAGCGCGCGCTGATCGCCCATCTTGATCCGCTGGGCCAGAGTAGTCTCCTCTTCCGGGGTGATCATGGAGATCTTGGAAATTTCCTGGAGATACTTTTCTACCGCTTGGGAATCACGATTGGTAATCTGTGTAGCAATTTTAAGCTGCCTCATGCCTGTCTTTAATTTTATTTATAACGCTCTAATGACGCTTACGGTTCGCCGGAGGTTGCAATAGGAAGGTGTTGGAAGGCGAATTCGGTCCACGAACTGTCTGCAAAAATAATCACTGGCGCACAGATTTCATAGCGCCTGTGGATAATTATCTGCTTTTTATAGATAAATATTCAATTGGTATGCCATCAAACCCTTAAGGGGACTAACGCAATCGATTTCGGTTAATATTTTACCAAAGTTCCATCCGGACTGTGGACAACTAGCTCTTTCAGGCCCTGGGAGGCTTCTACCCTTCCCACAATGCGGCCTTCTATACCCAATGCCTTTCCCGCTTCTATCATTTTATCTGCGTTTTGAGCACTGGTAAATATTTCCAGCCGGTGACCCATATTAAAGACCTGGTACATCTCCCGCCAGTCTGAACCTGAAGCCTGCTGTAGAAGGTTAAATACCAATGGAGGCTCGAAAAGGTTATCCTTAATAATCCTAAACGGCTGAGGGAGGTATTTGAGGCATTTTGTTTGTCCACCCCCACTGCAATGAACCAATCCATGTATATCTTCAAAATATTCTCCCAGCAAAACTTTCATCAGCGGTGCATAGGTACGTGTTGCACTCAGCACAAGGTGGCCGATATCAGTAGTTTCGAAACCTGGTATTTCAATAGTATCTGTCAGCCGGTGATTACCTATATATACAACTTCATCAGGTAGTCCGGTATCAAAAGACTCAGGAAAATCCTTTGCATATATTTTATTCAGGGCGTCATGGCGTGCACTTGTGAGTCCATTGCTTCCTATCCCACTATTGTAAACTTTTTCATACTTCGCCTTTCCGGCACTGGCAAACCCTACTATTACATCACCTGCAGTGATGAGATCATTGGTTACCAGTTTTTCCTTAGGCCAGCGCGCTGTCATTGTGCCATTCACTGCAATGGTCCTCACCACGTCACCAACATCGGCGGTTTCACCTCCCAGGTAATGGATGTTGACTCCATAGGTCTTCATCTCATCAAAAAATTCCTGGGTACCGGAAATAATAGCTTCCAGTACTTCACCTGGAATAAGTCTTTTATTGCGGTCGATGGTAGAAGAAAAAAGAAGATTATCATTAATACCTACACAAAGAAGGTCATCAATATTCATCACTATTGCATCCTGCGCAATACCTTTCCAAATTGAAGTATCACCTGTTTGCTTCCAATAGAGATAAGCCAGAATGCTTTTGGTTCCGGCGCCATCGGCATGCATGAGGTTCACCCAGTTGGCGTCTCCCCCCAGGTAGTCAGGATAGATCTTGCAGAATGCATGTGGATAAAGGCCCTGGTCCAGCTTTTCTGTTGCCTTATGCACTTCTTCCTTCTGGGCCGAAACGCCACGTTGCGAATAAAGACTCATGTTAATTTATTTCAAAGGGCGAAGGTGCAACAAAAAGGGCAAAAGGGCAAAAGGCGGTATTCCCCTTGTGCATTCCATTCATTGACTTAGTTTTGCCGACCCCATGCAGGTACACAGAAATATTGAAGATCTACCGGTATTCCGGAATGCAGTGGCAACCATCGGCACATTTGATGGTGTACACCTGGGTCACCGCAGTATTATAGCGCAATTAAAAGCCATTGCTGAAAAAGTGGATGGCGAAACGGTAATCATTACATTCCATCCCCATCCGCGCCGCATTGTAAGCGGGCAGCAACAACCCATTCTCCTGCTTAACAGTTTGCCCGAGAAGATCAGGTTACTGGAAGCGGCCAGTATTGATCACCTGGTGGTAGTACCTTTTACAGCAGCTTTCGCCGCGCAGTCTCCTACCGCCTACATTGAAGATTTCCTGATAAAGTATTTTCATCCCCATACTGTTATCATTGGTTATGATCACCGGTTTGGGAAAGACCGGGGTGGTGATTTTCATCTGCTTGAAAAATATGCCGCTAACAATGCCTTCCAACTGGTAGAGATACCGGGCAAGGTCCTTGATGAAGCTACCATCAGCTCCACCCGCATCCGGCAGTCACTGCTCAAGGGAGATGTAAAAATGGCTGCTGAATTGCTTGGTTATCCTTATTTTTTTGACGGAGTTGTTGTAAAGGGGAACCAGTTAGGGAGAACACTGGGATATCCAACTGCAAACCTGCAGCTCACCGATAATGAGAAATTAATTCCTGCCAATGGCGTCTATGCAGTAACTGCAATGATCAATCGAAGTTCATATGGCATCCTCAGGGGGATGATGAATATTGGCGTTCGGCCTACTGTAGATGGATTGAACAGGGTTATTGAAGTGAACCTGTTTAATTTCTCATCAGATATCTATGGAGAAACAGTGGAAGTGCACCTGCAGGAACGCTTAAGAGCCGAACAAAAATTTGATGGATTGGAAGGCTTGAAGCTTCAACTGGCAAAAGACAAGGAGGCCAGCTTACATCATTTTGAAAACCATCTCCCTCATTAAAGATGAGTCTTCTGTTCCACTGTCATTAATTCCAATGGCCCTGAGGTTGTATTCATGCAGCAGCAGCAATATTCTTTCAATTCCTTCATAACCGTAACGGTTAACCGTAGTGATATAATCTTTCACAAAATAGGGTGAGGTGCCTATGGATGAGGCAATCATTTTTTCATCCTTACTCTCCACTCCGAACAACATAAATGCCTTACTGAAAAATCCATACAGAGCAGGAAGAACCATCTGAATAGGTCCGGCCTTGGGATTTGATTCAAAATAATTGATGATCCGGATTGCCTTTGCAAGATCCTTACGGGCTATTGCATCCTGCAATTCAAAAACATTGAACTCCTTGCTGATACCAACAAACTGTTCAATATCATCTTCAGTTATGGTTTTGGAATTTCCCAGGTTCACCAGGAGTTTATTGATCTCATTGTCGATCCGGCTAAGATCATTACCAATATGATCTACAAGCAACAGAACTGCTTTCTGGTTGATCTGGTAACCTTTTGAAGAAACAAGCTTTTCCGTCCAGCCCGGCAACTGGTTATCATACATTTTCTTCGTTTGCAGCAATTCGGTTTTATCCTTGAGCAGTTTGCCGAATTTAGTTCTGCTGTCAAACTTCTTTTCCTTGTGGGCAACAACAAAAACGGTGGATGAAAGGGGCTTATTAATATAGTTCTCCAATTTATCCAGATCCCTCATTTGCTGCGCCTCCTTCAATAATACAACCTGTCTTTCGGCAAACATCGGATAGCGCATGCAGGCATTTACCACATCTGCCCAATTTGCTTCCTTTCCATAAAAAATAGTGAGGTTAAAGCCTGCTTCCGCTTCTGAAAGTAAATTATGTTCAGCTTCCTTAACCAATTGGTCAATATAGTAGTCCTCTTCACCTTCGAGCCAGTATATGGGTTTGAATTGCTTTTTTTTCCAGTCGGACAGTATTTTTTCTACAGACATTCGCTTTTGTTCAGAATTGCAATAATAATTGAAAGCTGGGAAAAAAGTTGGAAATTAGCGTGGCATTGCATCTTACCCTACTGAGAACGACAAATTCTTCTTCTTGAAAAAAAATTGGCACGGTTTTCGAAAAGCCTTCATTAACCGTTTAAAAAAAACCTTAATAACCCATTCATTAACCATTTCTAAATTAAGAAAAAACAAATAGCAATGAGCACATCAAATTATCCCTCAGCAACCCCCACGCAAGAACCTAAGAAAGACTACAAAGGTCTGATCATTGCACTACTGGCAGCTGGTCTGCTGGGAACATGGGGTTACTTATTGTACAACAACAATAAGAACGAACAGAACATTCAGCAGAAGGAAGCAACCATCGCACAGGTAACAGATGAAAAGACTGAACTGCAGCGTAACTTCGACGCTTCACTCGCCCGTTTGGATTCAGTTACCGGCAGCAACAATGCTTTGCAGGGTCAACTGACTGACAAAAACAGCGAGATCGGAAAACTCAAAACTGAGATCCGCAGCATCCTGAATAAGCGTAATGCAACTCAGGCTGAACTGAATCGCGCTAAGAAGCTGATCTCTGAAATGAATGAAAAAGTAGCCGGACTTGAGCAGGAAGTTGCCCGTCTTACAACGGAGAACACCCAGCTTAATACAGACCTGACAACTGAAAAGGTTAAGACTTCTCAGTTGACTACTGACCTCACTACTACAACTACTCAGAAGCAGGAACTGGAAAAAACTGTTGACATCGCATCTACTTTAAATGCTTACAACATTTCTATTACTCCGATCAATGAGAAGAGTGGTGGAAAAGAAAAAGTAACATCTACAGCTAAGCGTGTTGACAAACTGGTTATCTCTTTTGATGTTGACAACCGTATTGCACCAGCAGGTAGCGCAGAAGTTTATGTTCTTGTAACTGGTCCTGATGGTAAGCCTGTATCTCAGGAAGCACTTGGTTCCGGTACATTCACTACACGTGAAGAAGGTGACAAGCCTTTCACTGCAAAGGTTCCTGTAAAGATCGAAACTGGTAAGAAAACTCCAGTTGAGTTTGCCTGGAAGCAGGGTTCTGATTTCCAGCGCGGAAACTACAAGATCGAGATCTATCACAATGGTTTCAAGATCGGTGAAGGAACTCGCGAATTGAAGAAAGGTGGCCTTTTCGGTTAATCACGATATTTTATCCAACAATCTCTTGAATAGCACACAGAGCCCTACTTCGGTAGGGCTTCTTTTTTTTTATAGTAGGGCTCTTAACGCCGCCCTCCCAACATGAATAGTCCGGTTTTCTCCTGGCCTCCGGCCTTCATACTGAATATTCAATTCAAGGTTTTTTCCTAATCGTTTGGTAAGGTCAAGACTCCATAATAAATTCTTACCGGGTTGTAATCCGTCAAGCATGATATAGCTGATGGTTGAATTGGTTGAGTGCGGATACTCAATAGTATTATAAGTGAATTTCCCCTGCACGGAGGCATTCTGCAGGAGATTATATTTTAAATCGGTATTGAAAGCATGGGAAGAATAATTTTCTGCTCCACCCATCTGGTTATTCTTATTGCCATAACGATATCCGCCCACGATCCGGAAGTTCGCACCATAAGTAAACGTGAGGCGGGGCTCAAGGGAATACTGCTCTATATCGTAGTTCCTGTTATCAAATTTCACATTGCCTGTAGTAAGTGTTGTACTTCCAGTTTTTGCTGTAACATCCGCTGTGAATTTCCGCGTGATATTCCACCTGCTTCTGAGCGTCCATTCCTGGAGCGATCTGCTTTCTAAACCATAAGTCAGTAATAGTTTTCCGCTATTCCTTGTATTGCTGACATCAAATCCCCATTTCGTTCCCGAACGGTTAAAAGCCAGACTATTAACCCAAACGCTGGTTAGGGTGATCAGGGTGCTGTCATTGAGTGAATTGCTGAAGGGATTGAAATGAGAAATACCATCTGCAAGCTCCTTACGAAACAACTGAAGGGAGGATTGCAGATTGATCCTGGAGGCGAACTTACCCAGGCCCGATGATTGCTGCGGATCAATCATGGCCCTCGGATTCAATGACATGCTATAATTAAAACTATTATAGGCTGCCTTTACAAATTCATTGGTTGGCGTGAATATCCTGATATAACGTGCCTGGTCCTGGAAAAGCGCTACTTCAAATTCATTCAACTGTTGTACACCATCATTGTCATAATCAAACCATGCATATTCTCCCTGACCGGCCGGCACTTCCAGGAAAACAAAATCTCTTTTTTGTTCCTGCCCTGCACCCAACTCATATAACATATTACCGGTAAGCATTCCTTTCCACTCATTAACTATATACTCTATTCTACCCAGCAGGCTCTTGTCTGAAACAGCATTACTGTTTGTTTTCTGGAAGACCTCTAACGTGCGGTAGGTGGTATTGACTTTCAACTGGTGTGCCGGATTCGAAAAAATTGATGCACCAAGCGAAAAGTTCTGGCTCCGATCTGTTCGTATAAGGTCTTTACCAATGGGAAGTTTATCACTTCTTGTATAGTAACTCAGTATCCAGTTATTCTGTTTAGTGGCATCAGACTGCAGGTAGAACTTCATGATGTCAAAGGAAAAACTATACGGTGTAATACTATCAGAATTTTTATTTCTTGCCTCATTGTGTTCGAGTGCATAGTTTATGCCGAGGGTATAGTTACGAAGTGAGGGAAATGTTTTTGCAATATCAAGGGATGGTCTGAAAAAATATCCCTTGTCGGTAGTTCCGGAAGCATTTGTAATATTTATCTGGTTATTGAAGCGCCAGCCATTGGTTTGATGCAGGTGAAGAAAACTGTTACGCAAGCCCCTGAAGTCATCACTCCGGTTATAACCGGTTAACTGGTACCTGATCTTGTTGTCTTTCTGATCCAACAATTCAACACCACCGCTATACATGGTTTCGTCGGCTGGATTAACCAAAATCGGGAGTCCCCAATCGCGGGTGAACTCCACATTCCTGAGACGTTCAATAGGCCTGAAACTTCTTTCCACCCATTCCATAGAACCATCCGTTTGCACACGCAGGTTTTTATTGATAGGTATCACCTGTTTTGCAAGCAGGCGTGCAGCGAACCCTTTATCATTTCCTTTATCCTTAACCGAAAATGTATTGATATTATAGTTGCTCATTCCTATATCGGCACTCACCGTGGTTTTTCCCTGAATAACATAATCTGCACCTACCGTTAACACCTGTTGCTGTTTTGGCGTTACCAGGAAAGTTGCCGCTTCATACCTGCCCTGCGGCCTTCCATTTAAAGGCTCCACCCACCTGAATACCTTACCATTGGCAGCATTCAGATCAGGAAGGTAATTTCCATTTCCATCTCCTACATCAACAAAACCGAGATTGTATTTTGCACTATCGGGATTGGTTGAATACACATAGATGGAATCAGGAACGCCATTAACGAGCACTTCAATTTTCTTATAGAGAACTTTCCCTGGTGAGAAAGTATCGATTGCCGCTACCGGGAAGAACGCACGCTGGATACTGTCACCAACTGACCCAAGAAATTGTTTCTGCCTGGTATCGAGGTTCTGATTGATGGGTGAATTTTTTGCATCATTATTGGAAAACGCTCCCAACCTGACCTTTATTCGTTCTCCGAAATTGGTTTCGTTGGCGAGGTAAAGATTTGTATTAAGGTAATTCCGGTCGGCATACTCAAATTCCACCTGTATCCTCCGGTCCTTATTAATCATACGGTTAGGGGTGAACGTTACTTCGGCTGTATTGTAATTGATAACATAATCACGGTCCTCTCCTCTTTGCAGCAATTCACCATCAATGAAAACCCTTTCGGTTCCTGCAAGTACTACAAAATAGAGTTCATTGTTGGCACCGGTAAGCCGGTATGGACCCTGGTTTCCTTCAAGTCCATCGAATACATTACGCGTAAACTTACCCTTGGCAATGGAGCCGCTCACCATGGTACTATTAGTTATATTTTCTGCTATGCGTGAAGTATTTTCAAAAGCAGCGCCCTGTAATCGTTTATAAAAATTCAGGAAGTAGTTCCTGTTCTGGCGGATATCAATATCACCCATACTGAGTTGCCAGCCCTTCTTTTTGAACTGAAGGAATATGCGGTCAAACTCATTCAGCTGCTGTGTTGTTCCATCGGGTTGTATAGGAATATTATTATCAGTGATAGCAGCCATGATCTCTATACTGTCTGCAAGGAAACCATTCAGCTGCATATTCAGGTTAGAGCTCACCACCGCATCCTGTGCATTTCCAAAGGATATTCCTCTGCCAAAACTGCCACTATAATTGATGTTACCGAAGTTGAAAAAATCTTCTGTCTCCGTCTGTCTTCCTGGTCCGCTGATGGTTGCTCTCGTTACATAGCTGTTCACCAGGCTGTCGAAATCAAAGACCCTTGCCTTCGCATTAAGCTTATTAGGCAGCACCCGGTATTGTACCAATACAGAATCAAAAGGCAGGGGCTGATTCCAGCGTATGATGCCATTGAGCCAGTCGATGGTATAAAGAGAATCTGCAATGCCAGGCATTTTAAGCGATCCCGGCACAAGACTGAGTGAATCCACGCTGATAGCACCGCTGGTAACGGGGATCTTTTTCTGTCGCAGGTTGGAAAGGCTTTTACTGCCGGTGGCAGGTATCTGTCCGGCTGCGCTAAAAGCAGTGGTTAGGATAAAAATGCATATCAACAGCCTTCTCAACAAGCCCGTGGTTTTCTATTAAGCGCGCTAAAGATAGCATTTATTGCCTGCGCCTTCTTACCAAACCATTACGGCATTTCCGTACATCTCCTCCCTGAGTTGTTTTACCCGTGCATCTTCAAGGTATTCATCGAAGGTCATCAGTCGATCGATGATTCCCGAAGGCGTTAATTCGATCACACGATTTGCAACTGTTTGCATAAATGTATGGTCATGCGAAGTAAGCAGAACGATACCTGGAAAATTCTGGCAGCCTTCATTGAAACTCTGGATGCTCTCCAGGTCGAGGTGGTTGGTTGGCTGGTCGAGCATGATCAGGTTTGGATTCTGAAGCATCATGCGGCTGAGCATACAACGTACTTTTTCACCTCCACTCAGCACGTTGGTCTTCTTCATGATATCATCTCCGCTGAATAGCATTTTTCCCAGGAATCCACGAAGGAAAGGTTCATCAGCATCTGTTACATTCGGTGGAACAAACTGGCGAAGCCAGTCGAGCAGGGTAAGCTTGTCGGTAAAGAACTCATTATTCTCAATGGGGAGATAAGCACTGGTAATAGTTGTACCCCATTCAAATTGTCCTTTATCAGCCTTTTTATGATTGTTGATGATCTCGAAGAAACTGGTCACCGCGAGAGGGTCGCGGCTCAGTAGAGCGATCTTATCTCCTTTATTTACACTGAAGCTGACCTTGTCAAAGAGCAAACGTCCATCTACTGAGTAGCCAAGTTTTTCGACATTAAGGATCTGGTTACCAACCTCACGCTGGGGTTGGAAAATGATTCCGGGATAACGCCTGTTGGATGGCTCTATCTCTTCAATAGTAAGTTTTTCAAGGGCCTTCTTTCTGCTGGTTGCCTGCTTCGACTTAGAAGCGTTGGCACTGAATCGGGCAATGAATTCCATGAGGGCAGCACGCTTTTCCTCTGTCTTCTTATTCTTATCATTCACCTGGCGGCTCATCAACTGCGAAGACTCATACCAGAAAGTATAGTTACCTGTAAAGATCTTTATCTTCTGGCGATCAACATCCGCCACATGGGTACAAACGGCATCCAGGAAGTGACGGTCGTGTGATACAACCAATACAATATTCTCATAGTCGGCAAGGAAATTCTCCAGCCAGCTTATGGTCTCAATATCCAGGCCGTTGGTAGGTTCATCCAGCAACAGGATATCGGGGTTTCCAAAAATTGCCTGCGCCAGCAACACCCTTACTTTAAGGTTACCCGGAATATCTTTCATCAGGCTCTGGTGAAACTGCTCGGGCACACCTAATTCTGAGAGCATGCTTCCCGCATCACTTTCGGCCGTATATCCACCCATTTCACCAAACTCGCCTTCCAGTTCGCCGGCGCGCATTCCATCTTCCTCAGAAAAATCTTCCTTGGCATAAATTGCATCACGCTCCTGCATCACATCCCACATCTTCTGATGGCCCATCAATACAGTATTTAGAACGGTAACCTCATCATAAGCAAAGTGGTTCTGCTTAAGTACTGCCATACGCTCCCCCGCCCCGATGGTCACCGAGCCTTTACTTGGTTCTATTTCTCCTGAAAGGATCTTTAGAAAAGTAGATTTTCCTGCACCATTGGCACCGATCACTCCATAACAGTTGCCTTTCATGAAGTTGAGATTCACTTCATCAAAGAGTACACGCTTACCAAAAGAGAGGGTTACATTATTAACTGAAATCATATTAGTCTGCCTTTTTCGAGGCGCAAAGGTACAACAAAATTGAGGCGATTTTGCTTATTTTTCGTATCTTATAGTTGCAATTTTTCGCATATGAAAAAGGTATTGATCGTTGTGCTACTGGTAGCACTGGGCGCTGCCGTTGCATTTGCGAGCTTACGGAGTAATTCCAAGAATACAGTACCGGAAAAGAAGGTAGAGAAGAAAGAGACTATTAAGCAGGAAAAGAAAAAAGAATGTAAGCGCACCTGCCTGTATGGATGAGGTAAACTGCAACGACAAAGGTCTGAAACCGAATTGATAGTTCCGTTTCAGACCTTTTTAATTAGCTGGCTGGGCATTACCCGGCTATTCTTATTATTTCTCAGATACCAGCCCTGCCCCAAGATATTCCTGGTTAAGGCGGGCAATATTGCTAATGGATATCTCCTTCGGACAAACTGCTTCACAGGCCCCTGTATTGGTGCAGGCACCAAATCCTTCCCTGTCCATCTGCGCAACCATATTAAGTACCCTGTTCTTGCGCTCCGGACCACCCTGTGGCAATAGGGCCAGATGGCTTACTTTGGCAGAAAGGAATAGCATGGCTGAACTATTCTTACAGGCCGCCACGCAAGCACCACATCCTATACAGGATGCAGCTGCAAATGCCATATCAGCTTTGTCTTTTTCAATTGGTAATGCATTGGCATCCACAGCATTACCGGTATTAACCGATATATATCCACCAGCCTGCATGATCCTGTCAAATGAAGTACGATCAACCACCAGGTCCTTGATCACAGGGAAAGCATTGGCTCTCCATGGTTCAACCACAATGGTATCGCCATCTTTGTAGGCTCTCATGTGCAACTGGCAGGTGGTATTGGCATGCCATGGACCATGGGGCTTGCCATCAATATACATGGAACACATACCACAAATTCCCTCCCGGCAATCATGGTCAAAAGCTATGGGTTCTTTTCCCTCCCTTATCAGTTCCTCATTCAACACATCGAACATTTCGAGGAAAGACATTTCAGAAGAGATATTCTTAACCTGGTAGGTTTCAAACCGTCCTTTTTCCTGGCTATTCTTTTGCTTCCACACTTTGAGTGTGAGGTTCATATTATAATGTTCCATATCGGCTATGGTTGATGTTTTAATTATTTATAAGAACGTTGGGTAGGTTTGGCAACTTCAAAATGGAGCTCTTCCTTATGTAATTGCCACTGGTGTTCTCCTTTAAGTTCCCAGGCTGAAACATATGCGAAGGCGGCATCATCACGTTTTGCCTCTCCTTCCTCTGTCTGGCTTTCTTCCCTGAAATGGCCACCACAACTTTCATTTCGGTCGAGTGCATCAATGCACATCAGCTCTCCCAGTTCAATGAAATCGGCGACCCTGTTCGCTTTATCCAGTTCGGGATTCATTTCATTGATGTCACCCGGAATGCGCACATCTGACCAGAATTCTCTTTTCAACTGGCGGATCTCTTCAATCGCCTGAGTGAGACCCTCTGCATTTCTTGCCATACCACATTTATCCCACATGATCTTACCCAAACGCTTATGGAAACTCTCCACTGTTTGTTTGCCTTTTATATTTATCAACTGGCTGATGCGGTCGGCAACATTCTTTTCGGCCTCCACAAAGGCGGGATGGTCGGTAGGGATGGCATTGGTGCGGATCTCATCGGCCAGGTAATTACCGATAGTATATGGTATAACGAAATATCCATCTGCAAGGCCCTGCATCAGGGCTGAGGCGCCCAGCCTGTTAGCTCCATGGTCAGAGAAATTAGCTTCACCCAATGCATACAAGCCCGGTACAGTAGTCATCAGTTCATAATCAACCCAGAGTCCGCCCATTGTATAGTGTACCGCCGGATAGATCCGCATCGGCACCTCGTAGGGATTTTCTCCGGTGATCTTCTCATACATATCGAAAAGATTACCATACTTTTCTTTTACTACCTCTTTACCAAGTTCAGTGATCATCTGTGTGGTAGCACCCTGGATATTCCGCTTGTTAACTTCCCCTTTACCATAACGCTCGATGGCATCAGCATAATCGAGGTAAACAGCCTGGCGGGAAGAGCCTACGCCGTAGCCCGCATCACAACGTTCTTTTGCAGCCCGGCTGGCAACGTCACGCGGAACGAGGTTACCAAAGGCAGGATATCTTCTCTCCAGGTAATAATCTCTTTCTTCTTCAGGAATATCAAACGGCTTGCGTGTATCATTTTGTTTTTTCGGCACCCAGATCCGACCATCATTACGAAGCGATTCTGACATCAGGGTTAGCTTGCTCTGGTGATCGCCACTTACCGGTATACAGGTTGGATGTATTTGTGTAAAGCAGGGGTTTCCAAAATAAGCACCTTTCTTATGTGCTTTCCATGCCGCGGTTACATTACTTCCCATCGCATTGGTAGAAAGGTAAAAAACGTTGCCATATCCACCTGAACATAACAGCACGGCATGACCGAAATGGCGCTCGAGTTTTCCATTTACAAGATTCCGGGCAATTATACCGCGGGCCTTTCCGTCTATTACAACAACATCCAGCATCTCATGCCGGTTGAACATCTCCACATTTCCAAGCGCCACCTGCCTTTCAAGGGCCTGGTAGGCTCCTATCAATAACTGCTGACCAGTTTGTCCGGCAGCATAGAAAGTACGCTGAACCTGCGTTCCACCGAATGAGCGGTTGGAAAGTAGTCCACCATATTCGCGAGCAAAGGGAACCCCTTGTGCCACACACTGGTCAATTATATTGGCACTCACTTCAGCCAGGCGGTGTACGTTGGCTTCGCGTGCACGGTAATCACCTCCTTTAATGGTATCATAGAAAAGACGAAATACCGAGTCACCGTCATTCTGGTAATTCTTTGCAGCATTGATCCCTCCCTGTGCTGCAATAGAGTGCGCGCGGCGCGGAGAGTCCTGGAAACAGAATGCTTTCACTTTATAACCTAACTCACCAAGTGCGGCAGCAGCAGAAGCACCGGCCAGACCGGTTCCTATAATCACCACCTCAAGCTTTCTTTTATTAGCCGGATTTACCAGCTTACAGTGCCCTTTAAAATCGGTCCATTTCTGATCCAACGGGCCTGCAGGAATTTTGGAGTTGAGCATATATCGACTATTAGATACGTTAAGTATTGAAATTAACAGTGATTGTTATTTGATTGCATTTTTGTTGCCCTGATGGCCCCAGTATTGCTGTCATTTATCAACAATCAGCAAAAAAGTGATCTACTTTACCCATCCCAGGTACATGGCAACAGGCATCAGCGCAAATACAAGTGAAACAATAATGGAAAACCCATAACCTATGCTGGTGAGCAGCTGGTTGTATTTCCTGTTATGAACACCCACTGTTCTGAAGGCACTCTGAAATCCGTGAGCGAGATGGTAAGCTAGTGAAATGCATCCCAGAACATAAAGGATTACGACCCATGCCTGCGAGAAGACCATTTTCATTTCTTCAAACATATTGTGCATCTCCACACCATTATAAGTAACTGGCTGCAGGTCATGCGTTATGCGGGCCTTCACCCAGAAATGCGTAATATGTATCACCAGGAAAAGAAGAATGATTGTTCCCAGTAATCCCATGGAACGACTATACCATTTACTGCCCCTTTCACCAAGGTTCACTGCATAACCCACTGACCGTGCACTGCGGTTTTTGAGTTCAAGCATATAGCCCTGAACTATATGTAATATGATGCCTGCAAACAAACCAACTTCCATGATACGGATCAGGATTGTTGAACCCATAAAGTGGGCCGCCCTGTTGAAAACCGAACCATTATCATTTTCATCGAAAATTGGGAGATCAGCAAAAATACAGGCGTTAATAGACACATGTATAATCAGGAAGGTTATAAGGAATAAACCGGTAAGCCCCATTACGAATTTCCTGCCTACTGAAGAAGTGAAGAATTCAGACCATTTCATCCGTAAACTTTTTTGTTGAAAAATTTGCACAAAAATAGCCATTGATGGCTTCCCTTTAACAATTACTAAAAGTTTTTGTTGGATACAAAAAAGTGGCCTCCATCTGGAGGCCACTTACATAAGCAATTGGTTGGTTCAGTTTACCACTTATCTACCTCTTCGTCAATACCGGGAGTAGGCTCTACAGTATTCTCGTTGTTCACAACGGGCGGTACAACAACAGATGCAGTTACAATAGCATCTGCTTCTACACTGCTTTCTACCATTTCTCCGCCTTCTTCGAGGTTGTCGTGGTTATATGCATCAAAATCAAAGTCGGGCATCAGGTCGGTCTTTACATAATCAACAGCTTCAGTAAGGGCCTTCAGGAATTTGTTGAAATCTTCTTTATACAAAAAGATCTTGTGCCTGTCATAACCATTATCATCAAACTTCTTACGACTCTCAGTAATGGTCAGGTAATAATCATTGCTTCTGGTAGCTCTTACATCAAAGAAATATGTTCTTCTTTTACCTGCTCTGATGCGTTTACTATAAACGCTCTCCATTTTTTTGTCGTTGTTCTCGTAACCCACAGTAGTTGTTTTTACAATTATTAATTTCGTTAGGTGCGGAATTATGTAGGAGCAAATATAGGGTTGTTTGCGAATTAGCAAAATTTTACCAAACTTTTTAATGCACTAAGTGTTTCCTCCTATTCAGCCTCCATCGCTGCTTTCCTCGGGTTCGTCCTGCTGGTGTTCATATAAATATGTGTAATAACCATCATTTCGCAGTAGCTCGTCATGCGTCCCCATTTCCACAATCTTTCCATCTTCCATTACAACGATCTTATCAAAGGACAGAAGCGAGAATATGCGGTGGGTTATAAAGATGGCAGTCTTATTCTTAAGGTAATGGTCGAGGTTAGCAATAATTGTTTTCTCCGTTTTAGCATCCACCGCACTCAGGCAATCGTCAAACACTATGATCTTTGGTTCCTTTATAAGCGCGCGTGCAATGCTGATCCGCTGCTTTTGTCCGCCGCTTAAGGTTACCCCACGCTCTCCCACCAGCGTTGAATATTGCTTTTCAAATCCGTCAATCTCCTTATCCACGCTTGCTGCAAAAGCCGCTGACCTCACCGACTCATGCCTTGTTTCCTCTAAACCAAAACCAATATTGTTTTCAATGGTATCGCTGAAAAGAAAGATATCCTGGGGTACATAACTTACCTGCATCCTTAGATGCTGCAGATCCATGGAACGGATATCTGTTCCATCAAGGCTGATGGTTCCCTGGCCCGGGTCATACATCCGCAACAGCAATTGTGCTAAGGTTGTTTTACCCGATCCTGTTCGCCCAATAATCGCTATTCGTTGCCCGGGTTTTATTTCAAGTGAAAAATCAGAAACAGCCTGTATTCCTGTATGGGGATAGGTAAAGCTGACATTCTTAAATTGAATACCTCCACTTACCACCGGACTCAAAGCATTCTCAGGCTGTCTTATCAGTGATTCTGTATCAAGGAATTCATTGATTCTTTTCTGGGATGCTGCTGCCCGTTGTATCATACTGGCAGTCCACCCAATTGCACTAACTGGAAAAGTCAGGATATTGATATACATGATGAATTCTGCCAGCGTTCCGGTTGTTACACCACTTCCTGGCTGCATCGCATAAATACCTCCTACAAGTATCGTGATCAAAGTACTGAGGCCAATCATGAGCGACATTGATGGAAAATAAATCGCTTCCACTTTTGCAAGCCCTATGGCATTGCTGCGATAGGCCTCACTGTTATTCTCAAAAAATAATTGCTGCGCCTTTTCCTGTACAAAAGATTTTATGACCCTTATCCCTGAATAGGATTCCTGTGCCGTGGTAGTGAGGTCAGATAATAATGACTGGTTCCTCTCACTTTTCTTGTGAATGATAGTATTCACATAATAGATAGTGATGGCAAGCAATGGCAGGGGCGATAATACGAGTACGGTAAGTTCAGCGTTGGTGCGCACCATATAAAAAACACTGAAACTGATAGTGAATGCAAGGTTGATGAAATACATAATTGCAGGCCCTGTATACATCCTCACCCTGCTTACATCTTCTGTGATACGGTTCATCAGGTCGCCGGTGCTGTTGCGCTTATAGAAGCCCAGGTCCAGTTTCTGGTAATGGCTGTAGATCTCATTCTTCTGGTCAAATTCAATATACCTGCTCATCACAATATTGGTTTGCCGCATGAGGAACATAAAGAATCCACTGAGTATGGCCACCGCAAGTAATGTGAGTCCGCAGAGTATAACCAGGTTAGAAAAACTCGACTTCTCAGTAATGCCAACAAGCCATTGTACAATGGGATCATAACCATTAACAGTGCGGGTGCCCTTGTAGCCGGGTAATTGTTTCTCCACGGCATCCACAACAAACCCCGTGATCTGGGGCGCAAGTATCCGGAAATAGTTGGAGAGGATGATGAACAATATACCAAGCACCAGGCGCCAGCGGTATTTCCAGAAATATTTATTGAGTGCAGAAAGATGCTTCATGGATTGGCGAAGGTAGGGAACTTGTTTAATGCCCAAGACAGTTCATTGCCGGTAATGCATTGCCGTCAAAATCAAACAGCGTGCAATTGTCCCATGATGAGCCCTGCCCCCACTGGTCACGCAAACTGCTGCTGATCCAGGCTGGCTCCCAATACATGATGCCTTTGCCGCCACCTCTCCGGATGGCATCAACCAGGTCACATAGGTATCGCTGCTGGCCTTCGGGGGTTGCCGGATACTGTGGAAAAGCATCAGTGCCGGAGATAACGTTAGAATACTGGTCAGCATTTAACGAGGTCCATGGATAGGCAGTTTCCACAACCATAACCTCTTTGCCGTACTTATTCCTGATTGCTGAAATGGTATCACTGATTGCTTGCATGCTTGTAACTTCTGACCATTTAAAATAATGGGATAACCCAATAATATCAAAGTCGGTTACTCCCGCCGCAGTAAGATTCTTCAACCAGGGAAATGCATTCTGCAGTTGTGCAACATGAATGATTATGCGAGGTTTTATGGAAGAGGTTTTTGAAAAATCACGCACGGCATCAATACCGCTGTTTATCAGTGATGCAAATGATGACCAGTCTCCATTGATCACTTTACCAACCGGAAACATGATCCCATTATTATTCTCATTTCCCACCTGTACCATTTCGGGTACAAGTCCCAACAGGTTTAGCTGGTTGAGAACGGCAAGCGTATAATTGTACACAGAATCTTTTAACACAGGCAATGCTAAACCTTCCCAGGCTTTGGGAACTGCCTGTTTTGCGGGGTCGGACCAATCATCCGAATAATGAAGATCGAGGTTAACCATCATCCCTGCCTCGCGTGCTCTCCTGATAGTCTTAATTACATCAGCCAGGTCACTATAACTTTTTCCGTTATTCAGGGCCTTCGTCCACTCAGGATTATTCCAAAGCCTTACCCTTACCGTATTGGCACCATGCTCCCGAAATATTCTGAAGGGATCAGCTTCCACACCCTTCACCCTGAACTTTCCGCCATGGTCCTCCACCTGGTTAACATAAGAGAGGTCGACCCCCGAAATAAAATCAGGCATGGAAGTTTTTGGGAGCGTTGATTTTTTTACCGGACCACAGGAAAACAGCAAACCGGAGAAGATGACTATACCAGTGATTTTAAACATACATACGAAGTTATTAAGATGTGATAAGTGAAAGGCAATTAATCGAAATAGTTGTATATTTTACCTTTATTCCACTTAAAAAAAATCACATGCAATCCGATCGTCGACATTTCCTGAAACTAATGGGTGGGCTTGCCATTGGCGCTACCGGTGTTTCCTGCCTCAATACAAAAGCAGCAGGTACTGCTGCCGGAGTGAACGGTTCATTTTTTGAAATATCACTTGCTGAATGGTCACTGCATAAGGCCCTTTTCGCCAAGCAGCTCGACAACCTTGATTTTCCTGCGAAAGCAAAGAATGATTTTGGTATCAGCATAGTAGAATATGTAAACCAGTTTTTCAAGGATAAGGCCCAAGATACAAACTACCTCAACGAATTACTGAAACGTTGCAAGGACAATGGTGTACGCAATCACCTCATCATGTGTGATGGCGAGGGTGAGATCGGTGCTGCCACCAAAGAAGACCGGCAGAAGGCTGTAGAGAATCATTACAAATGGGTAGAGGCCGCTAAATATCTGGGATGTTCCACCATCAGGGTGAATGCAGCGGGCAAGGGAAGCAGGGAAGAACTGGCAAAGACTGCTGCTGATGGACTATACCAATTGGGTGAATTCGCTGAAAAAACCGGCATCAATGTTATTGTTGAGAATCACGGGGGATGGTCTTCTGATGGAAGCTGGCTGGCTGGTGTTATGAAACAGATAAACCGGAAGAACGTAGGAACACTTCCGGATTTCGGAAATTTCTGCATCAAAAGAGATCCTGCAAACTGGCGCACCTGTGTAGAGGGCTATGATCGTTATAAGGGAACGCAGGAGCTGATGCCATATGCAAAAGGGGTAAGCGCCAAAAGCAATGTTTTTGATGCTGAAGGCAACGAAACTGAAACAGATTATTTTAAGATGATGAAGATCGTTAAGGATAGTGGTTTCAAGGGAATCGTTGGTATCGAATATGAAGGGGATGTTCTGAGCGAGGATGAAGGTATCCGTAAAACCAAAGCATTGCTCGAAAAAGTGGCACAGTCGATGGGTTAATAATATCATTCTGAACCAAAGGCCTGTTATGGTGACTATCATCACATAACAGGCCTTTTATATTTTGCAGATTGCATTCAAAAACATGAAGCATTTCTGGGACCAGCGATATGCAGAAAATGAAACAGTTTATGGTTATCAGCCCAATCAATACTTCAAATTATTTATTGACCTGCATAAGCCGGGAAAAATATTACTGCCTGCGGAAGGGGAAGGAAGGAATGCCCTTTATGCCGCTTCCAAAGGATGGCAGGTTGATGCTTTTGATTTCAGCGAAGTAGCCAGGGAAAAAGCATTAAGCCAGGCAGAAGCTAATGACGTTGTTATCAACTATGAAATAAAAGACGTTACTCAGTTTGTTGCAACGGAACAATATGATGCAGTTGCTTTGATATACCTGCACCTCCCTCCCGATATCAGGAAAAGCTTTCACAGGGAGATTGTAAAGGCGCTTAAGCCAGGTGGATTTTTATTGCTGGAAGCATTTGCAAAAGAACAGGCGGCACTCGATAGTGGTGGTCCACGTGATCCGGAAATGCTATATGATGCCGCCTCTATCTGCAATGATTTTCAGTTCCTTCACCAGATTAGTTGCGAACAAAAAGAAATAATATTAAAAGAAGGAGATTATCACCAGGGTAAGGCTGCTATACTTCGAATGCTCGCGCAAAAGTTATAGTCACTTATCAAACCGGATATGCCACATCCCTCTAAGCTCGCCCACTAAAAAATCCTTTGCCCTGTCGCCGGGGTATAATGAATCTATCACTGTAACAAGGGATGCCGGAATATCTTTTCCTGCAACTCCATGACAGGTAGAGCATAGAGGTAGAAGAAGAATTGGCTTATAATAATGAATAGCGGTATCTGTTACCACGGTTTTTGAAAAAATACTGTCGCCATTAGCCATGGCAGTTTTGTATTGACTCCATACAGTGCTGTCAGGATTTTTCAATGCATTGGATGGATTGCGGAATTTTTCAGCAACACGCATAACCGTTATAGAATCTGTATTGTATTTGCTCGTCAAAGGCATTGCCTGCTGTCGGCAAAAGGTAATTGCTGCAGCAGGGCCATCGGCGGACATGGAGGCCTGCAGCGCTGTACGAAGATGATCAAAGCTTTTAGCAGCAATACTATCCCCCACCTTGATATAATCCGTTGTATCGGCTACTTTTTTTTGTTGGTCGCAGCCGGATGATACAAAAAGTATAATGCCTATGAATAGTATTGTTCTGATCATGGTAACACAAATTATTTACGCTGGGAGAACATCCAGGCTAAAAATTCAGGTTCTGCAAATGCATTGTCCCAACTGTTATGATTCACACTGGGGTATTCAGAATATTTTACATCAGCATTCAAGGCCTTTAGCCGGTCTACCATTTGGCGACTCAATTTAGCATCTACCACTGAATCATCCGCCCCATGAAAAACCCAGAAAGGTACTTTGGCAGTTTTTTTATTATACGATGCCGTATCACCACCGCCGCATATCGGAGCTGCAGCAGCAAATAATTTTGGCTGCCGGTAAACCATTTCAAAAGTCCCCATCCCTCCCATCGACAATCCTGTTATGTACACTTTTTTCTTTTGAACACCTGCTTCCTTAATAAGCTGTTTGGTAAGCTCTGTAACTGATCGCAACGGAGCGGTCATCTCTGCACCATAATTGAAATTTATTTCAAAGGGCTGCTTTTCCCTATTCACTTTTACTGCTGCCCAGAAACTATTTTCGGGGCATTGGGGAAAAACAACAATAGCAGGATACCTGCTTCTATTGCTATCGGCCAGAAAAAGTTTTGATCCATGGACCAACTGTTTTTCATTATCATTTCCCCTTTCACCTGCTCCATGCAGGAAGAGTACGAGTGGATATGTTTTGGCGGGATCATAATTCTCCGGATAAAGTATCCTGTATGGAAGGCTATCACCCTTACTGGAGATGAATAGTTTTTTCTCAAAGAGGTTGGTATCCTGGGCTAAGGCGCCTGTAATAAAAACAAAGCTAAGGAGGAAGGCAATAATTAATCGTTGCATAGAAATGTATATTCCTTTAAAGGTAATGCAATCATAAGCTTACGCCACGCTTCCATGGGATGAAATCATCCTGGTTCAGCAAAACTGCTTTTGGTATAACTTCTCCGCTGGCGGCGCGGATACAATATTCAAGGATCTCCTCTCCCATTTGCTGGATGGATTTTTCACCGGTAATGATCGCCCCGGTATCAATATCGATTATATCGGGCATTCGCTTTGCGAGGGCAGAATTGGTAGAGATTTTGATGGTGGGACAAACAGGGTTTCCTGTTGGTGTTCCGAGTCCGGTAGTGAATAGGATGAGTGTAGCCCCTGACGCTGCCTTGCCTGTTGTAGCTTCCACATCATTGCCCGGTGTACAAACCAGGCTGAGACCAGCTTTGGTTGCCTGCTCTGTGTAATCAAGCACATCCACCACGGGTGAGTAACCGCCTTTTTTTGCTGCCCCTGTACTCTTAATGGCGTCCGTGATCAATCCATCCCTGATATTGCCGGGAGAAGGATTCATGAAAAATCCGGAACCTGCCTGGTGGGCAAGTGAATCATATGCCTGCATCAGCTTAATGAATTTCCTGGCAGTAGGTTCATCCACACTTCTGTCGATCAGGTCCTGCTCGGCACCACATAATTCCGGGAATTCTGCAAGTAAAATCTTTCCCCCGAGCGCCGCTACAAGGTCTGAACAATATCCAACAGCAGGGTTAGCCGAAATTCCACTGAAGCCATCACTGCCACCACATTTAACACCTATGCATAAATGATCGAGAGTGGCGGGTTTTCGCTCCTGTTTGTTGATCTCTATCAGTCCCGAAAAGGTTTGCCGTATTGCAGCACTGATCAGGTCCTGCTCAGAGCCCGATTGCTGTTGTTCAAAAATAAAGAGTGGTTTATTAAAGGATGGATCAAGTTGTTTTAGCTCCTCCAGGAAATCTGATGTCTGTAAATGCTGGCAACCCAGGCTTAAAACCGTAATACCACCAACATTGGGGTGGTTGGCATATGCGGCCAGTAATTTCCCAAGTATACCGGCGTCCTGGCGTGTACCCCCGCAACCTCCTTCATGGTTCAGGAACTTGATGCCATCCACATTTGGGAAAAGGCGCTCCTGCCTTCTATCAGCTGTAGGTTCAAAGTTGATGGTATCAACCCCCTCTCCTTTCTTTACTGCTTCTACCAACTGTCTCGTATAACGTTTATACTTATCTGTTATACCATACCCAAGTTCATTAACTAGGGCTTCGCGGATAACATCCAGGTTACGGTTTTCACAAAATACTGTTGGAATAAAAAGCCAGTAATTAGCTGTACCCACCCTGCCATCAGCCCGATGGAATCCATTAAAAGTCCGGTGGCGAAAGCGCGATACATCAGGGGCTTCCCATTTATAATTCGATCCATGGTAATCATAGGCCTCTGCGGCATGCTTTAAATTTTCGGTGGTAAGGCAGCCCCCGGCAGGTATTGTTCCCTGCACCCTTCCAACCAGCACGCCATACATATAAATGCCATCGCCGGCATGAAGTTCCTGGAGGGTGAATTTATGTTTAGCCGGAACATCATCCTGGAGTATGATTGTTTTGCCTTCAAAAATAACGGGGTCACCTTTTCTTAAACCAGTGAGCGCCACCAGTACATTATCTTTCGGATGTATCCTTAAAACTTTCTGTTGCATATTGCCAACTTAATCATTGATAATTTTATCGAGGTGAACATAGCCCCCATCTACATGAACGAGTTGCCCGGTTGTATGGCTTGATCTTTCAGATAAAAGGAATGCCGTCATATTAGCGATCTCTTCTGGCGTGGTCATCCTGTTCTCAAAAGGAATACGTGCGTTTATTCTGGCAAGCTTCGCCTCCGCATCCGGCAATGAATTGATCCATGTCTGGTATTGCGGTGTCCAGCATTCCGCAACTATTATTGCGTTCACACGAATACGGTATGGCAATAACTCAACCGCCCATTCCCTTGTAAGGGCATTTCGGCCACCATTAGCAGCGGCATAAGCAGAAGTACCCCCCTGCCCTGTTTCAGCAGTTTTGGAACTGATATTTACAATAGCTCCCTTTGAAACTTTGAGTGCCGGTAATGCATAATGTGCCATCAGAAAATAATGCACCAGGTTGCGATGCATTGATGCCATGAAATCTTCATAGGTACCTTTCTCTAAAGACACCCCATCATTTTTACCGGCATTATTTACCAACCCTTCTATTCTTCCGAACTTTTTCATCACCTCATCAACTGCCTTTTTACATTCTTCGGGATTTGATAGCTCCGCAACAAACTGTGCAGCCTTCAAACCTGAATCCTGTAATGTTGCAACCAGCCTTTTATTATCTGTTTCATCTCTACCGATAATAACGGGGATAGCTCCTTCCTCTGCCAGCAACTTTACAATACCTTCACCGATCCCTTTTGCACCACCCGTAACGATGATGACCTTATCATTTAATAGCAGGTCCATATTCAATTTTTTATACCATAAAAATCTTGTGCATTCCCACCAAAAATCTGTGACTTCTCATTTGCTGAAAGTCTTTCGAAATAAACTTCGGCCAGCTTAACAACTTCGCTGTATCCGGCAGCCAGCAGGCATACAGGCCAATCTGAACCAAATACCAATCGGCGGGCACCGAAAACTTCTAATATGGTATCTAGGTAAGGAGTGAAATCGCTTTCCTTCCAATGATACCAGTCCGACTCTGTAACCATGCCGGATACTTTACAATAAACATGATCGAGTTCCTTGAATGGTTGAATTTCTTTCTGCCAGCTCTCAAAACTTCCGCCCCTGATATCAGGTTTTGCAAGATGATCAATGATAAAGAATTGGCTATCCAATTCACGGCATAACTGGTATGCATAGACTAACTGGTCATTATTGATCAGGATATCATACCTGTATCCGTGTTTCCCTAATAATTCAATTCCCTGCTTAAATTGAGGTTGCAGCATCAGGTTGCGAACAGTCTCCCCCTGGAGTATATGCCGGAAACCACTAAGTTTTTCAAAGGATTTATAATACGACAGTCTTTCTTCCAAAGCAGTACTCTGAAGATCAATCCAGCCAACAACTGATCGGATGAATGAATGCCCGGAAGCCAACTCAAGCAGGAAATTCGTTTCGGCTTCCGTTTGGCTGGCCTGCACCGCTATGCAACCATCAAACCCGGTTTCAATCAATAAGGGATGCAGATCCTCAGGCATAAAATCTTTCCGGATGATTGCCATCTCCGGGGTGATCCAGGTGTCACGATTTTCATCATAACGCCAGAAATGCTGGTGTGCATCAAGACGAAGCATATGCCACAACTTTTTGCCTTGAGGTACCTAATCCATCAATACCCAACTCCATAATATCACCTGGCTTGAGGTATACCTGTGGGTTCATACCCAGGCCCACACCGGCTGGTGTGCCGGTAGATATAATATCTCCCGGAAGCAATGTCATAAATCTGCTTACATAGGAAACAAGGAAGGGAATATTAAAGATCAGATTAGAGGTTGATCCGTCCTGCATCAGCTTGCCATTTACGGTAAGCCATAACCGAAGATTGTTTACATTCTCCACTTCTTCTTTTGTTACCAGCACCGGCCCTAATGGCGCAAAGCTATCACAGCCTTTACCCTTATCCCAGGTGCCTCCCATTTCGAGCTGGTAAGCTCTTTCACTGATATCATTGTGAAGGCAATAGCCTGCTACAAAATCCATGGCCTCTGGTTCTTCAACATAGCTTGCCCTTTTGCCAATAACCACTGCCAATTCTACTTCCCAGTCAGTTTTTTCTGATCCTCTGGGTATGATCACATCATCATATGGGCCACAGATTGCAGTAGTAGATTTCATGAAAACAACAGGTTCTGCGGGTGGTGTGGCATTGGTTTCCTTCGCATGGTCGGCATAATTGAGTCCGATGCAAACGATTTTTGAGGGTCTGGCCACCGGTGCACCAATCCGGCTTCCTGCAGGCATTGGCCGCAGCATATTTTTGTATTGATCCATCATCCACGCAATGTGGGCAATGCCTCCATTTTCAAAGAAGCTTTCATTGTAATCGTGTACAAAGCCGGAAACATCAAAAAATTTATCCGCTATCAGCACACCGGGTTTTTCCTTTCCGGGTTCTCCAAACCGTATCAGTTTCATATGTTAAGTATTCAGTGTTAAAAATCCACCATCAATAGGATAATCTGTACCTGTAATAAAGGAAGCTTCATTTGAACACAGATAAATCATGAGATTGGCAATTTCCTCGGGGTTAGCCATCCGCCCGATGGGTTGTGATTTAGCAAGTTTATCGAACATCTCTTTTTCTTTCCCTGCATAGTTACGGGCCAGGAAACCATCTACAAATGGAGTATGTACCCTGGCAGGAGAAATACAATTGACCCGAATGCGGTGTTGCAGGTAATCTCTTGCAGCAGAAATGGTCATGGCATACACTGCCCCTTTTGTCATAGAATAGGCAAAACGGTCTGCCAGTCCAACCCAAGCAGCAATAGAACACATATTGAGAACAACTCCGCCGCCATTTTCCTGCATCAGGGGAATAGCAGCAAACATGCAGTTGTATACCCCTTTCACATTGACATTATAGAGTCGGTCAAAATCAGCTTCCGTGGTATTGGTCACCCGGCCAATATGCGAAATGCCTGCATTATTAATCAGCACATCTGGTTTGCCTATCTTTTGAAAAACATCCAGTAGCTTCTGCTGGTCACTCACATCACAGTAATGTATATGTGCAGTATGTCCGGCTTCAATTATTTCCTGCTCCAGTTCTGCCCACCCGGGTGCCTGCAATTCAATAATATGAACTGTAGCACCATTTCTTGCAAAGGCAATGGAAGCAGCCCTGCCTATACCACTGGCACCACCTGTAATTACAACGGTCTTATTAGTATAATCAAACATCATTTATTGTTTTCAAAATCATCAATGTCCGCCTCCAATAGCAACGGGCATCTCATCCCTTGAACGCGACCAGGCAAACCAGCCCACAATCATAAAGCAAATCATGGGTACCACGTAGGCCAACTGAATATTACCACCTGTGAGATCAGAAATTTGTCCCATTAACAGCGGCATAATAGCACCCCCTACAATTGCCATCACTAATAGTGAAGAAGCCATTCGTGCACCTTTCCCAAGTCCGGTAATGCCGAGTGCAAAAATGGTGGGGAACATGATCGACATGAAGAAAGGTACAGCCATCAAACAATAAACAGCCATATGACCCTGGCTATTTGTTGCTACCACAAGCAGAAGAGTACTGGTAACAGCGTAGAGGAAAAGCAATTGAGCCGGACGGATAAATTTCATCAGAAAGGTTCCCGTGAACCGGCCAACCATAAATCCTACCATGGCAATTGAACCCAGCCAGAATGCAGCCTGTTTTTCAGGAAGATCGATGACGTATTTGGAGAATCTTATAAAAAAACTTCCCACACAAACCTGTGCACCCACATAAAAGAACTGGGCTATCACTGCCCAAAGTACCTGCCTGTTGCGAAGTATAGCCAGTGAGAATTTTGCATTTTCTGATTGTTCTTCGGTAGCATCGCCTTCCCCTTCAGGTAATTTAACCAGGTAAAAGATCGTGGTAAGAATCAATACTACTATCGCAATCACGAGATAAGGTATCCGGATGGTATCGGCTTCTGATTGAAGGTAAGCGTTGAGTGTTCCGCTAGCCTGCATATTGCTCAGTTCAGCGGGACTGTGCTCTATACCAGATAAAATGAATTGTCCACCGATGATGGGTGCAAGGAATGCCCCCACGCCATTGAAAGACTGCGCGAAATTGAGTCTTTGCGTTGCTGTGGAAGGATCTCCCAACTTAGTGATATAAGGATTGGCGATTGTTTCCAAAAAGGTGGCTCCTGCGGCAATCACAAAAAGCGCAACAAGGAAGAAGCTGAAACTACGGCTTCCGGCTGCCGGTAAAAAAAGCAGGGCTCCAATGCCATAAAGCAGAAGGCCGAAAAGAATACCTTTTTTAAATCCGAATTTGTTCATGAACCAGCCGGCGGGTAAAGCGATGGTAAAATATGCCAGATAAACAGCCGAATCTATCAAGGCAGATTCTGTATCTGATAACTGGCAAGCCTTTTTCAGGTGCGGAATAAGGATAGGGTTGATATTATGCAGGAAAGCCCAAAGAAAAAACAGGCTTGTGACCAGTATAAAGGGAAGCAGGTATTTATTTTGGCGCGGCATGCTGGTAAGAATTTTTTTAGCCCTAAGACTATGGAAAATTAACCATCCATGCAATGGCTAACAACGTCAAATCCATCAATTTATCAGTCGAAATTAACTTAGTCCCGAAAAATATATTTTGGTATTTATTCCCAAACCCTAATTTTGCGCCCGGAGAGATGGCAGAGCGGTCGAATGCGGCGGTCTTGAAAACCGTTGACTGTTACAGGTCCGGGGGTTCGAATCCCTCTCTCTCCGCTTACGCCAGCTGAAGCTTATGGTTTCAGCTGGTTTTTTTTAATGTGGAAGATAGAAGTTGAGGCTGGCGGAGACGGACGCAGTCCGTTGACTAGACATATACGTGATAAAAAATGGTCATTAACAGGAATTGATTGGGGTCATTATTGATGGGTTAGTGCAGATTTTTTCGTAAATTATAGTACAAAAATCAGCATACCATGGCAACTGATAATCCGAATCTTGCAGCCGGTATGGAAGAAAATCCTCCGGTGGTTCCTGCAATTAATGAAGCAGGTAACCCCAATCAGCAAACAGACAATCCCCCGCCTAAAAAGAAGCGAAATTCAGCATTGGCCGCAGCCGCAAGGGGTGAAAGCGCGGTAGACCATTTCAGGGCGCATTCAAGGCGGGATGTTCAGGGCTCCAGCGGTCTTTCAAATACGGGTCCTTTCGTGAGTTATGACAGGGAAACCTGATGCTCAATCCTGGATTGTAGGCTGTTTCAGTCCCAGTACAATGGGACGAAGAATTTTTTCCAGGTCATTAACATTCAATGGCTTGGTTATAAATTTTATTGCCCCTGCCCCCATAGTTTCCTCAATATCTTTTGATTGTGAAGAGGTTGTGTAAATAATTACAGGGATATTTCTCAATATCAGATTCTCCTTCAGTTTCCTGAGGCATTCCTTGCCATCCATTCTTGGCATATTCAGATCAAGAAAAATAAGATCTGGGATGAATGTTACGCGTGAGAGTTTTTCTAGCGCATCCCTTCCGTTTTCTGCAGTAGAGCATTGGATTGTTGGGTCGATAAAAGATAAAACTTCCTGGAATATTTCAGTATCATCCAGGTCGTCGTCCACCACAAAAATCCTGATTGTTCTACTCATGTACGGGAGGGGGTATATATTGGTAAGCGTCAAAAATATAAAAAAAAATTTTATAAATAATCACTAAACCAGCAGCTAATTTTTCAGAATATGGAAGGAGAACCTTAGGGAACTCATTATGGGTGGTCCCATCTGGTCCCCATCTGATCTCCATCTAAGCCCAACTCAGAATGTGTAAAATTTAAAAATCTGCCAAGAATCTCTGCTCAACCATTTAATAATACAGCTCTGTGGAAATTGTTCTACAGATTAAAGGATCTTTCATAACAGGAATACATCAAATAATAGAAATTTCCACCCAAATAATACTGGAATAAATTTTTTTTAGCTGTTGAGATCCTTTTCTAAAATAGGCAGAGTCTATACAGGAAAATCTTAATATTATCTCAATAAAACAGTCGTATTGGCATTGAGAAATATTCTGGCAAGAGGATTGGTAAAACCTGTTTTATGGATTCACTAAACATAAAAGAAACCCCGAATAATCATTTTATTGTTGCCATTGGCGCATCAGCAGGTGGTTTGGAAGCCATCCACGAATTCTTCGACAATATGCCCTCAAATGGCAACCTCAGCTTTATCATTATTCAGCATTTATCACCTGACTATAAAAGTTTGCTTGTTGAACTGATCGCCAAACACACTCATATGGATGTTCTTGAGGCTGATCATATGATGGAAGTAAAAGAAAACTCGGTATATGTAATTCCCAATAATAAATTACTGACTATACACCAGGGGAAGTTGATACTTGGAGAAAAGAGTATTGAGAAAGCCCCAAATACAGCAGTTGATACTTTGTTGCGTTCGCTTGCCATCGATCAGGGTTCAAAAGCTATTGCAATAATATTATCCGGCACTGGTACTGATGGTTCCAAGGGTATTGTAGAGATCCACAAAAAAGGCGGACTAATAATGGTACAGGATCCACTAACGGCGAAATTTGATGGCATGCCAAACAGTGCCATTGCAACCGGGGTGGCCGACCTAATTCTTACCCCCGAATTAATGCCGGAGGAGATATTCAATTATATAAATGAGAAGCCTCAGCCGCTGATCCTCGATGGCAAACCAACTGAAGAGATGTTACCAGAGGTGATGATGCTGATAGAAAAAAATTGCCAGCAGGATTTCACCAACTATAAAACCCCAACAATAATCCGACGGATAACAAGACGTATGGGGATGCTTGGGTACCAGGATTTTGAAGAATACCTGAAACTCTTGCATAATTCCGCTGATGAATGTAAATTTCTCGGCAAGGAATTCCTTATTGGTGTCACTAAATTTTTCCGCGATAAGGCAGGCTTTAATGCATTACAAAATGATGTTCTGCTTCCTCTTATCAGAAAAAAACAGGAAGGCGAAGTATTGAAAATTTGGATTGTTGCCTGTAGTACAGGTGAAGAAGCCTATTCTATTGCTATTCTCATAGATGAACTGTTACAGAAAGAAGATAAATACCTGGAAGTCAAAATTTTTGCATCAGATATTGACCAGGAAGCAATTGAATATGCATCAAGAGCAACCTATGAAGCCTCAAACCTCCTGGAAATTGATCCATCCCTGATTGAACGTTATTTCTTCCGGGAGAATGATCGTTATGTTGTTCATTCAAGGATACGCAAACAAATTGTTTTCGCCCGCCATAATGTACTCAAAGATCCTCCCTTTATAAAAAATGACATTGTGAGTTGCAGGAACATGCTCATTTATATGAACAATATCCTGCAGAAAAAAATAATAACCACTTTCGAATTTGCATTAAATACAGGCGGATACTTATTTCTTGGACCAAGTGAATCACCAGTAAATATCAATGACGGATTTAAAGAATTAAACGGTAAATGGAAACTCTATCAAAAAGTTACAAATGATACACGCTTTAATGCAGAAAGGCTGCCTTCGGCCCAGTCACTAAAAACGGGCAAGGAAATGCAGTTTATTTCTACAGCAAGAGAAGCAGTATTACTTAAAGACCTTACAGATGATTTCAGGGCCGTTCTGACGGAGAAATATGGCTTTGCCGCGCTTTATATCGACAAAAATTTTGAGATAAAAGAAGCTATTGGTGATTTCAGGAAATACCTGTCTTTACCCGACAGGATCACTTCGCTGAACCTGATGAAAATGGTAGGAAAGGATCTTTCCATAAGTCTTAATGCGGCGATAAGAAAAACTGTAAGGGAAAATACGGAGGTAGTGCTTTCCAATTTCAAGGGTGGTGCAAACACCGATAAACCGATCAATATTTTTGTTCGTCCCTCATCAAGCACCAATAATGTGCTGGTGCTATTAAGCGAGAGCCATGAACTTCCACATATCCGCCATGCACATGAAAACATCGCTATTCCTGAGGCAGGTGCTGCCAGTTATATTGGAGAACTGGAAGAGGAATTAAAAGAAACCCGCTTCAATCTTCAGATGGCAGTAGAAAGTCTGGAGACTTCTAATGAAGAGCTTCAGTCAAGCAATGAAGAATTACTATCTGCCAATGAGGAACTACAAAGTTCCAATGAGGAATTGCAAAGTCTGAATGAAGAATTACACACACTTAATACAGAGCATCAACTCCGCATTCGTGAATTGGTTGAACTTAATGATGACCTGAATAATTACTTCAGCAGTACAGAAATTGCACAGGTATTTGTTGATGGGGATTTTCGAATCAGGAAATTCAATCCGGCCGCTATTAAGATGATCAACCTGATTGAGAGTGATATCGGGCGACCTATCGCACATATCTCAACGAATATTAAGGATGGGAATAATTTCCCGGAGGACATTGGGAACGTAATAAAAAACAAACAACCCCTTGAAAAAGAAGTACAGCTGATAAATGGCAGAACAAATCTCATGCGTATTCTGCCTTATGTGCGTCAGGATAATAATGTGGATGGTGCAGTAATAACCTTTATTGATATCACGAATGTGAGGGAATTAAACACCATCATTCATAGCGTATTCAATGCCACCCAGAGTGCAGTGATGGCCTTTAGGGCGGTAAGAAACAGGCAGGATGAAATCAAAGATTTTGAATGGATAGCAGCCAACTATGCAAGTGATGAACTTTTGCAACAAGCAAACGAAATGTATATGGGTAAATCGCTCCAGGCGGTTTTCCCACAGGTATTGAAGAAAGGGTTTTTCGAAAAATGCATCCGGGTTATCAACAATGGTCAATCTTTCCAAATGGAGATGCAATTAGATCTTAAAGGTGAAACAAACTGGTTTGATATCATCGTAACACCTATGATGGATGGCATACTGATAAGCTTAACGAATATCAATGAGAAGAAGAAGAGTGAGGAAAAACTAAGGAATAATTATCACGAACTGATAAAATCAAAGGAAAGTTACAGGAGCCTAAACCTTGCCCTCGAACAGAAAGTTAAGGAAAGGACGCAGGACCTTGCGCAAAGTGAAGAGCGTTTCCGTCTTATCTCGAATGCCATCAGTGATGCTATCTGGGATCGCAACCTCGTAACGAACAGTATATGGTGGAGTGATAGTTTTTACAATTGGTTTGGTTATCAAAAAGGATCGGAAACCAATACTATCGATTTCTGGCTAAATGCAATACATCCCGATGATAAGGAAAGAGTATCTGGTGCTATTTCTGATGCTATCCGGAGGGCAAAAGATTTTCATATCTCATACCGGTTAAAAAATTCTGATGGACTCTACATCCTTGTGTCTGATAAGGGTACTGTTCTTAAGGATGAAAGTGGAAGACCTTACCGTGTATTAGGAGCCATCACTGACCGAACTGCGGAAGATATAGCACGCCAGAATGAAGTTCTTAAGGCCTCGAATTCTGAGCTGGAAGAATTGGTACAAATCAGGACTGCTGATGTGGAAGCACAAAAAGCTATTCTGCAGAACCTATTTATGCAGGCGCCAGCAATGATCTGTACTTTAAGTGGTCCAAGCCATATATATACACTTGTTAACCCCTCCTACCAACGCTTATTTGGAAAAACCAGCCTTGTGGGAAAGACCTTTGAAGAAACATTACTGGATGATGATGGTCATAAACTACTTTCCCTTGTGGAGCAGGTTTACAGAACAGGAGAGCCATATATTGGGAAAGAGGTGAAATTAAATATCGCTACAGAACCCGGAAAAAAGAGAGAAGACATTTATCTCAACTTTATCTACCAACCCACCCGTGATGAGAATAACAAGATCAATGGGATACTCATCTTTGCCTATGAAGTAACAGAGCAGGTGAAGGCGAGAAAAGCAATCCAGGATGCCAATGACGAGTTGATTAAACTCAACCAGGAGTTCAAATTTGTAACAGATTTTATGCCTCAACTGGTATGGGTGACTCTTCCTGATGGCAATCATATCTTTTTTAATAATGGGTGGTATGAATATACTGGACTATCCGAAAGTGAATCAATGGGCAAAGGATGGAGTAAAGTGCTTCACCCCGAGGATTACCAGCGTGCATTAAAAATATGGCATACAGCACTTGAAACAGGTGATGCCTATGAAATTGAATACAGGTTCAAAAGGTATGATGGGGAATACCGGTGGTTCCTTGCAAGAGCCCTTCCTATGCGTGATGACAGCAATGTAATTGTTAAGTGGTTTGGAACCTGTACAGATATTCATGATCAGAAAATCATGAATGATGTACTGGAGGCAAGGGTTATTGAAAGAACGGAGGAATTGCAATCCATCAACACCGAGTTGGAAGCAAGAAATAGTGAACTTCTTCAATTTGCTTCTATAGCAAGTCATGATCTGAAAGAGCCTTTAAGGAAGATAACAATGTTCAGCAACCTTGTCAAGGACCGTCACAGCCAGACATTACCCACCGGTGCACTTCAATATGTGAATAAGATCATTGAGTCGTCAACAAGAATGGCAGCTTTGGTGAACGATCTGCTTTCTTTCACAAAGCTTACAGCTGACAGCAGCTTCGAGAGCATAAAGTTAAATACTGTTATTGCAGAGGTATTGAGCGACCTAGAACTTGTGATCAATGAAAAAAATGCAATCATCGAAGTGGATGATATGCCAGTTGCGGATATCGTTCCGGGTTATATGCGACAGGTTTTCCAGAACATCATCAGTAACTCGCTTAAATTCAGTCGGGATGACCGACAACCTCATATCCGTATCAGTTGCACGCGGGTGAGTGAACTTTCATTTACGAATGCCTACGATAAAAAGGGTAAATTCTGTAGAATAACCATCAAGGATAACGGGATTGGATTTGACAATGAATATGCAGAAAAGATATTTACAATTTTCCAGCGCCTCCATTCAAGGCATGAATATGAAGGAACCGGAATTGGACTTGCAATAGCCCGGAAAATTATAGCAAAACACAAGGGAATCATTACTGCATATAGCAAGGAAGGAGAAGGGGCCAGTTTCGTGATTGTTCTACCTTTGGAACAAAAAGTTGATATTCCTGAGAACGCAAAATTAAACTATTAATCAATTATTCAAATTCAAACGCAACGGCTCCACCATTGCGTTTTTTGCCTTAGTAAGTATATCTCCGATTTCATATACTTTTACAACTATTGTTCACTCAAAAGATGCAGGTATGAGATCATTTTCGGGATTGCTTCTGGTAATAATTTCTTTAGTGGCATGTACACCAACGGAATACACAAATAGTCCGGAGCCAACTGCCGAGGGAGGCAAGATCGTAATATACCAGGTATTCACCCGTCTGTTCGGTAATAAGGATACTACCTGGAAGGCCTGGGGAACAATTGAAGAAAATGGTGTCGGAAAGTTCGATGATTTTACTGATACTGCTCTGTCTGCTATTCGCAAATTGGGCATCACACATATCTGGTACACGGGTGTACCCCATCATGCTGTGATCCGGGATTATTCTCAAATTGGCATCAGCGCCGATGATCCTGATGTTGTAAAAGGACGCGCTGGCTCGCCCTATGCTGTAAAAGATTATTACAATGTGAATCCTGATATGGCCACCGATCCTTCAAAAAGACTGGAAGAGTTCAAATCGCTTATTGATCGTACGCACAAAAACGGGATGAAGGTGATCATTGATATTGTACCTAACCACGTGGCAAGACATTATGTTTCGTTACAAAAACCCGATAGTGTAGAAGACTTTGGTTCAAGGGATGATCGGAATGTGGAATATCATCGGGATAATAGTTTTTATTATATACAAGGTGAAGCGTTTAAGGTGCCTGCAGGTAAAGACGGTTATAAGCCATTAGGAGGATCTGCACATCCTTTGAGTGATGGAAAATTTGAAGAGATGCCTGCAAAGTGGACCGGTAATGGTAGCAGGCTTTCTCAACCAAATGTGGATGACTGGTATGAAACCGTAAAAGTCAATTATGGTATCCGACCCGATGGTAAAAAGGATTTCGATACGCTACCATTTTCTTATGCCTCGCTTCCGGTAGAGGACCATCATGCATTCTGGGCTAATAAGAAGGTGCCCGAAACCTGGAAAAAATTCAGGGATATCGCATTATTCTGGTTGGATTTTGGTGTAGATGGTTTCCGTTACGATATGGCAGAAATGGTTCCTGTTGAATTCTGGAGTTATATGAATGCAGCCATTAAAATGAGAAATAAGGATGCAACACTTATTGCTGAAATTTACAACCCGGCAGAATATAGAAATTATATCAAGCTGGGTAAAATGGATTATCTATATGATAAAGTTGAAATGTATGACACGCTAAGGAAAATCATACAGGGCAATGGCAGCACCGATAACCTGGTGGCATTGCAGAAAGGAATGGCAGATATTGAGCACCATATGCTGCACTTTCTTGAAAACCACGATGAACAACGAATTGCCAGCTCCGGTTTCGCTGGTGATCCTGACAAGGCAAAGCCAGCTATGGTGGTATCTGCATTGATCAGCAGTTCACCTACCCTGCTTTATTTCGGCCAGGAATTAGGTGAAGCCGGTAATGAAAATGCGGGATTCGGTAAACCAACCCGTACCAGCATTTTCGATTATATTGGGGTACCAACCCACCAGCGATGGATGAATGGTGGAAATTTTGATGGTGGACTACTTACCCGGGAGGAGAAGGAACTGCAAAAATTTTACAGCACACTTTTAAATTTCACCCGATCAAATAATGTGCTGATGGGTGATTATGAAGAGATCCACCAATTTAATCGCCAACAAAATAAAACCTACTCTGACAAACAGTTTTCGTTTGTAAGATGGTCGGCGGAAAAACAACTAATAGTTTTGGCTAATTTCAGTAACAAAAATGGATTTACTGGTGACTTGCTTTTGCCCGATACCCTTATCAAAAAATGGAAGCTAGCGAAAACAAGTTACACCCTTAAGGATGAGTTGACAGGTAGAAATACCACTCTCCAAATTAAGAATGGCATTGGATCCATTAATATTGATATTGCACCCCTGGAATCATTGGTGTTCTCAATACAGTAGTTCCATCAATATTTAAAAATTTTATTGTCCACCATTACTTCCTGGTTTTTTTCATCAAAGATTGCTTTATCTCCGGTTCGGGATGCAGCTGTTGTCATAATATTGGCAATTGAGTGATAATAGCCTGCTTCCACGGGTGCGTTAGGTTGTTTCCTGCTCCTAATACATTCCATCCAGTTAAGTACATGAGCAGATGTAAGTGTATCACCCCCGGTATTAGCTGATGCTACTACCTGTGTTGTTGTATCGGCCAGATTTATTTCAGGCAAAAGGTTGGGGGGCATATTCATAGCGGCAGCGAAATTTTCTGTAAGTCCACCTTTCGCAGAAACCTTATTGGTGATCAGGTTCAATTCTCCACCGTTTGAATAATATATTTCTGCAGGTCTTTCTTCTCCATTATGCATTCTTGAACCAAAAGTAACCTGGAAGCCGGTGGAAGGGTCAGTAGCAGGGCCATAATCAAATACAGCAGTAAGCGTGTCCCAATTTCTGCGTCCATCTTTCCACATATAAATACCTCCATTTGCAACCACACTACGGGGGTGTTTAAGACCAGAGAACCAGTGAACGGTATCGATCTGGTGGCTCATCCATTGACCTGGTATACCGGAGGAATAAGGCCAGAACAAACGGTATTCGAGATATTTTCTTGGGTCCCATGCTTCAAATGGCCGGTTCATCAGGAAACGGTTCCAATCAGTATCTTCTTTTTTTAATGACGCTACAAGGGCTGGCCGGCGCCAGCGACCCGGCTGGTTAACATTCCAGGTAAGTTCTACCATTGTTATTGCCCCGAATTTTCCATCCCTGATGAACTTATCTGCAGCCATATAATTAGAACCACTCCTGCGTTGTGAGCCAATTTGTACAATGCGGTCTGATGCCCTAACGGCTTTCAATGCTGCCCTGTTATCTTCCATCGTTTCTGCAAATGGCTTCTCCACATAAGCATCACAACCCGCTTTAATGGCTTCTATTGCATGGCGTGCATGCTGAAAATCGGCGGTACTTATCATTACGGCATCGATATTCTTCAAAGCATATAATTCTTCATTATTTCTGCATGCAGTAACATCATGACCCAATTTTTCCTTCAGCATGGCAACGCCTTCTTCACGCCTGATTTTCCAGAGATCGGAAACAGCCACCATATCAAAATTCTGCTCCCTGAAATGATTCAGGAAACAGGGAAACAGAGAATGACGAAAGCGATCTGAAAAACCAACTACTCCAACTCTTACCCGATCATTTGCTCCAATTATGCGTGCATAACTCTTAGCACTGAATCCAATGGATGCAGCATATACTCCAGCAAGCGCTTTTGCAGAATTGGTAATAAATCCACGACGATTGGTTGGCATAAGTACAAAATTTATTGTTGGAAATTAATGGATCTTATATATAATTCAATCATGCAGAAGGATATATCCAGGGAGCGCGATAATCTCTCTTCAATAATGCCGAAGCAGCTTCATCATCCGGAATCATTTCCTTTTCGGGATCCCAAGTGATGCTCCTCCCCGCTTTCGCTGAAATCATACCCAGTAAACTCATATTGGTTGAACGGTGACCAATTTCAATATCACAAACCGGCCTGCGCTTTTGGGCAATTGAAGCCAGGAAGTCGGCCCAAAGTTCCTTTACATTATGATGGTCAACAGTATGTAGCACGGGATCAGCATGTATCAGTGACTTTTTCTTATCGGCGGGATAAAATGTCCATCCATCCTGCCAACCCATATGGAAGGTTCCTTCCGTTCCATAAAAATAACAACCCACATTAGCTTTCTCGGCTTCATTAGCACCATAGAGTCGATGTTCCCATACTGCATTGAATGATTCAAACTCATAATTTACCAGCTGGGTGTCGGGTGCATCCGTATTATCACTCTTTATGCGTCGGGCGGAAGAAGAAAATATTTTCCGGGGTCCTTTTTCTTCTGTCCACCAAAGGATCTGGTCCATCCAGTGAATACCCCAGTCACCTAATTGACCATTGGAGTAATCGAGAAATTGTCGAAATCCTCTTGGATGGATTGCAGCATTATAAGGGCGAAGAGGAGCTGGTCCACACCAGGCATCCCAATCCAATCCTTTTGGAGCTTCAGAGTCCGGAATTATTTTTCCGGCATCGCCACCATAATGAACAAAAGCCCTCACCATTCCAATCTTACCGGCTTTCCCCGATTTCAGGAATTCCATCCCGGAAATATTATGAGGTGATACCCGCCGGTGGGTTCCCACCTGAACAACCTGGTTGGTTGCTCTTGCGGCTCGCACCATGGCTTTGCCTTCATTGATGGTATGACCGATGGGTTTCTCCACATATACATGCGCACCGGCCTCCAGTGCAGCAATGGTGATCAATGGATGCCAATGATCTGGTGTTGCTACAATAACGATCTCGGGACGTTCCTTTTGAAGCATCTCACGGTAATCCTTATAGGTTTTTGGCCGATTGCCATTCAATTTATTAACTTCTTCCGCTGCCGGAAGGAGATATCGATCATCCACATCGCAGAGTGCCACAACATTAGACTCTCCGGCCGCAATTGCTTCCCGGAGAATATTCATCCCCCACCATCCTGAGCCAACTAAAGCGGTACGGTATTTTGCATACTTTGTAAAAGATGGGAAAACAGGCATCGATGAAACCAAAACACCCGTTGAAGACAATTTCAGGAATTTACGACGATTCATATGCTGTGGTGATTGATTGTACCCTAAAATACTTAAAGCTGGAGATATATCGTAAATTCATTATCCCTTAATTGCATGCCATGTTTCAAAAAAATCTACTAGAACCAAATACTATAATACGTTTAATCTTAAGCGTTACACTTATTGCCTCGGCCTGCAATTCCGGCAGCCAGCCAGCGTATAAGACCATCGGATCAATTGAAAGAAGCGACCCTGCACTGGATGAGATCATAAGTAAGGATGCTATTGTGGAGATCATTGCTGATGGATTTGAGTGGAGCGAGGGACCATTGTGGGTGGATGCACATAAAATGCTGTTGTATTCTGATATACCGAGGAATGCCATTTACAAATGGACAGAAACTAAAGGCAAGGAAATTTATTTACAGCCAAGTGGTTTTACAGGTAGTGGTGAAGGTGGCAGAGAGCCCGGATCAAATGGATTATTACTCAACAGTAAAGGCCAACTTGTGCTTTGCCAGCATGGCGACAGACGCATAGCGTTAATGGATGCTCCACTGGATGCTCCACGCCCCACATTTATAACAATCGCAGACAGTTATCAGGGGAAAAAATTTGACAGTCCCAATGATGCAGCATACCGGAGCAACGGCGATCTTTTTATTACCGACCCGCCTTATGGACTTCCTGGTTATATTGATGATTCTACAAAAGCCGCCCCTTACCAGGGTGTATATAAAGTTGCAGTAGATGGAACTGTAAGCCTTCTGGTTGATTCGATAAAGCGTCCAAATGGCATAGTATTCCTTCCTGGTGAAAAAACACTGATTGTTGCCAACTCTGAAGCACCTGTACTGGGATGGTATGCATTTGATGTTGTCACGAATGATTCATTGACCAATCCCCGAATGTTTTATGATGCCACCGAGGCAGGAAAGTCAGACAAGGGTGGTCCGGATGGTTTGAAGGTAGATGCACGTGGGAATGTTTTTGCAACTGGTCCGGGGGGTGTTTGGATCTTTGATAAAAATGCCCGTGTGCTTGGTAAAATCCGTATTCCGGAAGCATGTTCAAATGTGGCACTAGCCGATGATGACAAAACATTATACATTACAGCAGACATGTATGTTTTGCGGGTAAAAATGCGCTAGAATGTGAGGACTGTAAATGGTTTAAAAGGTTTAATCAGCACTTATGAAAAAGGTCATACTTATCGTCAATTTAACAGCTAACAGAATCCTTTGTTAATAGGCTATCAGGGGAGGGCAAAACTGGCACAATGGTCCCAAATTTGGACTTCATGACTTATAATTTTTAAACACTAAAATCTAAGACATGAAAAAAATTATCTACTCAATGATCGTGATCGGGGGACTGGCAGCCTGCCAGACCATTGAAAAGCCTGGTGAAGAAAAGGCTGGAGAAAAACTTACTACAGTTAATCCAGTTGAAGAAACAGTAAAGCCAGCTGTAGCAAGGAAAGCAGTTAAAAGAACAAATAGAAACGCAAACACCGACTATTCTTCTGCTCCGCAGAAAACCGGCAGCTATGAGATACCCAGTGAAAATGCTGCGATGGAACCAGCAAAGAAAAAGGGATGGAGTGACGCTGCAAAAGGAGCTGTGATTGGTGGTGTTGTTGGTGCGGGAGCGGGTGCTGTAATTGATAAGAACAAGCGTGGCCGTGGTGCTATTATTGGTGGTGTAGTAGGTGCCGGTGCAGGTTATGCAATTGGCCGTTCACGTGACAGAAAATCTGGCCGTGTTCAATCTGGCGGTGGACTGATTCCATCAGGCGGATTGATACCAACAGGTGATTTGAATTCAGGAACAACATTCAATAAATAACCATTACGCCTATACGCAAATTTTTACTCTTTGTTTAATAAAAGGGATGAGCGAATGTTCATCCCTTTTTCATTTACCATAAACCCTTTGGTTATATTTATTGCTGAGAAATCGGGTAGTATCACCGGTAGTTCCTGTTCCAATTATTTTGCCATCAATTGATTTAACCGGTAGCAGGTGCCTGGTTGTACTTGTGATGAATACTTCCTTTGCGTCGAAAATTTCTTCTTTACGTATATCACGTTCTTCTACTTTCATTTCCCCTGCGGCAATCTCGAGAATCTGCTGCCTGGTAATACCTTTAAGAATATAATTTGCTGGTGTTATTAATACATTGGAAGAGTTAACCATGAAAAAATTTGCACGGGGACATTCTGTAATCAAATCATTATAATGGTATAAAACATCGGATGCACCAGCTTCCCTTATTTTATCCTGTAGCCAAACGGCCATGAGATAATCTATGGTTTTTATATCGGACAATTGGCGTTGATAGGAATATGTCATCAGATTAATTCCTGGCTCCTGAATTGAAGAAGGCAGGGTCAGGGTTTGCTCAGTTATTACAAGGTTGGGGCGCGAAGGAGTATATCCATCTGCCGAATAACCACCAGTGAGGGTAATTCGGACACCTGATTGCTCTAGGTTGTTTGCAGCAATGAGATCTGAGATCTTTTCGCGAAGGTCATATTCAGAAAGAATTGGCTGGAGCTGCATCCTGTAGGCAGAACGATAAAACCGATCAAGGTGATTATCCAGGAATATCGGTCTTCCCTCAATTACTTTGAAAAAATCAAATATTCCATATCCTCTTTGCAGTGCAAGGTCTGAAACATGGATGGATGCCTGGTCAGCAGGAACCAGGGTATCATTGATAAGTGTGAAACGATTCATTATTATTGAAGACGGTTATATTTTTTTAAAATAGGTAGTAGCATGGCGGGAGTTAATGATTCTATTATCTTTCCTTTTGCTTTTGTAGTTGTTGCCATAAGTAACGAATTAATTATAGCTTCTTCAGTTGCTTCAATGGCTGCCATGAAAACGGGTGTTGTAAGATCATTATGCAAAACAACCATAGTCTGCTCTCTTTCTTTTGCTTCATGAGGAATACGATTGCTTTTAAAAGTAGAAAAAGCAATTACATAATCTCCACTTCCATTCGATGCAATTCCACCGGTTTTGGCTAATCCCATAAATGCACGTTTTGCCAACCGTTCCAGGTTTCTGGCATCAAGTGGAGCATCGGTTGCAACCACAATCATACAGGATCCATCAACATTATTCAAAAGCTGGTTGCTAAATGAAAACCGACGAAGTTCTTCTCCTACCGGCACCCCATTAACCTGTAGTACTCCTCCGAAATTTGTTTGCACCAACACTCCCACTGTATATCCGCCAAGTGTTTCCGGCAATTTGCGGGAGGAGCTGCCAATACCGCCTTTAAATCCGAAACATACAGTTCCGGTTCCCGCACCCACAGCCCCCTGCTCTACTACCCCACCGGAAGCAGATTCAATGGCTTTAATCATATCGTGCCTGGTTAGGTGTGTACCCCTGATATCATTAAGCCAGCCATCATTTGTTTCACCCACCAGGGCATTTACAGATTGTATTTTCTCATTTCCTGTTTGCTTAAGTGTAAAGTCAATAATTGCCTGCATAGCATCGGCTACTGCCAGTGTATTAGTGAGCAGAATAGGTGTTTCAAGATTACCCAACTCCTCCACCTGTGTTGAGCCGGCAAGTTTTCCAAATCCATTGGCCCTGAAGATGGCCGCAGGAACCTTATTTTGAAATAGATTATCCTCATGAGGAATTATGGCAGTGGCGCCAGTGCGCACTGAGTCGCCTTGCAGCAAAGTAATATGTCCAACTTTTACTCCTGCAACATCTGTAATAGTGTTGCCGTTACCAGGCTTCATAACACCAATATGTATACCGAGTTCGCGCGCTGTTTTACCACGCTGGGCCATAGTAAAGTTTACAGAAAGAAAAAATGCAACAACCATAAATAAGCTGGCTGAACTCTTCATACATGATGTTTTACTAATAAAACCTTAATGACGTGGGTGAAGTAATTTGGCCACCAACCCCGTCCATCCTGTTTGATGTGAAGCCCCGATTCCTTTACCGCTATCACCATTAAAATATTCAAAGAACAGGATATAATCTTTGAAATACGGGTCTTTATTCAAAAGGTCAAATTCACCGGCAAGGGGTCGTCTTCCATCCTTGTCCATCCTGAATATTCTAACCAGTCTTGCTGCAAGTTCATCAGCTACCTGGTCGAGCGTGAGAAATGCTCCACTACCGGTAGGATATTCTACTTTCAATGCATCTCCATAGTAATAATGATAACGCTGCAATGATTCTATAAGCAGGTAGTTTAGTGGGAACCATATAGGACCCCGCCAGTTGGAATTGCCGCCAAACATGCTGCTATCTGATTCGCCCGGGAGATATTTTACGCCGAATTTATTGCCTTCCACTTCTATTTCAAATGGTTTTTCTTCATGGTATTTAGACAATGCCCGGATGCCATAATCACTCAGAAATTCAGTTTCATCAAGCACCCGGCGAAGAATCGCGATAAGTTTTTCGGCCCTTATAAGTGAAAGCAAATGTTTTGAATCTTTTAAGGTACTACTCCATTCAGAGATCACTGTGGCATAAGATGATTTATGTTTCAGGAACCACTCCAGCCTTTGCACAAATTCCGGTATTTGTTCAAAGAGGCTGTGATCAATAACTTCCACAGCAAAGAGTGGAATTAATCCAACCATTGATCTCACCCTAAGTTTCTGTTCGGATCCATCAGGTTTTTTAAGTACATCATAAAAGAACTGGTCTTTTTCATCCCATAGTCCGGATTCACGTTCACCGAAGCTATTGACTGCTTTTGCGATGTAAACAAAATGCTCAAAGAATTTGGTGGCCATATCCGCATACACGTGATTGTGTGTTGCCAGTTCCAATGAGATGCGCAGAAGGTTTAGGCAATACATTGCCATCCAGCTTGTACCATCACTTTGCTCAAGATGTCCACCGCCGGGGAGTGGTGCACTACGATCAAAGACCCCGATATTATCAAGACCAAGGAAGCCTCCCTGGAAGATATTGTTACCATCATGGTCTTTACGGTTTACCCACCAGGTAAAGTTCAGTAAGAGTTTATGGTATACACTTTCAAGAAAGGCTATATCTCCTTTACCTTCATTATTAACCTTATCAATTTCATATACCCGCCAGGTGGCCCAGGCATGTACAGGTGGATTAACATCACCAAGATTCCATTCATACGCAGGAAATTGTCCATTGGGATGCATGTACCATTCTTTCGTTAGCAGGAGCAGCTGGCTTTTCGCAAAACCAGGATCGAGATAAGCAAGTGGTATACAATGAAAAGCGAGGTCCCATGCAGCATACCAGGGATATTCCCATTTATCGGGCATAGAGATGATGTCGGCATTATTGAGGTGGGTCCAGTCGTGGTTGCGACCCCATTGGCGATGAAACGGAGCAGGTTTTTTTGGATCGCCGTTCACCCATTGGTCTACATCATAGTAATAAAATTGTTTACTCCAGAGCATTCCGGCAAATGCCTGCCTCTGGATCATCCTGTCTTCAGCTGAAAGTACAACGCGTTGTTTATCGGCATAATAAGCATCATTTTCAGAAATGCGCCGCCAGAATACAGCATCATAATCATGAAATGGATGATCAAGCGCATGTTTGGAAAGACGTAGCTGCAGTGTAACTGTTTCACCAGCTCCTACAACAAGGTTATAATGTGCTGCAGCCTTGGTACCTGATTTAGATTTATTGAGAACTGTTCTCTTACGGTTGACAACATAATCATTAATACCATCCTTAGCTACTGGCTGTATACCTTTCTTACCATATAGTCTCTTTGTATTGGTTTCATTTTCGCAAAAAAGGAGCTCATTATTTCCGTTGCAGTAAAGATAATAATGTCCGATGCGCTGATGATGAATCTTGATGTATCCTGCGCCTTCCGCTTCCATGGTGGGTTTATAATCATCACGGCCCCATGCCCATGTATTCCTGAACCAGATAGTTGGGAGTACAGAAATGGGGGCTGCTTCTTTATGGCGATTTGCAATTGATATCTTGATGAGAATATCAGTAGGGTCTGCTTTTGCATATTCAATGAAAACATCGAAGTAATCACCTTTGTCAAAAATTCCTGTATCTAGCAGTTCATATTCCGGTTCTTCCCTGCTTCGTTTATCATTCTCCTGGTAAAGCTGGTCGTAGGGAAATGCTCTCTGTGGATATTTATAAAGCATTTTCATATAGGAGTGCGAGGGGGAACAATCGAGGTAGTAATAAAGCTCCTTAACATCCTCTCCATGATTTCCCCGGGGTCCTGTAAGTCCAAACAATCTCTCCTTCAGCCAGGGATCTTTTTTATTCCAGAGTGCCACAGAAAAACAAAGATTCTGGTGGTCATCGGAAATACCTCCTATACCATCCTCGCCCCACCGGTAGGCATAGCTTCGGGCCATATCGTAGGAAACCGCTTCCCAGGTATTGCTATCCTCGCTGTAATCTTCCCGTACAGTACCCCATTGACGGTCTGATACATAAGGCCCCCATTTCTTCCAGAGAGGATCGTTCAGTCGTTGCTTCTCTTCATTCATCAGCTTGCTTTTGTCATTTCGGTCAGGCCCAAAGATAAGGACTGGGCATCTTTCACATTATCCCAATAAATATGTACCTTAAGGCTTAATCCTAAAGCTTCTGTATGAAAAAAGTAGCAGATATACTGGCACGCAAAAATCGCCAGCTCATCAGTGTTGTACCCTCCACTACCGTTCTCGATGCATTAAAGATCATGGCAGACAACAACATAGGCTCTATCCTGGTTACGGAAGAGGATCAATATAAAGGCTTGCTGACAGAACGCGACTATGCGAGAAAAGTGATTCTCAAGGGTAAATCATCCACTGATTCCATGGTTTCAGATATCATGAGTACAGATCTTCCAAGGATCAGTCCCGATAGCTCCATTGAAGAATGCATGCAACTGATGTCCGTCAATAATATCCGGTACCTGCCGGTATTTAATGATCAATCACTGGTTGGTATAATTTCAGTGAATGACGTCATCAAAGCTGTTATAGCAAACCAGGCAGAAACGATATCCCATTTACAGTCCTATATACATTCGTAGCAGAAATATAAGCTGGCATTGTTATCGTGGTTATGATTGAGCTATTGTTTGACAAATTCCACCCTGCGGTTCTGTGCCTTTCCCTCAGCCTTTGTGTTATCGCCCACGGGCTGTGAAGCTCCTTTGCCATCTGTTTCTATTCGTGATGCATCAATTCCGAATTCAGTTACAAGGATTGCTTTTACCGCTGCCGCACGCTTTTTGGAGAGCTCCATGTTTCTGCCAGCATCACCATCGCTATCAGTATGACCAATTACTGTAACCTTAACACCTCCATTTTCTTTAAGCACTGCTGCAAGGTCCTTTAATGTTCCGTAGGATTCAGGTTTTATCTTATCAGCATTCACATCAAAGAGTATCCCGGTTGTTGAATATTTTCCTTCATTGATCAGTTTATGGCGGGTATCCGGAGCGCCTACGCCAAGTCTTATTCCGCTTACAAGGTAATGATCTTCTTTGTTGTGATAGCCACCCAAAGAAAACAAGAGGGCGTTCAATTTTGTTGATGGTGGAATTGCCTTTGGCAGGTCAAACACTTTCTCTTCATCTACATAAATCCGCATACGCTGGTTTTGTCGCCAGATGGCAATATGGGCAATATTATCAGTTTTAGCATGGAACTGGCTCACATCCACCTCATTTTTCATTGACTCCTTGCGATTTTCTATCCAGAAGAATTCAAGGCGCCCTGATCCATTTCCTGCACTTGTAGGATGGATGGAAAAGCGCGCACCTTTATTATCAGAACGGATGAAACGACCCCAGTTTTCAAACTCTGCGGGGTTATTTAGCTGAACCATATTCACCATCAGGGCAGTAGAATAATAACTAAACGGATCCGTACACATGAGATCAAATTCCAGCGTGAAATTCTCTGGAAGATCTTTAATGAATTCGGGATGGAATATTCCCTCCTTGGGCAGTTTAAGCCAACGTGCATCACTTCCCTCCACTGAAACTACCTCTCCACCAGCATTAGTATTCCAATGCATTGGGAAGTCTCCGATGGCATCCTTACTAAAGTCTTCATATACTACCAATTTCTCACCAGGAACAAAATCAAACCTGGAATATGATTTGAATGACTTGGTAGCAGAACTTTTGGAATCTCCATTAATACCAGATTCTACACTGCCCGAGGCACTTGAATCGCTGGGTTTCTTTTTGGCTTTGTCATTTTCCTTCGCAGAGGTATCCTTCTTTTTCGGTTTTCCATCTACTGTTTTATCAATGGCATCATCAACTTTCTGATTGGCTTTCTGCTTCAATTTCCATTCAGCTCTTTTTTGTAGATCTTTAATAAGCTGTGATTGAAGTGGTTGGGAGAAAATGAAAAATAGGAGAAATGCAAATGAAATCCGGATAAACCTTTTCATAGTAACTGTTTTAGGTATAAGGAATGCCTACAGTTCAGAGCTACCCGTTTTTTCTAAGGATGTGGTAAGATAAAAACTTTATCCCCGTATATGAAATTAAAATAATCTATGTTACGCCATTATTCAATTACCGGCTTTTCTTTAACCGCCACGAGGTCCTTAATATCGACCTGCATTGGAAGGAGCCCGATCTTTACTACAGCTCGTTTTCCCCTTAATTCAATGACCTCGCCCACCTGGTGATTCCGCTTCATCTTAACTTTTATACCAACACGTATATCGCCACCCACCTCGTCAAATTTCGATTCAATCTTTTTCTGAAGTTTATTTACCACCTGTTTCTCATCCTTTTTAAAAAGTAATGAGAACATTTCTTTCATAACTTTTTCTTTATCCGTTGTTTTTTTCCACTCAATAAGGATTTGTTTCATTTTTCGATCCATATCCTTGAGCTGTGTCATTTTCTCTTCAGAGATGCGGTTTTGCTCTTTAAGTAGTTCCACCTGCTGGCGATGTTTCTCTTTATCAAGCACCTGTTCCATTTCTTTTTTAAGGCGCTCATTCTCCTTCAATAATTTGGTGAGTTCCTTTTCTTTCAACTCGAGTTCCCGGAGGTCCTGTTCAGTGCGGTTGAGAAGTCGGTCGAGACTAAAATGATCTTCATCCACCATCTGTCGAGCCCGTTCAATCAGGCGTTTTTCAAGCCCTATGCGCTCTGCGATAGAAAAAGTGTATGAGCTGCCGGGTTTCCCTATGATAAGTTTATACATGGGCATCAGGTTTTGCTCATCAAAGGCCATAGCCCCATTAATTATTCCAGGCGTTTTATTCGCCATCACCTTGAGGTTGAGGTAATGGGTGGTAACGATACCCATGGCATGTTTACGCGCGAGTTCTTCCATTATAACTTCTGCAAAAGCTCCACCGAGGTTAGGGTCTGAGCCACTTCCCAGTTCGTCAATGAAAAATAAGGTTTTGCCATTGGCTGTTTCCATGAAATGCTTCATGTTCTTGAGATGGGAACTGTAGGTACTCAATTCAAATTCCAGGCTTTGGGTATCACCAATATGGATCATTAACTGTTTAAAGATGCCGAATACCGAAGAAGGATGAACCGGAACAAGTAATCCCGCCTGTACCATCATTTGATTCAGGCCAATGGTCTTCATGGTTACGGTTTTCCCACCTGCATTGGGTCCACTGATTACCAGGATACGGTTCTTATCGTCGAGGGTAAGACTCACAGGAATGGTGGGTTTCTCCAATCGCTTATTATAAATAAAGAGCAGTGGATGGTAGGCGTTCACAGCGTGGATATGAGCTTTGTCAACCACCATAGGATATTCACCATTATAATCTTGCGCGAGCCTTGCCTTAGCACGTATAAAATCATATTCTCCGGCAACCTGCAGATAGGTCTTGAGGAGGTCGGCATGGCCCGATAAATCAGCAGTGAGTGTGCGCAAAAGCCTATAAATTTCACGCTGCTCTTCGTTTTCAAGGGAATAGACTTCGTTGTTCAGTTCTATGGTCTCTTCAGGTTCGATGAAAGCAGTTCTCCTTGTATCACTTTCACCGTGAAGGATTCCTTTGATCATTCTTTTTTGTTCTGCAAACACTGCAAGCACCCTTCTTCCGTTAAGGAAAGATTCCTCAATATCGGCGAGGTAACCTTGTTTATTAAGTTTCTGAACCACTCGTTCAAATACCCGGCGAAGGTCTCCCCTTTTTTTAAAAAGGCTCACGCGGATGCGGCGTAATTCCTCCGACGCATGGTCCATTACGACGCCTTGCTCATCAAGAATTTCGTTAATCCTGTCTTTGATTTGCTTTTCATAATAAGTACCTTCCAGCACCAGCGCAAGCCCGCTGTAGGCGAGGCGGCGTTCGTTATCAAACCATCTGAAAATATTCTGGATATTTTCGGCGAGTTTGCGAATATGTACAAACTGTTCTCCCGACAACACTGCTCCTGGAATACCCAGTAATTTAAGTTCCCGGGCCAAGTTTAGTACAAAGTCGTTGGGGAAATATACCGAGTGTTGTAATAACTGCCTGAATTCATGGCTCTGTCGAAGTTCTGTTTCGATGAATGACAACCGCGTATGAATCCGTAGACCCAGGCTTTTCTGCTTTGCATATTCTGTTTTGCAATGCTGTTCGAGCAGGGTCCGGATCTTTTCGAATTCCAGTTGTACGATAGCCGATTCAGGAAATAGTTTCATAATCAAGTAATCCTGGTAATGGTGAATTACCCGGACCGGCAAAGTTAGCGTTATTTCGATTTCGGAAAAGGAAAGCAATACCAAAGAAGGCTGAGGAAAACCAAGTATGAGGAACTACAATAAAAAAACCGGACGCGTATGCATCCGGTGAGTTAAAAATCTTCTTTTTTCAATGATCATAAGTAAAAGTGTTCATCACAGTTACTTCACCATCCAGGAACTTTACTTTTAGCCAATCCCGCATTCCTTTGATGATAATGACATATGCATTTTTTTCATCAATATTAACTTCAGTAACCTTGTCGAGAACATAGCCTTTGAATTCATTCTGAACAGACTGGGCAACATCTTCAGGCAATTCTGTGGCGGGATAATATTGGATCATATAATCAAACTGTCCCCTGTCATTCATGCTGGTACGGATGATTCTATTACCCTGGTTAAAATAGAATTTTGTTTTTTTACCTTCCCGGTACCAACTGGCATTAGATGCACTTGGGAAAGCTTTGTCAAATTTCCGGAAGAGATTTTTGTCTAATAAAACCAGGGCATTAGCAAAACTTGTCATTGGAGAAACTGAGGAATCATCCAGGATTCCAAAAGTGCTGGATGGAGTGCTGCGCAATTCGGGGTTTGCATTTACAACACTGGTTGATGTTACTCCCAGCAGGAGTATCGCGGTCGCGATAATTGCAATTTTCTTTTTCATAATAAAAGGTTTCGATGTGGTAATTAAGGTTTAGAAGCACAACCCAAATTTACCACTATCAGCCACCCTTTCCATGGTCATCTTCCCCAAAAAGGAGGGGTATTTTCCCCACCAATAAATTGTTAAGAGATTTTCTTCGGCCTGAGTCTCGCACGGCTTTTATTGAAAACATTCTGGTCCTTCATGATGCCTTTACGCAGTATTTTCTGTTCTTCTTCCGGCAGTTTTATAAAATCCTGGCATTCCTCACTGCAACATCCTTGGTAGGTGAAGCCACATTTGCTACATTGGATGAAGAGCAGGTGACAAGCTTCATTGGCACAATTAACATGGGTATCGGCTGGCTCACCACATTGATGGCAATGGGCAAGCACTTCCTCACTGATTCGCTCTCCCATACGATTATCAAATACAAAATTCTTCCCCCTGAATTTATTTGTCAATCCTTCTTCCTTAACCTTATTTGCGTAATTGATTATACCGCCTTCAAGGTGAAATACATTTTTGAAACCCTTATGCAAAAGATATGCACTTGCCTTTTCACATCTTATTCCACCCGTACAATACATGATGATATTCTGATCTTTATGTGCCTCCATCATTTCTGCCGCCATTGGTAATTGCTCCCTGAATGTATCGCTGGGTACTTCTATTGCTCCATCAAAATGACCCACTTCATATTCATAGTGGTTTCTCATATCAATGACGATGGTTTGTGGGTCATCAGTGAGATGATTGAATGTGACAGCATCTACATAACGGCCTTTACGACGCATATCAAATGCAGGGTCATCAATTCCATCTGCTACGATCTTATCACGCACTTTTATTTTCAGCACCCAGAATGATTTTCCGTCATCATCCACAGCTATGTTCAGACGCAAACCATTTAGTTCAGGAATGGAGTACAGGTACTGGCGAAGCGCATCAAAATCGGATGAAGGAACGCTTATCTGCGCATTGATCCCTTCATTAGCAACATAAATCCGACCAAATACTTTCAATGCATTCAGCTGGCGATAGAGTTGATCACGGAACTGCTGCGGGTTCTCAATAAAAAAATATTGGTAAAAGGAAATAGTGGTCCGGGGTTCGGACTCTTCCATTAAACGTTTTTTCAGCTCCTCCTGGGAGACACGATTGTGTAATACGGGCATCTTTATTTGAAACTTTAAGGACACTTACCTTGTGAACAAAATTTCCTGAACGGATGCAAAATTAATAAAACAGTTTGAGTTTAATGGCTAATAACTTTTATTGTCTTTGATTATTCATCGTCCATCTGGCCAGGCTTCCGGTAAGAGCACCTAATCCCCCCACAAGGGCGCCGATTAAACCTGTAAGAAGAATCAGTAGAAATGGATTATCCTGCTTCAGTATTACCATTGATACTTTAGAAGCCAGGATATCTTCGTTAGCGGAACTTATATACCATGCCATGGTGGTCCAAAAAAGAAAAAGGGATAGAAATGCCGCCAGGAAAGCTTTTCCCGGATGTTGGTATATAAATATCGCAACAATACATGCTGCCACTGCAATAATCCACCAGGGTAAAAAAAGACTCAGGGCAAAGCTAAGAAGAGCTGTCAGGAGAAGGGAAATCAGGAATTTCATCTGTACTTGTTAGTTGTTTCAAAATTGGTCAGGCTGCTCGGAAACGCATAGTCCAAAGGATTCTTTTGTCTTTGTTTTCTTCTTTTTTCATCATCCACAGTCCATAGTATTTCCCTGCGGCCCAGTCGTCAATAAAATTATCATAATATCGACTACCCGGATTGCCGCTTTGTCCGCCCGGATAAATTCCATATGCTTCGATACCATCAGTCATGTGTACAACCATACGCCAGCTTGGTCCGTTATCGCGGTTGGTTGCATTAATTATTCCCTTTCCACCACCTACAGGTACATGCAATCGGCTAAGCGGATCGATGACTTTAAGAAGATGTGTGATACGGGTATCTTTTGCCTTCTCCCACTGTCCTCTTCCTTCCCGCTCAAGCCGTGATAGGGAATCACTTGCTTTTTTCAGAGAAAGTGCAAGCAAATCCTCAAGCGACTCTTTTGCAGGAGTATTGATATCATCAGTGAATTTATAGGCACTGTCATTTTTCAGAGATTCAACCAGGGCGTACTCAGAGGGCCAGGGCAATGGAACGCCGGCTGATGAGAATTCGTCATTCCAGATCAACTGTTGTAGTTGCTGCCACCATAATTCAAAAACAGTTGCTCCCATTGACCCGATATCATTTCTCAGGTTCCAGCTTCTGAAGGTTTCAAAATATTTGCGTGCTGTTTCATCCAGTACGTTGGTATTAGTACGAAGCAGAATATCCCTGGCAAATTCAGCCTTCACATTATAATTATCGCACTGCATATTCATCATATCCTCGGGCGTAATTTGGAATGCACTATCAAGCATTCTGTTGATTATATATCCACGGTAAACTGGAAATACATTTCCTGTATAATAAGGATAGCTGCTATCAGTAGAAAGCTGGTTTGCACTGCTCACATATCCACGTGGCGGATTAACCATATGCGGATTTTCGGATTGGGGAATCATTGCCTTCCACATATAACTGCTGTCGGTTCCTGGCATAATAAAATCACCCTGACGCAGCCATTTTGCGGGGAATTCCCCCTGCTGCCAGATACCGATATCCCCACTGCGGGAAGCAAAAATGCAATTCTGTCCGGGGCAGCTCAGGTTTCTGATAGCAGCAAGATATTCTTCATAATTTTTTGCATGGTTAAGGCCATAAAAAGCAAGGCCATCATTACTTCTGTCATGCGCTTTCCATCTTACGGCTAGATTGCGAACTTCCCTTTCTGAAGCTTTGAAAGTATGGTCGTACATAACAGGGCCGAAGTGAGTATATACAACGGTGTCTCTCAGGACTGGCTGCCCTTTAATGCGTATGATCTCCACCCGTTTGGTGGATGGTTTCCATTCGCCATTATAGAGATATGCATTATTTCCCTGATCCTGGAACTGTATCTCATAATAATCTTTCACATCACGGCCAGCATTTGTAAATCCGAAAGCAATATGTTCATTGAACCCGATGATCACATTTGGGGAGCCCGGAAAGCTGGCCCCATAGGCACTAAATTCCGGAGTGGTTAGCTGCATTTCGAACCATAAGGAAGGTAAGTTCAGACCCAGATGTGGATCATTTGCCAGGATCGGGCGGCCACTTTTTGTTTTGCTTCCAGCTACAGCCCAGTTATTACTGCCATTTTCACGGGCGGGTTTAAAAGGATCAGCAGCAGTGAGGCTATCATTACGAAATGAATAATACAAAGAATCCGCATTTGCAGGTGGAGACAGATCTACTACAGGTGCTGCCGGATAAGGATTCTCAATTGTATTAGGAACAACTGGTTTAAGTGAGTCTGACAGGATATTAAATATTGATTCAAAATCAACTTTAGAAAAATTATCACGTGCATTGGAGAATTCAAGGTCATCTTCCCTGCCTGCAAGATCATAGCTCATATATTTCAGGAACAAAGCTGTTTTAAATGGGGTCCACTTTTCGGGATAATACCCCAGAAGTTTATATTCAAGAGGCAACTCTGCTTCGGTCATTTGATCAATATATGCATTCACTCCATTGGAATAGGCCTCGTATTGTGCTTTAGACGCAGGTGATTTCTCCATTTCCGCCATAGAGCGTTCTGCGGCGTACACCATACCCAGCCTCCGCATGCTTCGATCATATTGAAGAATTCTGCTATCCGGCCCCTCTCCCAAAATTTCACTAAGCCTACCCGCTGCAGCATGTGTCTGGAATTCCATCTGCCATAACCTGAATTTAGCATGCAGGTAACCCTGAACGAAATAGAGATCATCCTCCTGTTCGGCAAAAACATGTGGAACAAGTCTTTCGTCTATGTATACATCAGTATTGCCTTTTAATCCACGAATACTAATGTCACCATCAAAGGATGCATCAACTGCTTCGGCGTTCTGCCAAACCCCATGCTGCGGGCTCAGCAGTTTACCCAGCGGGGCTGGTAAAACCTGGCTACCATTCAATACGTATATTAATCCGATGGTAAAGAGTGCGGCACCAGCCAGGAAGAGTAATCTCATTGGGTCTTTATTGCTTTGGCTAAAAATAATATTAATTTCTATTTAACAGGTTTATGTGTAAACATCCTGATGTTTTTGATGTCTTATTTATGACCCTGGACCTCATCTATAAACGCATCATTATGAAAACAAATTATACCAAACAATTTTTAAGCAGCAAAACTATATTGGGATTGCTTTTTATGGTACTTCTGGTTCTCTTCATGATGAAATAAGCTATTGAAGGTGCCCGATAAGCCGTTGGAGTTCTTCCGTGGTATTATAAGCGTGTAATACAATCCTCAAACGTTCCTTTCCCTTCGGTACACTTGGATACATGACGGGCCTTACATCAAACCCGGCATCCTGAATTTTCTCTGCCAACAATCGTACCGCATCATTCCCCGGTAAAATCACGCCCTGAATGGCGGTATTTGAATCCAGTTTTTCATGAACAAGTACAGCATCACGAAAGATACCAATAAGTTTATGCAGGTGTATTCTTTCTTTCAGCATTTCCGGAAACTGCTCATATGCATGTTTGATAGCAATTAAACTAACCGGGGGTAATGCCGTGGTGTAAATGAACGATCGGGCAAAATTAAGCAGGTACTCCCTAAGAAGCGTACTCCCCAGTATTGCCGCACCATGTGCCCCGGCAGCTTTTCCATATGTATATATTCTGGCAAAACATTTAGCATGCACATTAAGCTGCTGGCAGCAACCTTCCCCCCTTTCTCCAATTACACCAAGGGCATGGGCCTCGTCAACAACAAGATGGGCACCATAACGGCCACAAATATCCGCGATTTCTTCCAGCGGAGCGATATCACCATCCATTGAAAAAACTGATTCTGTTACCACAAATATCTCACCGTCTATTCCGGCATTTTGGATTGACTGCCTGGCATGTTGAATTTTGCTAATCAGTGACGATATAGAATTGTGTTCGAATGGCCATGCAGTTGCATACCCGAGCCTGATACCATCTCGTATTGACGCGTGTGAAAGCTTGTCATACAGAATGTAGTCAGTTTTTCTTCCCAGCACTGAAAGTATTCCTGTATTAGCATCATAGCCTGAATTAAACAACAGCGCGGCAGGGGCATCATGAAAATTGGCAATCATTGATTCAATACTTTCTGCCATTGCGCTGTTTCCAGATAATAAACGTGACCCGGTACTTCCATGCGACAAGCCTTCCAGGGAAAATTGCGGTGATTTATTAAAATCATTTTTTCGGGAACTGCGTGCCAGGCCGAGGTAATCATTGGAACAGAAATCGGTCATTTCCTCGCGTATGGTGAGTTGCCTTAAAGCACCCTCTTTCATTCTTTCCTCAAGTTTCCTTTCAAGAAATGCTTCTTTCATCCGGAATATTTAATTTACCGGCAAATTAAGGCTCATGATGGAATTGACTGAAAATAGCGACGTAAAAAATATCCTGGGGCTACAATTGCCCACAGATCCCAGATGGGTTGACCTGGCCGCCATCTCCTTAGAAGCCGTATTAACCGATCATGCCTATTGTGAACAAAAAGCTGCCACTACCTGCATTTCACTTATACAGAAATACAGTGAAAGAGAACTGATGGTCAGGGAACTAGCTCCTATTGTGTCAGAGGAATGGGGGCATTTCAGGCTGGTACTGCAGGAATTGAATAAACGGGGATTGAAACTTGGAAAACAAAGAAAAGATGAATATGTAAACCAGTTGCTTATTTTTCAGAAAAAAGACGGCCATCCGGAGGACCGGTTTCTGGACAGGCTATTAACAATGGCGCTTATTGAAGCACGCAGTTGTGAACGTTTTAAAAGATTAAGCGAGGGACTGGGTGATGAATACCTTAGAAAATTTTACCGTCGTTTTATGGAAAGCGAAGCAGGTCATTACAGGCTATTCATAGAACTCGCAGAGCATTATATTGATCGGGAAAAAGTCCGACACCGATGGAATGAATGGCTCCGGCACGAAGTGGAAATAATGCACACCCTTGAGATCAGGGGTGATCGTATTCATTAAGTTCATAAATAGATTTTCATGACCAGTTTGAATGATACCTATCAACTTTTTGAGGAAACAATTCTGCGTGCTAACATTCGCTACCTGTTAAAAGCCACACATATAATTGCATGTTTGCGTGAAAAATCTCATTATGTTCATCAACCAGAAGACCTCACTAACCTATCTTACGTAAACCTCGTTAATGAGTACAGGAAAACGCTTGAACACACAATTAAATATCTTTCAAACAAGCTGGGTGAAGATCCAATTAATGAAGAAGACCACCTCATCAAAGCGTTTCATCAACTCGTGTTGCTTGAACAGTTAGAAACAGATTTATGAGGCCATGAAAAAGTCAATCTCCTCCTGTAGTAAAAGGTATGGGTGCTCCTGTTGCAGTTGACGGGCCTTTACTGCAAAGTTGTGAAGAAATTGCCGATGTGCTTGAGTTTGAGGTTGAAAGGGCTTATGACGTCTTGCATTGACGATCTGCTGTATTTGTTCAATGAGATCTTGTGATGACCCGGAAATATAATGTTTCCGAAATGCATCCAGAACAAATTCAGTGGCCTGGTAATTTGGATGGGCAAGATCAATATCATAGAATCTATAATCACGCAACACGTCGATCACAAGCTCATAGGCGGGGAAATAATATAGCCTGTTGAACTTGTTGACCAGATGATGCACCGATTCCAGTAGCCTTGCCTTACTCCTGTTATTATCGATAACCCCGTCACGTAAATGACGCACCGGACTAATAGTAAAAATTATCTTCAGATCAGGATTAAAGTGGAATAAACGGTAGAGGGTATTGTCAAGAGCACTTACAATTTCATCTATAGTACACATATGCTTTCGGAACCACTGTGAAGGAGCCCTATGACAATTTGCCACTGGCCTTTCAGATTCCAAGAGCCTGTAAGAAAAGGCGGAACCCAGGGTGATAATCAGCCATCGGGCGGTCTTAAGATGTGAGTAAGCAATATCCTGAGACTCATTGATAATCCTAAGCACTTCAGCTTTATTTGTTCCTGAAAACCTTGAATGGTGGCTCCAGCTCTGCCATAGCTCATTCAAAAGTATAAGATGATCTTCATGATAATGGCTGCGTTCAATATAACTGTTAAGGCTGTTACAAACACTGATCGGATCAAAGAGAATTCCGTGTGGATTCTGAACTACGTTGAACTTTAGATCATGAAGTTTATTACCAATATGCTCAGTGAAACATGAACCGATAAGGAAGATAGGGTCTCTATATTCTATGGGTGTTTCCGGGCCTTTGATGGTTATATCTGTGATAAATTTCATTGCACGCAGGTTAAAGGAAAATTTCATTAGCTATCTCTGATGCCTCTTCAAGGGCCTGCATATTTAGCCCTGTTATAACTTTTTCCTGTTCGAGATACCAAACGAGGTTAGTTGTATCAATATTACCAACCAATGCATTTCCTGCCATTGGACAGCCTCCAATACCTTTCAAGGCACCATCAAACCGGCGACAGCCTGCCTTAAATGCTGCTTCAACTTTTTCATGCCAGTTAGTTGCAGCCGCATGAAGATGTACACCAATTCTTATCCCAATCATTTCTCTAATGAGGTGGGATGTCAGATCATATACCTGGCTGGCAGTGGCCACTCCAACAGTATCGGCCAGGGATATTATTTTAATTCCCATAGTGGCCAGTATTGATGCTTTTTCAAATACGATATCAGCGGACCATGGATCCCCATAGGGATTCCCAAAACCCATGGAAAGATAAACCACGAGTTCTTTATTGCGATGCAAACAAAGATCCTGGATCTCTTCCACTATCTTAAGAGATGTGACAATGGAACTATTGGTATTACGTTGCTGAAATGTTTCTGAAACTGAAAGAGGGAACCCGAGGTAGCGGATTGCATCATACGACACCGCTTCCTCAGCACCTCTTTTATTAGCGATGATTGCAAGAAGCGAAGATTGTGTAACATTAAGATCAAGTTCAGCAAGAACTTCCTTTGTATCGGCCATCTGGGGAATAGCTTTTGGAGATACAAAACTTCCGAAGTCGATGGTATGAAATCCAACCTTTAAAAGGGCATTGATGTAACGAACTTTTTGTTCTGTGGTAACCGGGTAATGCCAACCCTGGATAGCATCCCGGGGGCACTCAACCAATTGTAGGGAATCAAACATGTAAAGCGAACATTTTGTGCCTACGAAATTGCAGCTTTTCTTTCATTAATTCTTGCGCGTATAGCAGTAAAGAAACGGCGGCGATCCTTTTCTCCCGAATCGCTTATCAGTGTTGATTTACGGATGATATTCTGAAAGTGTTTCGAGATGCTTTCATTGAATTGTTTGTCGCGGGTATTCAGGTAATTGAACACAGAATGTGTCAGATAAGTAACCAGCGTGTCATTGAGTTTAACCTGTATTGTATTGTCGCCTAGTATAAATTCATTTACATATATCCTGTAAGGGATATGACGGTAATGTACTTTACCATCAGGGCTGGTCTTGTAACCTAATTCAGCCTGGTATTCAATATGGTCGATACATTTTTCCAGGTCCTGGTAAACATCATGAATATCACTAGTGGATTGAAAGAGGTTAGAGTCCTTATAATAATTGATCTGCATAAGGCTGGCAGAAATATTTTCAATATTCCATATTTCAGTGCATGGGAGCTGTGCATATGCATCGGCCATCTTTTCTCCCACTTTCAATAATTCCTCATCAATAAGATCAAAGCTGAATTTATGGCTCAGGAGTTCTTCATCCTGTGCAATAGAACGTCGCCAGAAATAAAGCTTAAATGCTGCCAGTCGGGGAAAATAAAAAAAATGAAAAATTGGAACATCTTTATTGAGATGGAAGATTTCCTTCTTCTCAAACGTATTCATGTATTGCAAATTACTTACAACACCATTCAGGTATTGATGAAATTTAAAATCTGGCTGGCCAACGTTTCGACCTGAGAAAATCAATGTATCAGACTGCAGGTGAAAAAGCTGATCCAGAGAAATTTTGTACTTCATACAAAGCTTCTGGAGTTCTTCAAAACTTATTGGCTTCTCCCCACGTAGTCTTCTATATGCACTATCTGTACTAATATTCAGCAAATCTGCTATCTCTTCTACCAACGATACATGCGTAGGCAACTGAGATTTGAGATGCTGAAAGAACGCTACCTGAACATTGCCGTTTTCCATAACCAGATTTTGGGAATTTCTACCAAATCACAATTTCACATTAGTAAAATTTACCAACTTCTATTAAATATACCTCCTTTTATTGCAATAATCAATATCCTACTGGCAGTAAAAACCCAGGCATTCACCGAATTATGCAATTCTGGTTTTAACGCTATGATAATCCCATTTTATACCCCTAGTCCCGACAGTTAGTTTTGGTCTATGAAAAAGACAATAACAACCCTCCTGGCGATATTCATCCTTTTTACAGGATTCGCCCAAAAGCAAGACAGTTCCTCCAGAGCCAGGAAAGTACGCATCTACAAATCGACCGTCGTTGAAACCAATGGTAAACTCGTTGAAGGTTATCTTTCGCGGGTAACTTCTGATTCCATTTACATTCAGCCCTTTTCCACTTCTTTAAGCCAAAATTATGTGTTGAGTCCAGATCAGGTACAATCCATGAAATTCAAAAGAAAGGGAAGAGTAGGTAGAGGCGCCCTGATTGGCCTTGGATCAGGAGCCATTTTTGGAACAGTACTGGGATTTGCATCGGGGGATGACAACCCTGATGAATATTGGATTTTTGCCATGACAGCAGAAGAAAAAGCCGCGGGAGGTGCCATTGTGTATGGTGTTCTTGGCGCTGCAGCTGGAACACTAATCGGTGCCCTTACAAAGAAGACCTTCATTATTGAAGGTAAAAGAGAAAAATTCCAATCAAATTATAATCGGCTCGCGGAACTGGCAATGACAAAATGAGCCTATCCCCATTACCATTAAACCTTAAATCATGAAAAAGAATCTACTCAATCTGCTGCTGGCACTGTGCTTAACTTTGCCAGCAGCCTTACCTGGCTGGAGCCAGTATGTAAGGGGCAAAGTATTCAATCAATCCAGCAATGAGGCTCTTTCCAATGTTACAGTACTGATAAAAGGCACAACCACCGGAACTTATACCAATAACAGGGGCGAATTCCGATTACCAGTTCCTGCCTTCCCGGTTTCCCTTATTGTAAGTTCTATCGGATACGACAGTATCTCACTTGAGGCCAATGATACTGTACCCCTGCGCATAGAACTGGTACCACAGCACTCAATTGGGCATGAGGTAATTATTTCAGCAAATCGACGGCCTACCCGTATATTGGAATCACCGGTTTCTATTGAACGCTATGGCAGTGCTCAGATCATTCAATCACCAGCTATCTCCTATTATGATATCGCAGCCTTTCAGAAAGGCGTTGATATCACAACCTCCAGTCTAACATTTAAAACTATCAGCACCCGTGGATTTAACTACAGCGGCAGCCCAAGGGTAAACCAAATTGTTGATGGAATGGACAACCAGGCACCGGCGCTTAATTTTTTTATCGGAAGTTTTACGGGACCTACTGATCTTGATGTTGACAATGTTGAGATCCTGCCCGGCGCTTCATCTGCACTATATGGTCCGGGGGGAATGAATGGGACCATCCTGATCACCAGCAAGGATCCTTTTGCTAACCAGGGCATTAGTTTTCAGGCCCGGAGTGGAGTGATGCATGTTGATAAAAAACAACGTGAGAAGATTTCCCTTCTCTCTGATTATAGTTTTCGGATTGCCAAAGCTTTTAATGATAAGTTTGCCTTTAAGATTGGGGGACAGTTCATTAAAGGTGATGACTGGCTTGCTGATGATGGCACAAACTATGAAGGCGTGGGTGCTACGGGACGGGTAAAATCAGGTGACCGTAATTCAGACCCAAACTACAACGGCGTAAATATTTATGGGGATGAAACATCCGTTGATATTCGTCCTCTTCTTGCGATACTCAACCCGGGCGGCATTGTGCCACCAGAACCTCTGATGGTTTCGCGTACCGGTTTTGAGGAGAAACACCTTATAGATCCGCAAGCTAAAAATACACGACTATCTGGTGCACTCCATTATCGTATAACACCTGCGTTAGAGGCTATCGTATTGGGAAACTGGTCGAAGGGCAACACAGTTTATACAAGTAATAACAGGTATGCCTTAAAAGAGATCATGATCAGCCAATACAAATTTGAATTAAAGCACCGTAACTGGTTTATCCGAAGTTTCACCACCCAGGAGGATGCAGGGGAAGCATATACAGCCAATATTACAGGGCAATATCTTAATGAAGCGCTTAAACCTAGTTATGATAGTGCCAATCCAATGCAAAGCTGGTATCCACAATATACGGGAGCATATCTACAGGCCAGGGCAAATAATCTCGGGGAGATTGAGGCACACCAGGCAGCACGTGCCTATGCAGACCGTGATCTGGCATTACCTGGTAGTGTTCAATTTATTCAGGCATTTGATGCGATCAGGAAAACGCCAATACCAGACGGCGGACTCTTTAAAGAAAAATCACAATTATGGATGACCGAATTGCAATATAACTTTACGCATCTGGTAAAATTCGCGGATGTGATTGTAGGAGGCAATTGGAAAAAATACATTCTTGACTCTGATGGCACTTTGTTTATTGATACTGCGGGCACCATAACAATCCAGGAAATTGGTGCCTATGCCCAGGTATCGAAAGACCTTTTGAACAAACGGCTTAATCTCTCCGCTTCCGCGAGGTGGGATAAGAACGATGACTTCAAACCCAGGTTCACCCCGAGATTCACAGCTTTAATCAGGGTGGCAAAGAATAATAATATCCGTTTGTCATACCAGACTGCCTATCGCTTCGCATCAACGCAAGGAAAATACATTAGACTTAATGTTGGTGGCTATACTCTTTTGGGAGGGCTGCCCTGGATTAAGGATTATATGGAAGTGGATAAGCATCCAGTACATGAGCTTGTAGGTGAAGTACCAAAACCAACACCTTATGTTTTTACAGAATTGAAACCAGAAAGCAATCAATCTTTTGAAATTGGTTATAAGGCCTTATGGAATGATGTATTTATGTTGGATGCCTATGCATACTGGGGACAATACAAAGACTTTCTTGGCAGAACCACCCTTTACCAGCCCTCAACTGGTGAAATTTATTCCATTGTTACCAATGGTCAGGATAAAGTAAAAGTTTATGGATTTGGATTAGGAATACAATACAAACTCAACGCAACAAACAGTTTGTTTTTAAATGCATACTCTGATGAAATAGGAAATGTTGCAGAAGGTTTTATACCTTATTTCAATACTCCTAAATACAGGCTAAATGCCGGCTATAGTAATACAGGCATAGGCAAATCAAAAAAACTGGGATTTGGCTTCACCCTTCATTGGCAGGATAGCTTTTTCTGGGAGGGTGAAATGGCTAGCGGACCAGTGAACGCATTTACTACTGTTGATGCTCAAATCTCGTATAAGTTTCCTGCGCTTAAGTCAATGATCAAACTGGGAGGTACCAATATTACAAATCATTATTACCGAAGTGGTTTTGGAAATCCTGCCATTGGTGCGGTCTATTATATCAGCCTTGGATTTGGAATATTATAAGGATCGTTGTTTCATTATCTCATAAAGGATCATTCCGGTAGCAACCGATACATTCAATGATTCAAAATTACCTGTCATGGGTATTCGAAAACTAATATCAGCAGTTTTCATGAGTGCGGGATAGATTCCTTTTTCTTCCCCACCCATGATTATGGCAGCAGGTTCCCTGAAATCACAACTGTATATGCTGGTTTCTGCCGTCATTTCGCTGGCGAATACTTTTATTCCATTCAGGTGAAGTGTATCTACTGCCTTCATAAGGCTGTTGACCCGGCACACCGCGATTTGCTCCAATGCACCGGCAGAAGTCAGGATGGCGTCTTCATTGAGGGCGCCAATCCCTTTGTCGGGGATGATGATTGCATGAACGCCGCAACAGTAAGCTGTTCGCGCTATAGCACCAATGTTCCGCACATCTGTAATTCCATCAAGCATTAACAACAAGGGCATCTCTCCACTTTCAATAATGAAGGAAAGGGTATCCTGAAGGTCCTGGTATTGAACTTTAGCGATTACTCCCACACAACCACCATGGTTGCTTATATTAAATCCATTTAGTTTTTCAACCGGAACTTTATTGACCGGAACCTGGTTTTCAGCGGCCAGTGTCCTGACTTCTTCAATTTCAGGACCATGAACAGTTTGTGAGAGATAGATACGCTCCAGCTGCTTTCCTTCCTTCATAGCAGCAATCACCTTATCACGACCAATGATAAGCGTATTTTTTTTAGGTCTGTGTTGCTGCTGTCGGAAGGTTCTCATTGTGTAAAAATATATGAAATAAGTAAAAGCTGCCCCAGGGCAGCTTTTACTTATTTCAATCCAAAGGCCTTTTTAACCTTAGGAACATAATCCAGTTTCTCCCAGGTAAATAGCTCTACCTTTTTTGTAATTTCCTTTCCATCAGGAGAGCGGTAGGTCTTAGTTACAATTTCCGGCTTTCTTCCCATATGACCATAGGCGGCAGTTTCACTATATATAGGTGTTCTAAGTTTGAGGCGTTGCTCAATAAAATAAGGGCGCATATCAAACAGTCCTTCCACGATGCGAGCTATTTCGCCATCGGTCATATCTACTTTTGCTGTGCCATATGTGTTCACATAAATGCCCATTGGCTGTGCCACTCCTATTGCATAGGAGACCTGCACAAGTACTTCATCACAAACGCCGGCAGCAACGAGGTTCTTCGCAATATGTCGTGTTGCGTAAGCTGCGGAGCGATCTACCTTGGATGGATCTTTTCCACTGAATGCACCTCCCCCATGGGCACCTTTGCCACCATAAGTATCAACAATTATTTTACGCCCGGTCAATCCCGTATCTCCATGTGGACCTCCAATAACGAATTTGCCTGTGGGGTTAATATGGTACTTGATCTTATCATTGAACAACTTCGCGTACTTTTTATACTTGGTCTTGATCCTTGGAATGAGAATTTCAATAATATCTTTTTTGATCTTAGCAAGCATCTTCGCCTCTGAATCAAAATCATCGTGTTGTGTAGAAATCACGATGGCATCAATTCTTACCGGGTTGTTATTATCATCATACTCAAGTGTAACCTGGCTTTTCGCATCCGGACGCAGGTATTTGATGTGTTTGTTTTCCCTTCTCAGCGCAGCAAGTTCCTGCAATAGTTTGTGTGCAAGGTCCAGTGCGAGGGGCATATAATCTTCTGTCTCATTGGTGGCATATCCAAACATCATACCCTGGTCTCCGGCACCCTGCTCTTCCTTCTTTTTTCTATCCACTCCCTGGTTGATATCAGAGCTCTGTTCATGTATAGCAGAGAATACACCGCATGAATTAGCCTCAAACATATATTCACTTTTCGTGTATCCGATCTTGCGGATAACACCCCGGGCTATTTCCTGTACATCGAGGTAAGCTTTTGATTTAACCTCACCAGCCAATACCACCTGTCCGGTAGTTACCAAAGTTTCACAGGCAACTTTTGATTGGGGGTCAAATGCTAGGAAGTTATCAATCAGTGCATCGGAAATTTGGTCAGCCACTTTATCGGGATGTCCTTCAGAAACACTTTCTGATGTAAACAAGTAAGGCATTAATGATAGATTTAAAAATTCGGGGCAAATATAAGCCAGCTGCTTATAATTTGGAGTAAACAATATAGAGTCGCATTTTCTTCACGGGATGAGCACCACCACTAACAACTACTCTTCCCGCTGCAATAGGGCCATTCAAAGCAATAAAGCGCGTGATATCAGCTGTACCAGCAAGTGTTGGGCGGGTGATATAAGGTGCATACATCCTGAGCGAATAGGATTTCTCCTTCCTGGTTACAATACCCTGAACATATCTGCTGAGATCAAACTCATAGCGATTGTTGGCAAGGAATCCACCAAAAAGAGCCGGATTGTAACCAAAGGCTGAATTATCCTGGGGCTCAAATGAGTTAGGAATAGTTAGAAATTTATTATTAGCACTATCAACGGCATCCAGGAAAAGGAGGTTAGGTACTTTAAAGATATTGTCTTCAGTACTCTCAAGTTTTTCAGTAATGAGGGTTGCCTTATATATCAGCCTGTTGGAGAGAGCATTGAGCCCCGGAATCTTGACTAAAACATAGGAGCCGGGTGAAGTCTGCAGGAATAATTTTTCCTGGTTTCCGGTACCATTTACCAATGCATTACCATAATCTGTGCCGGTAGGATCACGCTGAACCAGATTAGCATTGCCTGATCCTCTAAGGATGAAATCAGTAACGGCAGTATCAGCAACCGCATTCTTCGTTGTACGGTAATGAAAGCTGAGCCTTGTATTGCCATCTGCCAGATTGAAATAAGCCAGGGCTCTTTTGATGGAGGATCCTTCATCTGCCTTTACAGCAAATCCTTTGAATTTTGTATTGAAAGCCGAATCGGTTTTGTAAGTAGTGGTATCATAACTCATAAGCCGCATCCCGAAGTCATTGGGAAGCTTTATCCTTAATTCACTGCTTGTAGTTATAGTGTCCTTAATTCTTATATAGGTTAAACTATCGTTCAGCGTATTGAATAAAAGATTCTCCTTAGATGCCAACAGGTCAGCAGTTAGAAAAGGAGCTGAGTTAATGATATAACCTTGCAACGAGTCCTTGAATGCTGCAGCCTGGTCTATTTCAAAAACACGTATCGATTGTATCGAATTGCTGTCACCATACAATGATTTGTACTTTAAGGAAAGCACGACCGAGTCGAGGCCAATAAGACTATCACGCGATTTCCCGAATGGATAACTACCAAATAACTGCGGCTGCAATTTGAAATACATCTCACCGGTAGTTTTACCAAAGGCAGGGTCGTTTAGAATTCCCAGAGCATGATCCGATGTTCTTGTTATTCGAGTGCTGTCGGGTAATTGATAAAGTTCAGTAATGACTTCGAGAGTGGTATCAAATACGTTGACATTGTCCACTGCTGGAATAAGTTCTCCACCCAGATCAGTTGTTCTGATTTTGGTGCAGGAAGAAATATAAAAAACGATAGCAATTAATAAGGAAAGGCTGTACAGGAGTTTCTTCACAAAAAACCGGTTAATTAGTCTAAAATTTTGGATGGCCAAAAAACACTACTTGGCAAGGTCGGTATACAGTTGTAAATAGTCTGTTAAATCAGACTCAGCATTGTATGCGAGAATCTTCTTGCCTTTCACTTTTGAAAATTCATCCGCAAGTTTCTTGTCAACTTTTTCTGCACCGAAACTGATTGCATCAGCATAGGTAGCACCACCACGAAACAAAGCAGCATTAGTACCCTCTTTGAATGGTTCAAGGTCTTTCTCCTTAACATTGGCATGGATAGCCGCAGCCTTGAGAAATTCTGGACCCAGCTTTTCCTTGAAGGTATTTTGCCCTATAGTGAAAACGGTTTTACTGTGTCCAAACACCGGCTCCTTTTTGTAAGCGGTTTTTAGGAACAGTGGAATAAGGCTGCTCATCCAACCACTGCAATGAATGATATCCGGGGGCCATCCGAATTTCTTAACAGTTTCCAGGGCGCCTTTACAGAAAAAAATTGTCCGCAAACTATTATCATCATACCAGGTCTCCTTTTCATCATGGAAAACAAATTTTCGTTTGAAAAGGTCTTCGTTATCGAGGAAATAAACCTGCAGACGGGCGTTAGGAAGTGATGCCACCTTTATCTGCAGAGGGAAGTCATCATTGTCTACGGATACATTGATACCGGATAATCGTACAACTTCATGCAAACGGTGACGGCGTTCATTAATGGTACCGAACCGGGGCATAATGCAACGCACTTCGAAACCATTGTCATTGGATTTGATGGCCAGCCTGTTCACGATCTCAGAAAACTCTGTCAGCTCCAGGTAAGGCGACATTTCGTTGGCAATGAATAAAATTCTTTTCTTTGTTGACATTTGATCGGTTACGATTGGTGAAAACAGCACTGATTTTTCAGTCAAATAGTTTGCAAAGGTATATTTTTTTAGCTGAAAAACCGGAATTAGGGCAACCCCAGATGTTAAAAACCTTCATTTATGATCCTGATCAAAAGGGCAACCGCCATATTTAAGGAACTGAGAGCATTAGCACTGCAAAAAGGTACAATCGGTTTTGTTCCCACGATGGGTGCCCTTCATGACGGCCATCTTTCCTTGATGGCAGCTGCAAAACAGCATAATGATATTACAGTTTGCAGCATATTCGTGAACCCTACCCAGTTCAATGATCCAAAAGACTTTGAAAAATACCCCATAACCTTAGAAAAAGACATTGAGATCCTGGAAAAAGCAGGAATGGACTATCTTTTTCTACCTGAAGTGACAGATATATACTCCAATGGCGTTGATCAGCTACCTAACTACGACCTTGGATACCTGGAGACCATATTTGAAGGCAAATATCGTCCCGGTCATTTCCAGGGCGTGTGCCAGGTGATGAATCGACTGCTTGGAATTATACCGGCAGATGATCTTTTTATGGGTCAGAAAGATTATCAGCAATGCATGGTAGTCAAAAAACTTCTTCAAATAATTGATAGTAAAACAAGGCTTCATACATGTGAAACACTGCGTGAAGCCGATGGGCTTGCAATGAGTAGTCGTAATATGCGCTTGAATGAACAGGAAAGAAAGAAAGCCTCCCAGATAGCGGAAGTGTTGGGAAGAATAAAGAAGACTGTAAATGCGGGCCCCCTCCTCCCCATTTCAGTAGCTGCCGAAGATTCACTTAGCAGTAATGGCTTCAATGTTGATTATGTTGCGATCGCAGCGGCTGATAATCTGGAAGTATTGGATGAATGGGATGGCAAAAGACCACTAGTGGCGCTTGTTGCGGCATTTCTCAACAATGTGAGGCTGATCGATAATATGTTAATCCCTTAAATTCATTCCTGGAAAATACTAACTTGCGGAGCGTAAATAAATCAACCCCGGTAAATGGATATTGAAGTATTAAAATCGAAAGTTCATCGCTGTACCATTACAGAAGCGAACCTGCATTATGTAGGAAGCCTTACTCTTGATGAAGACATTATGGATGCGGCAAATATGATTGAGCATGAAAAGATCCAGGTTGTGAATGTAAATACAGGATCAAGGATTGAGACCTACCTTATAAAGGGCAAAAGGGGTTCAGGGGTTTGTTGCCTGAATGGACCGGCTGCAAGGCAGGGTTCCGTTGGCGATATTGTTATCATTATTTCATATGCCCGCATGGATTTTGAGAAAGCCAAAGCCTTCCAACCGTGGATAGTGTTTCCAAAAGAGGGGAACTTATTATAATGGCGGGGTAATACCTTGCTGTTATCTTTATAGTACCAAATCTTCCATATGAACAAAAAGATCAGCAGCCTTCTTCAATATGCAATATTCCTTGGGCTGGGGATCTTTCTGGTTTGGTGGAGCATTGGTAAGATCAGTCCGGCCGATTGGAATGAAATGAAGGCAGCCCTTGCGGAGACAAATTACTGGCTACTTGTTCCAGTTTCACTCGCATTATTACTTAGTCATTACAGCAGGGCCATCCGCTGGAAGATATTGATGGAACCCATGGGGTATAAACCCTCAAACCTCAATACCTATTTTGCAGTACTTGTAGGGTACCTTGCAAACCTGGCCGTTCCGAGGCTTGGTGAAGTACTTAAATGTACAATACTTGCACGCTATGAAAAGGTACCTGCTGATAAACTCATTGGAACCATTGTTGCAGAAAGGGCCTTCGATCTTATCTGCCTTGTAATAGTATTCTTTATCACTATTTTCTCGCAGATAGATGTTATTGGAAATTTTGCCGGCGATATGGTCAATGACCTTCTCACAGGGGGTACTGGCGAAATAAACTATACCCGCATCCTGATGATTCTATCCATATTATTAATTATTGGAACCGGTTTTTGGTTTGCCCTATGGAAATATTCTCATATCGGCTTTATTAAGAAAATAAGGGTTGTTGTCAAAGGGATATGGGAAGGTGTTACCAGTGTTAGATACGTGAAAAATAAAGCTGGATTTTTCTTTCATACTTTCCTGATCTGGTTTTTGTACCTGGCAAGTATCCGCATCGGCTTTTATGCGATGGACCCCACCAGTGGATACGGCTGGCTCCCCTCCTTCTCAGTATTGTCTCTGGGTAGTGTAGGCATGATCGTTACACAGGGAGGTATTGGCGCTTATCCTATTCTCGTGCAGGAAACCATGGTACTTTATGGATTAGGGGAAAATATTGGTAAAGCATTTGGCTGGTTACTTTGGCTTGCCCAAACTTTCCTGATACTCTTATCCGGAGGCCTTTCATTATTATTATTACCAGCCATCAATGCTGGCAAGCGTAAAGTAAGGCCCGAAAAAGATATGTTTCCTATTTCTCAATCCGACAATCAAAAAATATGATGAATGCTGCCGTTATACCAACCAAAATTTTCAGGCTTCCGGATTTATTGAAAGCTGTGAACATTTGGAAATTCCTTGGTAAAAGGATCGTTTTTACTAATGGCGTGTTTGATATTCTGCATCGCGGTCATATTTATTCTCTCTCCCAGGCTGCACAGGAAGGCGATATTCTGATTGTTGCGGTAAATTCTGATGCTTCTGTTAAAAGGCTCAATAAGGGTCCTGAACGTCCAATCAATGATCAGGATTCCCGTGCTGTTCTTATTGCATCTCTGATAATGGTGGATGCAGTAATTATTTTTGAAGAAGATACTCCCTTTGATCTCATAACAACTATACTACCCCATACCCTTGTAAAAGGAGGCGACTACCGCGTTGAAGAAGTTGTTGGCCACAAGGAAGTAATGGAGAATGGTGGACGGGTTGTGATCAACCCCATCGTGGAAGGTTTTTCCACGACGGGTATTGTCACAAAGATGCGTTCATCCTGATACTTAGATGGTATAATTTACCCATTTCTCATTGCTGTCATTACTTCTGACAACATTTTCGATAAATGCCATACCACGTATACCTTCTGCAACGGATGGAAATTCCACCACATCTTTTGCAGTTGTATTATCGAGCCTGGCCCACAATGCAAGCGTAAAGTTCTTATATAGATTGGCAAATGCTTCCAGGTAACCTTCGGGGTGCCCTCCGGGAGTTCGGCAATTATGTTTTGCAAGGTCACTCAGGTAGGCAGAACCTGCCCTTAATGTTTCCATGGGTTTATCATACCATTTAAGTAAAAGGCTATTAGGTTCATGCTGGTGCCATTCCAATCCCCCATTTTCACCATAGATCCTTATTGCCAGATTATTCTCTTCGCCTGCGGCTACCTGGGTTGCCATTAGTACACCACTAGCGCCATTATTGAATCGAAGAAGTACAGCTCCATCATCATCCAGGGCGCGACCATCAACCACCACATTCAGGTTCGCACAAAGTTCACTTACCTGCAATCCGGTAATATATTCTGTAAGATTAAATGCGTGGGTGCCGATATCACCCATAACACCACTTTTGCCCGATTTCTTGGCATCCGTTCTCCAGGCAGCACCGGCATTGCCTTCGCGCTCAGATAACCGGCTCAACCATCCCTGGCGATATTCCACATAAACTTTTCTAATCTTTCCCAGTTTACCTTCAGCAATTATTGACTTGGCTTCTTTCACCATTGGATAGCCAGTATAGGTATGCGTTAGGCAAAGAATCAATCCAGTTTCCTTTACTTTTTTGTCAAGTTCCAAGGCCTCCTCAAGTGAGAGGGTTATTGGTTTTTCAATAACAACATTAAAACCTTTATCCAGCGCCATCATAGCAGGTGCAAAATGTGCGAAGTTTGGGGTAACGATAGTTACAAAATCCATCCGCTTATCGGCTGGAAGAGCTGCTTCCTTCTCGAGCATTTCTTCATAAGTAGAATATATTCTATCCTCTGCAAGGAAAAGGGAACGACCACTCGATATTGCAATTTCTTTATTGATGCTGAGTGCACCGCAAACCAACTCGATCTTTCCATCAAGATTGGCAGCATGACGATGGATAGCACCTATGAAGGCATCGCTTCCACCTCCGATCATGCCCATGCGTAATTTTCGGTTCATAACGTTGTTGTTTTATTGGGCATTGAATATACTTAAAAACCAGAATTTCCATTTTCTTTGGTGGAATTACTATTGTCCTTTACCTGGTGGCAGGGCAAAAGCAAGGTATTTATCGCCTGATGGACTTCCAATTTTTCCACCACCACAAGCGATCACTACATACTGAACTCCATCTACCATAAATGTAGCAGGTGTTGCATAACCAGGTACGGGTAATACAGTCTCCCATAACATTTCACCCTTTTTTTTGTCGAACGCTCTGAATCGGGAATCCCTTGATGCAGCAATGAAAACGAGTCCGCCTTTTGTTACCAATGGTCCGCCATAACCTTCTGTTCCTGTAACTGGTATTCCTTTTCTGGTAAGTTCCGGATATTCCCCTACCGGCACTTTCCAGATTAATTTTCCCGTATTCAGGTCAACAGCATTTAATGTTCCCCAGGGTGGTTTTATGCCAGGATATCCGTTCCTATCGAGAAACCGATTGTAGCCGGTCATCGTGTATGGCACTTCATCCAAAACAGAGCGAGATCCGGGTTCTTTTGAAACCTCGCTTGTTTCGCTTTTAAGCGATCCATTATCAGCATTTGGATTAAAATAACTGAGCAGCGCATTTTTTTCCTGTTCTGTGAGGTGTTTGAAAGAAGGCATCATATTTTTTCCATTATCAATGGTTTTTCTTAGCTCCTCCTTATTTAAACGTTTATCAATATCTACCAATGAAGGATAGGAAGGCCCATTGCCTTTAAGGTCGGGCCCATGGCAGGAAATACAATATTTATTGTAAACTGCTTTACCCTCACCAATTTTCATATGAACATTACCGGTAGTAGGAACATCAATCATCGTTAGAGACCAGGGCAGTTCGCTGCTATGAACATAAATTGTAGCGGATTCAGGATCCACAGCAGCGCCACCCCATTCTCCACCCCCATCAAATCCCGGGAAAATCCAGGACCCTTCTTTAGAAGGTGGAGTGAACATGGTACTATATTTTATCTTTTTATAGGCAGCCAACAACTCCGGGTATGTTTGAGGGTCAAGGTCTGATATATCTTCTTCAGCAAATTTTTGTCGGGCAAATGGTTCAGGCAATGAAGGGAAAGGTTGAGTTGGCCATGCTTCTTCACCCGGTAGTGCAAAAGTTGGGACAGGTTTTTCTTGTATAGGAAATAATGGCTTACCATTTTCACGATCAAACAGGAATATATAACCGTGCTTGGTAATCTGTGCTACAGCATCAATTTTCTTACCTCCATGGGTAACAGTCAACAGGTTTGGGTTGGCTGGCAAATCGCGATCCCAAAGGTCATGATGCACTGTCTGAAAATGCCAAAGGTATTTGCCGGTAGCGGCATCAAGGGCTACCAATGAATTTGCAAAGAGGTTACTGCCTTTTCGGAATCCACCATAAAAGTCACCGGCTATTGAACCTGTCGGTATATATACAATCCCACGTTTTTCATCGAGCGACATTCCTGCCCAGCTATTTGCGCCGCCCAGCTTTTTCCAGGCATCCTTATCGGGCCAGCTTTCATACCCTGTTTCACCCGGATGCGGAATAGTATGAAATATCCATTTACGTTTGCCCGTTCGGATATCATATCCACGAATATGACCAGGGGCACCGTCGGCAGATTCTGCTACACGAGATCCGATAATTAATATGTCCCTGAATACAACCCCGGGTGTTGTGTTAACTATAAAAGGGTTATAACTACCATTTTCTCTGTCTAAATCTTTAGTGAGATCTATAAAACCATTTTCCCCAAAACTTCTAATTGGCTTTCCATCTGCAATATTGATGGCATAAGTACGTGACCCGGCACTATAAAGAATGCGTGTTTCCGATTCATTATTTCCCTCCCAATAAACAAGGCCTCTGCTTACCTTGTAATAGGCATATGGATCAAGGTGAGAATTACTGTCTTCACTTGCCGGATCAAATATCCATTTCTCCTGTCCTGTTGAAGCATTTAAAGCAAAAAGCTTCAGTTTAGGAGAAATACCATAAAGTATCTTATCAATTACAATAGGATTGCACTGATTCTGGGAACGATTGGCAGAATCGTGATCGTTAGTACTATAGGTCCATGCTAATTGAAGTGCTTTTACATTCCCCCTATTTATCTGATCATTGGATGAATATCGCATACCATCAGGAGTACCGGCATAAGCAGACCAGCCAGTATAGTCAGCTGCACTATTTTTAGCCTCTTTGCATGATTGAAGTAAGATCAGACTTAAAAAAAGTGAAGCGGCAACCGTTTTCATGAAAAAAAATTAAAAGATGGAATACTTTCCTAAAATATTAAGAATCCGGCTTATATAGGTTCTAAAAAATGCTGCTAATTGAGTTTAGTGTTTTCCACAATATGTGGAAAAACATAATACTGGCTTAGGGTTACTATATTTGCGGCGCAGTATTAAGTGCAGGCAAGCAATTAGTTAAAAATATATGTTTATGGAAAAGAAAGTGACATTTATTCTGCCTTCTGAGGCACTCGGAGAAGCTACTGAAGCTATCCTTTTAGGTGATTTCAATAACTGGGATGTGAATGAAGGTATTGGATTAAAAGTACAAAAAGATGGCACCCTTAAAGCCACAGTGGCATTGGAAGCCGGTAAATCATATGAATATAGATTCCTTCTCAATGATGGTCGTTGGGTGAATGACTGGTTTGCAGAAAACTATGTTCATAAAGCGGGATTGGCAGTAGATAATTGTGTGATTACAGTTCCTGAAGTTGTTGAAGCTGAACAGAAGTTGGCAACCAATGAGTCAGAACCGAAGCCAGTCAAGAAAGCGCCGGCTAAGAAAGCTGCGACTGAAAAGAAAGTAGCTCCTGCTAAGAAGAAAGCAGAGAAGCCATCTGTTGATGATCTCACTAAAATCGAAGGAATTGGCAAGAAAATCGCGGAATTGCTTATTGCAGACGCAATTGTTACTTATACAGATCTTTCAAAGGCCACACCCAAAAAATTGAGAGGCATCCTGGATGCTGCAGGTAATAAATTCAAAGTGCATGATCCCAGCAGCTGGCCAAAGCAGGCAAAACTTGCAGCAGCTGCCAAGTGGAGCGAGCTTGAAGCATTACAGGATGAATTAAAGGCTGGAAAATAATTTAAAAATATCAGGTGATTCGCTGGGTTATGCCGGCGGATCATCTGTATAATTGCTCTACTTCTCGAACGATCAACTCGATCTCCTTATCTTCCGTCACCGCATTATAGGGTTGTTTGAGGCTGCTCCCGAAGAAGAAGGCTACGGTCTGCCAGAATCGCGCCGAAAATCCTCCTCTGTATTCTTTAATCAACTCGTAGCAGTTATTACCAGTTTGTCTGTTGATTAACTTCATTAGCACTCTTCCCTGGTATACCGATAATTTGGTAAGAGGTTCAGTGAATTCTTTTTTCAATTCTTTTTCGCGGCTCTCGAGGTATTTTTTTCTTTGTCCGCCAGACATATTGGCCATCTGGCTATTGATATCATTAATGATGAGTCCGGCTCTTTTAGCATAAGGATAAGTAACATATACCGCATTTCTGAGACGGGTCCACTTCGAATATCTTTTCCTCATTGCCGGTGGCATGGGAGCATCCACAAATACATATTCCATTAAACCCGAAGGAAGCGTATCACCCGCTAATACATAGATCGGTACTATGATAGTATCATTAGGGCCCCAACGTGGATTGAAAGGCAGTGGCCCCGGCTTCGGCTTCAATGCTGGCAATGGACCAGGAGAAGGTGATGGTTGGGGAGATTGCCCAAGCGCACCGATAACAATCAGCAACATCACCATCAAAGCAAGCAACCGACCTTTTAAAAATAGATTCCTACGCATGAATTGAACAACTACTATCTTAATGCCTCATAAGACAATCTGGTCACCCGAATAGCTGTTAGTGGTTTGCTAAATTTTATTTACAGCCTTCAGCCTTCCCTGCCGGCTTCGGTAAACCACACTTATTCCAAATCCAATTGTCATGAGTATAATGCCCAACCATAAAATATTTATATGGGGGAATTCATAAACTTTGAGCGCAACAAAAGGCACCATTCGATTACTCTCTTTAACCTGGAGCTCTATTTTCTGATCTGCCATTACCTTACTAAAACCCAATGCAATATTCTGTGCATAAACAGTATCAAGTATATACCGGGCCTGGTTGCCCTCTACATAAAATACGGGCTGGGCTGTAAAACGGGTTCCTTCTTTTGAATAAACAGTAATAGCAGCCATTAATGCCGTATCAGTTGGCTTAAACTGGTATTTTTTGTTAGAAGGGTTTGGTACAACCTTATCAAGAATAAAGAATCCATTTGAATAATAAACTGTGTCCTTTACATTAACCGTATAACTTTTGAATTGCGCAGTATCCTCACGTTTATCCATATCATCTGCATAGGTGATATAACTAAAAATATCCTTGTTCCAGTAATGGCGCGAATCAGGATTATTTGAGAATCCTTCCTGCCCCTTCGTATTACGGATCAGGTTAGGATATAATGAAAATGATTCTGTACTGTCTTTCTTCATCATATCAACCTTATAATAGCTGATATTTCCAGTAGAGTTTGTGCTGTCACTATTCACAAAGGTTGCCCAGTATTTTCCCATGTCTGTGGCCACACCTTTTATGAGGGTTAGGTTTTCAAGAGATTTTTCTTTAGACCTCTCATCAAACTTGAGGTTTATACCTGTTGTATTATATGATAGCACCTGCTTGTTGGATGATGAGATCAGAATACCAACGAGGCTAAGCCCAAATCCCACATGTGCCACTGATGCACCGGCTGCTTTTAACCTGCCATTCAAACCAATCCATATATAGCTTGCATTGGCAACAACTGAATACACGCTGGCAAAGAACGCCAGATATAACGCTGCCTGAAAACCTATTCCTTTTTTATCATATTCAAGTCCGCTTACCAGGAAAAAAATCAGCGTAATAACGGCTGCGATGGAAGTAGGAACTAATATCTTTTTTACCCACAATTGGGAAGCTGTTTTTTTGTATTTGAGGTATTGGGTGATTGCAGTAAGCAAGGCAATTACAATTGCAACAAAAACCTGGATCTTGTTATAGGAGAACTCAATATCTTCAGGGGCAGCTGTGGACTTACCGGTAATTTTATTATAGATAGGGTTAAAAGATGTTTGCCAGGTAATGATAGCTGCACTTAGAAATAATACGAGCGCCCCAATAAACATCCAGAATTCCCTGGAAGATGTTTCCTCTTCTTTTACGATATGGGGAATCTCTTTAAACCTTTTGAAGAATAGTGCAAAGGCTGGAACCAGAAATATCAATAAGAATATCAACAGCTGGGCATCCATACCAAGCCCTGTAAATGCGTGTACTGAGCTATCTCCTAAAACTCCGCTCCTTGTTAAAAAGGTTGAATACAAAACAAGGCAGAAACCAAGTATAAAGAAGACTTTGGTTGCCCGAAGTGAGTGCCCTGTTGCATTATATATAACCTGTGTGTGAATACCAGCAACAAGTACCAGCCATGGTACCAATGAAGCATTTTCCACAGGATCCCATGCCCAATAACCACCAAATGTTAGTGACTCATAAGCCCAGGCAGCCCCCATCATTATACCTAATCCCAGGATCCCAGCTGCAAAAAGACTCCATGGAAGTGCTGGCTTAGTCCATGTATAATCCTTTTTCCATAGTCCCGCTACCGCAAAAGCAAAGGGAACAATTGAAGCCGCAAATCCAAGAAACAATACGGGTGGGTGTATTACCATCCAATAATTCTGAAGGAGTTGGTTAAGACCCTGTCCATCCTGCATTTGTGCAAGGCTCAGATAATCGGCTCGTGCAAATACAGGAGCGTCAGCAAATTTTTCCCTTACCAGTAGAAAAGGATTGCTACCTATGGAAGTGTCTCCTACATAAACGCCCAGGATAAAGGTTGCCAGGCATAACTGCATAAATGAGATCACAGCCATTACCGGCGCTTCCCATTTTGTGCCTCTGAAAATTAAAAGCGCACCCAATACTGCGTGCCAGAGGGTCCATAGCATAAAACTACCCTCCTGTCCCTCCCAAATACATGCAAGTAGGTATTGCGTATTGAGGGAAAGGTTACTATGGTTCCATGCATAAAAATACTCGAAGCTATGCGATGAAATGATATAATAAAGTATTCCGAAAACAGTGAATACTGAAAGGAAATCGATGCCAAATGCTATCCTGGCAAGCTTTCTCCAACGAAGTTCTTCGGCTGGGTCAATTGAGTTTGCGGATTTGAAATAGGATATGGTAGCAACCAACGACGACACCAATGCCAGTACTACAAAGAAATGCCCCAGTTGCCCCGGCAACAGGTTTTCACCGATATAATTCATGGGAGAATCAAATTAATTTGAACTCAGATTTTTCTTGTTTACTTCAACATCTTCCTTATACTTGGAAGGGCATTTCATGAGCATCTCATCGGCTTCAAACTGGCCATCTTTCATACTTCCTTTCAATACGAGACGCTCACTTTTCTCAAAATCAGTGGGCTTGGCATTGTGATATATCACAGGGGTCGAGTTGCCCAGGGTGTCAATGGCGGTAAACCGCATGTAATTCGGGTTTTTAATGGCATCGTACTCTACGGGCTTGGTCTTATCCAGTTTTGCAATGAGGTGTACAAATTTTCCCTCTTTTTCACGTGCAGAGGCAACCGTATCATAAGTTGTGAGATCGCCCATAAAGCTGATAAGCACCGCAATAGCTATTGCAATGAAAATCAAGATAATAATGTGTGTCTTTTTCATATTGCGCAGTGTTCCGCCGCAAAGTTAGTCCAAATTGGCATTGGGTATTGATTTGTTTATGCCATACAACCCTAACTTTTAATTTTGCATCTACCTGCAGCTGTCCTAACTTGCGGCCGTTTTTAATATACAGATATGGACCTCTCCCAGTTCGATGCAAATAGCCTTGGCAACCCCAATCATAACCTTTTTGGACTCCCAACTTCTGAGGAAGATGCGCGCCTGGTAATACTTCCCGTTCCGTGGGAAGTGACAGTGAGCTATAATGCAGGAACAGCAAGAGCCGCAGATAATATCTCCAAAGCTAGTCTTCAGGTTGACCTCTATGATGCCGACTACCACGATATATGGCGCAATGGTTTTTATATGCGGGAGGTAGATAAAAAGATTTTGTTAAAAAGTGATTACCTCCGCAAAGAGGCCGAATTGTACATTGATTATATTTCAAATGGTGAGGAAGTTGAACGAAATAACTTCATGTGCCGCTCACTTAAGGAGATCAATGAAGGAAGTAATTTTATGATCAACTGGGTTCATGCGCAAACTAAAGAACTCCTGGAGAAAGGCAAACTTGTTGCCCTGCTGGGTGGCGATCACAGTACACCTTTTGGATACATCAAAGCACTAATAGAAAAACATGGTTCTTTTGGCATACTGCAGATAGATGCTCACTGCGATCTTAGAAAGGCCTATGAGGATTTCCGTTATTCACATGCCAGTATAATGTTTAACGTTCTGGAAGAAATGCCGGGAATTGAAAAGCTGGTTCAGGTTGGCGTTCGTGATTATTGTGATGAAGAAATAGATTATATGAGGGCCAGCAAAGGCAGGGTTGTGACCTATTTCGACCAGCAGATCCGCGAGCGTATGTATGAAGGTGAAACCTGGAAAAAAATATCGGATGAAATTGTTGCAGGCCTGCCTCAAAAGGTTTACCTGAGTTTTGATATAGATGGACTTGATCCAAAATTATGTCCAAATACCGGTACCCCTGTTGCCGGTGGATTTGAAGTTTCACAGGTGTTTTATCTTTTCAAAAAAGTGGTGGAGAGTGGCAGGCAGATCGTTGGGTTTGATCTCAATGAAGTTGGCGTAGGCAATAATGATTGGGATGCCAATGTGGGCGCCCGGGTGCTGTACAAACTTTGCAACATGTTTGTTGCCAATAATCTCTGAGCATGATTTATAAATACGTTGTGACCCTGGAAAATACCAGCCGAAGGCTTGTAGACAGGTTCAGTATACTGTTAAGTTCAGCTTCGGTTTTACTATTCCTTCTCCAATATATCAGTTCTGATGATAAACGAATGATGCAATTAATCGGTGCTACAGTAATAGCGCTATTAGTTGTCATTAATATTTTTCGCCTCAAAAAATTGGGGAAATCTGTAACATACAGTTATGCCCTGTTTGTTACCGCCCTAACCTGGGCAAGCATGCCTTATTTTCCATGGCTGAGCGCCCTATTTCTCGTTATGGCTCTTGTAGAAAGACAGGCAAAGAAAAACCTGGAGATCGGTTTCAACGACGATAGAATTGTTTTCAACAGTATCCCAAGAAAACAATATGAGTGGGAAGATTTTACAAATATCATGCTGCGTGACAATCTCCTTACGTTAGATTTTAAAAATAATAAACTCATACAGCGCGAAACCTCTGATGATGATGAAGGAGAAGATGATTGCAGTGAAGATGAATTTAACAGTTATTGCAGGGAAAGGATTCATAAAATAGTATGATCGTTCCATCCCTCCATCTCTCCATCCCTCCATTTCACTAACTTTACCAAATGCTAGCACATGCCCCCTATCTCCTTTACTCTGATGGTAATGGAAATATTTTTGAAGACAATACACTATATGCTACCGGAAGAAGCGGTTGGGATGTTTATCCTGTCCCTGAAGAAGACTGGATTGAATTACCTGAGGGTGGCAATTTATATGAACTTCCAGGAAGAAGAGGTATAGGTATTGATGTTATTACCGGCGAAATGCGCCTCTGTGAAAAAGGATGGGCAGTAGCAGCATTTATTCCTCCCGCACATACAGGATTATTCATTGCCGCATATGAAAGTATGCCTGATGCACCAATCCTTCCCTTATTTTGTTATACCGCTGCAGGATGGGTGGAAGGAAAATTCTTTGTACCTGCCATCCGCATCGAATCTGATATAAGACAGGAATGTGGAGGATTTAATGATAAAAAAATCGAAACGGGAGTATCACAGATGTTGAAGGCATACCCCCATAATCGCCTGGTTAAGCATCTTGCAGAAAATTGCTGTAATACCTATCACTGTCCCGCCGCACGAAACTATTTTATGGGCAGATGGGAATGTCCAGTACCGGCTTCTCCGGCATGTAATGCCAATTGTGTAGGATGTATATCTCTGCAGCCAGATGAAGAGCCTATTGTATCTACCCAGGACCGCCTGACCTTTAGACCAACCCCTGAAGAAATAGTGGAATATACTGTCCCCCACCTAGAATCAGCACCTTTCCCCCTTATCAGTTTTGGCCAGGGCTGTGAAGGCGAGCCACTTTTAGTTTGGGAGACCATGAGAGATGCTATAATTGAGATCAGGAAACATACAGACAAGGGAAGTATTAATATTAATACCAATGGATCAAAACCCGATGCTGTAAAAGCCTTATGCGAAGCAGGATTGAACAGTATTCGTGTAAGTACAAATTCTGCGCGGAGAGAGGTTTATATGCCTTATTACAGACCAAATAATTATGACTTCGATGATATTGTTGAAAGTCTGAAAGTGGTCAGGAGCTTTGGTGGATGGACTAGTATTAATTATTTTGTTTTTCCGGGCATGACTGATAGTGTTGCCGAATATGAGGCGCTGAGGAAACTAATAATTGATACCGACCTCTGCATGATCCAATGGCGGAATTTCAATATTGATCCAGACTGGTACCTGGGTAAAATCGGCGCAACAGATACTGGTGAATGCCTTGGTGTTAAACAGCTGATGGAACTAATAAGGGAAGAATTTCCAAACCTGAAATTCGGCTACTACAATCCACCTATAGAAAGGATAAGGGGTAGATTCGAAATGGATTTTGCCCACTAAGCCGTTGCATGACAAAATTGGAATTGGAAAAAAGCCAACGCATACTTCTGCTAAAAGGTGCGGCGCTTGCCGTTATTGCAACCATTATCTGGAGTGGCAATTTTATTGTTGCACGCGGCGTAATACATAACATTCCACCTATAGCACTTGCGTTCTTCCGATGGCTGGCGGCTTCCTTATTAATTCTGCCTCTTGCATGGAAACAAATAGCTGTTGAATGGCCGATCGTAAGGCGTAATTTTTTCTACTTTTTCTGGACTGCATTAACGGGAGTTTCGCTCTTCAACACATTCGTTTATATCGCAGGTCACTATTCCCCAGCTATAAATCTTGCGCTCATTGGAACCACCTCCTCCCCGGTTATGGCCATTATTCTTGCAAGGATTTTTCTAAAAGAAAAAGTGACCCTATTGCGATTTTCCGGACTTGCCTTATGCATTACCGGTATATTATATCTTTTATCGGCAGGGAGTTTACAACGTTTAATTGCATTGGAATTTGGAAAAGGAGATGCATGGGTATTATTGGGTGCTCTTGCCTTTGCCATTTATAATATTCTTGTTCGTAAGAAACCTGCCGGAATAAGTGCGCAGAATTTTCTCTTCACCATTTTTACTTTTGGCACCCTGATGTTATTACCTGCATGGTTATATGAATCCACTTATAGTGCTCCGATAGATTGGAATGGATATCTTATTAGTGTAGTACTCTATCTTGGACTGGGCACTTCAGTTATAGCATTTTTATGCTGGAATGCTGCGATAGCAAGGCTTGGAGCTGCGCGCACCGCCCTGTTTGGCAACCTGATACCAATTTTTAGCAGTCTTGAGGCTTTGTGGTTATTGAATGAGAAAATCACGATGATTCATATCACAAGTGGATTATTGGTTATTGGGGGATTGCTGATCGCCAATTTACCCCTTAGAAAAGGACGATGATTTTTAACAAATATTAGCTGCAATTCTCGCAACTAAGCCTGTTATTTGTACTTGTACGGCAAAGAATTGTACATTTACTATGCTAACCCGATCACTATGACCGCTGAATTTGAAGTACAGAAAAACCTGAAGGCAGGAGGCTATACAGCCGGCGTAATGCTGCTGCTGATGTTGATATTATTCTTCATCAAGTTCTCTCTGCCAACAATACCACCACCTCCCATTGAAGATGGAATTGAAGTGAACCTGGGGAATAGCGATGAAGGATTAGGAGATGACCAGCCCATGTCACCAGAAAGTCCGGCTCCAGCTGAACAACCTAACTATTCACCTCCTTCAAATACTGCTGCTGCAGATGATGCGCGTGATATTGAAACTGACGACAGTGATGAAGAGGCACCATCCGTGAAACCACCAGCAGTTGCAAATCCTAAGGCAACCAAGATCCCTGAAAAAGAAGTAGCCGTCAAACCAAGGCCGGCTGCAACAACGCCCGTTTCTAATCCAGTGCCCGCCCCGCCCAAACCGAAAGCAGTATTTAAAGGTGTATCTGGAACAGGTACTGGTGGTAATGAGGCCGACACATATAAGAAAGGTGGCAACCAGGGTATAGCTGGCGGGTCCGGAGATCAGGGAAAACCGGGTGGTGATCCTAACTCAACCAATTACGAAGGAAATGGAGGTACTGGTAAATCAGGAGTATCCATCTCCAGGGGATTATCGGGTCGTCGTATTACAAGTTTCCCTTCCTTTGAAGACGACTTCAATCAAAATGCAAAAGTTGCTGTTGATATTCGTGTAGATGCAGCAGGAAAAGTTATTTCTGCTGTTTACCAGCCCCGGGGATCAACTACTTCCAATAGCAATATGAAGGCCATTGCTGTCCGTAAGGCGATGCAGTTAAAATTCAATGCGGGTGGGGATGAACAGATAGGCACTATAATCTTTAATTTCAGGTTAAAAAATTAGCCGTTTCGCCTAATTAAAGAAATCGTCATTTTCATTTGGTGATGAATTAGTTTTACAGGGATGAATTACGCCCAAACTATCGATTACCTTTTTACACGACTCCCTATGTTCAGCAAACAGGGAGCAGGTGCTTACAAAAAAGACCTTCACAATATTATTGAACTTGAGTCAGCTAACGGCAATCCCCATACACAATTCAAATCCATTCATATTGCAGGCACTAATGGCAAAGGCTCAACCAGTCATATGATCGCCGCCATACTTCAGGAAGCAGGTTATAAGACCGGACTCTATACCTCTCCCCATCTCAAAGATTTCCGCGAAAGAATCCGTATTAACGGGGAGATGATTCCGGAGTCAACTGTTATATCATTTACGGAAAAAATGAAGCCCCTTATTCCCGTTATTGAGCCTTCATTCTTTGAGATCTCTGTAGCCATGGCCTTTGATTGGTTTGCTTCATCTGAAATTGATATTGCCGTAATAGAGGTTGGACTGGGTGGACGTTTAGACAGCACAAATATTATCAGACCAATACTATCTGTGATCACTAATATTGGTTACGATCATATGAATATTCTGGGCGATACGCTTGAAAAAATTGCTGTGGAAAAAGCAGGTATTATCAAAGAATCTATTCCTGTCATCATTGGAGAAGTTATCCCTGAAACCAAAGAGATATTTGAAGAAACAGCAAAGGAGAAAAATTCACCCTTATTTTATGCTGAAAAATTGCAGGAGGTCGTGAACTGGCAATATGAGGACCACCGGCTATCCATCACTGTTAAGGAAAGGGGGCACGACGATGCGCAACATTATTATCCTGAACTTAGCGGCTTTTACCAGACAAAAAATATAAGAACAGTACTCCAGTCCATCCGTTTCCTTCAGCAGGAAGGATGGCATATTGAAGAGAAAGCAATCCATAATGGCCTCGCTAATACCAGGAAACTAACGGGGCTTCATGGGCGTTGGGAGAAAATCGCTGACGCCCCCACTATTATACTTGATGTGGCACACAATGAAGATGGCATCAAAGTGATTCTGAATCAACTGGAACTTACAAGTTTTACAAGGTTGCATGTTGTTATAGGTATGGTTAAAGACAAGGATGTAACAAAAGTTCTTACAATGCTTCCAAAGCATGCAATCTATTATTTCACCCAGGCGCAGATCCCCAGGGCAATGCCGGCAGACAGGCTGCAGGAAATAGCAGACGCTTTTTTACTGAAGGGTAAAGTATACCACGAAGTAAACTTGGCATTAAAAGCAGCCAGAAATGCTGCATCACCTAAGGACCTCATACTCGTATGTGGATCAGTTTATGTTGTTGGTGAGGTGATCCCCTGATTGTTGAAAGTAATCTGCCCCATTTTCAGAAGTGCATAGAAAATACAGTTTACATGAAGCGATTGCTTAATATCACCCCGCAAAAGCATTTCTTTTAAATCATCAATACTTATCTCCACAACCTCAATCTCTTCATTGTGATCAAGCATTTGGTCCTGCTGTTTCACACCACCCCTAGCAAGAAACAGCTCAGTATAGTTATTAAGGACTCCTGGATTGGCAGCAACCCTGCCAAGAGGCTCAATAGATTGAAAAGAATATCCAGTTTCTTCAAGTAATTCACGGTTCATTCCAATAGCGAAATCTTCTCCAGGATCAATAAAACCACCAGGTGTTTCGAGGATTACTTCCCCAATAGGATGTCTGTACTGTTTAACCATGATCACCCTGTTATCGGTGGTTAAAGCAAGTGCAGTTGCCGATGTAGGCAGTTCTACCACAAAATATGGATCTACGATGGTTCCATCATCGCGCTGACATTTATCTCTCCTTGCAGTAAAATAGATATGATTTGAAATATAGTCTGATGATATTGTTTTCCAGAACATGAATGATTATTTTATTTCCATCCTTCCCTTTCCCTCAATCTGGTAATATGAGCCACGTGATGTTTACCATGCCATGCATACATACCCAATAGATTCCACAGTGTAAATTCCTTTTTGTGTTCAGGATGAAAGACTGTTCTGCTGGTATATGTACTCTCTTCAAGCTTTCTGATACAACTGAACCATCGTGCATGCAAAGCGTGAAGGAGAGTGAGGGATATGTTAATCGGCAGATCAGCCACATCATCAAGTTTTGCCCATGCAGCCTCATCATAAGGTTTGATAACAGGGTTCTGTTCGGTTAAAGCAAGTTTAAACCTGATCAGAGCATTCATGTGACTGTCTGCCACATGATGAACTACCTGCTGAACCGTCCAGCCACCCTCACGATAGGGAGTATGAAGCTGGTGCTCATCCAGGTTTAAAACTGCATGTTCCAATAATTGTGGCAAGTAACGTATATCGTTAAGCCAATCATGTAATTGCCTTTCTGAATATGGCTGTTCTTCATATTTACCAATTGGATAACGCAGGTCTTCACTTGTATGCATAAAATAAGAATGACAAGGCAAATCTACGTTATTCCAAAACCTACCTATATGATTAATGAGGAAGATTGCACCTAATTTTTAAGGGCAAAGAGTTGGGTATAGTAAACAGTTCCTTTGGAATCCTTTGAAACACCTATACCGGTGAGATTGAACCTGCCTTCTATATTCCGACGATGTGGGGTGCTTTTTAACCAGGTCTGCACAACTTCACGGGCAGAATATCTTCCGAAGGCTACATTCTCTGCAGAATTACTAACCCCGCCAAGCCTTTTACCCATCCTGGCAACCCTGATCTCAAAGCCACTGTGACCAAAAGCCACCTGTTTACTTGCCATACGCTGGCTGTGAAGTGAAGCCTCCGTTTCAACGATACTATTCGTTTTCAAGGGTTGTAGACCTTTAGATTTACGATGTCGATTCACCTCAGCCAGTATTCCCGCTTCAAGGGATGAAAGAGAAACCCTGGCAGGTGCTGTATTAGCTGTTTTAGTGGTAGTGCGGGTTGTGGTAGTACGCGAAGGCTTGCACGACCAAAGAAACAGTGCAAGTATAAATCCGGTAACAATTCTATAATACGGCATAGGATACCAATTTCACTATGCGTCTGCAAGTATTGTACCATAATGAATTATAAACAGGCTTCCAGTTCCTCCATCATTCCCTTACTGCCTACAAAAAAAGGAGATCGCTGATGAAGATCTTCCGGTTCAATATCCAATACCCGCATTTCTCCATTGGTAGCCTTCCCGCCGGCAACTTCAATAATAAAGGCAAATGGATTGCATTCGTATAGGAGCCTCAACTTGCCCTTTGGTTTATCAGACATCCCCGGGTACATAAAAATGCCTCCCTTGATCAGGTTACGATGAACATCGCTTACCATACTCCCTATATAACGTTGCGTATAAGGCCCGCCGTTATCCTTATTCTTCTGCTGGCATAGTGTAATATATTTCCTTACACCTTCACTATAGAGAAAGAAATTACCATGATTAACGGAATAAATCTTGCCGAACTCAGGGCATATCATATTTGGGTGACTCAGGCAGAACTCACCAATGGATGGATCGAGTGTAAATCCATTAACACCTCTGCGGGTGGCATAAACAAGCATGGTGCTGCTGCCATATATAACATATCCCGCCGCTACCTGCTTTATTCCAGGCTGAAGGAAATCTTCTTTGGTACAGGGCTTTCCCAACTCACTTGTTCTGCGATAAACAGAAAATATAGTTCCGATGGATACGTTCACGTCAATATTTCCACTTCCATCAAGTGGATCAAAAAGAACGACGTATTTACTTTGATTACTTACCTCATCATCAAAGATCACTATATCATCCATCTCCTCACTGCCAATACCAGCACAGCTGATACCGTGACGCAGTACCCCCATCATTTGATTGTTAGCAAAAATATCCAACTTCTTTACTTCTTCTCCCTGAACATTAACACTGCCATAATCGCCGAGAATATCAACAAGTCCAGCTTTATTCACCTCCACATTAATCCTTTTGGCGGCAAGGCCAATATCGCGCAATAGGCTGCTAAGTTCACCGGTGGCTTTTGGGAAATTGCGAAGTTGCTGAATTGTGAATTCATCAAGGGTCAGGACTTGCCTGTTTACAATACTCATATGTGCAATCGTTAGGTGCGCAAAGAAACAAAAAAAAGCAGATTGTAGCTTGCAGATTGAAGATTAGGCCCCAATTTCGCAAACATCATAGATAAGTTGACGGTTATTCCTGATAACCTTAACTGATCAATGTTTAATCAGTAATCTGAAGCATATGCGTGTTTTTAAGTTCGGAGGAGCCAGCGTAAGTAATGTAGATCGAATAAAGCAGGTAGCAGAAATTCTTAAGCAGGAAGCAAATGATGAATTACTCATCGTTATCTCCGCGATGGGCAAAACTACCAACGCGCTTGAAAAGGTTGCTGAAAATTTTTACTCGGGCAAAAAAGAAGACGCACTTCAATTATTCAACCAGGTAAAGCAACAGCACCTTACCATTTCCAAATACCTACTTGTTAAAGAATGGCTAAGCTGTGAACAGCTTTTGAATAATTTTTTCACTGAGATAGAATGGCTTCTGCATGATAAACCCGTGAGGGAATATGATTACTATTATGATCAGATTGTATGCGTTGGCGAAATGCTTTCTACTGCAATTATAAGTGCCTATCTCAATGAATCCGGCATTTTCAATAAATGGATCGATGTTCGTGATATAATCAGAACCGATGACAATTTCAGGGATGCGAATATCGACTGGGCATTTACTAACCAACAGGTGCAGCAACTTCTGCTACCCTTATATCAGAAAACTAAAATAGTAATAACGCAGGGCTTTGTTGGAGCTACTGATGAAAATGAAAGCACTACCCTTGGTCGGGAGGGAAGCGATTATACAGCGGCTGTTTTCGCCAATATAATGGGGGCTGGGAGCCTCACAATATGGAAGGATGTAGAAGGTGTAATGAATGCTGATCCTAAAGAATTTCCAGAAGCCAGGCTTATTCCTGAACTGAATTATGTAGAAGTGATTGAGATGGCATATTATGGTGCCCAGGTTATACATCCCAAGACTATAAAACCACTTCAAAACAAGGGTATTCCACTGTATGTAAAAAGTTTTCTCGATCCATCACTACCAGGAACAGTAATACACGAGGGTGTTGTAAAAAAACTTCCGCCTATCATTGTAATAAAAGAAAACCAGGTAATGATTCAGCTCAGTTCAAAGGACTTCTCTTTTGTGGGTGAAAAACCGGTAGGCATACTGTATCATCTCTTCGAAGAACTGGCATTAAAACCGACCATCACGCAGAATGGCGCAATCAGTTTTACCTGTTCAATGGATGACAGGCCCGAAAAAATTCAGCAACTCGCACTGCAGGCATCCGAAATATTTGATGTTACAGTAGAAAAAGGATTGAAGCTTTTGACCATACGCCATTACGAACCCAGGCTTTTGGAAAAACTAACAGAAAATCATAAAATAGTATTACAGCAGCAGACTCCTGAAACAGTACAGGTGTTAATGAGATAGCGCACTAATCGCTGAAGCGGATGAATTGCCTTCTACAACGATCGTCTGTTTTAACTTCATAGGTACGTCCTTACCCTCTCTTATAGCAGGTTTCCAATCGGGCATCATTTCCAATGCGTCGAGGAGGTTCTCATTCAATAAATCATTACCACCTTTGAGGATGCGGGGATTTAGAACCTTACCCTTCTGGTCAACAATAAATTCAACAAGTACATAGGCACTATGCTGCTCTTCATTTAAGAAAGGAACAAGATCTTTATTCAGTTTTTTCAGGTAATCGCGGAAGGCATCTGACCCACCTGGATATTCAGGAAGCTTATGAACGGTATTAGGAATTTCTTTCTCGTTGAAAGGAACTTTCTTCCGGACTTTTTTCACAACGGGTGTTATTATAACATTCCGCTCTCCTATTGGTAAAGATTTTTTCACTTCTTCATCAGTCACGTATTCCCCTTTATTGTTAACCAGAATGACAGGAATTTTTTTATACTTTTCGAAATAATAGAATACTTCTTTCAGGCTTGTGGCGAGAGGAGTATAATCAGCAAAATCACGTACATACCGGTTAAGATATTCAGTGCTTCGTTTCACATTAAATCGAACAGGAAAAATATGCACAGGAATAAAATCCTGGCCCTGGCTTTTCGCGTGCGTTGCAAGAACGTATAGTTCTTCGATCTGAGCATCCATAATTGGTATGCAGCCTGTAGTAACACAACTACCATGAATATAGATATCACCACCTGGCTGGATGGCATCACTCAGGTAACGGTCGGAAGCATTCGGATAATTCAACCCTAATGAAAGATGAAATTCACTGCGGGGATTAAATTCATTGATATGATAAAAGCCTTCGGGAACCTGAAAATCGCCTTCCATTCTTTTGGGGCCAAGGGTTCCTGCCATGGCACAGACCTTATAAGTTTTAAAATGCTGGAATGGTTTACCCGCTTCGCCTTTAACCCAAACTTCGAGCTGGCTGTCATATTTAAAGGATCGGAGATAGATATATTTGGCCGGCCACTGCAGCCCCTTTTCCCTGAATTGTTTGGCAAGTGTATCCTCTTTTTTACGGAGAATATCATTCACGCGGGGAAAGTTGCGCTGTGATTCAGCAAAGCCGGGCTGGTAAGCCATCTGTGACATGCCGGCAATAACAGTTGTAAGAAAACCAATAAGGAGGAAGATTCTTTTCATAGTACAGTCTGGATGGCACTAAAATAACACAAAGAATCCGTAAAACAGGCATAAAAATCCCCCTGCGAAGAGGGGGATTACAATAATAACCATTTGTTATAAGTTACCCCGCATTTCCTGTTCGCGTTCTATTGCTTCAAACAGGGCTTTGAAATTGCCCTTACCAAAACTCTTCGCGCCTTTCCGCTGGATAATCTCAAAGAATAAGGTTGGCCTGTCTTCCACAGGCTTAGTGAATATCTGGAGCAGGTAACCTTCTTCATCACGATCGATCAAAATGCCCAGTTCTCTCAGTGGCTGAAGGTCCTCATCAATTTTCCCAACCCTGTCGAGCACCTCATCATAATAGGAACCTGGCACTTTCAGAAATTCTACCCCCCTGTTGTGCAAAGCAGTTACTGTTTCGATAATATTATTTGTTGCAAGCGCAACATGCTGGCATCCTTCGCCATCATAAAAATCAAGATACTCCTCAACCTGGCTTTTCTTCTTCCCTTCGGCAGGTTCGTTAATAGGAAATTTAACATAACCGTTTCCGTTTGACATCACCTTGCTCATCAGAGCAGAATATTCTGTGGAAATGTCTTTATCATCAAAGCTGAGTATGTTTCGGAAGCCCATGATATTCTCATAAAAATCAACCCATTTATTCATCTGGTTCCATCCAACATTACCAACGCAATGATCAACATACAGCAGTCCGGTTTCGGCAGGATTATAGTCTGACTTCCACGGCATATATCCAGGAAGAAATGTTCCTGAATAATTTTTCCGCTCCACAAACAAGTGCACGGTATCGCCATAAGTATGAATTCCACTGGTTACAACTTCCCCTGAATCATCTTTCAACCTGCGCGGCTCCTGATAAGAGATGGCCCCGCGGCCGGTGGTTTCTTCCCAGGCCTTTTTTGCATCATCAACCATGAGGGCAAGAACTTTTACCCCATCACCATGCTTATAAATATGATCGGCGATGGCATTGTTGGCCCGCAAGGGAGTAGTGAATACAAAAGTTAGTTTATGCTGGCGTACCGCATAACTGGCTGTTTCCCTTACGCCAGTTTCCGGGCCTGCATAGGCAAGGCTCTGGAAACCAAATGCTGTTTTATAGAAATGGGCAGCCTGCTTTGCATTGCCCACATAGAATTCAACATAATCAGTTCCCTGCAAGGGCAGAAAATCTGTAGCAGCGTGTTGCTGTAATTTGGTGAGAACGGACATGGAAAAATATTTGTGAATGGTTTACAATTTCGATCAGATCGGGGCGAGTGTTAAATAAATTACTCGCCCTTGCCTCTTTCCATTGCCAGTGACTCCATCAGCAGGCAATAATGCTGGCGGAGATCAGGGAATAATTTATGGGGATAATCGGGAACCATAACTCAAAACTAACGAATGTTTGTATAATAATAGAGTAGCATCAAAGCCCGAACCATTCCTTATTTTTGGCGCATGAAAAAAGTCGGTATCCTCGGTGGGGGGCAATTGGGTCGTATGTTATTACAGGAAGCTGCTAATTTTCCTGTGGAAACCTGGGTGATGGAAAATGATGCTGCCTGCCCGGCTGCACACCTCTGCCATCATTTTACACTTGGCGATATCCGTAATTTTAATGATGTGTATGAATTCGGTAAACAACTGGATGCCATCACCATAGAAATTGAATCAGTTAACGTTGATGCCCTTGAGAAACTGGAAGCGGAAGGCGTCACGGTAATCCCCCGGCCATCGGCTTTGAGGATCATTAAGAACAAGATCCGTCAGAAAGAATTTTACCAGGCAAATGGAATCCCGACCGCAAATTTTGTAACGGTGCAAAACCAGTTGGAACTGGAACAACATATTGCGTTTCTTCCCGCTGCCCAAAAACTGGGCGAAGGTGGTTATGATGGAAAAGGAGTTCAGCTATTGCACAAACCCGATGAACTTCCACTTGGTTTTGATGCTCCCAGTATATTAGAGAAAAAAGTGGATATCGAGAAGGAGATCGCTATCCTGGTAGCAATTAATAAGAAGGGAGAAAGTGCTCTCTACCCACCAGTTGAGATGGTATTTGATCCTTACCTGAATTTACTCGACCTGCAATTGGCACCCGCAGATCTTAAGGAACAGCAATTATGGCGAATTGAAGCTATTGCTCATAAACTAGCCAAATCACTGGATTCGCCCGGACTTTTTGCAGTTGAACTTTTTGTAGATAGAAATGGTGAAGTTCTTGTGAATGAAACCGCACCCCGTGTTCATAACAGTGGACATCATACCATTGAAGCACATTTTACTTCTCAGTATGAAATGCTGTGGAGGCTGTTACTCGATTACCCGCTTGGCCCAACAGCAGCGCTGATGCCATCTTCGCTTGTTAATCTGATCGGGGAAAAAGATCATAGTGGTCCCGTTGTTTATGAAGGTTTAGAAGAGGTGATGGCGATGGATGGTGTGTATATTCATCTATATGGAAAAAAAGAAACCCGGCCGGGAAGAAAAATGGGTCATGTAACCATACTTGGAAAAGATAAACATGACCTGGTCAGAAAGGCGCACCAGGTGAAAAGAACCCTTAAAGTTATCTCCTGACTCCACTGGGAAGTCAGGATTGCCTTTCATAAAGTCCAAATGCCACTTATACACTGTATTAAGCCTTTGGCATTTAATTTAATTAAAGGCTTCAGGCCTAAACTTTCACAGCGTTAAATCTGTTAATTTTACCATTGTTCCAACCTTAATCAAGAAACACATACAATGGCATTCGTACGATCCACGCCTATAATTGCGCTTATACTTTTCGGAATCATCAGTATGGCTTCCTGTAAATCGAAGGATGAAAAAAAAATTCCGGCTCCTGTTGCCGGTGGCCCTCAGCGAGCTGCACAACCCACACGTGTTGAAGCCTATATAGTAAAAGCATCATCGGTTAGTGAAAAGATAGAAGTTCCAGGAAATATTCTTCCTTATGAGGCAACAGAACTTCGTCCAGAAGTAAGTGGCCGCATCACACAATTAAATATCCGGGAGGGACAGAATGTTGGTAAAGGCTCGCTGCTGGTAAAATTATATGACGGTGACCTGCAGGCGCAATTGCAAAAACTTAAAGTTCAACTTGATATTTATGAAAAAACTGCAGAGCGGCTTGAAGCGCTTTTAAAGATCGATGGTATAAGCAAGCAGGAATATGATCTGAGTATTTTACAGGTAAGCAATGTGAAAGCCGACATAGAATTAATTCGCACATCAATTGCAAAAACTGAGATCCGTGCTCCTTTCAGTGGCCGTTTAGGCCTTCGCAGTGTGAGCATGGGCGCATATATTACGCCTGCCACTCTTATTACTACTATCCGCCAGGAAAACCAGCTCAAGCTTGAATTCACAGTACCTGAAAAATACAGCAGTAAGATCAGTGCCGGTAAAAATGTAGCGTTTACTATGGAAGGATTGAACAAAAATATCCTGGCCAGGGTTATCGCCACAGAAGAAGCTGTAACGGAGGATACAAGGAGTCTTCGCATTCGCGCAGTGATTTTGGGAAAAGATCCCAAACTCATCCCGGGTGCATTTGCAAAAGTATTACTTGATTTCGGTGAAGATAAGAGTGCGTTGATGGTCCCCTCGCAGGCAGTGATACCACAGGCACGTTTTAAAAAGGTTATTGTTTACAGGGGTGGTAATGCTTCTTTTGAAACCGTTACTACCGGGGTACGTGATTCTACCAGTGTACAGATCACTTCCGGCCTGAATGTTGGGGATACAATTATTACCACCGGACTTCTGTCGATCAAACCGGAAGGCAAGCTCGAAATTATCAAAATGAACCAGGAATAAGATGAATATATCTGAACTGAGTTTAAGAAGGCCGGTACTGGCCATAGTGCTGAATATTGTTATAATAGTATTTGGCCTTATCGGGTATAAATTTTTGGGTGTGCGTGATTATCCGGCCATTGATCCGCCTATTGTGAATGTGCGAACCTCTTACCCGGGTGCCAATGCCGATATTATCGAATCCCAGATCACCGAACCGCTGGAGAAGGCAGTAAATGGTATTGCTGGTGTAAAAAACATTACGTCGAGCAGCAGCCAGGGAACAAGTAATATTACTGTTGAGTTCGAACTCTCTATCGACCTTGAAGCTGCGGCTAACGATGTGCGTGATAAAGTGTCGCAAGCAAGCAGGTCGCTCCCTGATGACCTTGACGCCCCTCCTGTTGTTTCCAAAGCAGATGCCAGTTCTGATTTCATCCTGGCCATGACGGTCCAAAGTAATACAAGAAACCAGTTACAGGTTACAGAATATGCAACCAATAATCTGCTTGAAAGATTACAAACTATTCCGGGTGTAAGCGGAATACAGATATGGGGTGAAAAAAGATATGCCATGCGCATATGGTTTGATCCCTCCAAACTCTCGGCATACGGCCTCACTCCCGCCGATGTTCAAACGGCACTCAGGGCCCAGAATATTGAATTGCCTTCAGGTAAGATCTCCGGCAATGCCACTGAACTATCAGTAAGAACATTTGGTCTCCTTAATACAGAGGAAGAATTCAATAATATTATTATCAGAAATACCGGTGGTACAGATATCAGGTTGAAAGATATCGGAGAGGCTGTACTTGGTCCCGAAAACGAAGAAACGATTTTAAAGGAAAGCACCATCCCTATGATAGCACTGGCTATTATTCCACAGCCAGGTTCAAACTATGTGGCCATCAGTGATGAATTCTATAAACGATATGAGCAGATAAAAACGGAAATTCCTTCAGACCTCACTACTGATATTGCCCTTGACCAGACGAAGTTTATCAAACGTTCCATTCTTGAGGTGGAGGAAACTCTTCTGATCGCAATTATACTGGTAATCCTGATCATCTATTTCTTTTTCCGCGACTGGATAATTGCCATCAGGCCATTAATTGATATCCCCGTATCGCTAATTGGCGCCTTCTTTATAATGTACCTGTTTGGATTCACCATCAATGTTCTCACCCTGCTTGCCATTGTACTTGCAACTGGTCTGGTGGTGGATGATGGTATTGTTGTGACAGAAAACATATTCAAGAAGATGGAAAAAGGGATGGGTAAATGGCAGGCAGCGAGAGAAGGTTCCAAGGAAATCTATTTTGCTGTTATCGCAACTTCCATCACACTTGCTGTAGTATTTCTTCCGATCGTTTTCCTGGAGGGATTCGTTGGACGGCTTTTCCGCGAATTTGGTATTGTGGTAGCCGGTGCAGTTTTGATATCTGCATTTGTATCCCTTACTCTAACCCCGGTATTGAACGTAAAATTAACCCGGAAAAAACATAAACACTCCTGGTTCTATAATAAGACTGAGCCATTTTTCAGGGGTATGGAAAATGGCTATCGCAGAACCCTTTCTGCGTTTATGCGTGTTCGTTGGTTCGCTTTTGTGATCATTGCTATATGTTTTGCTATCATCTATTTTATAGGAAGCAATATGCAATCGGAACTTGCTCCCATGGAAGATCGCAGCCAGTTCCGTTTATCAGTGACCGCTCCTGAAGGAACGGCATTTGATTATATGGATCGTTACATGGATCGTATAGGGCAGTTTGTTCTGGATAGTGTTCCGGAAAAGAAAGTAATGATAACGGTAACAGCACCTGGGTTTACCGGATCAGGATCTGTGAATACCGGCTTTTTAAGGATGCTACTGGTGGATCCTGAAGAAAGGGTTCGAAGCCAGCAGGAGGTAGTTGATATGGTTAACCGAAATCTTCCGCGTTTTAATGAGGGACGCGCATTTGCCATACAGGAACAAACAATTCAGGTAAATCGCCGGGGCGGATTGCCGGTACAGTTCGTGATTCAAAACGTAAACTTCGAAAAGATCAGGGAAGTGCTTCCCAAGTTTTTGGATGAAGCCAATAAAAGTGTTGTATTTCAGGGCGTGGACGCGGATCTGAAATTTAATAAACCGGAATTGCGGGTGAACATAGATCGTATGAAAGCCAGCCAGCTGGGTATTTCTATTGAGGATGTTTCCTCCACGCTCCAACTGGCATTAAGCAATCGAAGGCTTGGATATTTTACCAAGGATGGCAAGCAATACCAGGTTATTGGCCAGCTTGCCAGGAACGATCGGGATGAACCAACTGATCTCAAAGCTGTATATGTTCGTAACAGCAGAGGTGAGAGTATATCACTTGATAATATCGTTTCTTTTGAAGAAGAAACTACTCCACCTACCATTTACCATTTTAACAGATATAAGTCAGCAACAGTTTCGGCAGGCCTCGCACCCGGAAAAACAATTGGTGATGGCATTGAAGAAATGCAGGCCATTAGTAACCGCTTGCTTGATGATAGTTTCAGCACTTCCCTTTCTGGTTCATCACGCGACTTTGCAGAGAGTGCAAGTAATACCAGTTTTGCATTTTTGCTGGCACTGGGATTGATCTTCCTGATTCTTGCTGCACAATTTGAAAGTTTCATAGATCCATTCATCATCATGATCACTGTACCTCTCGCCATAGCGGGAGCATTACTATCACTTTGGATATTTGACCAGACCATCAATATCTTTTCACAGATCGGTATGATCATGCTTATAGGACTGGTAACAAAGAACGGTATCCTTATCGTTGAATTTGCCAACCATAAGCGCATTGAAGGGCTAGGGCGCACTCCAGCGGTGATTGAAGCGGCCGTTAGCCGACTAAGGCCCATCCTGATGACCAGCCTGGCAATGTCACTGGGAGCACTTCCACTGGCATTATCACTTGGAGCAGCATCCACCAGCAGAATTCCATTGGGAATTGTTATTGTAGGGGGTATTATGTTCTCCCTGATACTAACACTCTATGTGATACCGGCAATGTATTCTTATATGTCAACCCGCAAAAGCGCGCAAAGCGAACTGGATTCAGCTGTTACAGTACCCGTATCAGCATAAACATATCTCTATGACTAGAACACTATTATTGTTTTCTCTTTTTTTTGGTGGTGTACAGGCAGTAATTGCGCAACAAATACTTACAGTTGACCAGGCGATTGCGACTGCTTTGAAAAACAATTATGATATCAGGATCAGCCGCAACGACTCCCTATCCTATTCAATAGATGAATCATACATCTATACTGCCTTTCTCCCGCAGCTGAATGGAACTGCCTCAAAAAACTTCACCCGAAACCAGGATTCTCTAGCCTACAGAAGCACCTCCAGGAAAGACACAGCGGGTCTTTCAACATCAAATAGTTTGAATTTTGGCGTTCGGCTCGACTGGGTTTTATTTGATGGTATGCGTATGTTCGCTACAAGAGACAGGATAAGGGAATTGGTAAAACTTGGCGACCTGCAGGTAAAAGCACAACTCAACAATACGATCTCCCAGGTACTTGTGACTTATTTTAATATTGTTCAACAGAAACAACAGCTTAATGCCATTATAGAACAGAAAAGTATCAGCGAAGAAAGAGTTAAACTGGCAGACAGAAAGTTAATGGTTGGCCTTGGTGCAAAACCTGAATTGCTGCAGGCAAAAGTTGACCTCAATGCATTTACTTCCACTCAGTATCGACAAAATACCGTCATAGCTCAACTGAAAGAACAGCTCAATCAACTTATGGGTATCCAGTCGGGTGTTACTTATGATGTAGTAGATTCTATACCCATCAATGAGTCATTAACCCTCGATGAGGTTTATAAGAATATTGACAACTCCAATCCAGAGTTACAACTTGCCAAAAAGAACATTGAAATTTCGCATATAGGTTTGCGTGAAATAAGGGCAGGTTATTATCCAACAGTAAGTCTTAATTCCTCCTATAATTTCGCCCAGGTAAATAATACCAAGAACCTCAACCCTTTTGCACTCCCCTACCGGCAATCCGGAGGCCTTGTTTATGGATTAACTGCCAATATCCCGATATTTAATGGGTTTACAGTGAACCGCCAGCTTAAACAGGCAAGGCTGAACATCTTCCAGCAACAGTTGCAGTTAGACAACCAGCGCTTAATGATGGACGTTGCTGTTAAAAATGCTTTCCGTGATTATGAGTTACAGAAACAAAACCTGGTTCTGGAAGAAGAAAATATTCTGCTGGCAAAAGAAAATGTAACCATTGCATTGGAAAGGTTTCGCCTGGGCGTAAGCACCTATATTGAACTGAGGGAAGCACAGATAAGTTTAAATGATGGTTATAACCGGCTCATCGCTGCCCGCTACAATGCAAAGGTGGCGGAAGTTGAACTTATGCGTTTGAAGGGAGAGATATTAAAGTAATTGTGCCCGACCTTTACGGGAAGAATTAATTATTAGTAAAAAAACAGTTCTTTTGTGCAAGAACTGATCAAAAAACATGGAAGTACAACCACAACAACCAGGAGGCAATCCCACATCAACACTAGTTGGAATAATTATGGGTTCCGATTCTGATCTTCCCATCATGCAGGCTGCTGCTGACATTCTTAAAGAATTTGGAATAGGTTATGAGTTGACAGTTGTATCGGCCCACCGCACCCCAAGGAGAATGGTAGATTATGCCAGCACGGCCCGTGAGAGAGGCCTTAAGGTGATCATCGCCGGCGCAGGCGGAGCAGCCCATTTGCCTGGAATGGTTGCTTCTTTAACCCCCTTGCCAGTTATAGGAGTTCCAATAAAATCTTCTAATTCTATTGACGGATGGGATTCAGTTTTGAGTATTCTGCAGATGCCAAATGGAATTCCTGTTGCAACGGTTGCACTCAATGCCGCTAAAAATGCAGGTATTCTGGCAGCATCAATGCTCGGTGCTTTTGATAAAAGCATTGGAGATAGTGTAGCTGCATATAAAGCAGACCTTGAAGCTGAGGTAATCAAAAAAGTGAAGAAACTGAAATCTGCCGGTCAGCCAAATGATTTTGACCACTAACTCTTTTGAATGGTGGTTGCCAGCATTCTTTGCGTTGCCGAATCCTTTTCTCCCTTTACACTACACAAAATAAATTTCTGATCAAGTAAAAGTGAATGATCATAAATATGGTTGAGAAACCCTGCCCCGTACTTCGCATACCAGGGCATAAAATTGTCAACTCTTTCCTGAAGTCCATTATTAGGGAATAATGTCTTTCTAATAGTTTCTATCTGCCGCGACTGGTCACTGAATTTCCTTTTTTCGGCACGCAGTAATTTTTTCTCAAGATTCTGTAGCTGCTTTAACATCCGGGTTTCTAGTGCTGTTATATGCGTAAGGAGCGTCTTATCAACTTTTGTTCCAATCGACTTCAGGTGCTCATAAAATGCCTTTGTATCCCTTATCTCATTGGTAAGATGCACCTGAACGGCACTATCACGTTTAACCAGTTCATCCAGTAGCAGCCTTTGCTCCCGGAAAAAATCTTCCGGCACAAAATCGAGTTTAGCTATGCGCTCTTCCCATTGCTCTTCGATCAGTAAAAATGAATTACGCAGCACCTGCACCGGATAAGGTACTTTATAATGATGAAAAAGATCCTTTAGTTCCAGCCAGTATGCCAGTTCGCCACCCCCACCAACAAATGCAATATTTGGCATGATCATTTCCTGGTAAAGGCCGCGAAGAATTACATTGGGACTAAAGCGCTCCGGATGCAGTTCCAACTCTTTCAACAGTTCCTGCTCCATAAACTTTATATCAGTATCAACTACATGAAAAATGTCATCCTTTTTTTCAATCCTGTTTCGGATATCATCACGCAGGTAAAAAGTATTGATCTCTCGTGGATTCGCCTGTACCTTATAATTTTCTGCTAAACGGGAAGTAGTTTCAGCAACCACCTGCGAAGGAATATGTTGCAGTAAATCATCCTTAAATACAGGTTCCATCTTTCTTTTCAATGCAGCATCATCAGGAACCAGAACAACCAGCCCGAAAGAAGAAAACAATTCATTTACCAAACGGAATGTGGCTTCCTGTATACTGGAAGCCCCTATATAGGCATTCCGAATAAGTTGCATAAGCTCTTTTCCATGGGGCTGCACAGATAATTCACCGTCAATACGGGCGATGAGTTTCTCTATACCGGTAGTTTTCATTCGGCCCACCGCTCCTTTCTGTTTGGTATCCCAAACCAGCTTTTCTCCATTCAGAAATATCTTTCCCAGTTCTTCAAGGTCTGCATCTTCATTACCCAGATAAAAAACCGGAACAAAATCATAAGCAGGAATAGTTTCCCTGAAATGATCAGCTAATTTGATCACATGAATGATCTTGTAAATAAAATAAAGGTATCCTGTAAATATATTAGGCTGATGGGCTGTGCAAATAGTGAAGGTGTTGTTACTACTGATTCGTGCAATATTCAATTTTACCAATTCGGAAGTGGGGATGCCTTCATATTGTTTTTGCAGGTAATTTACCAGGGCCGCACGATCTGTAGGAAAGCTCTGCCTTGCAGCGATGGCTGCCCTTATACCCTCTTCTGAAACAGGGTGTTCATAAAAAGAACGAAGCTCATCGCTTCCTGCTACATAATCAGTTACTATCTGGTTATAATATCCTGTGTGGGAATAATTTATTGCAGTGCTGGTACAGTCCATTATTTAAAAATTGTAGCGGATATGCGTCTTAACAGTGATGAACGATTAAAGTTATGAATTCTCTGAGCTTGTGGAAGGGTTTAACAATTCCACCACTAGTCAAATCGCTGCGGGTCAAACGCAGTTATATCCACAGATAGTTGCTCTTCATTGGCAATTTCAGATACCAGCTTTCCAGTGCCTGCTCCAAGGCTCATGCCTACCATGGCGTGTCCGGTAGCAATGATCAGGTTATTGAATTGCCTGCTTCTGCCAATATAAGGAAGGCCATCGGCTGAACAGGGACGGTATCCATACCAGATATCTTTCTCCGCCGGAAAAGGAATCTGGAACTCGGGAAGATAAGCTTTCACCGCATCGAGTATGCCAGCCACACGTTTCATTCGGGGAGGTTCATCCAGACCGGTTATTTCCATTGTACCTCCAAACCGGATCTTATTGCCGTCCATGGGTGTGATGGCAACTCTTCCTTCCATCAGAATGGCCGGATGATTAAGTTTATAAGGCGAATCTTCAAGTGTTACTGAATAACCTCTTCCACCCACCAGGGGCAGTTTAAGCGATAATTTTGAAGCCAGCTCCCTGCTCCATGATCCTGTAGATAACACAACTGTATCGGCAGAATATACTCCCTTATCGGTGAGCACTTTTTGAATTCGTCCCATGCTTTTTTCAAAACCTTTCACTTTTTCTCCCGTCTTGAAAACTACCCCAATATCACCCAGATATTTCTGCAATGACTGCATAACCTTATTAGGATATACATGTGCATCGGTCCGGAAATAAAGAGCACCATTCATTACTAACCTGGTGTGGGGTTCCATCGCCTGTACCTCCGCCGCAGATAGCATCACAGCATCAATGCCAAGTTTGTGCGCTTCCTCACAAGTGTGTTTAGCATGCTCCTCTTTTTCAGCAGTCTGAAAATATTCCAGTATGCCTTTCTTTTCATAAGCCATTTCCAGCTCCGGTATTGCTTTCCAACTTTCATAGGATCGCTGGCTTAACAGCGCTATATCCCTGAGTGGAATGGCAGCAGCTTCCACTTTTTCTGCTGTAGCACTACGGATGAATTTCAATCCCCAGTCTACCAGCGACCAGCTTAAACGAGGTTGAACATAAAATGGACTACGTGGATTTGTCATCCATTTCATACCCTGCCTGATAATACCAGGAGTTGCAAGGGGTATGAAATGAGAGGGACAGATATATCCTGCATTTCCATAACTACAGTTGTTAAGTTGATCTTCTTTTTCTATGACCGTTACTTCCCAACCCGATTGCTTTAGATAAAGTGCTGAGCTCAGGCCGATAATGCCAGCTCCGATTACAATTGCCTGCATAGTGATCAAATGTAAAACTCAAAACACAAAATTGATTTAAATTCGTAGGAAAGGATGCTTGCTATATGGAAACTTATGGAAGGATATTGCTGATCGCGATGCCTGCCTTTCTGCTTCTCGTACTTTTCGAGAAATGGTATGGCTGGAGAAAAGGCTTTGATACTGTCCGGAATATGGACATGATATCGAGTCTGAGTTCTGGCATCACAAATGTGACCAAAGATGTATTGGGATTGAGTATCGCCATCATCAGCTATGGTTGGCTGGTGGAAAATCTTGCAATAGTTAGCGTGCCGGATGGATGGATCACCTATGTGGTAGCATTCCTGGCGCTTGACCTCGCAGGATACTGGACCCATCGCATTGCGCATGAGTACAATTTCTTCTGGAATAACCATATCATCCATCATAGCAGCGAGGAGTTCAACCTGGCCTGCGCCTTAAGGCAAAGTATTTCTTCCATTGTAAAACTGTTTACCATTTTCCTCCTGCCCGCTGCTATTCTCGGCGTTCCTGAAAAAGTAATTGCAATCATTGCCCCCCTTCATCTTTTTGCCCAGTTCTGGTACCATACAAGGCATATTGGAAAAATGGGTTTCCTTGAAAAGATCATCGTTACTCCCTCCCATCACCGGGTACATCATGCACTCAATCCTGAATACCTCGATAAGAATTACTCCCAGATCTTCATTTGGTGGGATAAGTTTTTTGGAAGTTTCCAGGAAGAGCGTGAAGACATTCCCCCTGTGTATGGGATCACCAGGCCCGTGCAAACATGGAACCCCATCCGCATCAATTTCATGCACCTATGGTTACTTATAAAAGATGCATGGCATACTTCAAACTGGCGTGATAAATTTCGAATCTGGCTGGCACCAACGGGCTGGAGACCACCAGATATGGAGGAAAAATATCCGGTTCATAAAATTTCTGATCCTTACCATTTTGAAAAATACGATCCTGAATCATCGCCTGCACTGCAGGCATGGAGCTGGTTTCAGATCACAGCCTGCCTCCTGTTCATCAGCTACCTTTTTGGAAATATAGCTTCAATAGGAATGCCTGCCATGTTTATATATGGACTATATGTTTTCCTGATGGTATATGCCTATACAGAGCTGATGGATAAACATTCTTCTGCCATTGTTTGGGAAACGATCAAGAATATACTGGGATTGGGTATCCTGTATTTCTACGGCGACTGGTTTGGTGCTTCCCTATATTCATCACTCGTTACGCCATTATTGCTATTATATTTTGTAGTGTCAACGGGCATTGTTGGCTGGTTTGTTTACCGTCACCGCAGCACGGGTCCAGTCATTGTTTAGCATCCTCCAAATCTGAAGTGGATTTGAATCCTGTAAAGCTTCAGGAAGTAATTCATCGGGCCATGACTGAAAGCTTTGGGGCCGGCAGAACCTTTTGATGGCATCTGGACCAACCGCCGTAAACCGGCTATCAGTGGACGCTGGAAAGGGACCTCCATGATGCATACTCCAGCATACTTCCACGCCAGTGGGAACGCCATTGAAGATCAGCCTTCCACAGGTTTCAGCAATTGCCCTTATGATGGAATCATTATTCTTTAATTCTTCGGGTGTAGCCATGATTGTAGAGGTAAGCTGACCTTCCATATGCTTTATTACCTCCATCATTTCCGATTCATCAGAACACCTGATTACTAGTGTAAAAGGTCCAAACACTTCTTTATGCAACAATGAATTCTGAAGGAATGTTTTTGCGTCAACGCTTGCAACTGCTGCTGATCCTTCTCCATCACCAGCTACTGCAGAACTTGATCCGGCTACTTCAACACCCTGCTGTGACAATGCCGCAGCTTTATTTTTCGCATAGGCCTCAGCGATACCTGCATGCAACATTCTGGCCGGCGAGGCATTTGTTATGGCATCGCCCAGATATTTGATAAATCGCTGCAATGCATCATCCTCAATACCTATGATCAATCCGGGATTGGTACAAAATTGTCCCACGCCGAGTGTAACTGAAGCAGTATACATCTCAGCGATATCTTTTGCTTCAGCAGAAAGTTTTGCGGGAAAAAGATAAACAGGATTTACACTTCCCATCTCTGCAAAAACAGGAATAGGAACCGGTCTTGTTGCTGCCCAGTCGAATAATTGTTTTCCTCCTGTAAATGATCCCGTGAATCCAACGGCTTTAGTTTCCGGATGCATTACAAGAGCCTTTCCTATGTCAAACGAGCGCCCATGTACATGCGAAAACACTTCTTTTGGGAGATCCGAATCAGCCAGGGCTTTATGAATAACAGCCGCCACCATTTCTGATGTTTCTGCATGAGCGGGATGTGCTTTAACAACAACGCTGCAGCCGGCAGCCAGCGCTGATGCCGTGTCGCCACCGGCGGTAGAATAGGCGAAAGGAAAATTACTTGCTCCAAATACAACAACCGGCCCAAGAGGAACCATCATCTTTCGTATATCAGGCCTTGGTGGAGTTCTTGTTGCAATTGCCGTATCGATCCTGGCATCAAGGCCATGGCCCTGTTCACAGGCATCTGCATAACTGTTAAGCTGAAATATAGTGCGTGCTCTTTCACCCCGCAGCCTCGCTTCCGGGAGATTTGTTTCCCGCATGGCAACTTTTATCAGTTCATCACTTGTTGATTCGAGTGCTGCGGCGATGTTACGCATCAGGGCAGCACGTTTGGAAATGGATTGTCTTTTATATTCTTCAAATGCAACCACCGCTTTCTCCATCACATCATTTATTTCTTCAATTGTTGCATCAGCAAATTGCTTCATGTATTCCTGTTTTGATTTACTATTGTTCGGGAATATCGTCAATTTCTTTTATTTGCTGCGCACGCTCACTGATCCAGTCGCCGGGAGGCCGGTACTGGTACTCCGGATCATCCAGTACAAGCACCCAATCCTGACCCGCTCCGAGTGTTGGGGGTGTGAGCTGGAGAAGGCCACGCCTGTAAACTGATATCCCCCGTACCATCAGGCCGATCCTCGGATCGTACCACCAGATCTTGATATCATCGCTCTTCATGAAACTGGTATTTACCGTAATGGTCTTGCCAACAGGCAGGTAAACCATTGCATAATCATTATTCTTTCCCCGAAATGCGGTGATGAAATTGTCACCTTCTTCCTGCCCCTCCTTAATTATTGAGGGATCATAAACCCTTCCCATAAATGGCCGGCATTCTACCAGTTTGCGCACATAGCCTGCACTGAATGCACCCGGCCGGTCAAGTCCATCTTTCCAGTATAAACCCATTTGTCCAGCCCCGCTTTCAACAGAACCAGCGAATTGCCATACTGCGTGATTGCCATATCCTACACCCGATGCACCGGCAAAAACAGAACGATAGGCCTGCTTACGCACATCGTAATCTGTAAAGCTTTTACCTGCCGTATTACCAACAGGATGATCCTCAAAATTGATTCCTCCATCCAGTGTAGGTTTTGCTGAAGGCAGTTTGGTATCACGCTCAACCCATTGCCATACCGGCAGGTCATTTTTTTCATTGCCGCCATGGATCATATTCAGGTTCAGCCATGTTTCATTATGCAGGTATTGTGAGCTGCTTTTTTCACCGCTGGAGGGATAATAGGTGATAAACGCCTTATAGCTGCTACCTTCCTGTAACCCTCTTGCCATGGCCCGCCAGATAGGAAGCCAGTCGGAAGCGTCCTTCACCGGGGGGCGGTCACCACCCAGTACCCAAATAATATTCTCATCGTTTTTATATCTTTCTCCAAGCCAGCGGCCATAGTTATAAGCATTTCTGGATGTAAATACGGCCGGGCCGCTACCCCACCCTTCAGTCACTTTATCGCCCCATGTTGGATAGAGGGCAACAAATATGTCGCGTCGCGCAGCAACTTTTACCGTGGTATCAACCAGTTCAAAATATCTTTCATTGGGAGCATTTGGGTTCTCATCAACCAGCGGCACAGATCCATAGCGGTTAAGGGCCTTCAGGCCATTGTTTTCGGCGAGGATAGCAGCCTGGATCACATTAAATCCTTTGGACTGCCGGTTTTTAAGATAAAGCCGGATCTCTTCAAAACTAAGTTTCTGGAAAATATCAAAGGCGGCATCACTAAGCCAGAAGAAGGGCATGTCTTTGGTTGTTTCAAGAAAGTGCGCGTCGCCGCTAACCCGCAGTCGACCATGCTTCCATCCATCCTGCGCATGTATTTGAATACTCCAGGCACACAGGATCATTAACATCAGGTATTGGATTCTCTTCATCTTCCTCATTTTAACGCGGCCAAGTTAATGATTATACAAGGCTTTGCTTATATTGAATTACGTGAAAACACCTAAAATATTGTATTCAATGCGTTCTGTTATTGACTCTCCCAACTTTAAAGCAGGTGCTTTCCGAAATCTTTCAGAAACATCCGTGATGGCAGAAGACGCCAGTTACCGGAAAATGTTCTGGGATTTTTTCAACAAACCGGCTGATTCAAGTCCGGCAGAACCCCTTCCAACCATCAAAACAAACCTGCAAAACCTCAATAGCAGCAATCCCCTCATAATATGGTTTGGCCACTCTTCTTACCTGATACATTGCAATGGACTTAATATTCTTGTTGACCCGGTGTTCGACAGATCGGCTTCGCCGCTACCATTTCTCGTAAAAGCATTTCCGGGAACCAATATTTATGAGACCGCTGATCTCCCACCAATCCACTACCTGGTAATAACCCATAACCATTACGACCATCTTAATAAGTCAACCATCATAGCAATGGCCCCTGCCTTGAAAAAAGTTATCGCACCATTGGGCTTATTCAGGCAATTGAACAAATGGGGGATAGATAAAGCCGCCATAACAGAATTAGACTGGTGGGAAGATCATGAACTTGAAGATCATGTCAGGATCAGCGCCACCCCGGCCAGGCATTTTTCAGGAAGAGGAATCAAACGTGGGGGCTCACTCTGGAATTCATATTGGCTTTCCCTTTTTGGAAAATCGATTTATATCGGGGGTGACTCTGGTTATGATACTCATTTCAGAGCTATAAGAGAAAGATATGGTGCCGCGGATCTTTCCATTCTGGAATGTGGCCAGTACAATACTGCATGGCCTCATATTCATATGATGCCGGAGGAGGTGGTGCAGGCTCATCTTGACCTTGGAGCAAAGGCGCTGCTACCGGTGCATTGGGGTAAATTCGCGCTCGCCTACCATGGCTGGAAAGAGCCGGTGAACAGGGTGACTGAGGCAGCGAAGAAAGCAGGGATCCTTATCACTACTCCCTTGATAGGCGAACCGTTGATCATTGATAATATATATCCTTCAGTACGGTGGTGGGAAATCTAACAGGCAGGCATAACCGGTGTTGCAAGGAGAGAAGCGCTTAAGCATGCTAGTGGCAAATAAGAAAAGTTTAATTTCTTTTTGCCTTTACCATTGCCGGAGTGATGAACTCCTTGTATTTATTGCCCCAACTATTTGTTATATAATTTACAACATCAGCGATCTCTTCATCAGGCAGGTAACTCTGCTCAGGCATAAGGTTATGGTATACCTTACCATTTACTGTGATCTCTTCATGTTGCCCTTTAAGAATGATAGTGATAGCACGTTTCGGATCCTTCATCAGGTAATCCGATTTTGCCAGCGGGGGGAATGCATCTTCAACACCCTCGCCATTATCCATATGACAACCCTGGCAATTTGTAGTATAAACTTCTTTCCCTCTTGTTATACTTTGGGCCTTGGGATTCTGTATAAATGAACTCGCCATTATAGCCACAAGAATCGCCAACCCTGACAAAATAAATATTTTCATATCCTCAATTTACAAAATCTCACCTCTTACCTCTTACCTCTTACCTCCTCTTACCTCTTACCTCTTACATGTCCACCACCTCTCCCTCCAGATCATAATCAAATGCTTTTGTGATACGCACCATCACAAATTCCCCGATGGGCAATTTCTTGCCCGTATTAATGACAACCTCGTTATCAACTTCCACACTATCAAATTCAGTACGGCCAAGGTATCGGCCCGCTTCTTTCTTATCAATGATGACTTTTAAAACCTGCCCAACTTTCTCCTGGTTTTTCTCAAGACTGATCTCCTGCTGCACTTCCATGATCTCCTGTGCACGCGCTTCTTTCTCTTCGGCAGGAACATCATCCACCAAATCATGTGCGCTTGTATTCTCCTCATGCGAATAGGTGAATATACCAACCCGGTCAAACCGCATGCGACGAAGGAAATCTTTCAGTTCTTCAACATCCTCCCTTGTTTCACCAGGAAAGCCAGCTATAAGCGTTGTACGTATACATATACCTGGAACTTTTGAACGAATGTCTGCAATCAATAATTCCATTTCTTCACGTGTGATCTGACGCTTCATAGCTTTCAGCATATTATTGGAAGCATGCTGTAAAGGCATATCGAGATAGTTGCAGATATTTTTCCGCTCACGCATCACATCAAGCATCTCAATGGGAAACTTTGAAGGATAGGCATAATGCAGACGGATCCATTCAAGTCCCTCCACATCAGCAAGCCTGTTCAATAGTTCATTCAATTGCCTTTTCTTATAAAGATCCAATCCGTAGTAGGTAAGTTCCTGCGCAATCAGCATCACTTCTTTAACACCCTTTCTCACTAAGCCTTCCGCTTCTTTCACCAACTCTTCAATAGGCCGGCTTACATGTGCTCCACGCATCAGCGGGATGGCACAGAAGGAGCAGGTACGATTACAGCCTTCTGATATTTTCAGATAGGCGTAATGGCGTGGTGTGGCAAGCATTCTTTCCCCCAATAATTCAGCCTTGTAATCGGCTTCCATTTCTTTTAGGATAAGTGGCAGTTCCATAGTACCAAACCAGGCATCCACTTCAGGGATCTCTTTTTCAAGATCATCGCGGTAGCGCTGGCTAAGGCAGCCTGTAACATAAACTTTATCGAGTTTACCTTTTTTCTTAAGCGAAACCTGATCCAATATGGCATTAACTGATTCTTCTTTTGCTTTATCAATAAAGCCGCAGGTATTCACGACCACTATATTATGGTCGAGTTTGGTATTCTCATGAACAACATCAATAGCATTAGCCATAAGCTGTCCACTCAGCACTTCACTATCCACCATATTCTTACTACAACCGAGTGTAATGATATTAACCTTGTTATTCCTGAGTGTTCTGACTTTCATGCCATTTAAAAATTGGTTGCAAAGGTAACCATTTTCATCGTTAGCATATGACCTGAATCAATCATATTATAACCCATAAAATATAGGAAATCATGCAATTAAAGAGATCATAAACCGTTATTGGGGAATATTTGGCACAATTTTTTTAACACCTCTTTCAAAACCACTGATATGAAAAAATGGATGATGGCCCTGACTGTTGTAGCAGGCCTGGCGTTGGCTCAGAATGCAAACGCACAAGCAATGGGTAGTGAGTACCGCACAGCACTCGGCGTAAAATTCTATCCGGGAGCCTTAACCCTCAAGCACTTTACCGGTAATAACCGCGCTTTGGAAGGTATTGCCTCTTTCTGGAAGCATGGCTTCCGTTTTACCGGCCTTTATGAGATACATGGAGACATTAATGGTGCTCCCGGACTTAAATGGTATGTTGGTCCCGGTGCCCACCTCGGTGTTTATAACAAAGGCTGGTATTACAGGAATGACGAGGATAAGTATTATGATGATGGCGACATGTCATTTGGTATAGACGGAGTACTTGGACTTGATTATAAGATCAAGGGAGCGCCTATCAACCTGAGTATTGACTGGCAGCCATATTTTGAAATCGCCAAGTATCCCCATTTCGGAAACTGGGGTGGTTTCGCAGTACGTTATACTTTTTAATCAGAGCCTGATAATGAAAAGTAAATGCCCCCGCTGTGGGGCATTTTTTATTAATAAGATCTCTACCCTAAGGAGAATAGGCTGTCTACAAATTCATGTTTATCGAATACCAGGAGGTCCTCCATCTTCTCACCCATGCCAATGAATTTTACCGGTATTTTAAACTGGTTGGCAATGGCAAGCACCACACCACCTTTTGCTGTACCATCAAGCTTAGTGATAGCCAATGCAGTTACATCTGTTGTAGCAGTAAAGTGTTTGGCCTGCTCCAACGCATTCTGGCCTGTAGATCCATCCAGTACAAGTAAAACTTCATGAGGCGCATCGGGAATCACCTTCTGAACAGAGCGACGGATCTTTGCAAGTTCCTCCATCAGGTGTGCCTTGTTATGAAGACGACCAGCGGTATCAATAATAATTACTTCTGTTTCGCGCGATACACCGCTGGCAACAGCGTCAAAGGCCACTGCCGCAGGATCAGAGCCCATAGCCTGCTTTACAATGGGTACACCCACCCGCTCACTCCAGATAGTAAGCTGGTCAACTGCTGCTGCCCTGAATGTATCGGCAGCACCAAGCAATACAGATTTACCAGCTTTCTTGAAATTATATGCGAGCTTACCAATAGTGGTGGTTTTACCAACACCATTTACACCAACCACTAATATCACATAAGGTTTTGATGGCAATGCTGATTGGAAAGAATAACTATTGCTTTCCGGCGCATCTACAAGAACTCCCCTGATCTCATCCTGCAAAATCCCGTTGAGCTCTGATGTATTAAGATATTTATCACGAGCTACTCTTTTTTCAACCCGGTCTATGATCTGAACCGTGGTATCAATACCAACATCAGCGCTAACAAGTGCTTCCTCCAGACTGTCGAGCACTTCTTCATCAACAGTTGTTTTTCCTGCTACTGCCTTAGTGATCTTGTTGAGAAAACTTTCCTTTGTTTTCTGCAATCCCTGGTCGAGTGTTTCCTTTTCCTTCTTGCCGAATATCTTATCAAAAAATCCCATTGCCGGTAAATTGTTAGGATAAATAAATGTTATACGGGATAAAACAGAAAAAGCTGTCCGGTATAATACAGAACAGCTCAAAAAGAGTACCAATGGAACCCTTAATTATTTTTCACCCAGGAAATCCTTGATCTTCTCCTTGTGGACGATCGACTCCTTAAAGGTGTATGCACCAGTCTTTGGACTGCGAACAGCTTTGATGACCTTAGTCCAGTTCTTAGCTTCTGCTGCTGCCTTCTGGTCTTTGGTCTTGATCGCCGTTTTTGCTGCTTTTGCCATTGTATAATGAATTAGAAAATGAGTAAATCAGGTTGACGCGTCTTACTTGATCTCTTTATGTACAGTTACCTTCTTCAGGATCGGGTTGTACTTTTTCAACTCCAGACGCTCAGGAGTGTTCTTTTTGTTCTTGGTAGTGATATAACGGCTTGTGCCCGGCTGACCACTTGTTTTGTGCTCGGTACATTCCATAATCACCTGAACTCTGTTACCTTTCTTTGCCATTGTTGATCGGTTTTATAGTTACCCGCGGTTAGGCGGACTACTCTAATTTAGATTTTCGCTCCTTTCGCTCTCAGATCCTTCACAACTGATAAAAGACCATTCTTGTTGATAGTACGCAGTCCTTCTGCAGAAAGCTTAAGTGTGATCCACTTATCTTCTTCTGCCAAATAAAAGCGCTTCGTCAACAGGTTCGGAAGGAACCTGCGTTTTGTTTTAATATTCGAGTGAGATACGCGGTGACCAGTGATCGGCGTCTTACCCGTAACCTGACATACTCTAGCCATGACTGTCAAAATTTAGGACGGCAAAGGTAGGAGAAAATCCCGTAATTAAAAATTCATTTCTGCAATTTTTTCCTGCCGCGCGGCAAAGATAGTGAATGCCCGTGGTTCGCCCATTCAGCGCTTTTACCTAATTTCAACCATCCGCAGCCGCCCCCTTCAAGGGTTTTAAATGGCTGATAATGATTGACATGGATGGAAAAAGAAAAACAATTGCGAGGGATATCAGCTGGTTATCATTCAATGGCAGGGTATTGCAGGAGGCAGCCGACTCTACTGTTCCCCTTCGCGAAAGGATCCGTTTTCTGGGAATATTCTCCAATAATCTGGACGAATTTTTCAGGGTAAGGGTAGCCACCCTCCGGAGAATGATAGAACTGGGTAGCAAAAAAGTGCGCATCAATATGCACTTAGAGCAGGCCCCGGAAAAGATTCTGGAAGATATTATGATCACTGTGCTGCAGCAGCAGAATGAATTCAACCAGATCTGGGAGCAGATCAGGCGGGAAATGGAAAAGGAGAAGATCTTTTTCATCAACGAAAAACAACTCAATAAAGAACAGCGGGTTTTCGTGAAACAGTATTTTGAAGATGAGGTGAGGGTCAATACTATTCCGCTCATGATCGAACATATTCCTCAACTGCCTTATCTCCGCGATAAATCCATTTACCTGGGTGTTTTGATGAGCAGGAAAAGCAGCCAGTTTGAGCAGAAATATGCACTTATTGAAGTGCCTACCAAAGCGCTTGGACGATTTGTTCAACTACCCGCACCCGCTGGAGAAAAGCATATTATCCTGCTGGAAGATGTGATCCGCTTCAACCTCCCGGCAATATTTTCTTATTTCGGCTATGAAAGATTTGAGGCCTGGGTATTTAAGGTTACAAAAGATGCTGAGATAGATATCGATAATGATGTAAGCACCACCCTGATCCAAAAAATAGAGAAAGGTGTTAAGAACCGTCGAAAAGGTAAACCAGTTCGTTTTGTATATGATAAGGAGATGGATGCAACGCTCCTTGAATATCTGATGCGCAGGATGAATCTTACGCGCAAGGACAATCTCATACCCGGAGGAAGGATCCATAATTTTAAACACTTTATGGATTTCCCGGATATCTTTCAACGCCGTTCACAAAGGAAAAAGCCTTTCCAGCACCAGCTACTTGCAGGCACAGCAAGGGTTACTGATGTGATCCTTGAAAAAGATATCCTGCTCAGTTTTCCCTATCATTCCTTTAACCCGGTAATTGACCTGCTCAGGGAATCAGCAATTGATCCCGACGTTGTATCCATAAAAGTTACCGCCTACAGGCTTGCAGAAAATTCAAGGATTATCAATGCCCTTATTAATGCCGTGCGCAATGGCAAGCAGGTAACGGTAATGATTGAACTAAGAGCACGTTTTGAAGAAGAAGCCAATCTTGAATGGAAAGACAGGTTGGAGCTGGAGGGGGTGAAAGTACTTATCGGCATACCGAATATGAAAGTGCATGCCAAGGCATGCATCATTAGAAAAAGGATACAGAATCGCACCATTCAATATGGATTTGTAAGCACGGGCAACATGAATGAAAGCACGGCAAAAGTTTATGGTGATCATTGCCTGCTCACCTCACACCGTGGCATTATGGCCGATATCAACCGGCTCTTCCTTTATCTTGAAAAACACAGAACACAACCTGATATTTTAAAAGGATGTAAAACACTTCTACCCTGCCCCCTCATCCTTCGCAGAGAACTACTAAAGTTAATAGCAGCAGAAATACGATATGCTAAAAAGAAAAAGCCAGCAGGCATACTGCTCAAGATGAATTCACTTTCAGATGAAACACTGATAGAACGACTTTATGAAGCTGCTCGTGCGGGCGTAAAAGTTCAACTGATTGTGAGGGGGATATTCTGTATGTTTTCGGAGAGTAAAAAATATAAACGACCCATCAAAGCTATCAGCATCGTGGATGAATACCTGGAGCATGCAAGGGTGTTCATTTTCCACAACGGAGGCAAAGAGAAAGTTTATATATCTTCGGCAGACTGGATGGTGCGCAACCTCGATCACCGTGTAGAGATCACCTGCCCGATACTTGATGAAGACCTTAAGAAAGTGTTGAAGAATATGCTTTCCATCCAGCTTAGTGATAATGTAAAAGCCCGGATCCTTGATAATTCACTTCGCAATAAATATGTGAGAACTGAAGGAAATAAGGTAAGGAGCCAGGTAGAACAATATAACTACCTGCAGGCTAAGCTGACCAAAATGATTTTGCAGGCCGACCCATTAACGGAACCTGTTATTTATTCAAGGTTAATTGATAAAACAGAAACAACAAATTGAGATTAGCCGCAATCGATATAGGAAGCAATGCCGCCAGGTTACTGATCACTGAAGTGGTGCAGGATGCCGACGGTAAAGACAGGTTCAATAAACTTAACCTGGTAAGGGTGCCACTGCGTTTGGGATTTGATGTGTTTGAAACGCAGACCATCTCCCCCGAAAAAGAAGAACATATCATCAAGACCATAAAGGCCTATCGGGCGCTCATTGATGTTTATGGCGTTACTGAATACATTGCCTGCGCCACCTCGGCAATGCGTGATGCAAAGAATGCAGCGCCTATAATAGAGCATATAAAAAAAGATACCGGAATAGAAATCAAAGTTATCAGTGGCGATGAAGAGGCTTCATTTATTTATGAGAATCATATTGCTGAAAACCTCGATAAGGATCACTCCTACCTGTACATTGATGTAGGTGGCGGATCCACTGAACTAACTTTTTTCAGTGATGGTCAACTTGTGTTTAAACAATCCTTCAATATTGGCACCATCCGTTTGCTGAAAAACCAGGTGGAAGAAAAGAAATGGGATGAGATGAAAGACTTTATCCGCAGTAAGGTAAAAGGCTTTAAAGAGATAACCTGTATTGGCTCGGGTGGTAATATCAACAAGGTATTCTCCATGTCAAAGAAAAAAGATGGCAAGCCGTTGCCGGCGGAGCTGTTGAAAGATTATTACAAGGAACTGAGTAGTTTTTCTGTAGTTGACAGGATGCGCATCTATAATCTTCGGGAAGACCGTGCCGACGTGATAGTACCTGCACTTAGTATATACGTGAATGTTATGCGCTGGGCTGATGCCAAAGAGATCTATGTTCCTAAGATTGGTCTTGCAGATGGTCTTATCCATATTCTTTATGAGAAGATCAAAGGAGAAAAACGAAAAAAATAACATCATCAAAAGTTTTCCATGTCTGTTCATACTGAAGTAAAAAAAGTAACTACTAATACGCTGCTTAAAATGAAGGCAGCCGGTGAAAGGATATCCATGCTCACCGCCTACGATTATTCCTTTGCCCGTCTTTTTGATGCAGCAGGAATAGATGTGATATTGGTAGGTGATTCGGCCAGCAATGTTATGGCAGGGCATGAAACAACAGTGCCTATCACTATTGAACAGATGATCTACCATGCCCAAAGTGTAGTAAGGGGAATAGACCGATGCCTTGTTGTTGTAGATCTGCCCTTTGGAACATATCAGTCGAACCCCGACATTGCCCTCGCCTCCGCCATCAGGGTGATGAAAGAGACGGGAGGACATAGCATTAAACTGGAAGGCGGTGAAGAAGTTGTTGAGAGCATTCGCCGCATTGTAAGGGCAGGCATACCAGTGATGGGTCACCTCGGACTCACACCACAATCGATCTATAAATTCGGAACCTATACTGTTCGGGCCAAGGAAGAGGACGAGGCAGAGAAGCTCCGCAAAGACGCCCTTCTCCTCCAGGAAGCCGGATGCTTCGCAATTGTGCTAGAAAAGATTCCAGCACAACTCGCTAAAGAAGTTTCCGAAAGTCTGCATATCCCCACAATTGGTATTGGTGCCGGTAAATTCTGCGATGGCCAGGTATTGGTAATGCATGATATGCTTGGGATAAATAATGATTTCAATCCCCGTTTCCTGCGCAAATACCTGAATATGCACGACCAGGTGATTGCCGCGGTGCAGCATTATATCGAGGATGTACGCAGCCATGATTTCCCGAATGAACAGGAGCAATACTGAAACCTAAAGCGTACATTTGACGGCTAAAAAATAGCTTGTCATGGAATTTCTCAAAGCACTGGGAATAGAAGGGCTTAACAAAGGCACTTCTACAGGATCAGAATGGATAGAATCAAAAGGAGAAAAAATCATTTCCTACTCCCCCGCCGATGGTAAAGAGATCGGAACCGTCATTTCAACCACCCGCGAAGAATACGACCAGATCATAGAAACTGCCAGCCAGGCATTTCTGGAATGGCGTACATGGCCTGCACCACGCAGGGGCGAGATCGTTCGGCAGATAGGCGAAGCATTAAGAGCAAACAAAGAATCACTCGGGCAACTGGTTTCCTATGAAATGGGAAAGAGTTTGCAGGAAGGTCTGGGTGAGGTACAGGAGATGATCGATATCTGTGATTTTGCTGTTGGACTATCAAGGCAACTCCATGGACTCACCATGCATAGTGAAAGGCCCAGCCACAGGATGTATGAACAATGGCATCCGCTGGGTATTGTGGGGGTGATCAGCGCCTTTAATTTTCCCGTGGCTGTATGGAGCTGGAACGCTATGCTGGCTTGGGTTTGCGGTAACGTTTGTGTGTGGAAGCCATCAGAAAAAGTTCCGCTATGCTCTATCGCCTGCCAGAATATCGTGAATGATGTTTTCAGTAAGAATAATGTTCCAGAAGGGGTAAGTTCAATTGTTAATGGAGGCCGCGAATTAGGTGAATGGCTTTCCCATGACAATCGTGTTCCCCTTATATCTGCTACAGGTTCTACCCGCATGGGAAAGGCCGTTGGTGCAGCCGTTGGCGCCCGCTTAGGAAAAAGTATTCTCGAACTCGGTGGAAATAATGCCATTATAATTTCCAAAGATGCTGACCTCGACATGTCATTGATCGGGGCAGTTTTCGGGGCTGTGGGAACAGCCGGTCAGCGATGCACTTCAACCCGCCGGCTGATCATTCATGAGTCAGTTTATGACAGCTTTAAGGAAAAACTGGTTAAAGCCTATAGCCAGTTGCGCATCGGTGACCCCCTAAACCAGAATAACCATGTAGGTCCGCTTATCGATAAGGATGCTGTAAAACAATACCTTGAATCCATTGACAAATGCAAGGCTGAGGGCGGCAACTTTATTGTTGAAGGAGGCGTTGTTGAAGGCCCGGAATTTGCAAGCGGATGTTATGTGAAGCCATGCATTGCAGAAGCAGGAAACCACTTCAGGATCGTACAACATGAAACCTTCGCTCCTATCCTGTACATCATGAAATATAGTACCCTCGAGGAGGCTATTGGCTACCAGAACGGGGTGCCGCAGGGATTATCCTCGGCTATTATGACGCTTAATCTGAGAGAGGCAGAACTGTTCCTCTCACAGGCAGGAAGCGATTGTGGCATCGCCAATGTTAATATTGGTACCAGTGGGGCAGAGATAGGTGGCGCCTTTGGCGGTGAAAAAGAAACAGGTGGCGGTAGGGAAAGTGGTAGCGATGCGTGGAAAGCCTATATGCGCCGGCAAACCAATACGATCAATTATGGAACCAGCCTTCCACTGGCCCAGGGAATAAAGTTCGACCTTTGATAAAATGTAAAAATTATTGGATCGGTAAACTATTTTTTCAAATTAAGCGTCTCTTTGTATTAGTAAATTAAATTTTTGACTGCATGAAGCAATTTCTCCTAATCCCTGCCGGGATTCTCCTCGCCGCCCTCAGTGTGGGACAGGCATCCGGACAGGGCAGCACCGCCCCCGTGAAAAAAGATCTCCCAAAAGGCTGGCATCTTTCCGACAAGGAAAAAGACGGCTTTTATGGAATCAGCCTCGATAAAGCCTATGAATTTGTTAAAGGCAAGCCTTCTAAAACCGTAATTGTTGCCGTTATTGATTCAGGTATCGATACGCTGCATGAAGACCTGAAGCCCGTGCTTTGGGTGAATTCAAAAGAAATTCCAGGTAATGGTATTGATGATGATAAGAACGGCTATGTAGATGATGTACATGGCTGGAATTTTTTGGGTGGGAAAGACGGCAGAAACGTTAAGAAAGACAGCTATGAAGCTGCCCGTGTATACCATAAAGGCAAGGCAAAATTTGACAAGCCTGATATGGATGCGAATAATCTAAACAAAGAAGAGCAGGAAGAATATGCCATGTGGCTTAAAGCGAAACTGAAAGTGGAAGGCGATGCCGGCGGCGGCGGTGCTGACCTTGTTTTCATGAAGCGCGCACTGGAAAGCAGTTTGAAAAATGACAGCCTGGTAAAACAGGCCATGGGTAAAACCAGCTATACCGGTAAGGATCTTGAAAGCTTTTCCCCTTCCACGCCGGAGGGACAGAAAGCAAAATCAGGTATGCTCTATATCCTGAAGGCTTTCAATATGATGGAAACTCCTAATACTGAATTCCTCGAAGGATTTGAAGATTATGTAAGTGGTGAGGAAAGAAAGAAAGAGGCGATGGATAAGGCGCCGGAAGATTATCGCGGTGAGATCGTGAAAGACAATTATTATGATTTTAATGATCGTTATTATGGCAATAATGACGTGATGGCGAATACTCCCTTCCATGGCACCCACGTGGCCGGAATCATTGCCGCAAAAAGAAACAATGGTCTTGGTATGGATGGAATAGCAGACAATGTTCGCATTATGGCCATCAGGGCTGTTCCGGATGGTGATGAGCACGACAAAGACGTTGCCCTTGCCATCAGGTATGCTGTGGATAATGGCGCCAAGGTGGTGAACATGAGCTTCGGAAAAAGTTTCTCCCCCGAAAAGAAGTGGGTGGATGAAGCGGTAAAATATGCCGCCAGCAAAGGAGTTCTCCTAGTTCATGCAGCAGGAAACGATGGCTCTAATGTTGATTCGGTAGATAATTTCCCGAATGCAACGCTGAAGCACCTCGGCGAGCGCGCATCCAACTGGATCACCGTGGGTGCAAGCAGTGATCCGCTTGCAGAACCCCAGTTTAAAAGCGTAACAGCTTCCTTCTCCAATTATGGTAAAGCAGAAGTGGACGTTTTTGCTCCGGGTACAAAAATATACTCTACCATTCCCGGCGGTAATACCTATGGCAATGCGCAGGGAACCAGCATGGCATCTCCGGTTGTTGCAGGTGTAGCTGCATTCCTGCTGAGTTATTTCCCTAACCTTACCCCTGAGCAGGTGAAGATGGTGATTGAAAAGTCAGCTACCGCCCCTGATATCAAAGTGAAAATTCCGGGTACAGATGAGATCACTGACCTGGCATCGATAAGCAAATCAGGTGGATTGCTGAACGCATATGAAGCAACCAAAATGGCTGCTTCCTTAAAAACTATCGCACCACCAAAAACAACACCTAAATCAACCCTGAAAAAGGGCAATAAAGGATAGTGAACGCATAATAAAAAGTCATTCATGCCCGCCCACCGGCGGGCATGTTGTTTTAAAGGGAGTGAATCCTTCAAAAACGGGTCATTCGTGCCATACGGGGGGTGTCATTCGTGACAGTCCGCCTGGGTTTTCCCGTACTCCCGCCCGGGTTTTTATAGGGTTTTGATAGGGTTTTTAAGTACTACCTCGGCACTTCCAAGGCACTCTCAAAGGACTCTCACCCAGGTCGCCCTTTTTGTCTGCTAACCCTCGGGCATCAGCCTGTTTGATAACATTGATGCAGCATTTAAAATATTAAATTTGTTGTCCTACTGATTTAAAAACTATTAATAACCAATATTTATGTCCACCTACCACCTGCTATATGCGCCTTTCTATGAAAACTATATCCAACTGGCTACTAAGCATGGAAAGATCTCTAAGGCTCTTAAGCAGAATACAAAAGATCTAATCAGCGTTCTTGAGAATATTCCGCGTAAAAAAATCGACTATGCCTATGGTGAAGGGAAATGGACCATCAAGCAGCTGGTTCAGCATATGATTGACGCTGAGCGAGTATTTGCCTACAGGGCATTGAGATTTGCACGCTATGACCAAACACCCCTCGCCGGATTTGATGAGAACAAATGGGCTGAAAATGCCGATGTGTCGGCAAGGGGATGGAAGGAGATGCTGCGCGAATTCAGTCAGTTGCGCAAGAGCAATATCCTGATGGTTGCTTCCTTCTCCAAAGAAGAACTGGCTGCAACCGGCACGGCCAGCGAAAAAGAGATCAGTGTAGCCGCCCTCTGTTTTATCATTGCAGGCCATGCAGAACATCACCTGAATATATTGAAGGAACGCTATCTGTAGCAACAACCTTGCCCGGGGTCCCTATCTGGTCCCTATCTGGTCCCTATTTCCGGGACAAAAAATAAAGTGGCCGTCTCATAAAGAGACGGCCACTTTTATATAAAATATAATATCTAAAGCAGGTCTGAATTATTCCTTACCGAACGCCAGGTTCTTCTGGAAGATCATATCATTCACGGCATTGATTGTTTCATCCAGATAGATATCATTGCGGAGATTTTTCTTCCAGTTCTTATAACGCTCAAGCTTATCGGCATCAGAAGAGAAACGGTCGAGCGCACCGGGAAGATCGTCAACAGTTAGCTCCTTTGAGAGTTTATTAAGTGTTTCGAGTTGCTTCACGGTTGAACTTATCTTCTGCTTGTTTTCCCTGAACTTCTGGAGGTTGAGTGAATAGACCTTATCATTCTGTGCTGCCAGCCAATCAGTATTGGTTTTGATCAAGTTGAAAGCCGGGTTATTATCTACTCTCACCTGGCTGTTCTTACTAACCATTTCCATATCATAAGGAGCTTTCCAGAGCGTGTAAGGTGCTTTAGCAACCTCATCCCATGGCAGTGCATCCGGATCGTCTTTTTCACGCAGCTTCGACTTTTCAAAAATATCCGGCAGGATGATATCAGAGCTAACACCTTTCAACTGGGTAGAGCCGCCATTGATCCGGTAAAATTTCTGCAGGGTAAGCTTAATTGTACCCAGCTCACTATTGGAAGTGAACATGCCGGTTTCCTTATCCAGCCCAATATTCCGCTGAACGGTACCCTTACCATAGGTGGTGGTGCTTCCCAGCACGATACCACGCTTATAGTCCTGGATGGCGGCAGCAAATATCTCTGAAGCAGAGGCACTGAACTCATTCACCATAACGGCCAGCGGACCATCATAGAGGAGTGACTTATCACGGTCGCGCAGAACACTTGGTCTTCCATCACGGTCTTTAACCTGAACGATTGGGCCTTCTTCAATAAAGAGTCCGGCCATCTGAACAACATCATATAAAGACCCGCCACCATTATTCCTAAGGTCGATGATTATACCATCAACTTTTTGCTCTTTTAGTTTGATCACTTCCTTGGCCACATCAGCGCCACTTCTTGCCCCTTTAGGATCATCAAATGCAGCATAGAATTCAGGGAGGAATATGTAACCTATCTTACTCTTACCATTTCCCACAATTGCACTACGTGCGAAGGTTTCATCCTGAACGATCTCGTCGCGGATGATCGTAACGATCTTAACTGAACCATCAGCTTTACGAAGATGCAGACGCACCTCCGTTCCTTTTTTACCGCGTATGATCTTAACCGCATCTTCCACTGCATAACCTGCAAGGTCAGCGGGTTCTTCAGCTCCCTGTGCAACTTTAAGCACAACATCCCCTACTGCTATCTCACCTGTTTTCCAGGCGGGACTACCACTGATAACTGATGCTATTTTGATATTGCCATCTTCTTCACGAAGGGATGCACCGATACCAAAGAACCGGCCACTCATCTGTTCGTCAAAATATCTTTTATCAACCGGAGGGAAAAAGGTAGTATGGGGATCCATCGCATTAGTAACCGTATTCACATATTGGTTGAAACGGTCGTCGTCACTGTATTTCAGCTTCAGGCGATCAAACATCCGTGTGGCTATGCGAACAACTTTCTCACGGGCTTCTTTCTCCAGTTCGGCATTGCTGCGAACTTCAAATCCCTGCTTTCCCTTATTTTTTTCCTGTACTTCCAGCTGGTCAGAAAATCTTTCCAGGGTCATATATTTCCAACGCTTACGCCATCTTTCTTTTCTTTCAGCATCCGTTTTGGTGAACTCTAATTTCTCAGAATCCATCACGATGGTTTCATCGGTACTGAAATCAAATGGCTTTGATAAAATCTCTTTGGTGAAAGCTTCGGCTTCCAGGATCCTCTTTTTGTAAAGAGCAGAAACTGCCGGAACAAAAGCAACTTCGGCACCATTGATCTCATCATCAAGTGAGGTCTCAAATTTTTTCAGTTGCTGTACATCCTGCAGCATAAGGATATTCTTTTCCGCATCTACCACACCAAGGAACTTGGTGAAGATCTCGCGGGAGAAATCATCATTAACTTTTTTAGGACTGTAGTGAACTTCCTGGAGGATGTCACCTACGTTGTGAAGAATCTTTTCATATTTGCCGGGAGGATTGGCGCTATTGGTTCCCATAGAACTAAAACCAAAGAAAAGAGCACCAATCAACAAGACCGCCAGCACGGGTAAGCTTTTTTTACTGAACATATAATCAACCAGTTTTTGCATTGTATCAAAAATAACGATAAATCATCTCGGCTTGTTGCCATAGGCAGGCAATTAACATGTGATTATGATGAATGGCTGCGTATATTTTTCTATCAACTTGCAACTGTTTCAAATTTTTGACTATTTTTGTGCCCCTTTGGAAATAATCAAGTTTCTGAAAGGATCCTGGAGGTTGTAGCTCAGTAGGTTAGAGCGTCAGTTTGTGGCACTGAAGGCCGTGGGTTCGAGACCCATCAGCCTCCCATCTTTCCCTCACTTCGGTGAGGGATTTTAATTTAAATGAAGCATGAATTACTGGCTATTACTCATCCCCGTCATCTCTGCCTTTATTGGTTGGTTTACCAACTGGATCGCTATCAAAATGCTCTTTCACCCGCGGGAGCCATTTAAATTCCTTGGACTTACCATCCAGGGCATCTTTCCCAAGCGGCAGCAGCAGTTCGCAGAGAAACTCGGAAAGCTGGTTAGTGAAGAACTACTGTCCTTTAAGGATATCTCACTTAAGATCACAGATCCTTCCAACCTCGACCAATTGCTACCTCATGTTGAGGATCATATAGACAATTTCCTCAAGGTTAAGCTCAAGGAGTCGATGCCGGTTGTTGGCATGTTCATTGGGGATAAAACAGTAGGGCAATTAAAGGCGGTGTTTGTGGAAGAACTCAGGGAGCTTTTCCCAACCCTGATGGAAAGATATATGGTGAGCCTGCAGGAGCAACTTGACCTTGAAAAAATAGTTGTTGAAAAAGTGAGATCTTTTTCCAGTGATAAACTCGAAGAGATATTACTCCAGATCATGGCCAAAGAGTTTCGTTTCGTTGAAATACTTGGCGGTGTTGTGGGACTGCTCATCGGAATGGTTCAGGTTGCCATTACCTATTTTGCCGCCTGATCAGGCTAAGTGTTACCATTTATACCTTTATAACCCCATTTATCCCACCCGGTAAACATTAGCCCGACTTAGTTGTCTAATACCATTCATCATAATGCGGGGAGTCGGGAAACAACCATTCCGGAACTTTGCGCCACTCAGAGAAAACCTTAGAAATGCTTAAACAGATCTTTTTAGTCATTGCCGTGTTGGCAGGCAGTATTAGTTATGCGCAGATGCCTACAATGCAAGGCGGCGCACCCCGCGGCAGGGCCGGCGGCGCAAATATGAACATGGGCCGTTTTTATGGCAGAATCATCGACGCTGCCAGTAATAAAGGAATCGAGGCTGCTTCCGTTCAGCTCGTTACAACCAAATTTGATACTCTTTCCAAACAAAGAAAAGATACAGTTGTGGCCGGTATGTTCACCGATAAGAGAGGTGAGTTCACATTTGAAGGCCTGAATGTAATGGCACAATACCGGATGCGTATTACGGCAATCGGTTTTAAAGATATCGAAGAGAAAGTTGCCTTCAATATTAAGATGGGTGGCGGCGACATGCAGGCTGCACTCAATGCAATAGATAAAGACCTCGGCAATTTTAAAATGGAAACCGACCCTAAACTGCTGGAGGGTGTAACAGTTACTGCAGCCAAGCCTTTGATGTCGCTGGGTATTGACAGGAAGGTTTTCAATGTAGATAAAAATTTAGTATCAACCGGCGGAACCGCAGAAGATGTGATGAGGAATATCCCCTCCATCTCCGTTGATATAGATGGTAATGTAACACTCCGTAACAGCGCGCCGCAGATCTTTGTTGATGGAAGGCCTACTACCCTCACGCTCGACCAGATACCGGCTGATGCCATTGAAAGCGTAGAACTCATCACCAACCCTTCCGCAAAATTTGATGCGTCGGGCGGAACAGCAGGTATCCTAAATATAGTTTTGAAGAAGAACCGGAAAGCGGGTTATAACGGAAGTATCCGTGCGGGTATTGATAGCCGTTGGAAACCGAATATTGGTGGCGACCTCAATGTGAAGCAGGGCAAAGTGAATATGTTTGTAAGTGGTATGTACCGCACGCGTAAATCAATCTCAGAAGGAAATACCAGCCGAACAACTTTTATCAAGGACCCCACTACCCAACTTAACCAGGACGATTATAGTGTTAACACCGGTAGTTTCATGTTCGGCAGAGCAGGTATTGATTATTTTATGAATAACCGTAATACCATTGGCGTTGCGGTAAATGCAGTAAGGGGACAGTTCAAATTTGATAATGAAAGCGCCATCCGGACCGATAGCCTTTTTGATAGTGGAATGAAGTCTGCTTTCAGTGAGAGATTATCTAATGGCGAGAGAGAATTCAGAAACTTTGGAACGCAGATCTACTATAAGCGGCTATTTACAAAACCTGGAAGAGAACTCACTGCAGATATCAACTTCAACAGGAACAATAACCTGAACAATACCAATATTACAAACCTCTTGCTAAGTGGCAACAATGGTAGTGAAACAAGACGCTACGGCCAATTGAACACAGGTGACGGAACAGGTAGCAATATGACCTTTCAGACTGATTTTGTAAATCCGTTGAATGAGAAAAGTAAAATGGAAACGGGTTTCCGCTTAAACACCAATACCCGCGAAAATCTCAATGAGATCAGCGTTATCAGTGGTAATGGCCAACCCGTTCTGGTGCCTTCCCTTTCCTCAAATTTTGAATATACCGAAAGGGTTTATGCAGGATATATTACCTATACCAGCAAATGGAAAAAACTGGGCTACCAGGTAGGACTACGCGCCGAAAGTTCCGAATATGATGGAGAGGTGCTTACAACCACTGCCCCACCAAATAGTAAGGATACGTTGCTGAATGCAGGAAACAGTTTTCCCATCAGCTTTTTCCCAAGTGCCTTCCTTACTTACCAATTGAGTGATAATGATGAACTGGGCCTTAATATTACACGCAGAATCAACAGGCCGAACTTTTTCCAGTTATTCCCCTTCACAGATTATTCAGATACATTGAACCTTACAAGAGGAAACCCCAACCTGAAGCCGGAGTTCACGGCATCTGCTGAAATGTCATATCAAAAGAAATATGGCCAGGCAAATTCATTTATTACCAGTGTTTATTATAAGCATACCAATAACCTGATAACGCGTAACCAGGTACGTGATGTGAATCCTTACACCAAGGAAGAAGAGATCGTTATCAGTTATATCAATGCCGACAACAGTTATATCGCCGGACTTGAACTGATCGGCAGAAACAAGATCACCAAGTGGTGGGAACTTATCTCAAACTTCAACCTGTATCAGTCAAAAATAAATGCAGGCCAGCCGGGTATACCCGACCAGGAAGCCATCACCAGTTATTTCATTAAACTGAACAACAATATTAAACTCGGCAAAAAACTTACGCTCCAGCTTTCGGGTGATTATACCTCCAAGACCATCCTTCCTCCGGGCGGTGGTGGTGGTGGAATGTGGGGTGCTCCACAAACAACTGCACAGGGATATATTCGTCCGAAGTATGAGATCGAAGCCGCCCTGCGACTTGATTTCCTGAAAGAGAACAGGGCTAACCTTACACTTGCCATCTCTGATATCTTCCGTACTGATGTTAACGATGTATATTCTTCAGCACCTGGATTCGAACAGAATACCTGGAGGTTACGTGATCCGCAAGTAGCGCGATTGAACTTCAGTTACCGCTTTGGAAAATTTGATACTTCGCTATTCAAGCGCAAGAATATGAGGCCAAGTGGTGATAACCAGAATATGGGTGACCAGTTCTAATATTCTTTTACTGATACAAACAAGGACGCCGCTAATGTTAGCGGCGTTCCTGTTTTATGACTTTGATGCAAACCAGTTTTCAACCTTTGCTCCATGGGTTTACTGATGACCCTGGTGAATTGAATAATTGCGGAGATTAAAAATACCAGTCCCACCAAAATATTGATGGTCCGCTGCCCGGTATTTAATTTCCGAACCAGCCATTTGCCACCAAAAATAAAAAACAGTAATCCTATAATTGTTCCTGTTCCTATCCCCAATGTATATACGTTAAATGAGATGGTGGATGATTCGAGAACACCGGTACTGAAAAGATAACTACTCCAGAGGAACCAGAAAGGCAATTGAACAGGGTTCATAGCACTCATACCTAATCCAAGGAAAAACCTGTTGACCCTGTTATTGAGGAGAATATGTTTTTGGGTAGAATTTTTTTTCCTTGCTGTCCAGAAGCTGCTGGCAGCAAGCAGTAAGAACAATCCAACTGTGATCCATTCCAGTATATAAAACACCTTCTGGTTGCTGAGTATCCAATCAATACCCTTTAGCGATAACCTCACATAGAGAATTTCTACGATGGCCACACCAAGCGCATAAAGCAGCGATCTTTTCAGGGTTTCCTGGATAGCGATCTGCATGGCGGTGATATTGAGTGTGCCTAAGGGAAGACTCCCCAGGAAACTGATCAGCATGCCGGCAAAATAGATCTTGATAAGGCTAAACATATAGTTTTGCTATCTGCTTTTCGAATTCAGTATTGTCGCGGAACATCTTTCGTCCCTCGCGAAAACGCATATAAGGTATGCCATTTTTATGATTGCGCATGCTGATACGAAGCAGTAGAATCCAATGCCTGATGATCTCTTTCCAGGCGAAGAAAATCGAATGGCGCGGATCATAAATATGGGTTGGCTCTGAACCTGCACCATTCAGTTCAATGATGGACAGGGCTTTCCCCTGGCGCAATTCTTCCCAGCTATTATAACGAACATCCAGCCTTCCATAATAGAAGCCAGGAATCATTCTGCTGATATTATCAATATGGTATTCCAGCTCAGGATCATTGAGGTGACTGTGGTCAAGGAACTTTGCTCCCCTTGCATGATTGCCATAAGGAACCAGTTCAACCTTCTCCCCTTTTTGCGGGATGGTTTCCAGGAATTCGCCATGCATAACCTCTAATGCATCCAGTTGAAGAATGAACCGCTTCTCTTTCATTACGAGTTGACGGATGGTACTTAAGCCATCACCTATTATACCGAGTAACTCTTTACTAACTATACCGGTTATACGCCCTTTTTCTTCTCCCGGCATACGACAATAGAAAATGCCGGCCTCCTTTTCATAAGGCACATACTCCTGCACAAGGAAATCAAGTGGTGACTCTTTGCAATAGCTGGCAAGTGCCTGCTCATCATTCAGTTTCCTGACGCCCATTCCGCGGCATCCAACATCGGGCTTACCTATCAGCGGATACTTAAATCCCAGAGCTTTAAGCGTTGAGATAACATGGTGTGGTTCGGCAGGCAGAGCAAAGAAATGGGTACGCGGATAATATTGCTGAGGGATCAGGTCATAGATCTCCTTCTTTGATTCCATCAGGAATCCCCCGTTCATGATAGTTGGATTTGAGGCGGAGAAAAAGAAAAGTGATCGGGCCCTCAGGCAAAGAAGAAGCCAGATGGGAATGATGGGCGCATAAACCGTATTGAAACTCCAATATTCCCAATTTAATAACCTTATGAAAAAAGGCTTGTGAAGAAGCCGTTGTATGATGTTCATGAAAAAGTTTCGTGTACGGTATTTATGTTCACCTGCGTTTCATATTGCGCATCGAGAAGAAGGTCGGTATAATGCATTGTTGCCTTATTATTTATTTTCTCCATGCAGGTGACGCTAACTGTCAGCATTTCATTATTGCGATTCATCCGGATACCATTTTCTTCATCACCCTTACCACCGAACAGGTGAAATTGCCTTATTGATTCTGCGGTTGGCTGAGGGTTCAATTCAAGCCACTCAGAAAACCATCCACGCCGTTGTTCAATGATCTCCTCGCTGTAAAGGGTAACCGAACTCCAGATATGTGCAACAGTTGTATCCATGAAGCGGGAAGATCTCAAATTGCCATCCCAGCGGTTTTCTTCCAGTTTACCATCCTGGAAAAGTACTATCGTGAAAGGTTCAATAAGTTGAAGGTCGGCCTGGCGGAATCCCTCGAACATATCATTAGCAGAAACGATGTCAAGAAATACAAGTCCCCTGCTTTTACGATAAGGATACACTGGCTGATGTTTCTGCCAACCCCCATTGAGCAAAACGGCCATTTGTCCGGATGGCTTCATTGCGATCCAGGTTCCTTCTGCATCGGGGTCTTTGGGAAATAATAGTTTATCACCATTGATCTCATACCATTGCGGTGGCAAGGCAAGTGAGCGGCCGATCTTTTCATCACGGTTGGAGGTGATCAGGGCCCCCTGGGCCAGTGGCAGGTAGCTTACTGTGCACATGCGTTTCTATACTTCATGGTGGAGGACGCCACCCCAAAACCTTCCGGAATACGGATGCCGGGCAGGTCCAGCAATCCCACTTTGATAAGCGCCATATGGTGTATGGTATGCTCCAGGTTGTAGGCGATCTCCCGATGGTAGTTTGTTTCCAGTTGAATTGTTTCCAATGTTGCAGCATCATAACCTGCATGCAGGTTCATCGGCTTATTGGAACGTTCAAGCATTTTACAGATACTTTCCAGGAGTTCAGCAGCAAAGACTGGGTCTGATTCAATACGGATATCCCTTCTTCTTTCCTCGTAATTCACTTTGCCATTTTCATATCCCTCCAGCAGGCATTGATACATCTCAATGATGTGACGATTGTGCTGGCCAATGGTAGCACCTGAAAGGGTGGAACAGGATTGGGTGTATTGTTCCGGTGAAAGCTGTTGCAGGATATCCTGTAACTGGTCGAAAGCATTTCTGACAGCGTACGCTAACTGCATGCAAATAAAGTTAAATACCGAATTTAATATTTTTCCGGGCCCTGCAAATATAGGTTTGTATTTATTGTTGCGCCAACACTTTAAGCTCAACGGTTACCGGGTCTGATAAGGAGATACTACCACCCCCTACATCAAAATGCCGCCGGTTGATGGTGAACCGGCCTTCAAAGAGCCAGCCCTTAGCCTGCCAGCTAGCCTTAAAAGGGAGTTCCACCGTTCGGGTAGCAGATTTTATATTGACCGTGGCGGTCATTATATAGGTTCCCGGCAGTTTGCCCGGCTTTAAACCCGAACCCGTTATAGTAATTTGTGGGTATTGATCAATATGGAAATATTTCTCCTGCTTAAGGTGGCGGTCTCGCATAGCTATCCCCGTTTTTACAGATGCTGCATCAACAGACACGTTCATTATTGTACTGGCCGGATGAAGAGGATCGAATGATATCTTCCCCTTCAATCCACGAAAACTTCCTTCCACCTGCGATCCGAAATTATTGATATAGAATCGCACGGATGATTCACTGTCAACAGGCTGATAGAATTGGGCTTTCGATTCGTGGATCCATCCCGTCAGCATCAATAATAAAATTACCAACCTGTTCATAGGGTCAGTTTAAATAATATGACACACCGATCCCCAGCATATTAGCTTTGTTGCGAAAACGGTCATTGGATTTAGGAATTTGTTGAACATCACGCTCCGTTTTATACTCCACAAAAAAGAACTGGTAAATAGCGCGCGCCGACCATCTCTCCCTGAACTTCCAGTTAACATAGAATTCTGAGTTGAGACTGCCTTTATCCAGATCACCTGTAAGCAGCAGGTTAAAGGCAGCGGCACTAGCATCCACTGTTTGTTGTTGGCCATTAGCCGTGAAGATGCTGGTGGATTTATTACCGATGGTAAATCCAACCAGGTCAATATTAGCGCCAGCGCTCCAGCGGGGTGTAAAATGATAGGTAAGGCTGATGGCGGCATTAACTGCGGCTACCCTTGGCTGTTGTACTGTAAGTGTATCCCAGTTCTGGGTTTCCTGGGAAGATATCACTACAAGAAAAGGCACTGATGAACCGCGTGCTATATCGGCAGGTGCTGTGATAAAATCCTTCTTATTACCAAAATAAGCACTCAGGCGGGCACCAATACCCAGTTCAAGTCGTTTCTTTTTGCCCACACGCCAGTGATGCCATGCCGAGCCACTTATGGTACCCTGCGACTCTCCGATAGCCGCTGCCAGATCAAGCCTGTGAATAATTTTTTCCTGCGCTGATGCCATAACCGGAAGGAGGCATACAAAGGCAGCGATTAAGAGTGTTTTCAACTGTTGTGTTTTGGTTTATTGATTCAATTTTCCTGATCCGAACAACACTGCAAATTGCTGGCACCAGATTAATACATAAGGATATTCTATCAGCGATGGCATACCTGTGATTTCATAAACCTGGTTGCCGCGGGTTGACTTCAATGAACCCAGGTTTATGAATTGTGCTGCAGACAGGTTTGATGACAGGTATACTTTTAGATCGGGTCCTGCATCAGTAGAAAAATTCTCCAATGCCAGGTACCACTTATCGCCTTCTTTTAAGATACGGGCTGAGCCGCTGGTTGGATGCACTGCTGACATCAGCTCTGCACTTGCCAATACCATCCCCGTTGCTGGTATCGTGTCATTAATGGCAAGCATGGGCGTATCCTTTGAACTATTGCAGCCTGCCATGGATATCACCACCAAAAAAAACAATGGTGAAAACAACTTCAGGAATTGTTGTTTGCGTTGCCATACAATTATGGCGGCGGCAAGCCATGTAATTACTGCATAGATGAACAAAACTGCATCACCATCAAACACTATCCCCAGCTGCGTTAGGTGGAAAAAAATAGCACCGCTCATTAGTGCCAGTGCCAGCAGCGCGCCATATAGAGCTGTTGAAGGAATCAATAAAAGTACTGCAGCAATCAGTTCAAGAACTCCTGTTCCAATGCGCCCCCATGGTTCCATTCCGAGTGTGGTAAAGAGTTTTACAGATTGTGGATGCGCGGTGAACTTAAAATACAGTGTCTGTAACATGATAAGTGCCGGGATCCATCGCAGCAGTCTTTGCAACCAGGGATGTTTCATAAACTTAATTTTTAGTTGATTGGATGATTTTCTGCCAGTTCATATCTGCTTTACGCTGCAGATTCTTTGGATCTTTATTCCAGCTCTTCAGCGTGTTGTTGAAGTACTTGTTATAAAATAGATAGAGGCGGCCATTTATGAGGCTAAAGGTGGCCGGATCAACTTCAACTTTCTCTCCTGTGGCACCCATTGCGTAGGCACACCAGCCACCATATGCTGGTTCATAAACAGAAGGATTTTTAAGGAAGACGGCTTTATTATCTTCTGAACGGAACAGCCATTTTACACCTTTATGTATCGCAATGATCCGGGGATCGCCTTTTACTGCCTTTTGATCACGGTGATAGGCAACCGCATCATAGCCAGCCAGGGCAATGTTTTTCGGGAGATTCCAATTGTTGACCATGCCGGGCTGCTGTGCAAAAGCATGAAAAGAAATTAAAACCAGTGAACTCAGTATCAGCAGTCGCATACAGTTAGTTTAAGCTATAAAGCTATACTCACTGTATCACCCCTTTTGGTCGTCTAGCTGACATTTACCAGCTTTTGCAGTGCTTTAACATCAGGTATAATTATCTGCTCACGGGTGAAGTGGAGCAGTGTTCCTTGTTCCAGGTCATTAATGGTTGTAGTTACCGTTTGCCTGGATGACCCGATAAGATGTGCAATATCTTCATGGGTTAAAAAGTTGGGGATGCTGACAGTATTTTCTTTTACATTTTCCTTTTCAAGCAGCAGGAGGATAAAATTTATAAGCCTTGTTTTCACGTCTTTGTTAAGCAGACTTACCAACCGGTTTTCAATATTTTTCAATTGATGACCCACCTTTTTTGAAAACTTCAGTGCGATGGCGGGCTTGGTGTGGAGCATCTTCTCGAAATCATTGATATTAAAAGCACAGAGGCTCACATTCCCTTTAAAGGCCCTGGCGAACTCTCCCTGCAGGTTGTTTCGCTCAAGTGTTATCTGACCGAATACCTCTCCTTTCTGAATGATCTCTTTCACTACTTCCTTACCTGAATCATCGATATAACCGATCTTAATAAATCCCTCTTTGAGAAAATATAATTTATTATGGTAATGCGAATCAAAGTAGATATAATCATTCTTCTTTGCTTCAATGAAGTGATGAATGAGGTTCAGCTCTTCATATTCCTCATCGCTGATATTTACCCAGAGGTCATAATTACGGATCAGCAATAATTGCTCTTCCATTCCCATATTGCAGAAGGTTTGCAGCAAATTACTCAATTTGAAGCTTAACCTCCTGCGGAGGATTGAACCATTTCCTATAGATTTACAAAAAATAGTTGTTACATGCAGGTTCCAACGATGGCTGAATTGATGGCCAGTGGCGAGTCGCCCGAAGTATTGTTCTGGGTGGGCTGCGCCGGAAGCTTTGACCAGCGGGCGCAGAAGATCACCAAAGCCTTTGCGCATATACTAACGGTTGTGGGGGTTAAATTTGCTATACTCGGTAAGGAGGAAATGTGCACAGGCGATCCTGTCAGGCGCGCTGGCAATGAATTCATGTTCCAGATGATGGCCTATCAGAATATCCAGATCCTGAATGGTTATGGCATCAAAAAGATCGTTACCACCTGTCCCCATTGTTTTAATACACTTAAGAATGAATACCCCCAGCTGGGTGGCAGTTATGAAGTGATCCATCATGCAAGTTTCCTGCAGCAGCTTATTGATGAAGGCAAGATAAGGCTCAAAGATGATGGTGTTTTTAAGGGCAAGAAAATCACCTACCATGATAGTTGCTACCTGGGCCGCGCCAATAATATTTATGAGGCTCCCCGAAAGGTACTGGAGGCATTGGATTCAGAACTGGTTGAGATGAAACGCTGCCGTTCCAACGGACTCTGTTGCGGAGCAGGTGGAGCACAAATGTTCAAGGAAGAAGAAAAGGGAAACACACGCGTTAACTGGGAACGCACGGATGAAGCTATCAATACCGGGGCATCTGTAATAGCTGCCGCCTGCCCATTCTGCAACACCATGATGACGGATGGCATCAAAACAAAAGAGAAAGAGGATAATATCCAGGTACTTGATATTGCAGAAATGATAGCTGCTTCATTAATTTAAAACTTCATAAACAATCATCGGCTTCGATTTATTCTTAAGATTGATCTCTCCCACTTTCCTGCAATTGAAGGCATGGGAGATCTTATTATAACAATCTTCGTTTACCAGTATTTGTCCAATGCCTGCTGCACTCTGTAATCGTTGTGCTGTATTCACCGTATCGCCAATTACCGTGTAATCGAGCCTGCGAAGGCTGTGAGACCCAATATTACCAGATACCATCTCACCACTGTTGATGCCTATGGAAACCTTAGGCATGAAACTTCCGATATCAGGCAGGTCATCGATCTTAAGCCGTATGGCCAGCGCAGTATCCAATGCCCTGTCGAGATGGTACTCTCCCCTGAAAACCGCCATGATACAGTCACCAATGAATTTATCAACCATACCACCCTGCGCGATGATCTCCTTAACCATAACGTCAAAATATCGGTTTAGTAGTTGCACAACAGTATCCGGACTCTCTGTTTCGCTGATAGAGGTAAATCCGCAGATATCTATAAATGCTACCGTTGCATCAACTGTTTCATTATTGTTGAGTGAATGTTCATACTCTTTTGTGCCCATAAAATTCAGCACATTGGCATCCACATACATGCGCAGGATATTATTCTCCTTGATGGCTTGTAATGTAGCCCTGAGCTGGTTTACATGCTGAATTGTTTTCTGCATGGTAAGTTCCAGGTCTTCAAAATTTACCGGCTTGGTCACAAAATCAAAAGCGCCCCTGTTCATGGCGATACGAATATTTTCCATATCACCATAAGCCGATACCATCACGGTTTTTGTGAGCGGAGATGTTTCTGATGATTTGGTAAGCAAGGTAAGTCCATCCATTTCAGGCATATTGATATCACTAAGAATGATTGCCACATCAGGATGTTCCAGTAATTTTTCAAGTGCATCAATGCCATTCTGGGCAAACACGAATTCATATTGATTATCTCTTATCTGCTTACGGAATTTCTGCCTTATCAGTATTTCAAGATCTGCTTCATCATCTGCTACTAAAATTTTCGTCATTGTACACGTGCTTTAAGTTTTTCCTTCAATGAAGTGAAATCAACCGGTTTGCTGAGAAAATCATCTGCGCCCAGTTGCATTGCCTTATTGTAATTTTCACTATCGCCATAGGCAGTTATCATCATCACAACAGGGGGAGGCTTTTCATATTTTTCCTTGATATGCTTTAATAGTTCCAGGCCGCTCATACCGGGCATATTAATATCAGAAAGTATCAGCACCGCCTCATGGTGATGTGCACTCATATAAACCAGCGCGTCTTCACCAGAAAATGCAAAAGCAAAATCTATCTCTCCATTTTTTATCTCCTTCCTGAAGCGCTGTTCAAAAAGACCCTGGATATCTGTTTCATCGTCCACTACTAAAATTTTCATGCGCTATTATTTGGAAGGTGAATAATAAATGTGGTGCCCTCTCCTTCTTTAGTTTCAACCTTAAGCTCGCCACTATGTCCGTTGGTAATAATATCATAACTGAGGCTCAATCCCAGTCCCGTTCCTTTTCCTGTTGGCTTGGTGGTAAAGAAAGGCTGGAATATTTTGTCCATCACATTCCGCGGAATACCATTCCCATTATCAGAAACCCTGATCTCTACCAGCTCCCCCCTCCCGGCACGATGGTTGAGTTTTTTTGTACTAATATTCACTTTAGGCTGGTATCCCGCCAGGTCCATTTTCTTTTTCTCTGTAACAGCATAAAATGCATTGTTCAATAAGTTAAGAATAACCCGCCCAAGGTCTTGCGGAATCACATTTACTTTGCCAAGCGTGGGATCAAGATCCGCATCAAAATTTGCGTTGAAAGATTTATCCTTGGCGCGTAATCCGTGATAGGATAATCGAAGGTATTCGTCAGCCAGTGCATTGAGATCTGTTGGTTCTTTCTGGCCGGTACTTGTTCTGCTATGCTGCAACATCCCTTTTACAATGGCATCAGCCCTTTTACCATGGTGGTTGATCTTTTTTTCATTTTCACGGATGTCTTTAGCAAGGGCTTCCGCTTCTGCATAGTTCTGGTTCTTTAATTCATGTTCCAGCTCATCGATCAGTTCGGTGTTTACTTCAGAGAAATTATTGACGAAATTCAGCGGGTTCTGTATCTCATGTGCAATGCCTGCTGTCAGTTCACCCAAACTCGCCATCTTCTCTGATTGTACAAGCTGGTTCTGTGTTGCCTTCAATTCATTATAGGCCTTCTCGATCTCCTTTGCCTGGGCAAGCTCACGGTCGCGGGTCCTGTTTCTTTCTATAGCCTGCAGCCGTTTGCGCTGGAATCGGTCTACCAGGTACACCAATAATGCGGCTATAGCTAAATAAAGCGCATAGGCCCACCAGGTAGCATACCAGGGAGGCAGAATGCTAAAAGCATATTTCGCTTCTTCACTGATTGTATTGTAATTATTTTTTGCCCTTACCCGAAAGGTATATTTACCCGAGGGGAGGTTGGTGTATTCCTTATAAGAGTTCTTATCCCACTCCGACCATTCCTTATCAAACCCATCCAGCATGGTCTGGTATACTGTTCTGTCTTCCTGTTCAAAGAACGGTGCTGCATAGGTGAAGCGCAGAGAATTACGCTGGTGCTTTAAAGAGGGATTCAATGCTGATGCATCCAGGTGACTCAGGGTATCTTTACCCGTACTAACCTGTCTTAATATCACTGCAAATTTCTGTTCTGTTTTCTTTTTCACGCGCTCATCCAACCTGATCAATCCCTGTCCGCTACCCAGCCATACCAGTCCATTTTTCTCAGGATAAATAGTTGTGATATTCTCCCAGGGGAAGGCATTGAAGAGGTCATCTTCCAGTAAATAACCACCACCAGGTTTTGGCGTTGCAAGCCTTATCTTATTGCCAAGGGGCATCCATACCCTGCCCATGCTATCTTCCACCAGTATGAAATCTTCGGTAAGGGTAATATTTTCCGGAATGCGGCCAAAAGTACTGTCGGGTTCAAAACGGTCTTTATTGGCATTGAAAGTGAGCATCATACCCAGACTGGGGAAATAAGATTTTCGTTTGATCGAGAATACCGAGCCGGGTGCATTTTGGAGACCCGATTCCGGGCCATAGGTTTTCACATCGCTTCTCGCTATATCTATTTTCCCATTTTCATCAACAAGAGGTTTTACGCGATAGACAATACTGTTCTGTGTGCCACACCAGAGGGTGCCATCCTCATCTTCTGAAAGTGTCCAGATCTCCTTTGAGGTATTTGGAAAATATCCCGCAAAATGCCAGGGAGTATTTTTGTCATCCGTATTAATGAAAACAGAAACCCCATTCACTCCCCCTGTGTAAAGAATACCCGGATGATTTTTTGAGAGCAGTAAGCTAACAGCATTGAAGCCTGCAGATAAACCTGCCTGCAGGTTCTGTACTTTATTATTCCGCAAAAGGGCTACCCTTTCACCCGCCACAAATACATCATCTCCTGATTTTCGAAGTGAAAATATCTGGGCCGGCGATACACCATTAACGAGGTTGAATTTTCTTTCCGTTGTATCAAATGCATAGAGACCTACAGGTGTTCCAACATATAAAATATCATTGGCCCTCAGGATGGATAATACGCCGGAATTCAATCCCGATTGCTGGGTGAAAGTGGTGATGGGTGAATTCAACTCCATTTTTGCAATACCGTTATCGAGACCCAGCCAGAGCATACCCGACCGATCCTGGTATATGGCATAAATAGACTCATCCTGCAAACCCGACTTACTATTGATGAGGTTATATACTTTTCCTTGCTGGTCGCTGAGAATAAGTCCGCCACCAGCCCCTACAAGCGAAATAGCCATTTGATTATTGGAAAGCAGGCCTCCTTTATATACCCTGGCATTGCTTAAATGACCATCAAACTTTGTTGGATAAGACTTGAAGCTTTTACCATCATACAAAAAGAATCCACCCTCAAAATTGCTTCCCATGAATTTATCCTTATTCGTCTCTTCACCGGGATAAGGCAGCATGACCTGCATACGGCTCTTCCCGGTAAACTCACTGCCGGCAATTAACCTGAATTCATCATCTATCAGTTTGAATAATCCTTTATCGACCTGGTGAGCATAATAAATTCCGTTCTGGTAAAAAGCATACATGAATTCGGATTCGGGCTTCCATACTTTAATTGATCTGTCTTTCTTTCCCTCCTTACTGTCTAACCGAAAAATAGTTTCCCTGGCCTGGAAATAAATATGATCGCCGCTGTAATGGATAGACCAGATATCATTGAAATCCTTATGCTCTTTCGGGATAAGGTGGGCAAGGGAAACCGTTTTATATTTTCCCAACGAATCTGTTTCGAGGTATCCGATATTCCCGATTGTTCCATACCATATCCTGCCATCCGGAGTTTTTGCCATCGACCTTACATTAAAAGATCCAAGTCCCTGTGAAGTCTTGATCTGCCGCCAGTTAACGCCATCATAGACCGTGATTCCGGAAGAGGTGCCAAAAAACATCAATCCCTCATCATTTTGGATAATGCTCCATACCTGGGGATGCCCCTTATATATGCGGGTAGTATAGTTCGTTATGATGGGCATCCCGGCTTCTGCTGCAGATTGCGCGGTAAGCAGTAAGGGGATAAACAAAAATATGCCTGTGAAAACAGATGCCAGGGCCAGCAAAAAATGCCGAACCGGTTTAGGATTAATTAACATCAGTTAGAGTTTAGGGCCTGGACAGACGAAAAGCAAAAGGCCTTCCCTAATATAAGGATATGATTTAATATTTCCATACTTATAAAGTGATGCCAGTAAAAAGGAAAGGCCGCAAATGATTTGCGGGCAAAAATTATATGGTTTAAATTTTATGTCCATCCAACCAGATTATGTTCAACAATATAAAATGTTTGAGGTGTATTGAGGTGAATCCAAGAACCATTGCCGGTAACAGGTGTTCATGTTTAAAATAAAAACTATCTATGCGAAAGAATTTTATGGCGATCCTGGCGATGGCCTTTATTTCAACCACCATTATTTCCTGTGGAAATGAAGCTACAACGGAAGAAACAGTAGTTACTGAAGCAGCTCCGGATACAGTGGCTGCCACTTCTGCCACACCAACAGATATCGTTGATATCGCTGTGGGTTCACCTGATCATACAACATTGGTTGCAGCCCTGAATGCAGCCGGATTGGTGGAAACTTTAAAGGGTGCTGGCCCATTCACTGTTTTTGCTCCAACCAATGCAGCATTTAATGCATTGCCAGCGGGTACTGTAGATGGATTACTTGTACCGGAGAAGAAGGCAGACCTCACCAAGATCCTCACTTATCATGTTGTAGCGGGATCTGTTAAAGCTGCTGATCTGACTGATGGACAAAAAGTAAAAACCCTGCAGGGTGAAGAACTCACCGTTGCCATTAAAGATGGTAAGGTAAGCATCAATGGCGCCAATGTAACTGCTGCTGACCTGGCAGGAACCAATGGGGTGATCCATGTTATCGATGCTGTTCTGATGCCAAAGAATTAAGCTGATCAGTCTATATAAAAGAAGAAGCCGTCTCCTGTTTTATAATGGAAGACGGCTTCTACTTTGAGTGATTAGTACCATTTTCGGAGACGCACATCAATTGGCTGGCTTCCCGCCTTAACCAATCTGGCGAATTCTTCCACATCACTGAATCCACCCTGGCCGCGAAAGTGGAAGGGATATACTACCGCCGGTTTAAAATCGAGCACAGCACTTGCTGCCTGCTTTATATCCATTGTATAAGGTTGATTCATGCAAACAAAAGCGATATCAATTCCTTTTAATGCCCTCATTTCGGGAATGTCTTCCGTGTCGCCGGAGATATAAACTTTTTTACCTCCCATGTCAAGGATATAACCATTACCCCTACCCTTCGGATGTCTTATGCCGGGAGTATCAGGAAGATTGTACATGGGCAGTGCACTTATATGAATGCCCTGCAATGATTTACTTCCTCCGTTGGCAAGCAATTCCATTTTGGTACCTGCGGGGAGAATTTTAACCAGCTTTTCCTGGACGGCCTGTGGAACAACAAGTGTTGCCTTTGTGAGATCTAAATTCACCAGAGTGCCGCTGTCCATATGATCACCATGGATGTCTGTGATAACAACAATATCCGGCTTTCCCATGGCTGCATAGCGCTCTGCTCCGCCATAGGGGTCAACGGCAATGGTGAGGGTATTCCATTTCATCCAGAGTGATCCATGATAAACAGGATTCACTACCAGTAAACCTTTGGCGGTTGTGAAAGTATCACTCTGTGCCTGGGTATTGATAGCAATTAAAATAAAAAGCATTACATACATTAGCTGCCGCATAATTCTGAAGATTTGTGTTGTATGTACAATTATCATTCCTGTTTGGTTCAGAGGCTGAACAGGAAAGCCAGGCTTTGCGGTACCTGCTGGTGTATCCTGCTACTTTCATCTTCAATATAATAATAAGCAACGCCTGCTTTGCGGGCGGCTTCCATCACGGCCCTGATATTCACTTGCCCGGTTCCAACCGTTACATCATTTTCAGTTGAGGTTCCGCCGGAGAAATCACCTTTAACCCCAACCTTCAGATCTTTAACATGAAGGAGTTTTATCCGCGGGCCATATTTCTCCAGGAGCGTCGCTGGTTCCACACCCGGAAACTGTGCCCATAACAGGTCAAGCTCAAAACTTAACCATTTAGGATCAGTAGATGCCGCGAGCAGATCAAACAGGTCGCCGTCACCATGTGGAATAAATTCATAGCCATGATTATGGTAACATAGCGTCACTCCATATTTCTCTTTCAGGATCTTTCCTGCCCTATTGAAATCGGCGGCTGCTTTTTTAACCACTTCAGCATTGAAGCCGTTTTTTGGATGAGGTATCCATGCTACCATAATATAGGAAGCTCCTAATGTTTTAGCATTGCTGCCCACTTCATCCGTTTTTGAAACCACGTCTTCATAACCTGCCCCAAGGGATGTACAGGTCATCCCTTTCGAATCAAGCAACTGTTTGAGTTCAGAGGCCGACTTTCCCCAAAGGGTATAGAGTTCAAGATTGGTCAGTCCCATTTGCTTAATGGTATCCAGGGTGGCTGGAATATCATTCTTGAAACTGTTCCGGAAAGTATAGGCCTGGATGCCTATCCTTGATTTAATATGCTCCCCCAGTGATTGTGCCTGGGTACCGGTAATAATAAAGCAACTCAGGAAGAAGGCAAGTAATCTTATCATGGCTTAATATTTTTCTTCCTAAAGGTCATATTATTAATTGAAAGCTCCCGCCCCATTCATAACCTTATCCTGTAGGAGCTGCTCAGCCTAATAAAAGGGCCATCCCCCATATTATCATCCCTGATATAGTTTTTGTTGTTGATGCCGGTTCGCATTTTTCTTATAACGCCATAACCCGGTTCGAGGCTGAGGCAGAATTTTTTGGCGGGATAATAATCGAGGTGAAGGGAGATCTGGTTATCCTCGATGCGAAGGAACTGACCATTTAGCAACCTATAGCTGTTGGTGATGGCGCGAAAGGTGGCTCCTCCATAAAACTTTTCCGACCATTTATGTTCATATGTAAGTCTACCCGGCAGGAGGCCAAAAATATAGTTCTTCTCATCAAGTCGCCAGTCGGCCCCCAGTAGCGGCCAGAAGAAAAAACCGCTGAATTCGGAATTAATATAAAGGCCAAATCGGAACTTTTGATCTGGCTTTCTGGCATAGCTGGCAAAGCTTGCACCTCCAACCTGGAGGGTCTTATCACCAAAAAGTTTCTCCCCGTTGGTGCGTACCATAGGGATGACCGTTAGTGACCATTTTGAGCTTCCGATTGGTAACATTAATCCAACTGGCAAAACAATACTTTTTACTGTCGGGAATAAGCCTGATTTATCGGCAGAGTCAATACGCCATTGTTCATAAAAGGGACTCAGCAGCAGGTAAGTATTTTCTTTGAGTTTGATGGGAAGATCTGATCCTACCCATAAATGATTAAAAGGAGTAGCATCAGCATTGCTGTTGCGGAATCCATATGTGTAACGCACCTGCAGGGGATCAACATAAGGTTGTGCTATAAGTGCTGAATTCAAAAGCAAAAAGAGGAAGAGCATTTTTAATCCCCTGAACCTTCCCCAGGCGGCGAGCAGTCGGTTGATGAAGCCCATCCAGGATGGACGATCAGATATAGTTGAATGCTTTTTACCATTGGCCTCCACCTCATAGGGTTGTGGTGCGCCATACATATCGATCATTATTTTTTTCACTGACTTTTCCACCATACCCCTGAATGGTATCCTTGCCATCAATCCATAGATGGCGGCATTGCCTTTAGCTGCGGCACGGGGGTTTTCACTGGCATACATAATCGCGGTTTTAAGGTCGAGGAGATATTGATCGATCACTTCAACATTGGTTGGCAGCACGGTAAGATGAATACAGTTGGGAAGTTGCTGGCGGTCTACCATCCAGCCTTTGTCTTCAAGCTGGTCGGCGATGATAAAAATATCGGGGCTGTTATTGACTGTTGTATAAGAGACGAGGTTCATGCAGGGCTGTCCGATAATGCTGATAGCAGGAAGTGCAGCGAGGCCTGTTCTTAACTTCTGAATCCCTTCCATCAGTTTGCCGGCGAGCGTTAAATAACCATCTTCACCCAGGTGTTTCAATGCAGCCCAGGCAGCGGCAATGGGGCCTCCTGGCCTTGTTCCCAACAAGGTGGGAGAAATATAAATACCACCCGGGAAATCGGTGGTGATCACAAACTGGTGATGCAGGTAATCCATATGCTTATACACCAGCACCGAAGCACCTTTAGCCCCATAACCGAATTTGTGGACATCTGCAGAAACGGAGCAAACGGCGGGCACCCTGAAATCCCAGGGCGGAATATTATAACCAAGCTTTTCTACCCATGGCAACATGAATCCGCCAATGCAGGCATCAATATGCAGAGGAAGTTGATGTTTCGATGCTATCGCTCCAATTGTTTCTATAGGATCCAATACACCATTGGGATAAGATGGGGCAGATGCAACAAGGAGGATGGTATTTGCATTGATGAGCTTCTCCATTTCTTCCGCGATGGCAACCTGGTTTTCATCAACACTGGCTTTACGTATACGGATACCGAAAAGAATGGCGGCCTTATCAAAAGCAGGATGAATAGTTACCGGCGCCACTACTTCCGGATTGGTAATGCGGGGATGGAGTTTTCTTGCCCGCTGGCGGTAACAGAACATTGCGAGGAGGATGCTTTCCGTTCCACCAGAACTCATCACACCAACTGCATCTTTATTACCATGAAGCATATGCGCAGTCATATGCACCACTTCCTGCTCCATCCGGTGCAGGCTTTTAAAGGCGAAGGGATTCAGGTAGTTAGCGCTGAATAATTCACTGCTGGCTGCTTTAAGAAGATGGTCGTGTTCTTCATTTACATAATACACAAGGCTCCATGCCCTTCCCTCCTTCCAGTGAACATCTTCTTCCTTCATCTTCCTTATCTGATTAAGGATTTGCGCGGCATCTTCCCCTTTGGGCGGAATATATTGTTGAGGATTATCACTCATGAGCTAAATGTTGGTGGACCGATCTTCTTCCCTTCACCAGGAATAAAAAAATCAACCCGATGGTAAACCAAATTCCAAGCGCCACGATTGAATTGCGCATACTACCGGTCAGGTTATCAAGGTAGCCCCACATTACCAGTCCGAACATCATGGCTGTTTTCTCACATACATCATAGAAGCTGAAGTAGGCGGCATTATTATGGGTTTGGGGGATCATCTTGGCATAGGTGGATCTGCTAAGGGATTGAATGCCTCCCATCACCAGACCGATAAAGAATGCAGCTATATAAAAGTGCATGGGGGTAATAATAAAATAACTGCCGGCACAGATCATTATCCACATGGTTACAGCAATCATCAGGGCTGGAATATTTCCTATTTTTTTGGAGATCCATGCGAATAGAAAAGCACCTGCGATGCCCAGGTATTCGAGCAGCAAAACAGTGATGATAAGTTGTGTTATCGTTAAATGAATTTCCTTATCGCCAAAGGAAGAGGCCATGAACATTACTGTTTGTACACCCATGATATAAAAGAAAAAGCCGAATAAAAAAGTTCTTAGGGTATGCATTGATTTCAACTGGTTCCAGACACTAGCCAGTTGCCGGTAGCCGTTTATGAAACTACTGCCATTGGTCTTAGCCTTATAAATTCCTTTGGGCAATACATGGAAAGGGATTTGGGCGAAACCAAACCACCAGAGTCCGGTTAATAGGAATGATAACCTTGGAAACAGCGTATCATCTGAAACACCAAGTGCTTCCTGGTTGAGGATAAACAACAGATTCAGCAGCAGCAAGGTGGTGGCGCCAATATATCCGAAAGCAAATCCCCTTGCACTCACCTTATCCTGTCTGTCCTCCGTTGCAATAGCAGGCAGGTAGGCATTATAAAACACCATACTGCCGGAGTAACCGATAGTAGCCAGCATCATACCTCCAAGGGCCAGGTTAACCTGTTGGTGATTGTTAAAGAAGAAGAGCAGCATGCATCCGATGGCTCCCATGTAGCAAAAAAATTTCATGTAGCTGCGGTGGTTGCCTCCGGAATCTGAAATTGAAGATAACAAAGGAGAAATAAGGGCGACAACGCCAAATGCTATACCCAGGTTGATGGAATAAGCAGCTGTGTTTTCAATGCTGGTGCCGAAAAAATCTATCCTGGAATTGCCATTGACTTTAGTGATTGAATTGTAATAAGCCGGGAAGATGGCGGAGGTAATGACCAGTGCATATGCTGAGTTGGCCCAATCATACATAGCCCAGGCGTTGATCGTTTTGCGATCATTGGGGGTTATATTTTCGGGTATGGGAACAGATGCATTCATATACGGGTTATATATCCATTCGGAAGATCATGTATGCAGATATTAACAGTATTTGTTTTGCGGGAAGGGTATATATGCTTTTAACTAAATATACGATAATGCTTCAACGCCTGCAATGCGGATAATCGGCTGCAGTTCCTACCTTTGCAGCATGAACCTTGAATACAAGAATTTACTCCCCGATAATTTCCATCCCGGCTCCAGGGTTTGGATCTACCAGAGCAACCGCATTTTCGGCCTGATGGAAGCGCTGGAACTGGAAAAGATGCTCAACAGTTTTGTTGATGGCTGGCAGGCCCATGGTGATCCTGTAAAGGGTTATTCTAACCTTTTCTTTGGCCAGTTCATAATCCTGATGGCAGACGAAACGGCTACCGGCGTTAGCGGATGTAGTACTGACAGTTCGGTGAGACTGATCAAGGCGATTGAGCAGAAGTTTGGGGTGAACTTATTCGACCGGCAACTGCTTGCCTTTGTGGTGAAAGATAAGGTACAGCTATTACCGCTGGCCCAGTTCAGCCATGCTGTGGAGAACCAGTTCATTACCCAGGATACACTCTATTTCAACAATCTTGTAGACACCAAAGCGGCATTAGAAAATAACTGGATAGTACCGGTTAAGGACAGTTGGTTGAAGAGCAGGATAAAGACTGCTGTTTAAAATAACTTTTATCAATTATTGCAATTCCAATTTCCAGATGGTACCCGAGCGCGAACCATCAACAATTCCTCCTATCACATAAAGATTATTGTTTAAGGAGATTATTGATGCATCATAAATATTCATTGGCAATAATCCGATATACCAGGAATTGGTTGGAATATCGTAGATATCAAACTTATCTGTAGCTATGGAGGGATGAATGTAAGTGTAATGCCAGGGGGTAGATGTAAAAATAATAATACGGGAACCCTGTTGAACAACACCTGGTTGGTTATTGGGCTGGAATAAACAATGGTATGTGCTTACTGAGGATTGCATATCACGAACTTCAAAAATATCTGATGGAATATTTTTCTGATTAAACGATAATTCTCGCCCACCCGCCCAATAATTTATATTCCCAATAGCAATCCCTCCCATTGCACCCCTTTCTTCTCTAAGGGTGGAGACAGACCAGGAATCTGTTACAGTATTATAAATATTAATTGTGGATGAATACTCTCCTCCAAAGTCCCACGCAATCCAGTCGCCTGTTGCACCAGCTAAGTAAATATTATCCCCTATTACCGTTGCTGTAATTCCGAGACCTGCAGAATTACTTCTCCCCGCTAAAGTTGTGGAAGACCAGGTATTAGTAATGACATTATAAATATCGACATGAATGCTTTCTGACCCTACTCCCGCTCCATCCCCTAAACCGCCTGCAAACAAAACTTTATTTCCAGCTGCGGCGCCAACTTTAAATGCCCCCTTCTGACCAAGGGTTGAGGTGGACCAGGTATTTGTAACCACATCATATATATCAACTCTATCAGAAACACGATTATGCAATTCATTGAACCCGCCAGCAAAGTATATTTTACTACCAAGAACGGCTGATGCCATATCATACCTTGCTTCACTCAATTCTGCTGTTGTCATGGTATTTGATGAAAGATCCCAGATATCTACTCTTGAGGATAAAGTTCCATCATTATTCACGCCACCAGCAATTACCAACCTATTATTTGCAGACGCAACAGTGAAACGACTTCTCAAACTGGATAGTTCCTTTTCAAAACTCATTTTGGTATATACCAGGGGGCGGTCGCTGATATCACAATTGCTTATTCCTATTGTTGCTGAAACAATCACCTGCATGGTATCCAATGAAAACAATCCCTCCGTATCCGTTACCCTCAGCTCAAACAGATAGGTGCCAGCAATGAGCCCTGCCACTTCTGTTTTTACTGAACTATTACTCACTATATTATTGGAACCCGGACCGGAAATATTTGTCCATGCATAGGAGCTGATATTATTATCAGGATCTGAGGAAGCACTGCCATCAAGTTGAATAGAATTAACAGGCAATACTATTGTTTGATCTGCACCTGCATTTGCAATGGGTGGCTGGTTGGTGGATGAAAGAACAGTCACCTGCACTGTATCTTTATCGAGAAATCCGTCATCGTCTGTAACTATTAATTCAAACTGGTAGATACCCTGCTCCAGGCCGGTGGTCATAGTTTGCGCGGATGAAAGATTGGTAATGTAAGAGGAAGGCGGGCCTGCCACTTTTGACCATTTGTATTCTGTTATACTTCCATCCGGATCAGCAGATGCACTGCCATCTAATAGCGCACTGTCTTTTGGCAGGGTAATGCTCTGGTACTGCCCTGCATCAGCAATTGGGGGTTCGCCAAATGTTAAGCATCCTTCGCAGGAATATTCCTTTTTACATGCATTAAAGAACAGTACAACAAGCAAAAAGCAGGTTGTCCATTTCAGGATAGGTTTCATGCAGAAAGCTTTTATTTATTAAGCGCTTTCACAAATAACCAGATACGAAAATGAGAATGTTTAGAAGGGGTAAGAATATTTTGTACAGGTTTTATGCAACTTCAAAACTACCTTTCTCCAGTTGCTGGTGCATTTTCCGTCCTTCCCGAACAATTATGTCAATCGTCTCAAGAATATCTTTTTTCGATGTCCTGAAATTCACAATACAGGCCCTCAGGCAATACTTCCCTCCTACCATGGCGTTAGATAAAAAAACCTCGCCTCCCTGCTGAAGGGCATTAAGTAACTTTTCATTCAATTCATTCAGGTATTTGTCGCGGGAATCTTCTTCCTGCATAAATGAAGAAGGGATATATCGGAAAGTAGCAATGCTCAGGTTTTGCGTAACAGCTTCCAGTTCCGGATGTTTTTCTGCAGCCATAAATAATTGCTTCGACAACTCAATATCCTCGCTGATCATTTCCTGGTATCCATCTCTTCCTACATGCTGTAATGCGAGCCAGACTTTCAACGCGCGGAATCCACGGGAGTTCTGCAGACTATATTCATAGAAATTGAGGGATGGCTCCTCTGCCATGGTGTCGAAATTATAATATACAGGATGAGAACTGAATGTATCGATGAGATGCTGTGGATTTTTCACCAGCGTACAACCCACTTCAAGAGGAGCGTATAACCATTTGTGTGGATCAAGGGCAATGGAATCAGCTTCTTCCAGTCCCGCAAACATCCATTTGAGCGAAGGTATTACTGCTGCAGGAATACCATAGGCACCATCAATATGAAACCATAGATTATAACTGCGGCATACACCTGCTATTTTGCTTAGATCATCTACAGCGCCAGTGCTAACATCGCCTGCATTACCCACTACCATAAAAGGTGTTTTACCCGCCATGAGATCTGCCTCGATGGTTTCTTTCAACTGCGAAGTGTTCATCCGGTTATTGATATCAGTATCTATCCAGCGGATCGCGCTGGTTCCATGTCCAAAAAGAACTGCAGCCTTTTCAATCCAGGTATGTGTAGCCCTTGAAGCATATAGCACCATTTCTCCGGGCAGTTGTTTTAGTCCCCCTTCCTTGAAATTTTTGGGCGCTATAGCTGTTCTTGCTGCCAGGAAAGCTGTGAAATTCGCCATGTTTCCCCCGCTTACCAATACTCCTCCATAACTGGGAGATAATCCAATAAATTCTGCCAGCCATTTTATCGTTTGCTTTTCAATGGCCGTTGCCATAGGGCTCAATACATTGGCACCAACATTTGGATTCACAGATGCTGCCAATAAATCGGCCAGGGCGCCAATGGGCGCAGGTGATGAAGTGATATAGCCATAGAATTTTGGATGACCGTTAAGGAGGGAATGGTTCAGTACCAGGTCTGTTGCCTTTGCCATTAACCCATCTGCTGAAATTCCCTGCTCAGGCAATTTATCATTACCCAGAATGGCCTGGATTTGTGTAGGGGTTTCACCCGATGTGACGGGTCTTTCTTCGATGGTATCCAGAAAAGAAGCAATCTTGTCGATCAATTGATGCCCGATAGACCTGAACTCCTCAATATCCATATTGATAGGGGTTGAACGACTTTCCTTCATAACATAAGATTTAGGTATATAAAGGTATCTATCCTATCCCGCTTTTGCTTTGACAATAATGGAGATTTCAGACTTGTTTCTCCAACAACGCCCTTATCTCCCTATCCTCTTCCTGCAGCAGGTCAAAAACAGAGGAACCATCGCCGTTTGTAATTGCCTTATCGGCGCCTGCGCTCAAAAGCAAATCAACAACTTCCAAATACTTTTTACTATCCTTATTGCCGCCATTTTTCAAACCATGAACTGCCCAGAAAAGCGGGGTCGCCTTGAAATCAGTACAAAGCCGGTTGATCTCCGCTCCCGCCTCAATAAGCCTTTCCATCAACTCTGGCCTTCCGCACCATGCAGCCCAATGCAAGGCGGTTCCACCATGGCATCCCGCATGCTGAATGTTGGCACCACTATCGATATAAAGCATCCCAACTTTGTCGGCATGCAGGCTTGCCGCAGCTACCAGCGGTGAATCTTTATTGGGGATCAAATTCCTGCCATTTACCGCTGCACCATTTGCCAAAAATATCTTTGCCAATTCAACCGCTTCATCATCAGTGTATTGGCCAGAAAAAACACCATCGCATATTCTATGCAGGGGGTGAGCTTCCGAGGTATTTAATTCATCATAAGGAATGCCTTCATTGGCAAGAGCGGGGTTCTCAGACAGACTTTTTGTGAGTCCGTCATAATCCCTGTTTATGATCAGTTCTTTAATGGTTGGCATCCGGGGTTATTTCCAGTAAATTTAGCAAATTAGCCTCCATATCGCTGACCTTTACCTTCCCCCTGAAACCCTCTCCCAACGCATAAAAACAGGGTAAAATAAGTCTAAACCCGCTCCAGCAGGGCATTTGAGTACTACACCAGACAAGGTTTAGACAAGGATTAGACAACTATTAGACTATGGTAAAAGGCATTTTTTGATCCTGGATCCAAGGTCTCCTGGTGCTTTTAGAGGCCAAAATTATGCTCATATAACCATTGCTCTATCATTGCACCACCATTGCTCTATCGTTGCACTATCAAAGCGCGAGAATTGTTAATTCAAATAAATCCTATTTATTTGGAAATCAATACTAACCCTATGAAGAAGTTTTATGTACTTCTATTCGTATTAACCAGTTTGCCTTGTATAGCCCAAAAATCATCTATACAAATTCATCTCATGGGCGGATTGGCTCCAGGATCATCCATAGTAAAACAGGAAGAGAATATTCTATAAGATCTACTCCCCAGCCAGCTTTTGAAGTGGGAATTGATTATAGGCATCAGATAAATAAATCATTAAGTATAATGTCAGGAATAAGAGGCACAGCAATTGGATATTCAGCTTTATTTAATGCTCCTCTTAAGGAAGTCAATCCTGATTACACAGAGCCATTTCCACCTATCAAAATAAAAAATTACAATCTTAATATCTCTATCCCTTTGACGATTGAAAAAAACCTGGAGATAACACGAACAGACTTAATATATTTTCAGGCAGGAGCAAGATTACACTATTCTTTGGGGTACGAATCTGAACGTGTTAGTAATTATTTTTTGGATGTTGATCAAAATCAGATTGATGTTTTTGGAGTTGAATTAAATACCAACAACAATAATAATCCGTGGGTCAGCGCTAGCGTTGGGACTGGCTATGGGTGGTTACTCAAGAATCTTAATATTCTACGATTAGGATTAACTGCTGATATCTCCTTTTCGAAAATTGTTGATGGTAGTTATCATGTAAATATTCCGGGTCATCCTGAAAGTTTCGGAAAGTATAGTAATAAAGGATCATTCTTTGGCTTGTCTACGATTTATCAATTTACAGGCACAAAAAAACAAGTAACGAATCGTATAAAAGAGGAACGAATCAATTCCGATACATTTAAAAAGGAAACAAACCATGATGACTGGAAATCGGCTTTCATCGAGAATAATTTTTCAATTCACACTGCTGTATTAGGTTGTCTTCCAGCAAAGACAGCACCAATGAAGGGCAGCTATCCTATTAACGCATCTGTAACACCCGGAGTGAATGCAGGCTTTCTCTATCATATCAATATCAATCCATACACTGGGGTAAATACTGGTCTGGAAGCAACTTTATTGCAACGAAATTTTAATACAAGATTTACCCGTTCTGAGTATTCTCCTGAATTGAAAAATTCCCTTGTATTGAATGGCAAGGAAACTAATGTTAAGGACCTCGTGATAAGTCTGCCAATTGCATTTGAACGGAGATACAATTTAAGCCGAAATGAATTTATACAGGTGGAGCCCGGCATTAGATTAAATTATAGTACAGGATCAGATCTTGAATTTCAACAGGTACACGGTGAAAATATTAATGGTGAAAATATAAAGCTTGCAGAGATCATAACCTATTCCAATAATGATGCTGCACCATGGGTATCTGGATTAATTAAAGCAGGATATAATCGTATGCTAAAGAATAAAAATATTGCCCGACTTTCGATGACATCCAATATATCATTTACGAAATATGTTGCAGGCAATTATAATATTTATCAAAACGGAATAATAATATCCGAGGGTTCCTATAGTTCAACAGGGTCATATATTGGACTATCCTTCTCCTACATGTTCGTAAATACTAAATAATACACGGCTACCTTATATTACTTCTCAAAACTGCAGAATAAAAGCGGTCCCCTCTCCTTCCACACTCTGCACCTGGATATTCCCCTTGTGGAGCATCATGATCTGCTTGCATAAACTAAGGCCGATTCCACTGCCACTTTTCTTGGTGCTGAAAAAGGGAATGAAGATCTTGTCGAGCACCTCCGCCGGCATTCCGGCTCCATTATCGGCCACCCTGATCAGCGTTCGATTGTTGCTATCCTTACTGGCAGAAAGTACAATGCGCGGCTGCTCACGATCTTTCACCGCATCCATGGCATTCACCAGCAGGTTGATCATCACCTGGTCAACCAGGTTGGTATCGGCCTCCAGCTCTATTTCCGGCTCCTTAAGTATTACCTCCACCTCAATACCCAATTGCTCCAGCTTTGGCTGCATCAGCAGATTCAGGTTCTGGAAGAGGTCCAGCACTTTCACCCTGGTGAGATTGAGGGTGGTGATCTTATTAAGGCTGCGATAGGTTTCCGCAAAACGCAGCAGCCCTTCACTGCGTCGCTTGATTGTGTCAATGCCCAGCTCAAGATCATCGAAACTACCCGACTGCTCTTTCATCTCTTCGGCCACCTTATGCAGGCGATTCTTTAATGTGTCGGCCAATGATGAAATCGGCGCAACACTGTTCATGATCTCATGTGTCATGACACTCAGCAGTCTCGACCAGGCGCGACTTTCCGTTTCATCAAGGGCTTCGTTTACATTCTGGAATGCTATCAGTTTATAGATCTTTCCCTCGGTCTGAAAAGCGGAGCAGGATACCAGCACTTTGAAACTCCCCTTTTCTATATGTGCCGTGGCGATCTTTACTTCACCGGGTTTGATCGTCTCAATAGCAGCAGCCAGTTCAGCATCACGGCGCGCTAACGTTTGAATTGTTTTAAGATAAGGTATCTGCAACATCTTCTTCAGCGACTCATTCATCCATTCCACCTCACCAGTTATTGTATCATAGGATAATATGCCTGTATCAACCAGTTCCAGTATGCGCTGCAGGTACTGGTACTGTGTTTCCTTCTCCTTGCTGATCCCTTTGAAAGCGGTATTAATATCGTTGAAGCCCTGTCGCAATGGCTGAAGTTCCATGGGGGCGTGCTTTACATCAAAATAACGGGAGAAGTCACGGTAATGCACAGACTCCACAAATTGTTTTAGTTCATCCTGTGCCTTGCGCTGCGAACGGTACAAGTCAAAAAGCTGGTATAATAAAATGGGCACTGCCATTATCAGGAAGCGGTAATCGCCCTTCACCAATACCCAGGAGGTAGCGAAGAGCACTGCGAAAAGCAGTAATACCCTGATGGCAAGCCTGGTTTCGAATTTATCAAATATCATATTTGCTTAGTCTGCGGTAAAGGGCCGTGCGTGTGAGTCCCAGTTCTTTTGCGGCCCGCGTGATATTTCCATTGTGTTTCTCGATAACCTTTAGGATAGCATTCTTCTCCACCGCACTCAGCTTGGTGTCGGTTGCCTCCTCTTCCTTTTCCATGGCCGACTCTATGGGAGAGAAAAGCAGATCGTCGGCAGTAAGTTCTTCCTCCTCCGCCATGATCACTGCGCGCTCTATCGTGTATTGTAGCTCGCGCACATTACCGGGAAAAGGGTACTGTAAAAGTTTATCTCTTGCACTCTTGTCAAAACTCAGCAGGGGCTTGAAATATTTGTTGCTATAGATACGGTTAAAATGATCTGCCAGCAGGAGGATATCGCGGCCTCGCTTTCGTAAAGGCGGTACAATGATCTCAACAGTATTGATCCGGTAGATAAGATCCTTGCGGAAACGGTTCTCATTGGCCAGTTCTGCAATGGGCAGGTTGGTAGCACAGATCAATCGAAGGTCAACAGGTATAGGGGTATTGGAGCCCAGTCTTGTTACCTGCCGGTTCTGCAGAACACTTAGCAATTTGGCCTGTTGCTGGAGTGAAATATTTCCAATTTCATCGAGGAAGATAGTGCCTCCGCTGGCTGATTCAAACCTACCCACCCTATCCTCACGGGCATCAGTAAACGCGCCTTTCACATGGCCGAATAATTCACTTTCAAATAGTGAATCGGTAAGTGCTCCCACATCCACTTTCACAAAGGGCCTGGTTGCCCGCAGACTATGCTGGTGGATGGCTTTGGCGATAAGATCCTTTCCCGTTCCATTTTCTCCCAGCACAAGAATATTAGCATCAGTGGGTGCAATCTTTTCGATCTTGTAGAAGATGGCCTGCATCTGTTCGCTTTCGCCCAGTAGTTCATTGCCAATGATAGATTTTGTATCAACACTATCAGTAGATTTTATGCCGGCTCTTTTCCGGAGCACATCTTTGATGGTTCCCACCAGGCGATCATTATGCCAGGGCTTCACCACAAAATCGGCTGCACCATCCTTAAGAGATTGCACCGCCAGGTCTACATCCCCATAGGCAGTGATCATGATAACGCCTGCATCACTCTTCAGTTCCTTGATACGGCGCAGCCAGAATATTCCCTCATTGCCGGTATTGATGGAGCTGGTGAAATTCATGTCGAGCATGATCACATCAAACCGTTTGGCCGCCAGGAGGCTGGGTAGGTTCTCGGGATTCTTTTCCGTGACAACTTCTTTTACTTCCGTTTTAAGCAGGAGGCGCACCGCTGTGAGTACATCGGTATCATCATCAACTACCAGTATGGTGGCTTCTTTCAGTGTCATAATTGAAAGCACAATGATAGGATTTATTTGCACTGTACGCGTGCAGCAAAAGCGGACAGTGACTGTATCAAAAGCGGACAGTTGTTTTCATGATAAGAATATAAATGACTCATTTTAAATCAGTTAGAAATTGGCACGCCATTGCATAAGGATTATTGCAGCCAAACAATCAATTCTAATAAAGTGGACAGAGTAATCGAAAAAAAGCAATGGACTCCCCGGAAGATCTGGATGATCATCGGAATAGCCGCGCTGGTGGCGCTTATTGGTGCAAGTTATTATTATACCGCCGGTGCAAGTCGCCTGAATGTTGATACCGAGCGTATCTCCATCAACGAATTAAAGAAGGGCGCTTTCCAGGAAACCATCCCGGTTAATGGTATTGTTCTCCCGGTTACCACCATCTACCTCGATGCCATTGAAGGCGGACGGGTGGAAGAGAAATATGTGGATGACGGCGCCATCATGACCAAGGGCCAGCCTATCCTGCGCCTCAGTAATACCGACCTGGAACTGAGTTTGAGTAACCAGGAAACGCAGGTTTTCAATGTTCTTACCCAGATGCAGATATCGCGCAACAATGCCGACCAGAATACCATCACCCGGCTGAACCAGATGGCAGAAGTTGATAATGCCCTCAAAGAAGCCGAACGTGTTTACCAGGCCAACAAACGCCTCTACGATCAGAAGGCAATAGGTTCACAGGAATATAAATCGTCGGAGAACCTGCACCAGTACCAGCAGAAACGTAAGGCACTTACTGTTGACATTTTGCGTAAGGATTCTATCTCCAGTCGCCAGCAATTGAACCAAATGCAGCAATCCTTTGAGCGTATGCAGAATGCACTACAACTGATGCGCCGCAAGGTGGGCGACCTGGTGGTTCGTGCCCCGGTGGATGGACAGCTAACCTCCCTTGATGCCGAAATCGGTCAGCAGAAGAATAAAGGGGAGCGGCTGGGACAACTCGATGTTCTTAGTGGATTCAAGGTTCGAGCGGATATTGATGAACATTATATAAGTCGAATCATTACCGGGCTGAAAGGCAGTTTCAACTTTGCAGGAAAGGATTATGCCCTTACTATCAGGAAGGTATATACGCAGGTGTCAGGTGGACGCTTCCAGGTGGATATGGAATTTGAAGGTGAAGTGCCGAAGGGTGTTCGCCGCGGACAAACATTGCAGGTGAAACTCGCATTGAGTGAGGAAAAGCAGGCCATATTGCTGCCCAAGGGTGGGTTCTACCAACAGACCGGTGGAAACTGGATCTATAAGGTGAGCGAGGATGGCAGCAAAGCCTACCGTGTTGATATACAGTTGGGCATGCAGAGCCCGGATTACTATGAAGTGTTGGAGGGATTGAACCCTGGTGATAAAGTGATTACCAGCAGTTATGAAAACTTTGGAAACAACCAGGAGCTAATCCTGAAAAATAAATAGGCAACCAAATAACCATCAACCATTGAACCTTTTTTATGAGAAAGTCCTTTTTAAAGATCAGCCTGGCAATTGCACTGCTACTTGTTGTTTCTGCGGAAACCAAAAGCGGTGAACACTATTGTGTGGCTGGCATCATGCCGCAACAAAAACTGCTACCTGCAGAATTACCGGCAGCGGAATTTGAAGAAGCCCCTGAAGAAGCCGCTTCACCCCTATCAGTATTATTATATATCTAAAATATTCAACCCCATAATATGATCAAGATCTCCAACCTGGAAAAAATTTACCGAACCGAAGAGGTGGAAACGGTAGCACTCAACAAACTTTCATTTGAAGTAAAAGAAGGAGAATTTGTTGCCGTGATGGGCCCTTCGGGATGTGGCAAGAGTACGCTGCTGAATATTCTTGGACTGCTGGATGACCCCGATGCCGGAAGCTTTCTTTTCAATGGCATTGAGGTGGCAGGTTACAATGAACGCAAGCGGGCCGATCTGCGCAAACATAATATAGGCTTCGTTTTCCAGAGCTTCAACCTGATCGATGAGCTCACTGTTTTCGAGAATGTAGAGTTGCCGCTGATCTATACCGGGGTTAAACCTGCGGAGAGAAAGAAGATCGTGGAGGAAGTGCTTGACAAGATGGTGATCATGCACAGGCGTAATCATTATCCACAGCAATTATCGGGTGGTCAGCAGCAGCGTGTGGCAGTAGCAAGAGCTGTTGTGAATAATCCAAAATTGATACTTGCAGATGAACCGACAGGTAACCTTGATTCAAGTAATGGTAATGAAGTGATGCAGTTACTGACCGACCTCAATGAGCAGGGAACAACTATTGTGATGGTAACCCATAGTGAGCATGATGCCCGGTACAGCCATCGCATCATCAGGATGCTCGACGGACAAACAGTTATGCAGAATATAATGGTATAATCATTAAACCTTATCCATGTTATTCAATTATTTCAAAATAGCTTTTCGCAATCTCCGGCAGAACAGGATCTTTTCGCTGGTGAATATTGCGGGACTCACCATAGGGATGGCAGCTACCCTGCTAATCTTTTTATGGGTGTACCATGAGCGCTCCTGGAACAAGCATAATGAACACTACCAGGATGTTTACCATGTGTATGCGAACAGGGATTTCAACGGGCAGATCACTTCTGGTCCGGATATGATGTTTCCGCTGCCTGCCGCTGCCAGGACCAGTTTCCCCGAACTGAAAGAGACTGTGATCGTGGATTTTGGAGGCAATCCCCTGTTTACCATTGGCGATAAAATGATCCGCCGGCAAACCCTTACAACATCTCCTGAATTCTTTAATGTATTCAGTGCGCAATTCATAGAAGGCAGCGCAAAAGTATTGCAGGATCCCGATGCGCTGGTGGTAACAGAAAGTACTGCGATAGCATTTTTCGGTCATACAAGGGTGATAGGTGAAACCGTAAAAGTGAATAATGGCAGGAATGCAACCATCAAGGCGGTGGTAAAAGACCTGCCTGAAAATTCAACAGTGCGTTTTGAAGTATTGCAACCATTCAATCAATCCACACCCGAGTACCGCGAGGCACAAACCGACTGGGTGAACTGTGGCAACCGTGTTTTCTTCCTCGTGAAGCAGGGGGCTAATATTGCTTCACTTGAAAAAAAGACCTTAGAATTAATCCGGAAGAATTCTTCCAGCGAAAATGTGACCACGCGTGGATCTATCATACTACATCCCATGAGCAAATGGAGGCTCTATGAAGAATTCAGGGATGGTCGCAATACCGGAGGCCGCATCGCTTATGTAAAATTATTTACCTGGGTGGCAATCATCATATTACTGATCGCCTGCGTCAACTTTATGAACCTCTCTACCGCAAGATCTGAAAAGCGGGCAAAAGAAGTAGGCATTAGAAAAACGCTGGGATCAGGCAGGAAGCAATTGCTGATACAATTCATAACTGAATCTGTACTGCTTGCCATCATTGCATTTATCCTTGCAGCCCTGGTAGTTTGGTTAGTGCTGCCGGCATTCGGACAGTTGCTCAACCAGGAAATATGTATCCCCTTTAATGAGCCACTCATCTGGATCATCATCCTTTCCATCATATTACTGACGGGTATTATCGCGGGAAGTTATCCGGCCCTATACCTGAGTAGTTTCAGGCCGGTGAAAGTATTGAAGGGAACTTTCCTGCCCGGCAAGAAAGCCCTGTTGCCGAGGAAGATCCTGGTTACCGGGCAGTTCGTGATTTCCATTTTACTTATATCTGCAACACTGATCATTTACCAGCAATTACAATATGTGCGTAACCGTGACCTTGGGTATGATGTCAACAATCTGGTATTGGTAAGTTCCTCAGGTCAGGCCCATCGAAACCTTGAAGCCATCCGCAATGAACTGAGATCAACAGGAATGGTGGAATCTGTAACCCATACCAGCAGCGCCGTGAGTGATATCTTCGGATTTACTTCAGGCATCCGCTGGCCCGGGGCACCGGAGAACAACAACCTGGTGATAGGTTTCATGTTTGCGGGTCATGATCTGGCCAAGACCATTGGTGCCAGGATGGCTTCGGGGCAGGACTTCCGGCTCAATGATACCAACCATGTGATCTTTAACCAGGAAGCAATTAAGGTTATGGGGATACAGGATCCGGTTGGAAGAGAAATTGAGTGGGCCGGCCGCAGGCGGATCATCAGTGGTGTGATAGAAAATATGGTTGTGAACTCGCCCTATACAAGTGCGAGTCCGGCCATGATCGTATACGAACCCAATTGGTCGAACCAGATAAATATCCGCCTGAACCAGGGAGTGGATATCAGGAAAGCCCTGGTACAAATTGAGCAGGTATTCTCGAGGCATAATCCTGAAAATCCATTTGAGTACAGGTTTATGGATGAGGTGTTTCAGGAGAAGTTCACGAACGAGAAACTCATAGGCCAGCTGGCCCTGATCTTTTCAGCACTTGCCATCTTCGTTTGTTGCTTAGGGTTATTCGGTCTGCTCGCCTTCAGTATCGAAAGAAGAAGTAAGGAGATCAGCATAAGGAAAGTATTGGGTGCAAGTCTGCAACAATTGTTGTTGCTGATGTCAGCTGAATTCCTGGTACTGATCGGGCTTGCCTTCCTCATAGCGATACCAGCAGCATGGTGGGCCATGAAAGAATGGCTGAACAACTTCGAATACCGCGTGAATATAAATGCCGGGGTATTTGTGCTGGTAGGTTTGATAATCCTGTTCATTGCATTTATAACTATTAGCCTCAATGCCTCCCGTGCGGCGCTGAGCAATCCGGTAAAATCATTGCGTTCCGAATAAACCAATTCTATGTTATTCAACAATCTTAAAATCGCCTGGCGAACACTTATCAAGAATAAGTTCTTTTCGCTGCTTAATATTATCGGACTGGCAACGGGCCTTGCCTGCTTTCTGCTGATTGCTCTTTATGTTATTGATGAGCTGAGTTATGACCGTTATCATGAGAAAGCTGATCGCATATACCGGGTCAACTCAGATATTTTATTTGGAGGAAATAGTATGGCCCTGGCTGTTAGTTCTGACATGATGGGTCAAACCATGAAAAAAGACTATCCCGAAGTAGAGCAATTTACCAGGATATATGCATCCAATGGTTCAAGGCTTATAAAAAAAGGCAGTGATTACCTGGAAGAGATGCTGGTATGCCATGTTGATTCCACTTTTTTTGAAGTATTCAGTTTTGAGTCTATTGCAGGCGATCTCAAAAACGCGCTGGATGAACCCAACACTGTCGTGATCTCCGAAACAGCGGCAAAAAAATATTTCAACAGTCTTGATGTAGTAGGAAAAACGCTGGATGTAGACGAAAATGGAGGCACCCTTTATAAGATAACTGCGGTAATTAAGGATATGCCAAAGCAATCGCATTTCCGATATGATTTTCTCTTCTCCATGGATAACCTGCAGTATGGTTTCGGCGACCATATGAGTCATAATTTCGCGACCTACCTCTTGCTCAGGCCTGGTGTTACAGCAAAAAGTCTGGAAGCTAAATTCCCTGATTATATGAACAGGCATATCTTCCCCGTTTTGCAGCAGGTGATGCAGATCAAAAGCCTGGATGATATGAAAAAATCAGGCAATAGTTTAACCTATAGCCTGATGCCGATAAAAGATATACATCTGCATTCAGGAAGAAGAGCTGAACTTTCTATCAACAGTGATATTCAGTATGTATATATATTTATGGCGGTGGCCATTTTCATTCTGTTGATTGCCTGTATAAATTTCATGAACCTGAGTACGGCGAGGTCTGCCAACCGGGCTAAGGAAGTGGGCATAAGGAAGGTTTTGGGAACCACTTACCAGACCCTCATCAGGCAGTTCCTCACAGAATCTACTCTATTATCTTTCTTCTCACTGGTAATTGCCATTGCAATAGCGGTGTTTGCCCTTCCGCTCTTTAATAGTATTGCAGGAAAGCAGATCAGTGCCTCACAATTTTTCCAGCCCTTGTTCCTGGTAGTATTAGTTTCCATACCCTTTGTGATAGGATTGCTGGCAGGTATATATCCCGCATTCTACTTATCTTCTTTCAAGCCTATTACCGTATTGAAAGGAAAACTCAGCGGAGGCAGTAAAAAGAGCAACCTGCGAAGTGTGCTGGTGGTACTCCAGTTTTCAATGGCGATATTACTCATTGTAGGAACCATTGTAGTATACCGTCAGCTGGGATATATCCAGCAGAAAAAACTTGGCTTCGTGAAAGACCAGGTGATGGTGATCCATAATACACAGGTTTTAGGGGAAGGTACTAAGGCATTCAAGAATGAACTTCTAAGCATTCCCGGAGTGAAAATGGTTACCGATGGCGGATTCCTGCCGGTAGATAACAGCAGCAGAAATGACAACACCTTTTCAAAAGAAGCGGTGATGGATATGAAGAATGGATTCAACATGCAGGTATGGAGTATTGATGAAAATTATATTCCTGTACTTGGAATGGAATTGAAGCAGGGACGTAATTTTTCAAGGGAATTCCAGTCCGATTCAATGGCATTACTGATCAATGAAACCACGGCCCAGATGCTTGGATATGCGGATCCTATTGGAAAAAAAATATACAAGAGCAATAGTAATCTTGAATCGGAGCTGTTGGCCTTTACAATTATAGGAGTTGTGAAAAATTTCCATTTTGAATCGTTGAAGCAACAGATCGGTCCGCTTTGCATGCGGCTGGGAAGGGCCGACTATACCATCGCCATGAAAGTGGATGCTGCGCGTATTCCCACCATGGTGAAAGAGGTTGAAAAGAAATTTGATGCACAGGCAGCCGGCTTTCCATTCCAGTATTCATTTCTCGATGCGTCTTTCAATCAAATGTATAAGGCCGAAGAAAAGGCGGGTAAACTGGCCTTTAGCTTTGCCGTGCTGGCAATACTTATTGCATGTCTCGGCTTGTTTGGACTGGCAGCCTTCATGGCTGAGCAGCGTACAAAAGAGATCGGTGTGAGGAAAGTGCTGGGAGCTTCCGTTAACCAGATCATGGTATTGTTATCAAAGGATTTCCTGAAACTTGTGGCTATATCAGCCTGTCTTGCATTCCCGATCTCATGGCTGGTAATGAACAAATGGCTGCAGGACTTTGCCTTCCGCATTGATATAGGCTGGTGGGTGTTTATTGTTGCCGGATTGATGGCCGCATTGATAGCCCTCTTCACGGTAGGGTTCCAGGCCCTTCGCGCTGCACTGAACAATCCAACACAATCATTGCGATCAGAGTAAAACCAATCCCATGCTAAAAAATTATTTCTTAATAGGTATCCGGAATCTTTGGAGAAACAAAGTGTTCTCCGCCATCAATATCATCGGGTTGAGTATCGGCCTTGCCTGTTGTATGCTGATATATCTATACACCATGGATGAGCTCAGCTATGATAAGTTTCATGCCAATAAAGAGAATATCTACCGGATCACATCAACGATAGTATCTCCGGATGGAAATAAAAATGAATCAGGCATTACAGGAATGATGCCGGGGCCTGCATTCAAAAACAGTATACCTGAAATAGAGAGTTATGTGCGTATACAGAATGAAGGACTCACCATTCGCCATAACAATGAAGTATATGACCAGGAGGCGCAATATGTTGATGAGAATTTTTTCAGGTTCTTTAGTTTCCCTTTATTAAGTGGCAGCCCTACAACTGTCTTCAACAATTTAAGATCCGTTGTACTTTCCGAAGAACTTGCCATCAAATATTTCGGCACCCGGGATGCCATGGGTAAAATACTGGAATTAAAATTTGGCGAAGATTTCGAGCCCTTTGAGGTAGCTGGAGTGGCAAAGACAACGCCGCAGAATTCGTCCCTGAAAATAAAGGTTTTGCTGCCGATGAAGTTTGCCGAGTCGAGAAACAAGGATACGGAGTGGATCAATTTTTACCTCAACACATTTGTGGCACTGAAACCGGGCAGCAATATTACGGCGGTTGAAAACAAGTTCCAGCAGGTGTTCCAGCGGGAGGCGGCTGAACAACTGAAGGTAAATGCTGAAAAATACGGCTTTAAAGAGAAGGTCAGTTTCGGATTGCAACCTCTGCTTGATATGCACCTGAGCACACGATTCCAAGCTATGAATGGGCTTTATGATGCCAGTAATCCGGTTTACTCTTATATTCTTTCTGCTATTGCGATATTGATACTGGTGATAGCCTGCATCAATTTTGTGAACCTTACCATTGGAAGGTCGCTCAAGCGAAACCGTGAGATAGGGATAAGGAAATGTGTGGGGGGACAAAGAAGCCAGCTTATTGTACAATTTCTGGGAGAATCATTTATCGTATCTGTGATCGCTTTTGGGTTTGCATTGGTGCTGGTAAATCTGGTACTCCCCTATTTCAATACACTGGCAAACAAAGCCCTCTCATTCAGTTATCTTTTCAATATAAAGCTGGTTCTGGGCTATGCCTTGCTGTTATGTGTTACAGCATTCCTTGCAGGTTTTTATCCAGCACTGGTATTGTCGGGTTTCAACCCTGTGAAAACATTATACGGGAGGGAAACCTATGGCGGTAAAAACTACCTGTCAAAGGGGATGGTGGTATTCCAGTTCACCCTCAGCACCTTTTTGATAATTGCCGTTATAACCATCTATACACAGTTCAACTATCTAACCCGCTATGATCTTGGTTATAATGACAAGGGAGTTGCACATGTATCGGCCGGGAGGATGGATAAGGCAAAACTTGACGTGTTAAGAACGGAACTGATGAAGCACCCTGGAATAGAAAAGGTAGCGGCCGACCAGGGAGGCGGATGGATCACAGGTGCCAGAATTAATAATGGAACAGACATAACCTTTGACTATAAATACATTGATGAAACCTATTTACCGTTGTTTGAGATACCCGTGATCATTGGAAGGAATTTTTCATATCCTATTGATACAGCAAACGGAGTTATCGTTAATGAGAGTTTTGTAAAGAAAGCAGGCTGGAAAAACCCGCTCGAGCAGGAAGTAGATTTCTTTTACCATAACAGGAGAATGAAGGTAGTGGGTGTTATCCGCGATTACCATTATGCTTCATTGAATGAAACCATCCAGCCGCAGCTCTTTACATTTCATCCATCCCATTCATATAATGATGTTTACCTGAAGATCAGTTCCGGTAGTTTGGCTGGCGCCCAGGACCATATGCTGAAAACCTTCAAGACATTCTTTCCCTTCAGACCATATGCAGTAAACTTTAAGGAAGATGAGAACCTTGCCGCGTACGAATCAGAAGCGAAGTGGAAGCAGATCATAACTATGGGTGCGATCTTAACCATTGTTATTTCCAGTATTGGATTGCTGGGACTGGCAACTATTGCTGCCCAGAAAAGAACCAGGGAAATAGGTATAAGAAAAGTTTTGGGAGCCTCGGTTTATGGCATTGTCAGGAACCTTTCCCTTGATTTCCTGAAGCTGGTACTGGTGGCTGCATTGATCGCCTTTCCTATTGCGTGGTGGGCTACCAATCAATGGTTGGAGAACTATCCCTATCGCACGGAGATCAGCTGGTGGATCTTTATATCTGCTGGTATGCTTGTAACGCTGATCGCGCTTATGACTATCGGATTCCAGGCATATAGTGCAGCATTAGCCAAGCCCGTGAACAGTTTAAAAGCTGAATAAGATCCCAATGATAGAATTAAAGAATATAACAAAATGGGTGACCAACGGAGGTAACAGGGTGTTTTTGTTGAAGGACATTAACCTTGATATCAATGAAGGTGAGTTTGTGTCTGTGATGGGGCCTTCCGGCTCCGGTAAATCGACCCTGCTGAATATTATCGGTATGCTTGATGATGCTGATGAAGGCAAATACCGGTTCCTGGGGCAACCCATTCACGAACTCAAAGAAAAACAAAGGGCACAAATATACAAGCAACATATCGGATTTGTTTTCCAGGCCTATCACCTGATTGATGAGTTAACGGTTTATGAGAATATTGAAACACCTCTCCTCTACCAGGACACAAAATCTTCAGAAAGGAAAGCCCTGGTGGCTGATATGCTCGACCGCTTTAATATAGTTGGCAAGAAGGATCTCTTCCCCAACCAACTCTCCGGAGGGCAGCAACAGCTTGTAGGTATTGCGAGGGCACTCATCGCCAAACCAAAATTACTCCTCGCCGATGAACCCACAGGTAACCTGAATTCAAAGCAGGGAGAAGAGATCATGGAGATCTTTAAGAAATTAAATGAAGAAGACGGAGTTACTATTGTTCAGGTGACTCACTCAGAAAAAAATGCTGCATACGGCCATAGGATTATCAACCTCCTGGACGGCCGCATTAACCATCATGCATAAACGAATATGAAAAAGATCGCTATATACCGGTTAAGGACAACTGCCGTTTTAGTAATGCTGGCGCTGGTTATTTCAGAAACAATTGCGCAGGATTCTACCAACAGCCTTAGCCTGCGGGAATGTGTGGAGATAGCATTCCGTCAAAATCTTGAATTGAAGCAGGCAGAGCTTCAATCGGTTTCTTCGCAGATAGATTATCGTCAGAGCCGGCAGAATTTATTGCCAATAGTAAATGGTATTGCTGAGCATGGTTTGAATCAGGGCCGCAGTATAGATCCCTTTACCAACTCCTATCTGAATCAGAATATTAACTACGCCAATTATGGATTATCGGGTGGTGTGGTTCTCTTCAGCGGACTTGTATACCAGCAGGCCATAAAGCAGCAACGTTATGCATATGAGGCCGCGCAGATGGATGTTCAGCAGCAGAAGGACAATCTTACCCTCCAGATCATTGTGGCCTACCTGCAGGTATTGAGTAATGAAGACCAGCTGGTTCAGATCAACCGCCAGGTGGAGTTGAGCAGAAGGCAGGTGGAGCGGCTTAAGATCCTGAATGATGAAGGCACTATTACCCCTTCAGAATATACTGACCTGAAGGGTCAATTGGCAAATGATGAAGTGAGCCTGGTAAATACAAAGAACCTGCTGGAGGCAGCTAAACTGCAGCTGGCCCAGCTGATGAACCAGCCCTATGATACCAATCTAAGCCTGGAAAGGATAGAAGCAGAAAATTTTCTGTCAGGCTACCAGGGAGATGCCGCCAGTATTTACCAGGTGGCCCTGCAGCAACTGGCAATAGTTAAAGGCGCCGTATTACGTACGCAGAGTGCGGAGCAGGGTCTTAAGGCAAGAAAAGGGGCGCTTTGGCCCACCCTCAGCCTTAATGCCGGATTGTTCACGAACTATTCAAATGCCGCCAGCACCCAAAATTTACTGAGGTCAGAGGATATCGCTACCAACAATTATGTATTGATGAACGGAGCTAAGAGTCCCGTGTTCACTACAGTGGATTATTATGACCAGGTCAAAATTCCCTACAGCGATCAGTTCAGGAATAACTACAGCACCAATATCAATCTAAGTCTTCGGATTCCCATCCTGAATGCCATGCAGAACAGGAACCGCATCAGTCAGGCCAGGCTGGTGGTGCAGAATGCCAGCTATGAGGAAAAAACGACGAAGATCAGGCTTCAGCAGGCCGTGGAGCAGGCCTGGTTAAATATGACCGCAACGTACAACAGGTATAACGCATTGCTGAACCAGGTGGCGGCTTTTGAGGAGTCGTTCAGGGGAACCGAAGCCAGGTTCAATGAAGGGGTCCTGAATTCGGTAGATTACCTGGTGGCCAAGAATAACCTTGACCGCGCCAATAACAACCTGATCATCGCCCGATATGAATATGTACTTCGGGCTAAGATCCTCGATTATTACCAGGGCAAACCGCTGTGGTAAGGATTGTGGTCTGTCAATTTGGCACTAATCCCTCATTTTCGCTATTTTTGCCCTCTTAATTTGAGTTGAATGGGGGATTTGATGATCCAAAAAGAACATGAGGAGGCCAGGCAGGGCGAGGCATTTGCTCCATTTGCCATGGACCCGAACCGCTATAAAAAGCATTTCTATATAGAAAGCTATGGCTGCGCCATGAACTTCGCGGACAGCGAGGTGGTGGCATCTATCCTTAATGAATATGGTTATGGTGCTACCCGGAATGCAGAAGAGGCTGACCTGGTTTTACTTAATACCTGTTCAGTAAGGGAGAAGGCTGAGCAGACTGTAAGGAAGCGACTTACAGAATTTAAAAAAGCCAAGAGAGCAAGGCCGGGTATGCTGGTTGGTGTACTGGGATGCATGGCAGAAAGACTTAAATCAAAACTACTGGAAGAAGAAAAGCTGGTAGATATGGTTGTTGGTCCGGATGCCTACCGAACACTTCCCGCCCTTATTGAAGAAGCCGGCACGGGCCAGAAAGCGGTGAATGTAATGCTGAGTCGGGATGAGACCTATGGCGATATCTCACCTGTTCGGTTGAACAGCAATGGCATTACTGCATTTGTTAGCATCACCCGCGGCTGTAACAATATGTGTTCTTTCTGTGTGGTACCATTTACAAGGGGCCGGGAAAGAAGCAGGGACGCGGAAAGTATTGTAGCCGAATGCAGGAATTTATTTGAAGAGGGTTATAAAGAAGTAACCCTGCTTGGGCAGAATGTTGATAGCTATTATTTCGTGAACGAGCAGATGGAAGCTCCCGTCACATTTGCCATGCTGCTTGAAAGGGTTGCTCTTATATCGCCGCAACTAAGGGTTCGGTTCTCTACCTCCCACCCCAAAGACATTACGGATGAAGTTTTGCATACCATGGCACGCCATGAGAATATATGCCGTTATATCCACCTGCCGGTACAGAGCGGAAGTTCGCGCCTCTTGCAGCTTATGAACCGCACCTATACCCGCGAATGGTATATGGCAAAAGTTGACCGCATCAGGGAAGTGATGCCTGATTGCGGAATCTCATCTGATGTTATCGCTGGATTTTGTACAGAAACGGAGGAAGACCACCAGGATACACTTTCTATCATGGAGTATAGCAAGTATGATTTCAGCTATATGTATTTCTATAGCGAGCGGCCCGGAACCCTTGCTGCACGCCGTTTTGAGGATGATATTCCGGAAGCTGTCAAGAAAAGACGCCTGCAGGAAATCGTTGATCTTCAGGGCAGGCTGAGCAGGGAAAGCAACCTGAGAGACCTGGGCAAATCCTTCAAGGTGCTCATTGAGGGAGAAAGCAAGAAAAGTGACCAGCAATGGATGGGAAGAACCAGTCATAATAAAGTGGTGGTTTTCCCGAAAGAGGGTGATTTGAAAGCTGGCGATTATGCATGGGTGAAAGTATCCGAATGCACCCAGGCGACTTTACTCGGAGAATTGATCGTTAATTGAACTATAGACCTTCTGACGAATAAACATGGAGATTCAAAGTATAAAAAACAGGTTTGGCATTATAGGCAACTCCCCTGCCCTCAACCATGCGCTTAATGTAGCAGCCCAGGTGGCGAACACTGACCTGAGTGTGCTGATCGTGGGAGAAAGTGGTGTTGGTAAAGAAGCATTTTCGCAGATCATACATGCACTTTCTGCCAGGAAACATAATCCCTTTATTGCAGTAAACTGTGGTGCCATCCCTGAGGGCACAATCGACTCTGAATTATTTGGACACGAGAAAGGCGCATTCACTGGTGCAGTGGATAGCAGAAAGGGATATTTTGAAACAGTGAACGGGGGCACAATTTTTCTCGATGAGATCGGTGAACTCCCAATCGGTACCCAGGCCAGGCTTCTCAGGGTATTGGAAGCAGGTGAGTTTATTCGTGTGGGATCATCAAAAGTGCAGAAGACAGATGTTCGGGTTATTGCTGCCACAAATAAAGACTTGCTGGAATTTACGCAGAACGGAAAATTCAGGGAGGACCTTTATTATCGGCTGAGTACTGTACCAATCAGGGTTCCATCGCTGCGAGACAGGAAGGAGGATATTCCTCTGCTCTTCAGAAAGTTTGCTGTTGATTTTGCGGAGCGATATAAAACCGCACCTGTACAACTGGATGATGATGCAAGGCAGATCCTGGTAAATTATCCCTGGCCTGGCAATGTTCGGGAACTGAAAAATATTGCAGACCAGATCTCTGTATTGTCAACTGACAAGATCATCAGCGCGCAGGGGCTTCGGCGTTTTCTGCCGGAGACGAATCAGAATCGATTACCCATGCTCGTTAATAGTCCCATGCACGGCAACAAGCAGGAATTCGGTAATGAAAGGGAGCTATTATACAAGCTCTTTTTCGACATGAAAAAGGATGTAACAGAATTGAAGAAGATGTTTGTAGAGATACTCCAGAATCCGGGAGAGGCCTCTGCTGCAGTGGCATACACCAAGGAGAGCCTGATGCGAGAATATCCCATGAATATGGAGATACAACAACCAGCCACAGCGGTACTGCCCTCCTCTTATGTACAACCTGCAGTTCAGCAGCCGGCCATGATCATGCCACATGATGATATCTATGCACATGAGGAAGTAGAAGAATCACTCAACATTATGGACAAGGAAAAGGAGTTGATAGAAAAAGCACTCAAAAAGCATAAAGGAAAAAGAAAAGACGCCGCCTCTGACCTGGGCATCAGTGAAAGAACGCTCTACAGAAAACTAAAAGAATATGATATCAATGACTAGATTGCTCACTATACTGATTGCATCCATATTCTTATTAAGTGGTTGTTATTCATTCCGCGATATCTCCATTCCGCCGGAGGTAAAGACGGTTCGAATCAATTTCATTGAAAATAAAGCCAGGTATATTAATCCATTGCTTAGTCCGCAGCTTACTGACAAACTTCGTCAGAAAGTAAACAACCAGACAAAGCTGACACAGATCCAGGGAGAAGAGGCACATTATGATATCAGTGCAACCATAACTGATTACTCCCTTACTACTTCAGGTATTTCAGATAAGCAGGCAGCGAGCAACCGATTGAATGTAACGGTGCATATAATATTTAAGAACAGGCTGGATGAGAAGAAAGATTTTGAGGCAGATATAACCCGCAATTTTGATTTTAATGCCAGCCTGAGTTTACCCCAGGCAGAAACACAACTGAGTGAAACAATTGTAAACAATCTCAGTGATGAAATTTTCAACCGTATTTTCTCCAACTGGTAATAAGCCAGTATATTGCTCTGCCAGTTAAATGGAATTGAATAAAACCATACAACATTTTTTCCACCAGCCGCATCTGGATGTGGTTGATATTGATGAGATCCGTCGGGCAACCGAACGATATCCCTATGTGGGAGCGCTTCAGCTGTTGTTACTGAAAAAGCAGCAACAATTGAAATTGAGTCAAACAGATGAGCAATATGCAAAGGTTGCATTATTTGTTCCCAATATTTACCAGATCGATAGTGTTTTAAGGGATAGACAGGAGCAGGGAATTTTTACCTCTCCTTTTTTAAGGGAACCGGTGCCAGTTGTTCAAGAACAGGAGGAACAAAAGCTTGAACAGGAACTCATAACGATTGAACCGGGGCAAGAAATTGAGAGCGAGCAAGCACATCATGCGGAGATGGAGGAAGTTCAGCTCAACGAGCAGGAGCAGTTAATAGAGTTGGAGCCAATAAAAGAAGAAGAAACCGAAATTGCAACCGAGCCCCATTCAGAGGCCGGCATAGAATCAGAGGAGTTTTCTGAGGAGCAACATGACGACACCCCCGAGCCACCGCTGCGTACCGACCTGCTCCGGATGGAATCCCCTATTCCCATCCCTTCCTTGCGTGATATTAGTCCCCAAACCGACGAGATGCCGGTTTTTGAGCCTTACCATACCATAGATTATTTCGCCTCCCAGGGTATAAAACTGGGCCAGGACATCAAGCCCGGGGATAAGCTGGGAAAACAGCTAAAAAGTTTCACGGAGTGGATACGTACCATGAAAAGGCTTCCCAATACAGAAATAGAGCAGCAGCTGCTTGATACCAGCAGCGGTGAGAATATTGTTGCCATGGCTGCCGGATCTGTTGAAATGAAGGAAGTTGTGACAGAAACCATGGCGGAGGTTCTGTTAAAACAGGGAAATAAGGCCCGGGCCATCGATATATACCGCAAATTAAGTTTGGCTTATCCCGACAAATCCGCTTATTTTGCGGCACGAATTGAAAATATAAAACATAGATAAGATGACAATTCTTTTCCTGATATTAGTAATACTGGCAAGTGTGATACTGGGATTTATTATACTCGTTCAGAATCCCAAGGGTGGCGGACTGGCCGGAAGTGTTGCGGGGCTCAGTAATCAGTTCATGGGTGTAAAGCAAACTACTGATGTTCTTGAAAAAGGCACCTGGATCTTTGCTACCGTTGTGGCCCTGCTTTGCCTTTTCAGTGCCATGTTCATTCCGAAGACCACTGCCAGCAACAACAATCTGCTTGAGCAATTGAATACAAAGCCAGCAGCAACTGCACCTGCACAAACACCTCCTGCTCAGAATGCACAGCCACTTATTCCGGCGCCTGCAACAACTGACACTTCAAAATAATATTCTCATAAGCTTAGTTATAAAGACCCTGCCAGTGGCAGGGTTTTTTCTTTATTTTACAAAGCAATCGAAGATCCATGAAAAGAGTCCTTTTGATAATTATGTTATTAGTAGTGCTGGCCGCAGCAATTGGTGCCTGGAAAGTTTTAGGTCCTGCAACGGGATTCACAGCAAAAACATATTATCTCGAGATACCTACTGGCAGTAACTATGATCAGGTACTTGAAATAATAAAGAAAGATACCGTTGTTAAGAATCCATCTTTATTCGGGGTTATTGCTTCGCAGCTCGATTACCCTGAAAGGGTTAAGGCGGGTCGTTACTCCATCCCGGCAAACAGCAGCATGCTCAGTATTATCCGCAAGCTTAGAAACGGGCAGCAGGATGCTGTGAACCTGGTGATCACAAAACTGCGAACCAAAGAAGACCTTGCCTCTCTCGCAGCCCGAAAGCTGGAATTTGATTCCACAGCAATGATCAGTTTCCTTAATAATAATGATTCGCTTAAAGCATATGGGTTAGATAGTAATACCGTGATGACAGGAGTGATGCCAGATACTTATACTTATTTCTGGAATACAACTCCTTCAAAGGTGATTGCAAAGATCATGCGTTCCAGGGAAAACTTTTGGAACGAGGAGCGCAAACAGAAAGCCAAAGGTTTGAAACTTAGTCCAGAGCAGGTAGTTATCCTTGCCTCCATTGTGGAAGAGGAGACCAATAAAAATGATGAAAAAGATACTATCGCCAGCGTTTATATTAACAGGCTCAACAAAGGAATGCGACTTGGCGCCGACCCAACGGTAAAATTCGCACTCCGTGATTTCGGGCTAAAGCGCATATATAACAAGCATCTTGCGGTTGAATCACCATATAATACATACAGGGTGGCGGGTTTGCCGCCAGGCCCCATTTGCACGCCGCAAAAAGTGACAATTGATGCGGTTCTGAAGGCGCCCCAAACAAATTACCTTTTCTTTGTAGCAAGGCCCGATTTCTCAGGTTATCATGTGTTTGCCGAAAATTATAATCAACACCTGCAATATGCGAAGGCATATCAATCGGCATTAGATACTTATATGAAGAAAAAGAATCAACCTGAAGATACCGGTAATAACGGCAAATGATCAAACTGGAACGCATCATACTCGAAAGCGCGCCGATGCGCTTCCTGACGAGCAAAAGCAAGCAGATATCCCTACCGGGATTTGAAGGCCTGCCCCTTTATGATGTGATCGTGTTTTTTTTGCAACAGGTTAAAAAAGTGGGATTGAATGACAGGGCTGCGGCCATTTCATTTAATCTGCTGATGGCGATACCTGCTGCTACAATATTTCTAGGTACCCTTATCCCCTACATGCCATTTTCCAAACAAATAACGGCAGAGCTATTGTTGCTGACCCGCGACCTCACACCTAACCAGACCACCTATGTGATGGTGAAGGATTTTTTGGTGGACTTTCTTGAAACACCACGCTCCGGACTACTTTCACTCGGATTTTTCATAGCTGTTTATTATGCCTCCAATGCGGTTTTGGGAATCATGCGAACCTTTAATAAATCACTTCTCTATGCAACCAGCAGGAATTTTCTATTAAGCAGATGGGTGGCAGTAAAAATCACGACAATCCTGATATTAATGATCTTTCTTGTTATCATACTGCTGATAGCACAGGGCACTTTCCTGCATTGGATCCTGGATAAACTTGATATAAATACGCCACTAGTTTCATGGCTCGTAGCAAATCTTCGGTGGGTGTTTATTGTTGCGCTTGTATATTATAGTATAGCAATTATATACAAATATGTTCCGGCTATACATGAACGTTGGCAACTTTCTTCTCCCGGAACCATCCTCGCAACAGGATTAATTATACTAACCGTAGTGATTTTTTCCTTCTGGGTAAACACATTTGGAAGCTTTAACAAAGTATATGGTTCAATTGGTACCATCATGATCCTGATGGTATTGATAGATTTCAGCGCACTGGTACTACTTATCGGCTATGAACTCAACGTTAGTATCCATTCACTCAAGATGATGGCGGCTGAAAGAGCCCGTAAAGAAGCCCTTGAGCAGAAGGAATCTTAAAAATTTTAACGAACTTTAGAATGAACCCCTAACGGGGTTGCGGTATTTATTAAAAATAAAGGACATGAAAAAATTACTGATGCTTGCCGCAATTGCTATTACTGCTTTTGCATTCACTATGCAACAGGGTTCATTGCCCATAGGCTCAGATATTCCAAAAGCGGATATTAAGATGAAGGATGTTTCCGGAAAGATCCTTTCCCTTGCTGATATAAAAACAACCAATGGATTACTTGTAATGTTCAGTTGCAATACTTGTCCATACGTTGTAAAAAACCAGGAGCGCACCCGCGAGATCAGCAAATATGCGCTGGAAAAAAATATTGGTGTGATCCTTCTGAATTCCAATGAAGGTGAACGTTCCAAAGCTGATTCCTACAATGCCATGCAAGCCTACGCTAAAAAGCAAGGGTATAACTGGCCTTATGCCATTGATAGTAATAATGAGTTGGCAGACGCATTCGGTGCAGCAAGAACACCAGAGGTTTTCCTGTTTAACGGGGATGGAAAACTGGTATATCATGGGGCCATTGATGATAGTCCCGCCGATGAATCCAAAATTTCGCGTACGCATCTTCGTGAAGCCATCAACGAAACTATTGCAGGAAAAGACGTTTCTGTAAAGGAAACAAGGTCTGTGGGTTGTGGCATCAAGCGAAAAAGCTGATGTCTTATTTTGTTAACAAGTCAAATGCTTCGATAACCTGGAGTTGCGTCATAGGGCGCCCAACAAACCTTCGGTAAGCACGGTTATTATTAACAAATAATGTAACCGGCATAGCACCTTGCCAGGAAGGGTCAATGCGTGGGCAGAAATCATCTGCATTGGTCTCATTCAACCAGAACTGGGTAGCTCCGAAGAAGTTTCTTTTTTTCAGGAAGGATTCTACTTTTGCCGGGTAAAAGTCAGGCAGATCAAGGCTAACAAGCACCATTTCCACTGAATCATTTTTGGCAGCTGATTCAAGGAAGTAAGGGATCTCCTCTATACAAGGCTTGCAGAAACTGGCCCAGAAATTGACCACCATTGGTTTATGGCTGTTCCGTATATAATTGTCAAGCTCATCAATGGAAATTTTCTTTACCATCTGAGCCTGGCTGCAAACACAGGCAAAGAATAATAACAATAAAAGCGCGACCTGCTTCATGATCGCAATTTAAGAGAATCAATATTTACGTATAAACATTTAACAATATGGGGAAGAAAATACTACTGATCACGGCCATCATACTGGGAACCATGCTGGCATTTGCAGCAGCCGTCCCCTTTTTGTTTGGGGACAAGCTTAAGAAGATCGCGGAAAAAGAGCTTAATGAACAACTAACGGCAAATTCCTCATTCAAAGATGTTTCCATATCATTCTTTCGCAACTTTCCAAAGCTTAGTGTTGGCCTTGAACAGTTGTATATAGGTGGCCCGGGTAACTTTTCCTCCGATACCCTCCTGGTTGCCGACAGGATGGATATTGCCATAAACCTTTTCAGCCTTTTTGGTTCTGGTCCTGTAAAAGTTAATAATGTAGTTTTCAACAAACCTTCCATTCACCTGATGGTTGATGAAAAAGGAGAGGTTAACTGGGATATAATGAAGTCTGCAGAAGAAACAGGAGCAAAAGATACTTCGGCTTCAGAAGTTTCTGTCGAATTAAACCGCTATGAGGTTATTGACGGAAGGTTGCGTTATGATGATGTTCAGGCTGACATGCATATGGACCTATCGCAACTTAATCATATAGGAAGTGGAAATTTTACAGCTGATAATTTTCTTTTGGAAACGGCTACCACTGCTGGAGAAGCCAGCTTTACCTATGCGGGAATACCCTACCTGGTAAAAACAAAAACCGCAATAGATGCAGCTATTGACGTAAACCTTCCACAGAACAAATACAGTTTCGCCAAAGCTAAAGCCACTATCAACGAACTAAAGATTGATGGGGATGGGTTTTTCCAGTTGGTGAACGATTCCACCTATAATATGGATATCGTTTTCAAAACCCCTTCCAATGAATTCAGGGATATACTTTCACTGGTACCAGCGATATACCAAAAAGATTTCAAGGATCTTACCACAAAGGGGACAGCAGCTTTTGAAGGGTTTGTAAGAGGAATATATGCACCTGGGAAAATTCCCGCATATTCAGTGAATGCCATTATAAAAGATGGTTTCTTTCAATATCCTGATCTCCCAAAACCAGTAAAGGAAATTAACCTTCAATTGAAGGCCTCTAACGTAGATGGTCAACCGGATAATACCATAATTGATATAAGCAATGCAACCCTGAAATTTGGTGAGGAGCCTTTCAGTTTTCGGGTGCTCTATAAAAATCCTGAAACTATACAGTACATTGATGCTGCTGCCAAAGGAAATCTTGATCTGGGCACAATTGGACAGTTTGTGAAACTGGAAGAGGGTACAAAATTGTCGGGCCAGGTAAAAGCCGACATTTCAGGAAAGGGAAACCTGAATGTTGTATTAAAACAACAGCCAGGACCCTTCCAGGCAAATGGCTTCTTTGAATTAAGTAATCTGCTATATGCCTCAAAGGAATTTCCTCAACCGATCCGGAATACGAGTGCAACGATATTAGTAAGCAATACAGATGGCATAGCCGATAATACTGTGGTGAAGATTCCTGCAGGTCATGCAGAATTTGGTACAGATAAAATAGATTTCAGCCTGCTGCTTACTAACCCTGCCACTGATCCAAATTTTGATGTAAGTGCAAAAGGGGGTTTCCAACTCGACCGTGTGAAGCAGTTCTATACTTTCGAACCCGGCACTAGTATTGATGGCCATCTCGATGCGGATATGCGTATCCGGGGGAAGAAATCCTTTGTTGACCAGGAGAAATATGATGCCGTACAATCATCGGGTACAATAGTAGTTAAGGACCTCATCTACAAGACCCCGGAATACCAGGATGGTTTTTTGTTGAAAAATGCTGTCTTAAACCTGGCTCCAAAGGATATTGAGATAAGTAATGCGAATGGAAGTTTTATGCAAACCAGCTTCAATGGCAGTGGAAAAATTCATAATGCCATTGGCTATGCACTTAAGGATGAACCATTGAGCGGTACAATGAATCTGAAAGCGGGGAAAGTTGACCTTAATAAATGGATGGGCACAACACCTGCCGGCACCAAAACATCGCAAGCTGCAACGAAACCATTTGAAGTGCCAGCCAATATCCGTTTCAACATTAGTACTGATATTGATGAAGTGGTATATGATAATGTTTCTTACAAAAATGTAAAGGGGGGACTTACAATTGCCAACGAAACCGTTAGTCTTGATAATCTCACTATGCAGGCACTTGATGGTGGTATCAATCTTAATGGTTCCTATTCCACCCGCCTGAATAAGGCCAAACCAGCGATCAGCCTGGCCTTCCAGCTCTCAAACCTGGATGTGCAGAAAACCTTTAACGCTTTTAATACAGTCAAATTCCTGATGCCGATAGGTGAATTCATAACCGGAAAATTAAGTTCGGGACTCACAGTCAATGGAACACTTGGGGAGGAAATGATGCCGGATCTCGGGTCACTCACAGGTAATGGGATGATCTTATTAATAGAAGGATTTCTGAGCAAATTCAAGCCGCTGGAAGTTCTTGCCGATAAACTTAAGATTGAGTCGCTGCAGAACATAAGTTTCAAGGATGTAAAACAGTATTTTGAATTCGTGAATGGGAAGGTTCTTGTAAAGCCCTTCACAGTTAAGGTAAATGACATAGACATGGAAATCGGAGGGATGCACGGTTTTGACCAGTCGCTTGATTATATTATCAACCTCAAAGTACCCCGCTCCAAACTTGGAACTGGTGCCAACCAGGTGGTTGATGGCCTTGTAGGCGAATTGACCAAAAAAGGAATTCCCGTTAAACTTGGAGAAACAGTAAGCCTTAAGGTCAAAATGGGAGGCAGTATTAAAAGTCCAACCCTCAGTTATAATCTTCAGGATGCCACAGAGAGCCTTGCTACGGAAATGAAGGACCTGGTGCGGGATCTTGCCATGGAGCAGAAAGCAAAGGCCGACAGTGCCCTTGGTGTGGCCAAACAGGCGGCAAAGGATTCGCTGGAAGCAATCCGTGAGAAAGCGGTACAGGAGGCGAAGAAAAAAGTGAAGGAACAGATATTTGGCCGGGATAGCACCTCTGCAAAAGATACACTTGTGGCCAGGGATACCAGTAGCGGACAGGCTCCGAAAAAAGCTTCAGATGCTGCAAAAGGCCTTATTAAGGACATCCTCAAAAAGAAAAAGCCGGCTGTAGATACAACCCAAAAACAGCAATAATGCCTTTTTTGGCTTTTCTCCCCTATTTTTGCCCACTCTAAAATTTTTGTTAACAAGAATCTATTATGGACAAATTGTTTTACCTGGTCCCTGCAATGGGTGTCATCGGCTTGCTGTACACCTTTGTGAAGTTTGCATGGGTTTCCAAACAGGATGCTGGCAATGACCGCATGAAAGAGATCAGCACTTATATTGCTGAAGGTGCCATGGCCTTTCTTAAAGCAGAGTGGAAGATCCTCGGTTATTTCGTTGTGATAGTTTCAATTCTGTTAGGCTTCATGGCAAGCCGTAATGAACATTCACACTGGACAATTGCACTGGCATTTATAGTGGGAGCAGTATTCAGTGCCCTGGCCGGTTATATTGGAATGCGCATTGCTACCAAAGCCAATGTACGCACTGCTCAGGCAGCACGTACCAGCCTTTCCAAAGCGCTGAACGTTTCTTTTACAGGAGGTTCGGTTATGGGATTGGGTGTTGCCGGACTTGCAGTATTGGGTCTTGGTGGACTCTTTATTGTGCTGGTTCAGTATTTCGCACCGGGACTGGGAGCCAATGATAAATTGGTGGCCAAAGCAATTGAGGTGCTGACTGGTTTCTCGTTAGGTGCTGAATCAATTGCACTTTTCGCGCGGGTGGGTGGAGGTATTTATACTAAAGCTGCCGACGTTGGTGCTGACCTTGTAGGAAAAGTAGAAGCAGGTATTCCTGAAGATGATCCACGTAACCCTGCGACAATCGCAGATAACGTTGGTGATAATGTGGGTGATGTTGCGGGTATGGGCGCCGATCTTTTTGGTTCTTATGTTGCGACTGTGCTGGCCACCATGGTACTTGGACAGGAGACGATAGCAACTGATTCATTTGCTGGTTTCTCTCCAATCTTACTTCCCATGCTGATAGCGGGTGTTGGAATTCTCTTCTCAATTGTTGGAACATGGTTTGTCCGCATTTCTGATTCAGCCGGAATCAGTACCGATGCCGTGCAGAAAGCATTGAACATGGGAAACTGGGGTTCCATCGTTTTAACAGCAATCGCATCCTTCTTCCTTGTACAATATATTCTTCCGGAAACGACAATGAGCCTTCGTGGGTTTGAGTTCAACCGCATGGATGTTTTTTATGCTATAGTTGTTGGACTGGTAGTAGGAACTTTAATGAGTATCATTACTGAATACTACACAGCCATGGGTAAACGCCCGGTGAAATCTATTATCAGGCAATCAGCAACAGGTCATGCTACCAATGTTATTGGTGGTTTGGCAGTTGGTATGGAATCTACCTTCCTTCCCATCCTAGTGCTGGCATCAGGAATTTACGGAGCACATTATTTCGCCGGATTATATGGTGTTGCAATAGCAGCTGCAGGTATGATGGCCACCACAGCCATGCAACTTGCCATCGACGCATTCGGACCCATTGCAGATAATGCGGGTGGTATTGCTGAAATGAGTGAGCTGCCAAAAGAAGTTAGGGAAAAAACAGACGTACTGGATGCAGTTGGAAATACCACTGCGGCAACTGGTAAAGGGTTTGCCATCGCTTCTGCCGCCCTTACGGCTCTTGCGCTTTTTGCTGCATTTGTTGGCGTAGCCGGCATCGATGGAATTGATATCTATAAAGCAGATGTACTTGCCTGCCTGTTTGTTGGTGGTATGATCCCATTCATCTTTTCTTCCCTCGCTATCCGTGCTGTTGGAGAAGCTGCCATGGCAATGGTGGAAGAAGTACGCAGACAGTTCCGCACTATTCCTGGAATTATGGAAGGAACGGGAAAGCCGGAATATGATAAATGTGTTGCCATTTCAACGGATGCATCTATTAAGAAAATGATGCTTCCTGGCGCTATAACCATCATCTCTCCTCTTATCATTGGATTCGCATTTGGTCCTGAAGCATTGGGTGGATTTCTTGCAGGTGCTACAGTGAGTGGTGTATTGATGGGGATGTTCCAGAATAATGCTGGAGGTGCATGGGATAATGCGAAAAAATCCTTTGAGAAAGGGGTTGAAATTAATGGTGAGATGTACTACAAAAAATCTGAGCCGCATAAAGCATCAGTAACAGGAGATACTGTGGGAGATCCTTTTAAAGACACTTCCGGACCTTCCATGAATATCCTGATCAAGCTTATGAGTATTGTTTCTTTGGTGATAGCGCCAACACTGGCCGACCTCCACAATACACGTGGAGAAGCGGTGGCCGTTGCCCAGAAGATCGAGAAAAAAATGGAAATACGCGTTGATGCAAATGGAAATTCTGATGCAAAAGTTCAGATCAGCGGATCAAATGCGGATGAGGCTTTAAATGGCCTGGTAGAAGCATTACAGCGTGATGGTTTTAGTAAAGATGGCAAACTGGCTGTAGCCTACAAAGGCGGACAGCTTGTAGTAAACGGTACTGAGCAATCGGCTGAGGTAGTTAAGAAATATGAAAAATTTCTTGATTCAGATAAGGAAATATCCTTTTCGATCAATGTAGATGAGAAATAACTCCTACATTTGTTTTAGAAACTAATCAGATCCAAATACCAAAAGTCCCGACGTGTCTACGCCGGGGCTTTTTTGTTTTCTATCCATCTGATTTTTCATTACAATTCTCAATGATCTTTGCCAGCACTGATTTAGCGATTTCTATTTCCTCCGGATGGATGCCCTGAAGTGCAATGAAACGGTTCTTCGCAACTATTGGCTGAATGGCGACCAGGAGGTCATCGCCAGCAGGACTTACCGTAAGTTCTGATTCCCGGCGATTGCGATCATTGCCAAGACGGAATAGAAGTCCCTTCCTTACGAGCAAATCCACTATTCGCGTAATTGATGCATAGTCTTTAAATACAGCTTCCGCAATCTGGTGAAGGCCAAGTTCGGGCTGATCCTGTATCATCCTTAAAACAAGTATCTGGTCGAGGGTAATATCCCCAAAACCGGCGCGTATATTTCGCTGCGCATATTGCCGATAATCCCTGATTGCCTTTTCAAGAAAATAAAAAAAGGTTACCGACAGCTTCTCTTGTGGCATTTTATTTTATTTGACCCAAATATATTTGATATATCAATTTTGCTTTTTAAATTTATAAAGCAGGGTTGTGGAATTTTAATTTCTCTTAACTTTTGTTTACGAAAACAATCGTATATTCGAAATCAAATCACCTGCTATGGCTGCAACCAGATACATCAAACCAACTGAAAGTGAGCTGGAAATTCTCCAGGTACTCTGGGCTAAAGGCCTGGCCAGTGTCCGCGAAGTACACGAAGAGTTGTCACAAACTAAAGATGTGGGATACACCACAACGCTCAAACTGATGCAGATCATGAATGAAAAAGGATTGGTGAAACGCGATGATTCTGTAAAATCACATATCTACCAGGCAGCTGTTAGTCGTGAAAAGACCCAGAAGCATTTGTTAGGAAAAATGATAGATGGACTCTTTGGGGGTTCACCTACCCAACTAATACTTCAGGCCCTGGGCAACCATAAGGCCTCTGAGCAGGAATTACAGGAAATACAGGATTTATTAAACAACCTTAAAAAGCACTGATATGCCGCATCTGCCCCAGGCATGGTTTCTGGAGGCGCTGGGCTGGTCACTTCTGAACAGTTGGTGGCAATTTGGGATTCTGTGGGTATTGTATCTGTTTTTGAAATGGCTCCTGCCGCTACGGTCAGCCGCAACCCGCTATAATCTGGCGAGATTACTGCTGGGCATAGGGGTCATATGGTTTGTGGTGGGATTATTACTTCCATTAACCCGGGATGCAATCCCCACTCCTACGATTTCTTTACAGAATGATGAATTGGTTCAAAACTATTATCTATGGCGGAATAATATCTCGAAAATCCTTCCCTGGTTATCTTTCGCCTATTTGATCTGGCTGGTATTTAGTTGCATGGGATTGTGGCGTTCATTCTACCACAATGAAATAATTCGTTCAAAAGGGTTGGAAAGAGCACCAGTTGAATGGCGTTTGTATCTGCAGGAAATGTGCGGACATATGAATATTCGCCGCTTTGTGGATATTAAAGTCTCTCACCGGATTGATATACCAGTTATAACAGGTTGGCTTAAGCCCATTATATTACTACCTGTTTCTCTGGCCGGTCAACTTTCTCCTGATCAGGTTGAAGCCATTTTGATTCATGAACTGGCACATATTAAAAGAAACGACTATTTCTGGAATGTCCTGGTAACTATTGCCGGTATGATTTTCTTATTTAACCCCTTCGTCAAGTGCCTTACTGCAATTATTCGGGAAGAAAGAGAACATGCCTGTGATGACTGGGTATTACAATTTCCTTTCATCCCCCATGATTATGCGATCGCATTATTGAAATTGGAACAGGATCGGAATATCCGGTCCGGTCTACTACTGGCCGCAGGAGGAAATAATAAGCAATTGCTTCTGGCAAGGGTTCAGCGAATGCTGAACTTACCCATAAATAATTCAACAAGAAGGACTTACATATTTATTCCAGTATTATTTCTCGCCATTTTAACGGCGGGATTAAGCATTCAACCAGTAATTAAATCAGCTGACACATCTTCCAAGATTTTAGCGCCTGATAATAAAGTAACTCACGAAATGCCGGTGACCATCACAAGCGCCACAAATGATCTTCCTGTAAAACCAGCATTATTGCCAGCTAAGGTCATGAAAAAATCTTTCTCAAACCCTCCCCGAACATTCATCGCTAAAAAAGGAGAAACAGATCTTCAGGCAAAGGTTGAAAAGGCCAATTCCGTACTCCAACAAACGGACACCTCTGTTTTTAAGGTACCATTAGTTACAGTTAAGCAAACTACCGAGTATGCCAGTATCATCGCCGTAAGAGCCGTTGAACGCATGGAGATCGACTTTACCCTAAGTACATCGCCTGAACCCATACTACCGGAGACAATAACCTATGGCGCAAGGCTCCCTTATGTTCCCAGGAACAGTTTCCAGGCATTTGACCAAATAGATACGACCACACAATCCAATAGGATCAAGACTGCCCGGAGCATGAAACTCCCTGGAAGAGTGATTCATTTTTAGCTTATTGACTTTGATATCATCCTGCTAACTTTTCATTCGCAGCTGGGCCAACACAAAACAAAAGGTCGAGGATCGACAAGCCCGGGATAAATCCTACCCTGTCCTCAAACACCTGTCTATACCTGATCACTCCATCCTGGTTTCCTGATAATCGATCAAGTATTGAAGGACGAATTTGATTTCTCTCATCCACCATTTCTGCACCGTTGAAACGCTCCTGAATTTCACTTTCATTATGCAGATCTACCATTGTCAGCCCAACCTTTTTACCCAAACATTTCTCCATCCATTCAAAACAGGCAAAGTTCCAATCAATCAAAAATTGAAAAGGTCTTGAATATAAATCTGCCAATTCGTCGCGATAATATTCAAACCAGGGACTTCTGTTATAGCAGGATATTATTGCCCGTAAATGTTCAGTTGGCCATCTGCCAGGTACAATTTTCAAGTCGCGGTAAAGTTGCTTTTCATTTCGGGCATCACTCACCGGTACAGACAGCGTAAGCCTTCCATCACCACCTGCAAGCCACAAACGGTTCCTAAAGCTCATCTTGGAATGTCCCTCATATAAATCTATTATGACATCTTTATGATTATATACTTTTATATACCAATTAACACTTGCAAAATAATGTAAATCAGTTATTAACACTCTTGAATTACCCATGATTGTCATACATTTTAAGAATAGCAGATTTTTACCTGAATAATGTAAATTTTCCCTTTAAAATAGAACTTTAAATAAATTGATTTATGCTGTTATTAATTGTTAATCAATCAAATGAACTTAAAATATAAATACTAAAATTTATAGTTGCTGAATATTTACTTTAAAATGGAGATAATTAGGGGGTTTCCCAAAAATATTGGCGTTAAAGATAGTCCAATATTGCAAATTGAATTTGCTGATAATTGACCTTTCCCCTATTTTGCCGGTATTATGATCAAACAGAAACGTACTCGCTGTAAGTGGCTTAAATTGATAATGCTAGCCTTCCCCATTCTGGTAATGGCAGGTTGCCGGCAACCCCAGATACCCGAATACCAGGCTTTTGAGAACTTCAGGATCAATACCGTGGGATTAAAAGAATCTGTCGTTTCGGCAGACCTTAAATATTATAACCCGAATGATTTTGCCCTTCAACTTAAAGGGGCTGATCTGGGTGTTACGCTAAATGATAAAGCTGTAGGGAGAAGTATTTTGGATACGCTAATTACAATACCCAGGAAAGACACCTTTCTATTGCCCGTTAAAATGAAAGTGGATATGAAGCAGCTATTCAATAACGCACTTGCATTATTAGTGAATTCGGAGATTGACGTTAAAGTAAATGGTACAGTTAAACTGGGGAAGTCGGGGGTGTTTTTTAATATGCCCGTTAACTATTCGGGTAAGCAGCAGGTGCAATGGTGATGTGGAGGGATGGAGAGATGGAGGGATGGAGAGAACCTTAAAGCAGGTGCCAGCATTAAAAAAGCTACCGTAATGCGGTAGCTTTTTTAGTATGATTTCTCAATTGACTATTGCCTGTTGACCATTGCGATTTATTGCTTCATCCCTCCCCCGTCTTCAGGTTTTTTACAACACTTCGGGAGCTTTTTATAGCTCTCTTCATTGGCAGTGACATCATCAGCATCATAGCCAACATTGGCAATTGCCGTTTTAATGTTTTCGACATTGGTACGATCGGTATAAAAGCTCACCTTGGTCTGTTTGCGCTTATAATCAACTGTTGCCTTGGTAACTCCATCTTCCCTCAACAGGAAGGATTCTATTTTCTTTTTACAACTCTCACACTGAACCGATGGTGTACTTATGGTAACTGTCTGAAGGGCCTTTTTCGCCTGGGCCATAACAGTGCCCCCAATGGCAAATAGGGCCAGAACCAACATATAGATCTTCTTCATGAAAATTATTTTGAGCTAATTTACAAAACTCCCTTCCAGTTAGCGGGGTCTTCGCGCCAATTTAACAATATGGGTTCTACAGATGCGCTAATTATTCCCTTCTCCAGTGCAAGCTGTATAAGATTGCTGTAGTTGGTGAGTGAACGGTAAGGTACACCTGAAGCCTCAAAAGCCTTGTCAGCCACCGCAAATCCATATGTGAAGATAGAAACCATACCTACCACCTCTATGTTAGCTTGCCGCAATACATCCACTACCTGTAAACTGCTTTTTCCTGTAGAGATAAGGTCTTCAATCACTACTACCTTCTGGCCTTGCTCATAATATCCTTCAATTTGGTTACCGAGACCATGTTCTTTGGGTTTAGGACGAACATAGATATAGGGAAGCTTTAACTGATCTGCTGCCATTGCCCCCCAGGCTATGCCTGCGGTGGCTACTCCGGCCAGCATATCGGCCTCCGGGAAAGATTCAAAAATGATATTGCACATTTCGGATTTAATGAAATCACGCACATAGGGAAAGGATAAAACCCGGCGGTTATCACAATAAATGGGGCTTTTCCAGCCGCTGGCCCAGGTAAATGGATGTTCGGGACTCAACTTCACAGCATTACATTGTAACAACTTCTCAGCTACAGCTTTTTCGTTTGACTTCATAGTATCTTTATTTTTAAACCGCCGCAAAAATACCCATAGCCTTTATGTACATCAAAATCTATTTTGGCGATAAGCCTCTTTTCTTATGTGATGAGATTACCCCTGAGCTGGAACCTTATCTCCACCATGATGATGCAGTTTTTATAGATGAATTTTCTACTCCGGCGTTAAAATCGATGATTTATGAAATGGATCTTCCACATATTCATGCGGGTATATTAAAACATAATGACCTGAAAGCGCTGAAAATGGCATTCTGGAAAAAATTCACGCTTATCAAAGCTGGTGGTGGAGCAGTTTGGGGTGAAGATGGTGCACTGTTGTTTATTTTCCGAAGGGGTAAATGGGATTTGCCAAAAGGCAAACTGGATGAAGGAGAAACTATTGAACAATGTGCCATCCGTGAAGTGGAAGAAGAAACAGGACTTAAAAATCCTGTAATAACAAAACCATTAATAACGACGTATCATACATACTATGAGAGTGGTAAGCATATTCTGAAAGAATCTTACTGGTTTGAAATGAAAGTGGATGGGGACCAGGTACTCAATCCCCAAACAGAAGAAGATATCCATGCCATCAAATGGTTAATGCCCTCGGGTTGGAAAGAGATCATGGAGAATACTTTCCCAAGTATCAGGGATGTTCTGGCTGAATTGAAGAAGGTGTAATAGAGTCCTGATCTTTCCTTTTAAGAATTGCAACGGTAATTCTGCTGATACAAATCAGTCTGCCTTTCTCGTCCTCTATACGGATTTCCCATACCTGGCTGGTAGCGCCTCGATGCAGGGCCCTTGTGGTACCCGTTACATACCCTGACCTTACACTTCTTACATGGTTTGCATTGATCTCCATTCCTACAGCAATGAACTTTGAACTGTCCACACTCATTGCTGCTCCAACACTACCCAATGTTTCGGCAAGGGCAACAGAAGCTCCTCCATGGAGGAGGCCATAAGGTTGCCTGGTGCGATGATCTACAGGCATACGAGCACTGATATAATCCCGTCCTACTTCAATCCATTCTATACCAAGGTGATCGCCCATGGTGTCTGTTGATAATAAGCGTAGCTGCTCAATGTTGAGCCCGGGATCGAACCAAATAACGGACATGATTAGCTGCTTTTTTGTAAACTATTGAATACAACATCGGGAATGAAAGGTGATGCGTCACCATTATTACGAATAATATCGCGCACAATTGTAGACGCAACGGATGTATATTTAGGCTCACCCGTGAGGAATATGGTTTCAATTTTTTTGTCCATAGTGCGATTTGCATCTGCAATCGTCTTCTCATATTCAAAATCACTCACATAACGGATTCCCCTCAGTATGAACTGCGCACCGATATCCTGGCAGAATTTTATAGTGAGTCCCTCATAAATGGCTCCTTCCACCTGTGGTTCTCCTTTGAATATTTCCCTGATCCAGAGTAACCGCTGTTCGGGTGAAAACATGGGTGCTTTGGCTGCATTAAGTCCAATACCGATGATGATCCTGTCAAATAATGGGAGCGCCCTTGTAACTATGTCCACATGACCGAGGGTGATAGGATCAAATGTTCCGGGAAACAGGCAAATACGCTCCATAATCAGAATTTGTGTAAATAATTATTGAATGTCCTCAAGCTTTTACGACTCACCTCTACCTGCCAGCAGGTATAAAACTGCCATACGGACGGCTACACCATTTTCCACTTGTTGCAGAATCAGGCTATGATGGCTATCCGCCACATCACTGTCCAGTTCAACTCCGCGATTAATAGGCCCTGGGTGCATTATCAGTATCTCCTTGTTAAGGTTATCGAGCATACTTTTTTTAACGCCATAGGCCAGGTTATATTCACGTAGGGATGAGAACAACACCTGGTTCTGTCGTTCCAGTTGTATCCTCAGCACGTTTGCAACATCACACCACTCCAATGCTTTTTTCAGGTTGTACTCTACCCTAACATCAAATGCCTCTGCCATATGTTTGGGAATCAGTGTGGGTGGACCGGCTACCGTGACCTCTGCTCCCATTTTTTTAAGCAGGTAGATATTACTGAGGGCAACCCTTGAATGCATGATATCTCCAATTATGGCGATCTTACGGCCTTCCAGGGTGCCTAGTTTTTCACGGATTGAAAATGCATCAAGGAGCGCCTGTGTGGGGTGTTCATTGATACCATCACCCGCGTTTACAATGGCGGCCGGAATATGTTTGGCAAGAAAATGAGGGGCTCCGCTGGCACTATGGCGCATCACAACCATATCAACTTTCATGCTTAGGATATTGTTCACTGTGTCTAAAAGCGTTTCGCCCTTAGAAACGGAAGAACCACTGGATGAAAAATTGATTGTATCGGCACTAAGCCTTTTTTCAGCAAGTTCAAAGGATATCCTTGTTCGGGTGGAGTTCTCATAAAAAAGATTTACTATAGTCACATCCCGAAGTGAGGGTACTTTCTTGATAGGTCTCTGTAATACTTCCTTGAACTGTGTGGCAGTGTCTAAAATGGTCTGGATATCCTGCGGTAGAAGGTCTCTAATGCCAAGAAGATGTTTTGTGCTAAGTTGCATTAGGGTGCAAAGTTAATTGTTAGAGTAATACCACTTCATCCTTTCCTTCATTTTCCTGCCAGCAGACTTTAACTTTCTGCGAAATGATAGAATCTATGGCCTTACCGGAATAGTCGGGTTGGATGGGTAACTCTCTGCTGAAGCGCCTGTCAATAAGTACACAGAGCTCAACTTTACGCGGACGGCCAAAATCAATCAGTGCATCCATAGCTGCCCTGATGGTGCGACCCGTATATAGAACATCATCAATCAGCACCACATTTTTTCCCTCAATGGAAAAGGGGATATCGGTTTGATTTGCAATATGTAGCTCGTTTCTGACATCATCACGGTAGAAGGTTATATCCAGAATTCCATATTCCAAACTGGTACCTGGAGCAATGGCTCTGATCTCTTTAGCAATACGGTTGCTGAACCACACCCCACGGGGCTGGATACCTATTATGCAGGTATTGCTGAGATCATCATTATTTTCGAGAATCTGGTGACTAAGCCGCTTGATGGTTATGGCAAGCTGCTGATCACTTAGTATGGTTTTCAATTCTTCAAATTTCAGCTAAATTAATGTATCGTTCCTTTAAATAAAAAAGAGCCGCAAGCGGCTCCTTTAAAAAATTGTAAGGGGGCATTAGTTTCCGCCACTACCAAAAGTATAGAACACACCTACCTGTATTACACTGTTTTTAATGTTTGGTGTTTCACCCTCAAAGTCTTCAGCGATATTGCTTAAGCCAAGATTATAACGGGCATTAACTCCAAAACCGGCAGGAAGTTGATAACCAAGTCCGAATCCCCAGGAAAAATCCACTCCTTTAAATTCATCTTTGATATCTACATCTTCATCTTCAAACTTAAATTTTGCAGATGTAAGAAATCCAACCTGTGGACCTGTTTCAACAAAAAAACCAGAAGTAGTATGATACTGGAACATCACCGGAACATTGATATAATTAAAGTTCAATGATGCATCACCTTCTGTATCATCCTTAGCACCTTGCATGGAATAAACCAATTCAGGCTGAAGTTTGATACTCTCAGTAAGAGGCAAACGGGCAAAAAGGCCAAGATTCAATCCAACTTTAGTTTTGGCGTCTTCAACATCATCACCAGTAAGGGTAGCAAAATTTGCACCTGCTTTTGCGCCAAACTGAACCTGTGCATTAACTGCACCGGCAGTAGCAGCAAACATAAAGACCAATAAGAATTTTTTCATGATAAGTAGATTTTTAGTTACTCGAAGGTATAAACGAAAAGGGTTCTCAATTATTTTCAGGGACCGTTATTTTTGCGATATTTTTTGCAGAAATCAATTAAAGATTAATTGAGTTGGGGATCATGAAAACTTTATTTGGCTCCACCAAGATTAAAATTATATCCCAACCTAAGCCCAAAATGATTCAATTCCTCACTGTCTTTTGTAGCACTCTGGTACCTGAATCCAATATCAAATGCCTGGTTGATCACATATCCAAGTCCGATAGCCCAGGTGAATGCCGATTCGGAATCAGATTCACTTTCATCCATAAATTTTATTTTGGAATTATAGATACCCAGGCCTAATTGGGGCTCAACATAAAAACCACTAAAGTTCTGGCGATAACCAAGCAATAAAGGGATAACACTGAAACTTCCATCAACATCAATTCCAATTTCATCATCATTCCATCCAAAAGAAGTGTAGCCGGTTGTAAAAGTCAATTGTCCATTGGTTCCAACACCTAATAAGCCTTTAACATACCCACCAAAGCCAGTTTTAACCCCATCGGCTAAATCTCCGGTAGGAAATGCAACATCGGCACCGATGCCTAACTGATTATGACCTTTCTGAGAAAATGCGGGGATTGTGCAAAGATAAATTGCACAGAGAAGTAAGAGCTTTTTCATACATGTTGGTTTAGGATTTATGTAAAATAATTACCATATTAAGTTACGAAATTTCCAGGCATGAATATTTATAATAAAAAAAGAGAAGCGTAAAGGCGCTTCTCTTCTATACACTGTTATATACTGTTATCAGGATTCCTGCAGGAATGGATACCCGAAATCTGTTGGTGGATTATATGTTTCTTTGATGGTTCTCGCGCTAAGCCACCTATAAAGGTTCAACATTGAACCTGCCTTGTCATTTGTACCACTTGCACGTGCGCCTCCGAAAGGCTGTTGACCAACTACGGCTCCTGTTGGTTTGTCATTTATATAGAAATTACCAGCAGCGTTTCTAAGTTTGTTGGTGGCAAGTTCAACTGCACTGCGATCAACCGCAATTATTGATCCGGTTAACGCATACGGTGAAGTGCTGTCTACCAGGTCAAGTGCTTTTTCAAACTGGTTGGCATCGTATACATAGATTGTCAGAACTGGTCCAAACAATTCTTCGCACATGGTAACATACCTGGGATCTTTCACTTCAATAACTGTAGGTTCAATAAAAAATCCTTTTTTCTTATCGCAGTTTCCACCTACAAGGATCTTCGCTTTTCTATCTTTCCGGGCATTATCAATATACTTCTTAAGTTTATCGTAGCTCTTCTCATCAATTACTGCATTCACAAAATTGGTGAAATCTTCGACGGTTCCCATCTTCATACGAGATACCTGATCAACAAGTTTTTTCTTAACTGCTTCCGCAATGTTGGAAGGGATATATGCCCTTGATGCTGCAGAACATTTCTGTCCCTGGTATTCAAATGCACCACGGGCAAGTGCTGTTGCAACAACATCAGGATCTGCACTTCTATGTGCGATGACAAAATCTTTACCACCGGTTTCCCCAACTATTCTGGGGTAGCTTTTATACTTTGGCATATTAGCTCCAATGGTTGCCCACATATGATTGAATACTCCCGTAGAGCCGGTGAAATGTACGCCAGCAAAATCGGGATGATTGAAACATGCTTCACCAATAGTGGGACCATCAACATAAACAAGGTTAATAACGCCGTCTGGCAAACCTGCTTCCAGGAGAATGCGCATAAACATTTGGGCAGAATAAATCTGTGTATTGGCAGGTTTCCAAACAACTGTATTACCGCACATGGCTGCGGAGGTAGGCAGGTTGCCTCCTATAGCCGTGAAATTGAATGGGGTAACTGCCAGTACGAATCCTTCCAGTGGTCGCCATTCCATACGGTTATGCATACCTGCTCCGCTTATCGGCTGTTGCTTATAAATTTCACTTAGGAAATGAACATTGAAACGCAGAAAATCAATGATCTCGCATGCACTATCAATCTCTGCCTGGTATACACTTTTGCTTTGTCCAAGCATGGTTGTACCGTTCAGATAAGGGCGATATTTTGTGGCAATCAGGTCAGCGGCCTTAAGAAATATTGCAGCACGCTCTTCCCAACTCATTACCGACCAGGATGCTTTTGCTTTTAGTGCTGCATCAATCGCTTGCTGCGCATGTTTCTTTTCTCCGGCATGAAAATAACCAAGAACATGATTTCTTTCATGAGGAGGATGGATACTTACTTTATTTCCTGTGCGTACTGCTCTGCCTCCAATGTACATTGGTATATCCGCTTCTTTTTTCTTAAGCTCAGCCAGCACTTTTTTAAGTGTTGCTTTCTCGGGTGAACCGGGAGCATAATTCAATACCGGCTCATTGGCGGGCATAGGGTATGAGAAATAACCTAAACTCATGTTAGATTTTTTTATTTGTTAATTAGAAGGTACTTCGTCTGCCTGGCTCATCAGATAAGCTTTAATAAAACCATCCAGTTCCCCATCCATAACTGGCTGCACATTACCCACTTCAAAATCTGTTCTGTGGTCTTTAATCATTTTATAGGGATGGAATACATAACTCCTGATCTGGCTACCCCACTCGATTTTTTTCTTGGTAGAGTTGGTTGCATTTTTTGCTTCTTCCCGCCTGCGTAGCTCTTCCTCGTAAAGGCGGCTTTTCAGCATCTGCATTGCTTTTTCGCGGTTACCCAGCTGGGTACGCTCCGTTTGGCAAATAACCACAATACCGGTGGGAATATGCGTAAGCATCACTTTTGTTTCAACCTTGTTTACATTCTGTCCACCTGCACCCCCACTCCGGGCCGTTTCCATTTTAACTTCACTATCCTTTATTTCTATCTCAATGGTATCATCTACCAGCGGATAAACAAAAACTGAAGCAAATGAAGTGTGTCTGCGTGCATTGGAATCAAAGGGGGAAATACGAACGAGACGATGTACACCACTTTCTCCTTTGAGGAATCCATAAGCAAAAGGACCATCAAACTGGAATGTTGCACTTTTAATACCGGCACCATCACCATCCTGCCAATCTAGTTCAGTAACTGTCCAGCCCTGTTTTTCCCCGTACATTCTGTACATGCGTGAAAGTATCTGGGCCCAGTCCTGGCTTTCTGTTCCTCCTGCCCCACTATTGATCTGTACAACTGCAGGCAATTCATCTTCAGGTTGGTTTAGTGAGCTCTTGAATTCAGCCTCTTCAATCATCTCGAGAGCCTTGTCATAAGCCTCTTTCACTTCCTCTTCAGATGTTTCACCAGCTTTCCAGAAATCATGCAGGATGGCAAAATCTTCCACGGCCGTATCAACATTGTTGAACAGTCCGAGCCAGTATTCCTGAACCTTAATCTCTTTTAAAATGGCTGTGGCCCGCTGGTTATCATCCCAGAAGCCGGAGGCCAGGGTTAGTTGTTTGTCTTGCTGGAGTTTGTCGTTTCTGTTAGCGACGTCAAAGAAACCTCCTTAGAACCGAAACCCGCTCCCGTAATGTTTTCAAATTTTCTTGTGTCATAGAGGTTGCAAATATATTGTGAAAAGACCTATTTTCATGGCATCAAATGTTAACACTATGAAGAAACTCTCCATCCTTATCACCACCCTGCTGGTGCTGGCCTTTGCTCCGGTTATGTTTGCAGTGGCAACTGAACCTGTGAAGACTTCTACAGAAAAACCGGCTACCAATCCCGATCTGGCTGCCCAGGCTGAATTGGAAAAAGCTGTTGCAGAATTTAACGGACTGAATAAAAAAGACAAAAAGAGCCGTTTTAAGGAAGTTAAAAAAATGATCAAAGACCTTAAGGCTGATAAAAAAGCCGGCCGGTTAATGGATGCAGACACCAACCTTATATTGTTGGCGATCCTGGCTATTCTACTTCCGCCTTTGGCCATCTACCTGAAAGAAAGAGCGCTTACCTGGAAATTCTGGGTGAGTCTTATTTTGATCCTGCCAATCTTCTTTGGTGGCTGGTTCCTATGGCTGGCCGCGGTTATTCTGGCCCTACTTGTTGTTTTTGATGCTATCTGACAAACTCATAATTCAGGGGAGTGGTAACCACCGCTCCCTTTTTTATTTGCTTGCTGCGTTAAGGCTTTCCTAAAGGTTGCGGAATTAACAAGTACTGTCATCCCGTAAGGGAAGGCAATCGTAAATTGCATTGTTATCATTAAAGTCACTATGAAGCGATTGAATTTATACCTAGGATTAGTGCTTCTCTCCCTTTCGCAACTGCTCCCGGGTTGTGCACAGAAAGAAAACCCAAATAAAAGCATGAGTAATGATGTCGCCTATGCCGGATACAGGCCCGGTACTGATACTGCCACCCTTGGTGCAGGATGTTTCTGGTGCGTGGAAGCGTTATTCCAGCAATTAGATGGTGTTCATAAAGTGACTTCTGGATATTCAGGAGGCCATGTGAAGAATCCAACTTATGAACAGGTTTGTGCAAAGAATACAGGTCATGCAGAGGTTATACAGATCGTATTTGATCCCGCTGTAATTACGTTTGATGAACTCCTTGAAGTTTTCTGGCAAACACATGATCCCACCACACTTAACAAGCAGGGTAATGATGTTGGCCCTCAATACCGAAGTGCTGTGTTTTATCACAATGAGGAGCAGAAAGAAAAAGCATTATACTATAAGGACCAGCTGAATAAAAGCGGTGCATGGAAGGATCCAATTGTCACAGAAATAGCGCCTTTTACAGGATTCTACGTAGCAGAAGCCGAACACCAGAATTACTATTTAAACAATGGCGCCCAGCCCTATTGTTATTTTGTTATTCGTCCTAAGGTGGAAAAATTTGAAAAGGTATTCCGCGATAAATTGAAACGTACAAACCAGGCTCAAACAAATAAACAATAGGAAAAGCTCCTATTGTTTATTTAACCTTATTATACCCACCGCATTCATAAGTTTCATAACTATGAAAGTGGGGTCCATCTCAAACCATTTACGCGCAAAGTTTGGATTGGTACCCTGCTTATGATGATTATTCTGAAACAATTCTCCCAGCAGAAATATTCCCCAAGGCTCCGAGTTTTTTGAATGGTCGCCATTCTCATAATTCGCATATCCATATTTGTGACCACACCAATTAACTATTGCACCCTGTATTGGACCCATCAGGAAATGTATTGGCAACAATAGGAACCACCAGAAACTTGGTGCGAAAAATACATATATAAGCGTATAAATTATCCCGAAACTCAAGCGCACTATCCAATGATCTGCAAAGCGATCAAGCTTTTCCCAAACAGGAAGATATTCTTTAGTGAATTGCTCTTCCGGCATATTGGTGCGAGTCACGAAACTGTTATAGATATTCCGTGTATGCATCATCATCCCCCATACATCTTTGAAAAAATGCGGACTATGCGGATCTTTCTCTGTATCACTATACACATGGTGCATGCGATGCATAACCCCATAGGCCCGGGGAACAAGATATGATGAACCCTGCGTGATCCATGTACCCAGATAAAATATTTTCTCCCAGGTTTTACTTGTCGTATACATCTGGTGGGAGCCATATCGATGCAGGAAAAAAGTATGGAAAAACAAAGAGAGGAACCAATGTGTAAAGAAGAAAATGAGAATAACTGCCATGCTGCACTATTAAAGACAAAAATTAAGGTGCAAAGTTACAACATTAAAATAAATTTATCTAGTTAAAACTGTTGTGCGGAGCTCTAAAAGATTAAGTGCATTGGGATAAAATCCTGATACTTCGGGCTGTACTAACCGGATTACCTCATCATACCATAAAGGAACAACAGGCGCATCATTCATTAAGATAGCATCCATTTCCTGGTATAAAACATATCTACTGCTATCATTTGGTTCCTGCAACGCTCTTTCATATAATTGGTCATAGTCTTTATTCTTATACCGTGTATAATTGGGGGGTGCTGGATTCCTTGAATAAAATACACTAAGATAATTTTCTGCATCAGGATAATCTGCGATCCAGCTGCCGCGAAAAAAAACCGCCGTTCCTTGTGCTGTTTGTTCAAGTAAGAGGCTCTTCTGTACCACTTCAACTTTAACAATAATACCAGTTTCTTCCAGTTCTCGGGCTATATAACTTGCAAGGTCTGCATATATTGGAATGGTTAGCAGGGTGATGGCAGGCAGTTCCTTACCATCGGCGAATCCAGCCTTTCGAATCAATTCTTTTGAGCGCTCCGGATCATATGAATACCCCTTTACCTTTTGTGCATTAAAGGATGGTAGCCCTGCAGGTATGAATCCACTTTCAGCGGCCAGGCCAATTGAATTACGCAGGTAGAGCATCATTTTTTTACGGTCAAATCCGTGGTTGATTGCCTGCCTTATTTCGCGGAATCGCAATGGAGAATTTTTCATAGCAGAATTTGTGCTATCAACAAGGATACCCAGATATTCTGTATTAAGGTATGGATACTTTGAAAGGATAATTCTTCCCTTCCAGTCTTCCCGCAATTGTCCCCGCTTGCTCAGAACCTCATCTTTAAAGGAGGGATCAATATCATTTATGAAATGTAATTTTTTCTGTCTGAACAAAAGAAATTCAGTTGCCTTACTATCGTAAAAACTAATCTTGATACCAGCTAGATAAGGCAGCCTATTTCCGACGCTGTCAATTTCAAAATAGTTCTCGTGTTTTCGCATTATGAGCGACTGTCCTTCTTCCAAAGCTATGAACCGGAAGGGTCCCGACCCAACAGGGTGTTCCCGGAAATTACTACCATAATGTACAACAGCTTCCTGTGGAATAATTGAACAATATTGCATGCTTAGTATACCCAGAATTGGAGGAAAGGGACGGATCAGTTCAAGCTGAAATACTGAATCATTTAAAGCTCTGAAACCATTCTCTCTCTTCACGCGATCATTGAATATCCAGGCCCCACTGCTTGAAGTTACGGGGTCCATAATCCTATTGAGACTGTAAACGACATCCATTGCAACTAGTTTCCGGCCTTTGCTATTGGGGAAGCAATCATTATCATGGAAGAAAACATCAGTTCGGAGGTAAAATGTATATGTAAGACCATCTTCAGAAATCTCCCAATGGCTGGCTACTGAGGGTTTTATCTTCAATGCTGAATCTACCTCCACCAATGTGCTATATAATTGGTGAACGGCCCACATGATACTTTGATTCTTAGCAAACGCCGGATCTAAGGAAGCAATACCGGATGATTCATTATAAAGAAAAAACCCTTCTTCCTGCTTCTCGGTTCTACTACAGGCAACCAGGAAAACAAACAATCCAACGTACAACAGAATTAAACAGTTATGTTTATTTTGCATCTATGCAACTTACATCAATCGCCAGATCATTTATCACATCCTTTATTACATTTTCTATTGCATTTGGTGCTACTGCCCAGATCGGAACAGGGAACGCCATTCCAACAAGGCAGGATAGTCTTAGAGGCAGTATTAATAATGAACGTTCATGGTGGGATGTAACACGATATGATATCAGTGTTACGCCCAACTATGCCGGCAAGACCATCAATGGTAAGGTTATCATGAAATTTACAGTCAAAGAAATAGGGAATATGATGCAGATAGACCTGCAGCAGCCCATGCAACTGAATGAGGCTGTTCTAAATGGAAAGGAATTGAATTTCAACAGAGAGGGAAATGTTTATCATGTAAACATAACCGAGGTCCTTGAAAAGGGTTCTTCACAATCTATCAGTTTATCATTTTCTGGAAAACCTACTGAGGCCATCAGGCCACCCTGGGATGGTGGATGGATCTGGCGCCAGGACGGTCGTGGTAATCCCTGGATGAGTGTGGCCTGCCAGGGACTGGGTGCAAGTGTCTGGTACCCCTGCAAAGACCATCAGTCTGATGAACCTGAAAATGGCGCATCACTTGCTATTACTGTACCTGCCGGGCTTATAGGTGTGGGTAATGGAAGATTGCTCAAAACTGATTCCATGCCCGATGGTAGAAGCACCTGGCACTGGGAAGTGACTAATCCAATTAATAATTACAATATCATTCCATATATAGGAAAATACATTCACTGGAGTGAAAAACATCAAGGGGAGAAAGGAGTTCTCGATCTTGATTATTGGGTGCTTGAGGAAAACCTTGATAGCGCAAAAAAGCAATTCAGCCAGGTACATCCAATGATGACATGTTTTGAAAGCTGGTTTGGTGCTTACCCATTCTACGAAGATGGTTATAAGTTGGTTGAATCACCACATCTTGGAATGGAACACCAGAGTGCAGTTGCTTATGGTAATAAATTTAAGAATGGCTATCTGGGACGCGATCTTTCCGGATCAGGCTGGGGATTGAAATGGGATTTTATCATCATCCATGAAACCGGCCACGAATGGTTTGGCAACAATATCACTACAAATGATATTGCTGATATGTGGGTGCATGAAAGTTTTACCAATTATAGTGAAACCCTTTACACTGAATGCCAGTTTGGAAAAGAGGCAGGAACTGATTACCTGGTGGGCATCCGCAAAAACATCCAGAATGATATACCGATAATTGGTACTTATGGTGTTAACCGCGAAGGTAGTGGCGATATGTATTATAAAGGATCCAATATGATCCATAACATCAGGCAGGTTATCAATGATGATCAGAAGTTCAGGTCATTGCTTCGAGATATGAATAAGCAATTTTACCACCAGACAGTCAGTTCTTCAGAATTGGAGAAATATATAAGTGATTATTGTGGAAGGGACTTCTCGAAAATTTATGACCAGTATCTGAGAACAACACAGGTTCCGCAACTTGCTTATAAACCCAAAGGCAAAAAGATGCTTTACCGATGGGAAAACGTAGTGCCTGGATTCGACATGCCTGTTAAAGTGATTCTTGATGGTAAGGAAACCTGGTTATCAGCAACAACATCCTGGAAAAAGAAAAAGGGAAATCCGACTACTCTCAAGGCAGACAGGAATTTTTATATTACACTGAAAAAAAGTTAATCGGTTTTTATGGTTAATTTATAATCTTCCTGCACCTATAAATCTGCGCCTATAATAATCTTCGTTAAGGTCACTTATTACTACACCACTTGACGTTGAGGCATGAACGAATTTGTTGTTTGTTAGATAAACGCCTACATGTGAAACACCACCGCTTGTATTAAAGAAGACAAGGTCACCTTGCTGCAGATATTCAACCGGAATTTTCTGACTCCGCTCGAATTGCTCACGCGAAGTCCTTGGTAGTGTTTTGCCATACACTGAATTGGCTAAATTGCAGGTAAACCCCGAACAATCAATGCCATTTCGGGTAGAACCACCATACCGGTACCTTGTTCCATACCATTCCTCGATAAATTGAAGCAGTGATAAATTGTTGAGATTCTCAACCGTCTCATTTAACATCACTGCATATTTAAACTGAAGTTCAGTACTGCTTTCAATATTGGTATATAAACCAGAAGTATTTTTGGATGATGGCCCTGTAAGCATTCCGGTATTAGCCTCATTACCGCTTCCAGGTGCTTCTCCACCCGGCGTCATATTAATTGACTCGATAAATCTGGGAGTTGAATGCCTGGTACGTTTCACTGTGGAAGACCCCCTGCCATCTGCATTTTTTGAAGTCCCACAGGCTGATGCAATTATGCATACTGCCAGTACATATATGATTTTCTTAAAGGATATCTGTTTTGTCATGGGATGAATTGGTGCAAAAATAACGATTTCTGATTTTATGGCCGAAAGGGGAAAATTTGTTACTTGCAGGTCTATGTCCAGCTTCTCACATCTTCATTGTCATACGCAATATTCGCTGCTAGACGGTGCAGCTTCTATACAGTCACTTTATAAGAAAGCGGTTAACGATAAAATGCCCGCTATTGCCATAACAGATCATGGCAATATGTTTGGTGCATTTGAATTTGTTGCGGAAGCGTATAAGCATAAGGGAGAGGATGGGAACCCACTTGTGAAACCTGTTGTAGGATGCGAATTCTATGTGGTAAAGGACAGGCATCGAAAAACATTTACTAAGGAACAGAAAGACCAGCGATTTCACCAGGTATTACTTGCAAAAAATGCAGTGGGTTACCAGAATTTGATAAAACTGACATCCCTGGGTTTTACAGAGGGGATGTATAGTAAATACCCTCGTATCGATAAAGAACTTATAGAAAAATATCATGAAGGTCTTATAGCAACAACCTGTTGTATCGGCGCATATGTTCCGCAAACAATATTAAATGAAGATGAGGATGCTGCGGAGATAGAGTTCAAATGGTGGCTTGACATGTTTGGCGAAGATTATTTCATAGAACTGCAGCGTCATGCAATGAAGGAGCAGGAAATCATCAACCAGAGCCTGCTGAAGTTTGCAAAAAAATATAATGTACCCGTGATTGCTACCAACGACAGTCACTATACGGATAAAGATGATGCAAACGCACACGATATTCTTCTCTGCATCAATACTGGTGAAAAACAGAGCACTCCGGGTTTTGACGACTTCGTGAATGATGATGCCAATATCCGGAACAGGCGTTTCAAATTTCCCAACGACCAGTTTTATTTCAAGAGCACTGATGAGATGAAAAAACTCTTCAGCGATGTTCCGGAAGCTATTGACAATACCAACATGATCGTTGATCGGGTGGAATTGCTTAACCTGAAAAAAGATATCCTTCTCCCTGCCTTTCCCATTCCAAAAGAATTCCAGGTGCATGGAGATTCCAACCTCAATCAGTGGGAGTTTCTGCGTCACCTGACATATGAAGGGGCAAGGAACCGCTACAACGACCTCACTCCTGCTATCCAGGAGCGGCTTGACTTTGAATTGTTCACCATCAAAACAATGGGGTTTGCCGGGTACTTCCTTATTGTGAGTGACTTTATACGCGCCGGACGTGAGTTGGGCGTATTTGTTGGTCCTGGAAGGGGGTCCGCAGCGGGCTCGGCAGTAGCTTATTGTATTGGCATAACCAATATCGATCCCATTAAATACAACCTTCTATTCGAGCGTTTCCTGAATCCCGATCGAAAGAGTATGCCGGATATTGATACTGATTTTGATGATGATGGCCGGCAGAAGGTTATCGATTATGTTGTTCAGAAATATGGTAAAAACCAGGTGGCTCAAATCGTTACCTATGGCACCATGGCCGCCAAAATGAGTATAAAGGATGTGGCGCGGGTTCTCGACCTGCCTCTTTCTGAATCAAATGCGCTTGCCAAGATGGTGCCTGATAAACCCGGAATCGAACTTCGCCGGGTCTTGAAAGCCCCTCTAACTGTAAAAGAGGGTCCAAAATCATTAGAGGAAAAAGAGCAACTTCAGTCGGAGGACCTTGAGAATGTGAAAAAGTTGCGGGAGATCTATAATGGTACCGATATCCGCTCACATGTTCTCAAGGAAGCTGAACGTTTGGAAGGCTCGGTAAGAAACACGGGCTTACATGCGGCAGGTATTATCATCGCTCCAGATGACCTCATGAATATTATTCCGGTTTGCACCGCAAAAGATTCGGAATTACTGGTAACACAGATTGAAGGTAGTATCATTGAGGACGCCGGTGTTATCAAGATGGACTTCCTTGGATTGAAAACGCTTACCATCATCAAAAATGCTCTGGCATTGATCAAAGCCAATCACGGTGTAGAGATCGAGATTGATGAAATCCCACTGGATGATCTGAAGACATTTGAATTATATCAGCGTGCTGATACAATTGGGACCTTTCAGTTTGAAAGTCCCGGAATGCAGAAATATCTCCGTGACCTTCGTCCCGACCAGTTTGCCGATCTGATTGCTATGAACGCTTTATATCGTCCGGGTCCGCTGGCATATATCCCCAATTTCATCGACCGGAAACATGGTAAAGAGGCTATCTCATATGACCTGGAAGAAATGAAAGAGTACCTGGAAGAAACATACGGGATCACGGTGTATCAGGAACAGGTAATGCTACTGGCGCAGAAGATCGGTGGATTTAGTAAGGGCGATGCTGACGTCCTTCGAAAGGCGATGGGTAAAAAACAAAAGTCAGTACTTGATAAAATGAAGGCTCAGTTTGTAGCAGGTGCCGTTCAAAAAGGCCACCCGGCAGACAAACTTGAAAAAATATGGACCGATTGGGAGTCATTCGCACAATATGCCTTTAACAAATCACATTCAACCTGCTACGCATTTGTAGCATACCAGACTGCTTACCTGAAGGCTCATTACCCCTCAGAATATATGGCAGCGGTATTAAACAACGCGGGCAGCATTGAAAAGATCACATTCTTCATGGAAGAATGTAAGCGAATGGGCCTTGAAGTACTGGGCCCCGACATCAATGAATCACTAAAAGGTTTTGCAGTAAATAAAGGGGGTGCTATCCGTTTTGGACTGGGTGGACTGAAAGGTGTAGGTGAAGCCGCGGTAGAGGGTGTTATAAGTGAACGCCAGCAAAATGGGCCCTACTCCTCCATTTTTGATATGATCAAACGGATCAATCAAAGAACAGTAAACAAGAAAACTCTTGAAAGCCTTGCCTATGCAGGAGCATTTGATTGTTTCCCTGAATTGCACCGCGCACAATATTTTCATATTCCTGCTGGTGATACCACTACCGGGTTAGAAAAGATAATCAAATTCGGAAATGTTTACCAGGCGCAATCGCAGGGCAGTACCAATACCCTTTTTGGTGACCTGCCAGCTGTTTTAGACCTGCCTTCACCAAAGATCCCTGCCTGCGATGAATGGTCGCTCACCGATAGGCTCGATCATGAAAAGGAAGTAACGGGCATCTTCATGAGCGGCCATCCGCTAGATCATTTCAAATTCGAAATGCGCCATTATAATATTATGTCGCTGGCCGATTTTAATGAAGTTGCAGAAAATCCGCTTCTTCAGGCAAGTGGAAAACAGTTCCGTTTGGCCGGATTAGTAATAGAAGGCCAGCACCGCATGACCCGCACAGGGAGAAATTTCGGATCGCTCACCCTGGAAGATTATTCCGGCAAAACTGAAATTATGCTTTGGGGGGATGATTATATGCGGTTCAAAGATTACCTGGATAAAGGGAAAAACCTTTTTGTGGTAGGCAGTTTTCGTTCGAGATTCAATAGTGAAAAATATGAATTCAAAGTGGAGCGAATAAACCTGCTGGAAACCATTAAGGCGTCTCTGACCAAACAATTAGTGCTTTATGTTGAACCCAGGCATCTCTCCACTGAAATAATTAGCTTTCTGGAGAGCAATATTAGAAAGTTCCCGGGCAAAACGGGCCTGCGTATAAATTTGATGGAACAACGGACCCAATCAATTACTAGCCTTTATAGTATAGAAAATGGTCTGGAGATGAATGACGAATTGACCGATTGGCTCCTGGATATGCCAGAAATGGAAGTAAAAGTGGATACAAATTAACAGCACTTAACAATTAGGGATGTCATAACAGCTCATTTAAACCAAGGGAACTATTTTTGCGTTCTTATAAAAACAAAACAAACAACAATAATTATGGCATTAGAATTCACCGACGCCAACTTCCAGAATGAAGTACTGGCATCAGATAAACTCAGTGTAATCGATTTCTGGGCTGAATGGTGTGGCCCCTGCCGCGCTATCGGGCCGGTTATTGAGGAACTTTCCAAAGAATACGATGGTAAGGTGAAAATCGGTAAAGTGAACGTGGACAACAACCCACAACTCTCTATTAATTATGGAATTACGTCCATTCCTGCAATTTTGTTTGTGAAGAACGGGCAGGTTGTGGACAAACTTGTAGGTGCCCAGCCTAAGGCTAACTTCATCAAAAAAATAGAAGCACACATTTAATCCGTCTGACGCTTGTCATGACAGATGTCAGACAGATATAAATACCTAAGTCAGATACTATTAAAAGCGTCGGGAAATACCCGGCGCTTTTAATTGAAAGCAGCAGTTTATCCCCCTATTTGTAATTGGTAAGGCATACATACGAAAGATGATGATTTTTCGTTAGAGGGTTAGATCCAAGCCTATGATACGTCCAATTCCAGGTGCCAGCCTGCTTCTGGCCCTATTGGTGCTGCTTACCAATGCCTGCTCCAAAACCGGAGTGAATGAAGATTCGCTCCCTGATTCCCCGTCTGTTAATAAATCAATTACAAAATATGCAAGGATAGGCCTCAGTGGACGAATAACCAATGAGAAAGACGAACCCGTAAGCAATGCTTTTGTAAGAGCTGGCAACCAGCTTACTCAAACAGATAGAAATGGCCATTACAATTTCTCATCTATCTATACAAATGCAAACGCCACTATGATAGAAGTGGAAGCCCAGGGATATTTTCGGGATTATAAGTCTCTTGAAGTGCTTGATGGCTCGAAACAATATTCCAGCATAACGTTAAAGCAGAAAGACCAATATCTTTTGTTTGGTGCAGAATCCGGGGGAACGCTTTTGCTTCAAAATGATGGAGAGCTTTCTATCCCTTCGGGCGTGATCATTGATAAGGTCAGCAATACCACATATTCAGGAAATACAAGAATGGATGGATTTATTATAGAACCATCATCAGCATCATTCTATTCGCTTATTCCCACATTAAGAGGTCTCCGCTTAGACAGATCAGACGCGGCTCTTCGATTTTTCAGTTTGCTACTTCTTGACCTCACAGGGTCATCCGGTCAAGCACTTGAAATTGCTGCAGGCGGCCACCTATCTGTTCGTTTTCCGATTGCTGATGCAGGCAATGCGCCTGCAACAGCTTCATTATGGTATTATGATGAAGTTAAGGGGCAATGGATTGAAGAAGGAAAGGCAATTAAAGAAGGAAATATTTACAAAGCTAATCTGAGCAGAATAGCAACATGGTCGGTAGCAACAGGTGAACCAATGGCAAAATTAAATGCTAATGTCACTGACAGGTCTGGAAACGGACTTTCATTTTCAAGGGTTCAGTTATTTGATGCAAATGATGGCAGTGCTCTTTCCGGTATTCTCCGTTCAGATGATAAGGGATATATTAATATGCCTGTTCATGGCAACTATTCGCTCCTGATGAAAGTTTCAGATGATTGTGGTTCAGTAATTGCCACCAAAAAATTTGGAACAGGTACAGGCACCATCTGGCTGGGAAAATTAGGTTCAGAAAATAACGAATCAACTACAGTAGTGCTATCCGGAAAAATGATTAATTGCAAGAATGCCCCTATTCATTCAGGATTTGTAAAAATAATGCTTGATGGCAAACTCTTCAGGGCAAGTATAAGTGATGGTATTTTTGAGATCAGCCTTCCAAGATGCACCAAAGAAATAACAACAGCTACTCTTATAGTTGTAGATGATGCAGGAGGTATGGAGAGCCAACCATTTCAACAGGAAGTAAGCAGTGGCCGTTATGACAATATAGAAATCAGTGCCTGTAACAAGCAGACCGATCAATATATTAGTTACACAATCAATGGCACTAACTATCTCCTACAAGCGCCCACTGATTCACTGGTTCAGGCAGCAATCAACCAGGAGAATAAGACTACAATTCTTTGTTATAAGGAGGCTGACAAGAATAAAGAGGCAGTGAGCTTTACTTTTGCAGGTGCATCCAAGCCGGGAAATTATCCAGTAAGCACATTGAGCATCCGACAGGAAAAACTGCAGTTTACCCCATCTGGTGTTATAGCGATGGCTGTTACAGATTATGGTGCGCCCGGGGAATTTATCCAGGGTAGTTGTTCAGGCAAACTTCGGGACGGTAGTACAGGAAAAATCATTCCTTTCTCCATCCATTTTAAAGTATTGAGGAGATTCTGATCCTACATTAAAATTCCTGCAATGGTAGCGCTCAGGTAAGAAGCAAGGGTACCGCAAAGCAGTGCTTTCATTCCAAGCCTCGCAAGGTCGGCCCTTCTACCCGGAGCTATCTCCCCGATACCGCCTATCTGCATTCCAACTGAACTAAAATTCGCAAAACCACAAATGGCTATACTCACAATTAATAAACCTTTATCAGTTACAACGGGAACTGAATTATTGGTCAGATTCTGAAATGCAACAAATTCATTGATAGTGAGTTTTTGTCCAAGTAATGTGGCTACACTGTCAACATCATCCATGGGAACTCCCATCGCCCACGCAAAAGGATAGAATATTTTACCAAAAATAAAGTTGAGGCTCAGATCAAAGTTGGGATTAAAAATATGTCCGGCTTTTATTAGAATCCAGTCAACGCATGCTATCACCGCAATGAAGCCGATCAACATGGCAATCACATTCATGGCGATCTTAAAACCATCTCCTGCACCATGGGAAATAGCATCAACTACATTGGTATAATGACTTTTAACTTCGAGCTTTACGCGGCCCATTGTTTGGCTTTCCTCCGTTTCGGGGTACACTATCTTGGAAATAACCAATGCCCCAGGAGCAGCCATCAGCGATGCCATAATTAATTTGGGAGCAAGATCAAACCCTGCCTGGGCACCCATATTAGCATAAACAACAAGAATGCCACCAGCAATACAGGCCAGGCTTCCGCTCATGCTCGCAAGAAGTTCGCTCATGGTCATAGTTTGCAGGTAAGGTCTGATCATCACCTGGGCTTCTACCTGTCCAACAAAAGCACTGGCTACATTACTCAGCGCTTCTGCCCCACTTACCCTCATCACCCAATTCATTGCTTTAGCAATCACTGCTACAATCCTTTGCATTATCCCAAAATGATAGAGTATCGCAACGAGTGCGCAAACCAGAATGATCGTGGCAGTAACATTGAATGCGAATACAAAACCTGTATTGAGATAATTACCCACAGAACCGTCTGGCTGTGCTACTGCTATGCCACCATAAACAAAAGAGGCGCCCTTACGGGCAAATATTTCGATCTTTTCCATACCCTTTCCGAGTATCTGGAAAAAATTGGTGACAGCCGGAACTTTTAAAACAAGGATGGCTATCAGCAGTTGAAGTGCGATACCACTTCCGATAACCCTCAGGTTGATCTTTTTTTTATTATTGGAGAACAGATAAGCAATACCTAGTATCAGAATTATTCCAATGATTCCCTGAAAGCGACCCATGCAGTTGAAGTTTTACTGGCAGGAAAGATAAAAGATTTTGGTTTAATCGCACTGTTGGCCTCCTGCATTGTTGTAAGCTTGGTCACATGCCGTTATATTTGTATTTCTGCCAGGCCCAGCCCCAATGATAAAAAATATTTTATTCCTTATCTTTTCCCTCATCCTGCTATCCCCATGGCTCATGGCCCAGCAAGGTAAGATCGTGATCACAAATGGTGAGCGGATAGGTACTACCCGTGAACTCAGGGGCTTTGTTCCGGAAAGGGGGAAAAAGAATACCATTGTTCGTGATAACAAAGGGTTATTGTGGAATCGCGGTAAACGAAAGCCGCCTGTGATCAGTAATGATCCTAAAGCGGTTTACCTTAATGAAGATCCCTTACGGAACCGATCTATACGCCGGCCTTTACAAACGCTGGGTGAAAACAAAACATTATCCCCTGAATTTATCACCAACAGGGAGGGCATTGGATCAACCGGAATTACTCCAGCCGACCCCACCCTATGTGTTGGACCAGATAATATCATTCAAATGGTGAATGGGCCATCCGGTGCTTATTTTCAGGTGTATGACAAATCGGGAAATGCTATTACAGACGCATTATATTTAGATAACCTTGTTGATGGAGCAGGATACAGTGGCGCAGGTGATGGCATTTGCCTTTATGACCAATATGCTGACAGATTTGTAATGACAGAATTTGGAACACCTGATGGAAGTACTGACATTAATACAATTGTGATGTTTGTATCTGCTACTAATAATCCACTCGGTAGCTGGTATATATATAAATTCACTGACCCGGGTTTTTTCCCTGATTATCCCAAGTTCTCTGTGTGGACGGATGCCTGGTTTGCAACCAGTCGCGATTTTACCTTACCCGATAACAATTTTGCCGGGATTTCATTTTATGCATTCAATAAATCCCAAATGATAGCCGGTGAACCCAATGTGCAATTGCAACGGGTTAGGCTAACCGATGCGGAGAAATATGATGGAGCCGCACCAATCAATGCATTTGGTCCATCAGCACCCACTGAGGGTTCACCGGGATTATTTACCTTTCGTAATGACGATGGAAGAACTATTGCAGCTGATGCTGACAGTGTGGTGTTACTCGCTTTTGATGTAGACTTTCAAAATCCTTCCAACAGTAATTTTTATACCTTAAGCTCTCACCTTACAGCACCTTTCAACACTACCTTATGTAATGATGGCGGTTATTTCCAGGCTTGTGTTACCACCCCTGGTAACAATAGTAAACTTATGGCAACAACTTCTTTTGTGATGGACAAACCCATTTGGCGTAAGTACGATTCCCATGAATCGATACTTGTTTATCACACTGTAAATGCAGGTGGAGCAGGCATCGCTGGGATTCGATGGCACGAATTACGCAGAACTTCAGGTGATTGGCAGTTGTTCCAGGAAGGCACCTATTCACCGGATGATACACATCGGTTTTACCCATCGATGAATATGAATGCTTTTGGACAGATAATGGCCGTTTACAACAGTTCTTCATCCACCATCTGGCCCTCCATTACAGTCACAGGCCGAAATTCAAATGACCAGCCAGGCAGCCTGCCGGCAGATGAAACTATGGTTGTAAACGGAACAGGATATGGTACCTTCTCATCACGATGGGGAGATTATAATATGATAGCGCCCGACCCTGTAAATGATTCAATATTCTGGCTCACCTCCATGTATGGTGACCCGGGCGGGTGGAGAACAAAAGTTGCTTCAGTTAAACTGGCTGCCAATAAAGATCTGGATGCCAAACTTTATACAATACTGTCTCCTCTCAATGGCGAAGTGTTTTGCGATGCCGCCGATTTAGTTTCAAGAATTCGTATAGGGAATAGCGGAAATACCACACTCACTTCTGCACGTATTAACTGGCAAATCAACAATGGTAGCATTCAAATGATCAATTGGAATGGTTCCCTGGCATATGGCGAATCGGAAGAAATTACCCTTCCGGTAACTATTACCGGTACCGGGCCCTTTATCATAAAAATATTTATTACCAATCCTAATAATAGTATTGATCAAAGAAATTCTAATGATACTCTTTCAGTAAATATTACTGTACGTCAACCTGCAACCGGATCATTCTTCCAGGGATTTGAAGATCCTGTGTTTCCTCCAAATGGCTGGACTGTATTAAATCCAAATGCAGGTTCGGTTACCTGGACAAGAACACTTAATGCCAGCAGAACCGGAATTGCCTCCGCTTACATGAATCTGTTTAATTATAATGCTATTGGTGATGAGGATTACCTGGTTTCGCCGGGAATCTCTTTAATAAATACCGATTCTGTTTTTATCAGTTTCTCACATGCCTATAAAGCATATTCGGGTTCCTCTAGTTTTGCCGATACACTGAAACTGATGGCCTCCCTTGATTGTGGAAATAGCTTTACTAACGTACTTTGGAAAGAAGGAGGAACAGGATTAGCAAGCACCGCAGGATTTACCGGAGATATTAACTGGGTACCGGGTGACAATGAATGGGCTGATAATTCAATCCGGCTTCCGGTGAGTTATTTTGGTGGTGCAGAAAATGTTTCATTCGCTTGGGTATCGGTCAACAAATTCGGACAGAATATATATCTTGATGATATTAACGTGCAGGCATATACGCTACCTCAATTAGACATCAGTATCAATAAACTGATTAGTCCCTTACCCAATGAGTGCAGGGGAAACTTTGAACCATTGATTGAGATTCGTAACAACGGCCTTCAAACGGTAGAATCTTTCAGGGTAAGTTTACAATGGAATGATGGTGAAATCATAAGCCGTTTGATTGAGGGGATAAATATCAATACCGGTCAGCTTTACCTGTTAGATTACGACAGTTTATTTAATGCAACCAATTTGGGAAGCAATAAATTCCGGGTATGGGTATCACAACCCAATGGAAGTGCTGACCAACAACCATTAAATGATACTATCACCCAGGAAGTATTTTTATTCCGCATTGAACAGCCTCCCCTTCAGGAAAGCTTTGAGCAGAATTCATTCCCACCCGTTAACTGGAATGTAACAAACCATGATAATGGTATTGGATGGCAATTAAGTACAGAAGCTGCTACGGATGGTTCGAGATCGGCACTTATCCGTAATTATATTAATCCTGTTCCAGGGGATATTGACGAACTCTATTCTTCGCCAATAAATTTCGGAAACCCGGATTCAGTTTTTCTCCGATTTGATTTGGCCCATATCGCTTCCAGGACGGAAGGCGACCCCACTGATACATTAGAAATATTTGTAACCCGCAATTGTGACTTACCACTCCAGCTGGTCTATAAAAAATGGGGCACTGAATTACAGACTGTTAAAGACCCTAATTTCCCCGGCACAGTAGAATTTAAACCAACTCAAAAAGCCCATTGGCGAACCGATTCGGTCGATCTTACCGGAATAGTGCAGGAAAATGATATTATACAGGTGATCTTCCGAAACACCAGTAACCGCAACAACAATCTTTATCTGGATGATATTAGGCTCTATGCTGTAACTTTGCCAACTAAATTGAAGGAACAGGGTTGGCTCGTAACCCCAAATCCCACTACCGGAAAAATTCAGATAAGACATTATCTCGATCTCGAAAATCTGAAGAAAATAGAGGTGATCAATATGGTGGGGCAGCGCGTATGGGCAACCAGTTATAATGGAAATGCATCCAGCCTGGTGTATGCTGATATATCCCGACAACCAGCAGGTATTTACATTGTACGATTGATTTACAATAATAAGGTTAGAACAACCAGAATCATAAAGACCAACAGATAATATGACCAATATAGAATTCGAGCAATTGAATATTACTCTTACGGATCAGTCATTAAGAAAGATCGGGGAGAAAGTAATTGCGGGAGAAAGGATAACCCCTGAAGAAGGAGTGATATTATTTGAAAAAGGATCCCTTTCCTGGCTGGGTAGTCTGGCAAATCATGTGAGGGAAAAACTGCATGGACAAAAAACCTATTTCAACAGGAATTTTCATATTGAGCCAACTAATGTTTGTGTATTCAGTTGCAAGTTTTGTTCTTATTCAAGATTGTATGCTCACAAGGAAGAGGGCTGGGAACTGACAACTGAACAGATGCTCGATATAGTTCGAAAATATGATGGCCAACCAGTTACGGAAGTACATATTGTTGGTGGTGTACATCCCAAATTAACATTGGAGTTCTTTGCCGATCTTCTTCGTAAAATAAAAACACACCGACCCGACCTGCATATTAAAGGCTTTACACCGGTTGAGTTGGATTATATGTTCAGGAAAGCGAAAGTTAGTGTGGAAGAAGGAATGAAATATCTGCTCGATGCGGGCCTGCAATCCTTACCGGGAGGTGGGGCCGAAATTTTCAGTGCAGATATCAGGGAGCAGATCTGTGCCGACAAAGTTGATGCGGAAGGATGGCTTAAGATACATGAAGTGGCGCATGCATTGGGTATGCATAGCAATGCTACAATGCTTTACGGTCATATAGAATCATACCATCACCGTATTGATCATATGGAGCGATTGAGAAACCTGCAGGATAAAACAAGGGGCTTCAATACATTCATCCCATTAAAGTTCCGGAATAAGGATAATGAGATGAGTCATATCCAGGAAAGTACTATTGTGGAAGACATGAAAATGTATGCAGTGGCACGCATCTATATGGACAATTTCCCACACCTGAAAGCCTACTGGCCCATGCTTGGGAGAAATAGTGCCCAGCTTACCTTATCATTTGGAGTTAATGACCTGGATGGCACAATTGACGATTCAACCAAGATTTATTCAATGGCAGGTTCAGAGGAACAATCTCCTTCTATGACCACTGCAGAACTGGTGAGCCTTATCAGGCAGGTTAAGAGACAGCCGGTTGAAAGGGATACGCTTTATAATGTGATAAACGATTATTCTGATTCTGTCATTGGTGACCAACAGGTTAACCCTGTTCACAATTAAAGATTGATCAGCATTCAGGAAGGCTCAGGGGGATATTAAGTGCCAGGCCACCATCAGCTGTTTCTTTGTATTTACTGCTCATGTCCTGGGCAGTATCCCACATAGTTTTTACCACTGCGTCAAGAGATACTTTTGCGAAATCAGGCGAACTTTGCAACGCAAGCTGGGAGGCAGTTATAGCTTTTATGGCTCCCATGGTATTTCTTTCAATGCAGGGAACCTGAACCAGTCCGCCTATTGGATCACATGTTAATCCAAGGTGGTGTTCCATGGCAATTTCAGCAGCCATCAAAGCCTGCCTTTGTGTACCTCCTGTAGCTTCCGTTAGTGCTCCTGCAGCCATGGAAGAAGACACACCGATCTCAGCCTGGCATCCTCCCATGGCCGCTGAAATAGTAGATCCCTTTTTGAATATACTTCCGATCTCTGATGCTGTGAGCAGGAACTGCAGAATAGCATCTTCTGAATCGCCTTTACAGAAAACAACAAAATATTGGAGCACTGAAGGTATCACACCGGCAGCACCATTGGTAGGCGCTGTCACTACTCTTCCGAAAGAAGCGTTTTCTTCATTTACGGCCAGCGCAAAACAACTTACCCAGTCAAGAATATACTTAAAATCATTCCCTCCCTGCCTTATTGCATTGATCCATTCATCATATCCTGAGTATTCAATTCCGGCAAGTAATTTTTTATTGAGAGCTGCTGCTCTTCGCTTCACTCCTAAACCACCGGGGAGTACACCTTCATGATGACATCCCCTGTACATACAATCCTTCATCACATTCCATATCCGAACAAGGCCTTTACGTGTGTCTTCAGGTGAGCGCCAGGCCGATTCATTTTCCTGAACGATCTCATGAATACCGAGACCTGTTTTCCTGCACCAATGCAGGAGGTCGTCAGCTTTATCGATCGGGAAAGGCAGTTGCACCTGGCTCCGTGAATCTACCCACTCATTTTCCTGCTGAACAAATCCACCGCCCACAGAATAATAGGTTTCAGAAATATGCTCTCCATTTGAGAGTGTTGCGAGGAAACTCAGGGCATTAGGATGATAAGGAAGTGTTTCCTTCATTAGGAAAATAATATCGGTTGATGGATCAAAGGGGATAGAATGTTTTTGTGCCAGGATGAGTTCTTTATTGTTTTGAAGATTACGAATTAGTTGAGCGATCCCGTCTACATCGCAGGTCACAGGATCTTCACCCAATAACCCCATTTGTACTGCGATATCAGTTCCATGACCTTTCCCGGTTTTAGCGAGTGAGCCATATAACAAAACCTGCACATGGGTAACAAGTTCAAGTTTGCCGGCAGCTTCTAATGATGCTGTGAAATATTGGGCCGCGCGCCATGGTCCAAGTGTATGTGAACTGGATGGCCCCACACCTATTTTGAAAATATCGAATACGGAGATCGGTTCGTTTGGCAAAGCTTCAGGTTTAATGCGAAAATAAGGAAAGCCCCTGCAGCTAAGCAGGGGCCCTGAAATATTAATGTAAATGGAATTAATTGAAATCCACCAGAGTCACATCAAAAACAAGAATGGAGTTGGCTGGAATGGATCCCGCCCCGGTACATCCATATGCTAAGGCAGATGGGAGAATCATCTTGATCTTTCCCCCTTTTTTGATTTTAGGAATTCCGATCTGCCAACCTTGTATCAATCCCCCCAAAGGCCACCATTTTGTTGGATCCTGGATTGGACTTGTCATCTCATCAAACTTATTGCCATTTGTGAGGTAACCGCTGTAGGTAACAGCGATCCTGGAATTGACTGTGGGGGCAGAACCCGAACCTTCTTCTATAACCTGGTAATAAAGGCCGGAAGGGTCTTTAACGGCTGTAATATTATTGGTTGCTATATATTGTAAAATTGCGGATTCTTCATTTTGCGGGGGAACAGGATTACAACTTGTATCACTTTTGGAACAATGCCAGGTTCCCAGCACAACCATCATTACCAGAAAAACAAAACCGATTTTCTTCACCATTTTTTTTAAATTATGCGCAAATATAGTAGTTGACCTGATAATGACCCCTTTTCAGCCCCATCTGTTGCATCACACACGAAAATGAATGCCTAAATGCCTTCCTGTTGCTTTAGTTCCCTGTATTTCTGTTCATGCTGCTCCCACTGGTGTTGGCGGTAAAATATGGCCGAAAATGTTATTATCAGGAGAATCGCTATAATCAGGACCATGGGATTGAATTTGGTACCTGCAACCATAGCTGCTCTTTTGTACCAACCAGTTACATAGTTAAGGACGATGGGTATACCAAAAAGAAGTCCCACCGGTAAACCCACCAACCATGAACGGAAATATTTCTTTTGTTTCAAACGATTTGCTTCCCAATACACTATGAAATCCTTTTCCTCTTGTGATAGCATGAATCTTTTTTGCAAAATTAAGAACATTCCGTGGCCCATTGCCTGGGGCAAAATGGGTAATAGCAGGAAGAGCCGATTTTTCCTTATTTTGTGTCAAACCAATCTAACCAGCTTTGAAAGTTGATAATTTACTTACCCAGTTTTTATACCAGCATAAGAGAATGAGTCTGCCTGGAATCGGAACTTTTACTACTGACGGCGGATCTGTACAATTTGATAATAATTCTGATAAAGAGCTAAGCCAGGACCTGATTGATTACATAAAGACACATACTGGCAAAATGCAATCCCTTGCCATTTCCGACCTTGAATCTTTTATTATGCTTAATAAGCAGTTTCTGAATATCGGGAAAGCATTGTACATGGAAGGTATCGGAACACTTGTAAAAACAAAGGAAGGGAATTTTGAATTCACCCCGGGGGGCGTTGTCACAGAACGGCTGGAAGACCTAAGACCAAGTCAACCTTCGGCATTTGATGAAACTGCACCGAGGTATGACCAGCAAAATATTGCGTCCAGATTAATTGTGATACTTCTGATAGTGCTCACGATTGGTCTGGTAGGATGGGGAGCATGGTATTTATTCAAACAAAATAGTGAGACTAATTTACCTGAACAAACAGCAGTTCCTATATCCGAACCAGTACAGGACAGCCTGAAAATTATTCCTGATTCTAATACAATTATGAATCCTGTTGATAGCCTTCGGAATTCAGATACGTCTATCAGCCGAAGGCCTGTAACATTGGCTGGTTCCGGTGAAACAGGAAGCTGGAAGTTTATTATCGAAGAAGCAGCAAAAGGCAGGGCACTAAGACGATTTGATCAATTGAAAACAATGGGTAAATCCATATTAATGGAAACCAGTGATTCGGTAACCTATAAATTATACTTCAGTTTGCCGGCAAGCCCGTCAGATACCGCACGGATCAGGGATTCATTAAAACTTTTCTATAACAGCAAAAAGGTTATTGTAGAGTAAGAACTCAATATGCCCTTTCATCGCCCCTGATCGTTACCATTATCGTCATGAATATAATTTTCACATCCATGAAAATTGTCCAGTTTTCAAGGTACCATAAATCATATTCAATTCTTCGGCGTAATAATTCATTATTAGTGATCTCACCCCTGAAACCGTGAACCTGGGCCCATCCCGTCAGTCCGGGTTTTACAAAATGCCGGATCATGTATTTCTTATAAATATTGGAGAAGTCCTCCGTATGTTTTAACATATGCGGCCTCGGTCCTACAACCGACATATCTCCAATTAATACATTAAAAAACTGTGGGAGCTCATCAATATTTGATTTCCGCAGAAATCGCCCAAAGAAAGTTATTCTTCTGTCATTCCTTGTTACTTGTTTGGTATCTGATTCATCATTGACACGAAGGCTTCTGAATTTGATACAGGCAAAGGGACGATTATTTTTACCGGAACGCTGCTGGATGAAGAAAACCGGCCCTCTTGAATCCAATTTTATGAGTATTGCAACAATTGGAACCAGCCACGATAATATAAATATGATTACAAAAAGGCTGAAGGCTATATCAAAAAGACGTTTCTTGATGCGGTTACCTGTATCCTCTAATGGTTCAGAACGCAGGGAAAGAACAGGAATATTATCAACAAAGTCAACATAGATATTCCGGTTCACAAACACATTGTAATCAGGAACGAATTTGAAATGTACAAATAGTTTGTCCGCTTCTTTGGCAAGGTCATATAAATAAGGATATTTCTCCGGAGCGAGGGTTGAATAAATTTCTGCAATATTATTTGTCTTTACATATTCAAGACAATCCTGCAGCCCGCCAAGGATGGGAAAATCAGAAAGTTCATTGACCCTTTCTTTATCTTCAAAACATCCAGAAACCTTTACCAGTTTGGACTCACTTCGAAAATACCTGATCAGTCTTTTTGAAATATCATTATATCCAAGTATAACAACTTTCTTTTCCATGCGGAATCTACTCCGAAGTGCCATAACAAGCACATTGAATAAAATCCTATTGATAAGGGTGAGTAGTCCAAATAAAGCAATAGATGAGATTATATAGAATCTTGAAAACTGGAACTCATACAGATAGAGAAACACCAGTAAAAAAACAATTGTTATTACAAAGCTCTTAATGGTCTTTCTTATAAAAACAGAGAAGTCAAGCCACTGTTTACTAAGATAAAGAGAGGACAGGAACCCCGCTGAAAGCCAGGCTATATTGAAGAAGGCCATATAAACATGGTATTCCCTTTTTGCCAACAAATCGGCCCAGTCAACATTCAGGCTTACAAGCAGCAGAACGGCATTCAACGATATAAGGTCCCACAACCATAATATTGACCTGTAAAAAATGAAGGAAAGTTTATTCATAAAAACAAGCAGCTATTGATAACGGTCAGCAATGATCTTAACTATTCTTTCGGATGTATGGCCATCCCATAATGCAGGGATCGAACCTTTTTTCCAGTTTCCCTCATTCACCTTTACCAGAAAAGGTACCAGTTTAACAGGATCTGTTCCTACAAGTTCGTTGGAACCAATGGTTATGGTTTCAGGTCTCTCCGTACTGTTCCTCAATGTCATACATGGAACTGAAAGCACGGTTGTTTCTTCTGTGATTCCACCCGAATCAGTAATTACAGCTTTAGCATTTTTGACAAGATACAAAAACTCAAGGTAGGGTAACGGGTCGGTTAAGTAAAGGTCGGGATGAGCATAGCCGGATTGATCTATTACTTTTTTGGTTCGCGGATGAACGGGGAATATAACACGGGAAGGAGATGTTCCTTTCATTATATTCTGCAACAGATTCACAAGGTTGTTCAAATCATCAACATTTGCCGGACGATGCAGTGTTACCAGGAAATATTCCTTTGAAGTAAATTCTTCCTCCTTCCACCAGGCGGGTGCGTGTAAATTTTCAAGGTTCTGGAATAAAGTATCAATCATTGTATTACCTACAAAATATATGCTGTCGGCAGTTTTACCCGACGCCTCCAAAGTTTGGGAAGCTTCCTGGGTTGTAGTGAAGAATATATCTGTAATGGAGTCGGTAACTATTCTATTTATTTCCTCGGGCATGGTGAGGTCACCCGAACGGATACCTGCTTCCACATGGGCAACATCAATGCAAAGTTTTTTTGCCGTAATTGCACAAGCCATGGTAGAAGTCACATCCCCAACTACCAGAACAAGATCAGGACGATTTTCCTGTAGTTCCTTTTCAAATCCGACCATAATTGCCGCGGTTTGTGCAGCCTGGGTTCCACTTCCCACACCCAGATTATTATCCGGCTGAGGGATTCGCAATTGCTCAAAAAAATCATCACTCATCTTCTTATCATAATGCTGCCCGGTATGAACCAGCCTGAATTCAATTTTAGGTGCCTCAATATTATGTTCATTTATTGCCCTGATAATAGGGGCGATCTTCATAAAATTTGGCCTTGCTCCTGCTACGATTGTAATTTTCATTGGTCAGCTCTTTCTGAATTTTTCCTTAAGTATAAGTAGAATGAATTTGGTATTGCCTACTAGATAGCGTTTCCACATGCGCCTGGGCTCCTGAATCACCCGGTAAAACCATTCCAGTCCCCACTCCTGCATCCATATGGGTGCTCTTTTTACAAAACCTGCTACCACATCAAAACTGCCGCCTACTCCCATGATAAAGGGTGTACGAATAATATCTTTGTATTCATTGAGGAATATCTCTTTTCGGGGGGATGAAATCGCAACAAAAAGGATATGAGCCCCTGAATCCGCTACCTGCTTTGCAACAACGCTGTCTTCATCTCTCCCAAAGTATCCGTTTCTGTAGCCGGCAATTATAGCTGAACTATACTTTTCGGTATAAACAGTCACCACCTTTTTTACTATTTCCTCGCGGGCTCCAAGGAAAAAAATTTTATACCCCTTCATAAATGCCAGCTCCACCAATTGCTCCATCAGGTTTATTCCTGCAACCCTTTCAGGAAGTGGTTGGTTTAGAAGACGCGATGCCCAAACAATTGATTGCCCATCTGCATTTATTATATCACAATCCACAATGCTGGCTTTGAGTGCTGCATCATGCTGTGCATTCACCATTTTTGCAGCATTCACAACAACATGGTGAATTCTTTCATTCCTGGTTATTGCCTGATCAATTTTCCCCAATGTTTCCGCCATTGTAAGGGCATCAATAGGAATATCACAAATTGTTACTCGCATACCTCTTTCTCATGATTTATGTAAATCGAAAACGCATAGAACATCCACGCCTGTGCCCAGCGCATATATGGAACCTCTGACTTTATAAAGCGGTTTAATTGGTAACTGAAATATCCATCCCGATGTTGCATATTCTTAATGGTAAAGCCAAGAACAGACTCTATAATACCTCCTGCCCTCTCCCATTGATCGAGTGCATCAATTGTTGCAACCAACTGCGCAGGTGCATGAATATCCACCGGATATGTTTTATGACTATAATACCGGGAAATGCCTTCGGGTGTAAAAAATGTGTTCAAATAATAATCCAGACCAGTTTCTAATGCCGCATTGAAACTTTGATCTCCGGTATATGTCCTGTACTTTGCTATACTTTCAAGGTTAAATCCAGTATGAAAATTATCTATCCATTGATGATAGCTGAGATCACCGTATGCCCAGGCTCCATTTTTCTGCTGCTTCCGGGTGTTAAACGCCACAACATTCCGAGATATACCCGCCAAATTTTTATCACCAGTATAGCTTGATATCCGGGCTAAAAGCCCCGCGCCCAGTAAGCCTGCATTATAAACAACGGAATGATCTAATGGAGAATACGAGAAAGTAAATTCATCGCTTTCTCCCATTGTCCGATTAAGGTCTTTCAATATAAAATCAGCGGAGGAAATAGCGGTCTGTAACCAACGGTCTTCCTTAAAAATTTCATAAGCATCAAATAATGCATGGGATATAAAACTGGTGGCAACTACTGTGGGAGTATTGCGTGGCTGAAAAAAAGCACGGGCCTGCCAATCAAAATTATAACCCCAACAGGCACCACTCCACCCTTCTGCACGGAGTTCAATTAATTTGTCTGCAAAAAATCGAACCAACTTTTCATTTTCCGGATCAGGGTCATTTCTGAAAATGCGGCAATAACCTGAGAGAAATAAACCCAATGCTTTGGGATTATAATCCTTTTCAATACCTGCCAATGGCCTCAGATTAAAAGGAAATCTTTTAAAAAATTGGATCCACGCAAGCCTGGCTAATCGATTCTTTGAAAAAACAGGCATTGAGTTAAATAATTTACTATTTAACCCATCGTAAGGATCATAGCCCTTGAATCCTTCCTTAATGCAATAAGTTTTCAGCTTATCAAAAGCTTCCAAAATATCATTATTCATACTTTTTCCCTGCCGTAAGTTCATTGAATAATATTTCGTATGGCTTATAGTATCCATCAAAACTTACTGTTTCTTTTTTGAGGCCATCCAGCTTTTCGTATGCTGTTTGGGCGATCACTTTTTCAAGATCATTTATATCTCTCGAACGGAACATGATAGATCCTTCAGGACGTTCCACTGCATCCGATACTACAACCGGCTTTGACAAAGCAATTGCCTCCCGAACGGTCAATGAATCCCCATCTGACATTGTTGGACGGCATACGATATCAGACTGCCTGATCAGACTCACAAAAGAAATTGGCTCCTTTACAAGAAGGAATCGGTCTGAAATACCCAGGCTTCTAACCTTTGCCGCTGATTCATTATAATATTCCTCATTCTTTTCCAGCGATGAAACTACAAATACAATCGCCAGCTTCATATTTTGCAATTCCCATCTACGCGCTAATTCTATACAGAGATCCAAACCATAGAGATCTTCTCCCTTAAACATAACTAATTGAGAGGCGTTACTGCATACCAGTTGGTATCCTTCTTCCCTTTTATTATTAATCCATTTTAATATTATTTCCGGCAATTCTGGCTCCTTACTTAATATTGGGGGAAGAAAGGCATGCCTGACAATGGTCTTTTCCGGGACATTTATCCTTTTTGCAATTATTTCATTTACGGCGATTATCTTATTTACGCGCGCTAAAAAAAATGATTCGAGCTTTCTTGCCAAACCATGCCTTGTGGCCGGATAAGAATGAAAAGTTAACAGAACCGGCTTTTGGAATGACCTTGCAATGAGAATATGAATAACGCGTAAGAGCTGGCTTCCACTGTGAATGTATACAAGATCAGAATTATTGATCATCCTGATATAAGGGCCTGGTCTGAATGAACGAATATTAAAGATACCTGGTTTTATCGTTCTTGATTCATCGGCAAATTCAATATCAAAGCTGCCCGAAAAAAATTCATATAATCGCTTAAGGTGTATACTCACACCACCTGCTGGGGGATATACAGGGCCTATAATTAAAATCCTTTTCTTATCACTCATTGCTGCTGGAAATATTCTCCCGAATAAGGCTCGCAATTTTTTCACTTAATATCCTGGCACCTGAATATGATAAGTGGTCTTTATCATGAAACATTTCCGGGTTTCCTGCTATCGGAGAATATTGTAAAAAATCATAAAAAGGAACATCATGCTTGGCTGCAATTTCTTTTGCCAGTTCAACGGAATAATCCTGTGATGAATATTTATCATAGTAGGGAGAAACCACAACCATTACCGGAATGTTTTTAGAATTACATAGTTCAAGAATAGAACGAAATGCATTAACCTTGTTACTGTCCACCGGATACTTTTTGTCCAGTTGTAATGCCTGTGGTGGCTGTTTCATTTTCCCATGAAGGGCAAAATATCCCTTATCATTCGCCTTACGCTTTTTGTTATACTCCATATTACCGACTAATATAACAGGCATCAAGGAATTGAAAGGGTAAATAGCGGATCTGAGCTTTAATGGTTCATAATCGCCACGCAATTTAATAATATCATGTATATCTGGATTGCCCCTATAAAAGGGTAGCAAATTTGATAAAGGATCATAGCTGCCCGGGAATTCCAGAAACTCCTTAACTGTAAAATCAACTACTATGAACTTTGGTTTATAGCGTTTCAAAACCCCACGCAATATTGCAAGTTCATACAACGTAAAATTTCCCTCCCTGCCTGTATTATAACATGAATACCCAGTTGAGTCTGTAATGATTGAGGGTATATAGTGATGGCTTGCTCTTGACGAGCCGAATATAAGAACATCTTCACTTGTTTTATTCATTGAGTATATGGTCTGGTACTCCAGTCCCGATTCCTGCCGGAAATAGAAATATCTCAGCACAGCACCAACCATCTGGTCGGCCAATACGATAAAAAATAAAACAATCAGAAGATTCTTGAAGAACGCTTTCATATCCGAGTTAATACTATTGAAATTCATTGGAGTTAAAACTGGAAATAAATGAATTGCCCCCCATCAAACACTCCAAATAACAAAATGATCAATACCAGAACTACATAACTTGAGTAGCGAAGAAAACGATTGCTATTATAGGTCTTCCATATAATAGCACCATGCCTTTCAAGCAAAATTTCAGAAATCAGCAGGAATGCAATGGCCATTACACAATAAGCCATTAAAGGATTGTAATAGAATAAAGGTCCGGAAAAAGTAAAAACACGACCTATTATTAGCATGGCATCGTCCAATGATTCAGCTCTGAAAAATATCCAGGAGAAACAGATAAGTATAAATGTGATGAGAATATTTACAACCTTGATGAACCTGTTATTCACCGGTATTATTTTCCCGATATACTGATCTATATATTTCCTGCGCATCATGGCTGTGATCAGGTAAATTCCATTCAATCCGCCCCAGATAACATATGTCCAGTTAGCCCCATGCCATAGTCCACTTATAAGAAAAACTATGAACAGATTTAGATACACACGTGGAAGGGATACCCTGTTACCTCCAAGTGAAATATACAGGTAATCCTTAAACCATGTTGAAAGTGAAATATGCCATTTTTTCCAGAATTCGGAGATATTCTGAGCCAGATAAGGACGATTAAAATTCTTCATCAGGTCAAAGCCCATCACCCTCGCCGAGCCAATGGCTATTTCAGAATACCCTGAAAAATCGCAATAAATTTGAAATGCAAAGAATACTGTGGCCACTATTAATGTGATCCCTGTATGTTCCTCGGGGTTGCCATAAACCGCATTAACATAAATGGCCAGCCTGTCTGCTATAAAAAGCTTTTTTACGAAACCCCATAACATCAACCTTAGTCCACTTACCACATTATTGTAGTCAAATTTGTGTTTGGTATAAAACTGATGAAGAAGGTTTTGGGGTCTTTCAATTGGTCCGGCCACCAATTGTGGATAGAACATAACGTATAATGAATATATCCCGAAATGACGCTCAGCAGGCTGATTGCCTCTGTACACTTCAATGGTATAACTCATCGCCTGAAATGTGTGAAAGGAAAGTCCGATGGGTAAAAGGATCTGTAGGTATGGTATGTTATTAGGTATCCCGAAATTCCCCAGGATATGAGTTATATTATCATTGATGAAATTATAATACTTAAATACAGCCAGAACACCAATATTGGCTATCAGGCTTGCTATCAACAATAGTTTCCTTTTATGTCCCCTGCTATTCTCTATATAAATACCGGCGAAATAATCAACTACAATAGTAAACGCCAGTATTAGCAGGTATACCGGAACGAATGCCATATAAAAATAGCAACTTGCCGCCAGTAACAGGAACCATCTGTACTTGTGTGGTAACAGGAAATAAAGTCCCGTAACTATTATGAAGAAAAAAACAAACTCTATGGAATTAAAAAGCATATATACTTACTTTGAATCTTTGCATAGGTGAAGGTCATCCCCGACCAACCAGCCCAAACAAACCTCCTAACCATTTCAGGAAAACAAAAGGATATGAATAGTAATCTTTGCACTCCACTACTTTTCCACCAAAGGATGCTTTAAAACTATTTATACCCGCCAGCGAATCTGTGGGTGGATCCATGGCATAGCCTCCAAAATCATAAACTTCAAACCCCTGGCTTTTGAAATATTTCATATCCTCATGATGCAACAATTTATTTGCTTTCCCAACAAGATTTTTGTCAGCCCCCTCTATACTTCTGCCAGAGGCTGATTGCCATGAACGAACAATTTTATTGGGACGGTCAAGCAGGTAAGAATGTGCGGATAATTTCTGCCCTTCATAAACCGCATAACTGAACAAGCGATCTTCTCCCAGTTCCTCTAACCTTCTTTTACTGGTTGGGTTTAGGTTATGACGTTCAGCAAAATCATTGAAAAACGTAACAAACTCGCTTATCTCTTTTTCAAAAACAATTATTATACCGCCTTCTCTGGCCTGCCTTATCTGCTGCCTTAAAGATTTTGAATAACCGGCCAGTATCTCTTCTTCGGATAATGTAAGATCATTCTCTATAGTCCAGGAACGGGATTCTTTCATCAGGCCACTGTTCCTGAAAGGCATTTTCATATGACAGCATGCTGTTAAAGAGATCCAATTTGTTAACCCACCCTTATATGTGTACCAATATTCTTTAACATCCAGAAATAAAAATCTCTTCCTCAATAAAGCCATAATTATTTTATTAAAAAACTACTATTAGAATTTCAGAACTTCCAGAAAAAAAACTTTTGCCAGGTTCCCATTACCCGCGCCAGATTTTCAAAATGTCCTCCTTCTTCATTAAGAGCAAACCTGGGTAAGGCCAGCCAGTCATCAGTCTTCAGATCTATCAGCCTTTGTTCAACAGTAAATGCCAGTTTATATCCTGAAGACCTGGCCATTAATTTTATATTCTCTGAATAATTTCCATTTGGATAAGCAAGATATTTAATTTGCTTTCCAACTATTTCAGACAATCTGGATCTTCCACCTTCCAGTTCCATCCTGATCCTTTCATCCTCACATTGAGTTAATATGGGATGAGATACTGTGTGAGCCCCGATCTCAATTGTTTTTACATTGGCAGCTTTCTGCAGCTCTTCTACAGTCATGGACGTTCTGGGAACTGATTTTTTAGATCTCAAATCAGCCATCATAACATCGAATGAACTAACATCCATCATCTTCCATTTCCTCAACAAATGCTTTACCTTCATGCCTTCACTATTTGCACTTACATAGTCCCACCAATAAGAACCTTCATAAAGAGGATCCACAGGTGCGAAAATAGTAACAGGCACATTATATTTCTCTATCGATGGCAATAATTTGTTATTCGATATATGCGCATCATCTAGTGTAATAACCACGCATTTATCTTTTGCAATTCCCTCTTCAAGCAATTTTTCCAACTCCGTAAGACTGATCAATCGGAAACCATTTTCCCTTAACCATATTACCAGACTTTCAAAAAATGATACAGATGGACGGTGACAATAAAGCGAAAGAACCTTAGAGTTATGATCGAATGGAAATAATCTTCCTATTTTATAAAGCAAGAAACCAAAGCTATCCTTTAGCATTTTCATTGTCCGGACTCTTTTTTCACTACATTCTGGTAATATTGTAATAAGCGTGAAGCTATTCTCTCAGCTTTATATGATTCTTCCATTTTTTCCTTTGCTGCTTTACCCGCTTCTATTATCATTCCAGGATTATGATACAAATTTTTAAGGATCTCTACCAATGCTTTGCTATCCCCTTTCTCAAAGAGAAAGCCCGTACGACCATCATCGATGATCTCAGGTATTCCTCCAACTTTAGTTGCTATTACCGGTTTACCTGAAGCCATTACTTCTAACGCTGCCATTGGCATATTTTCCTGTTCTGAAGGCATTACAAGAATTGCAATCTCCCGGATGATGTCAAGGATCTGCTTCTGCGATTGCCATCCCAAAAAGCTAACACTATCTTCCAAGTTCAAACTGCTTATAACTGACTCAACTTCTCTCCGATAGGTTTCTTCCTGATAATCACCAACAATTGTAAGCTCGTACAAACACCCTTGTGATCTTAACTCTGCTAAGGCATTCAGTAATAAAATCAAATTCTTTCTTGGATTGATAGCACCCAGGTATAATAATTTCTCCGGATTGAAACCGGAACTAGCATTCTGAAAAAAAACGGGACTTACCGGGTTTGGAATAATAGCAAGATTCTTTGCCTCAGTGAATCCTGACAATTGGCGGGAAGACTCCGAAAGATGTATCAGATTATCGGGTATAGTGATTTTTGATACCTGGTTATGTAAAAAAAGCTGGGATCTCTTTTTCCATCCTTTCGCATCTTTTAATTCCATTTTGGACATGCCATGAATGGTAAGTACAACTGGAATGGAGGGATCAATGAAATACCTGAACAAAAGAAATATTCCGCCCATTTGAAAATGAACAATATCAGGAGCAAAACTTCGGATTGCTTCTTTAAGTTCCCTCCCAGCAGCTAATAGTGAAGGAATGAAGGGAAATGATGAATAGCTTTTAGGATAATGCATCACCTTAACATTATTGGACATTTGTAAGGTAGCAGGCACAGTAACCGATTTTGAATAGGTAATGACCAATACTTCAGCATCTGATTCTCTGAAAGCCTGTAACAAATTAACCAATGATGAATGTACACCACCTTTTATGTTGGCTGGATCCATAGGAAAATCAGGAATTAGAAAGAGTACCTTCATTTAGTAGAACCTTTTAAACCGAAAAATTCCATTAGCTCATTACCCAGAGCGTTCATCTCAAAGTATTTCTTACCCGTTAAGTAGGAATGCTTTCCTATTTCAATGGCTTTATCGGGATACATTGTGGCATATTTCATTTTTGCAGCTATTTGCCCGGTATTATAATCAGCAGCAATCAACGCATTATTGCCATCTGTAAAATAATTTTTTATCTCTCCAATATTAGTGGAAATGATCGCTGCTGATGATGCACAATATTCACCGATCTTATGAGGAAACCTGGAAACGTCCTGCGCTGTATTCCTCAATGGAATTACCAGTGCCAAACTTGATTTATAAAGTTCTACCAGCCCGGCATATTTCATGTTCTGATAAACCTTTATACTGTCTGATACAGGTGACCTTTGTATTCTTTCCCGTAACAGTTGAGAATTTTCTTTTGAGCCATTTGCTACCAGTGTAAGTGTATGATCATTTATGCCACTTTGTTCAAATGCATCTATTACAAAATATATTACCTCCAGGTAATTTAATGAGCCGCAATATAAAATCCTTTTTTCCCTCTTTACGGGTAAAGCATCAAAAATGCTGTAGTCAACAATGCAGGGAATCTTAATCCAAAATTTTGAAGGATCCGCTTTCTGTACCTCTTTAACCAGGAAGTCACTTATACATATAACCTTATCAGCCAACCTATGACTGAACCTGTCATATAGAAAATTATCCATTTTAGTAAGCATGGATGCTTTCCTCTTATGTGATGACCAATATTCAACATTATCTACCACCATGGTGGCACCGCTTAATGATGCCAGAACCCTGTAATACAGTATATTCCTGAAATAATTGGTTGATACAAGCATAATACGTTTATCACCCTTCCATTTCATAACAAAACGAATCTCATTTAAAAGACCACGTATTTTAAGGGTGGTGCGTTTCAGCATTCCGGCTGGCCGAATGGGTTGCCCCGAACTATAAACAAATGGTATTCCCTCAAATTCATTTACCCCTTGCTCATATTGAAGTGGAAAAGAATTATGGATCCCATACCTTGATACAATGATCAATTCTGCACCATTTTGGATCAATCCTTTTGCTATCAGTTTTTGCCTTTCAATTTGAGCAAAGCCAAAGGGGAAACCTTTAGTGCCCATGTAGGCAATAGTATAATCAGTCATGATCTAAAGATGAAATCCCCATTGCGTTTCTATATACGGAAACCGTTTTATTAATTACTGATTCAGTATAACTGCCAGAATTTATCCTGAACTTATTTATGTTAGAAATAAATTCCTGATAAAGGTTCTCGTTAATTAATAGTTCTTCAATTGCATCAGCAAGAGCTGCGGCATTTTCCTTCTTTACAACAAATCCATTAACACCATTCTCCACCATATCAGATAAACCCTCTACATCAGTGGTGATGATTGGTTTATCAAATTCAAATGCGGTTAGGGGAGCGCCACTTTGTGAAGCTGTAACATATGGGCAAACAATAAAATAACATTTCTGCACAAGGTCAACCATATCTTCAACGTCCACAACTTTATTTATTATAGTGATATCCTTCCTGTCCTTTATTGATTCATAGAGTTCGGGCATCGACCACTTTCCGGCTATCATTAAATGCGCATCAGCTATACGTTCCCTTACCTGATTAAAGGCATCAACAAGATACTCTACACCCTTGTATGGCTTCACATATCCTAGAAATAATATTGTCTTCTTCAGGGTGGGTAAAGAATTCTTTCGGAATACACCTAGTATCTCATGAAATCCAAGCGGTATTACAACTGATTCATGGTACCTTTTTATATTACCCCGATAAAACCGATTACGCGTATTTTCAGAATGAAATATCATTTTAACGTTACCAGATTTAAGATAACGCATGAATAGCCTGGTACTCCAGTGGGTTTTACCCAGATGAGCATAACTCTCATGTAAGGTTTGAACTATGGGAGTGTTGCCCAATCCAAAATGTAGAACCATCAGGAACGGGTTTTGGCCTATAATATGCACCAGGTCATACCTCTCCTGCTTAATGATCCTGGATAGCTTAGAAAAAAGTTTATAATTTATACCTGAACTATAGCCTTTGTTAGAAAATACGTAAAACCGGACCTTGCCGGTATTCGTAAGGTAGCTTGTATACGTTTCCAGAACAGCTTTTGCAAGTACGGGATCCACGAGGCCATAATGACCTTCCGGAACTATACTTAAATCAAAAATATGCGTCTTCTTATTTCCAGAATTAACCAGGTAAATAATAGACACGTCATGTTGTTCAGCCAGATGCTTATACAAATAGGAAGTAGCTTCCTCGTGATAATTAGTAACTATACAGATCTTCATTAACGGAACTTTAAACTATTCCTGATAAAATAATTATAGAGCACAATACCAATAATGCCTGCAGCTGCTGCAGCAACCAATAATCTTATTATCAAACTGGTGTCTGCAAACAGGATTGACACAACATAAAGTAAAGCCATTATTATCCCAAGCATTGAAACAAGAGGGATGGATATTTTCACCGGCATTTTCATTTGCAAATAATACCAATGAAAAATTATTCCTATAACTGATGCCACGATAAAACCATTCGAGAGTCCAACAGCCCCCTGAAAGGAGAAAATATAAAGTACAACTGTACATAAAATAGCATTCACAAAAGATAACCTTGCCATAAGGCTCTGTTCATGAAGAACACTAAAAATAGTTCCGATAAAACATAAGATAGCATACAATAAGGTATACCACACCTGCGATGCAATAACATCAGCTGCAGGAAGGTATTGTTTTCCATAAATCAATAATGCAATTTCGCTACTGAAAATGCTTATTACAAAAGCACCCACCATACCCACACCCACAACCAGTACTAACAATGAGGAAACACTTCCAATGAAAGAACTCCTATCCTCATTAAATTTCTTATTAATATTTGGGAATACTGCCGACATCATGGTAAGTACAAGCATCTGCAGTGGACTGGCAATTCTTAATGCAATATTCAGGAATCCAACTTCTTCCTTTGTTGAGTTCATTGCCAGGAAGGTATAAGGGACCTTAGTTGAAAAAACTGTGAATACAGCGAGTAAGAAAAAAGGAAATGCTTCTTTAACCAGGTCCATGAAACTGATCTCTTCATTTTCTGCTGCAACAGACAACATTGAATTGGTCCTTAAACGAAAAAACAGAAATGCTGATTTCAGTAATGCCAATAAAAAGGTTATAACTAATAATAGTGTTACCGTTATATGTGCTTTAGGTATAAGCAGAACAATCAACACCCATAGAACGGCACTGGAAAGATTTACGACAGAGGAAAAACTCATCTTCTGCTGTCCGAAAACATATGCCTCAAGCGCATCCCAGGCAAGCAGTGAAAATATATAGCCAATTAGTACAAATAAAAGCAGCTCATCAAATACCAACTCTGTACTTATGGCATTTAGAACGAAAATTATAACGCTGATAGGAATAAGCAATAAAGCCCGCATTAACATTACGTTGCGTACCAGCTTTATGCCATTATAATTTCGTGCTGAAACATAACGCGTTATGACAGTACGAAGCCCAAAACCAGCAAATACACTGTAAATTCCGCTCAGCGTAATGAAGTAGCCATATTTTCCAAAATCTCCGGGTCCAAGACTTCTTGCAATTTTAATACTGGAAAAAATAGTTAGCGCCTGTACCAGAACGTTACTGGCACTTAGCACAGAGAAATTCTTGAAAACCTTATTCTTAAATAGTTTTCCGAGAACTCCTCTTAACCCTGCGGAGCTAATGTTTTCAATATTCTGCATTATTCCTGTACTCTAGATTATTCCTATTTTTTTCTCCCGGGAAAAATAATTACAATAAAGCCCGAAGCTTATTGCAAACGTTGCCGTAACAAAATAAAACTGATTAAATGATTGTGTAATCATAAACAATATGATATTCCCAATTACAAGAATGGATAGTAATAAGCCCAGGATATCATTTGCACGAAAGCTTTGCTTGTACATTAACCAGGCACCCCTTAATGCTATAAAAAAAAGATAAGCAAACAGAGTAACCCCAACTATTCCAGTTGTAATCAGCATATAGGTAAATCCTACATCTGTCAATTCAGTCATCTCATAAATCGCGGGAAAATTATAATCCACACCAAACCATGGGCTGCGTTGAAATATTTGCATACTCCTTTCAACTGTTCTTATTCTGGAGCCAAGGTTTCCCTCCCTGTTTTGTATATCAAAGGTTAACTCACGAACTCGTTCCGTAAGACTTTGGGAAAGATCGCTCAAACCTGGTATATCAATATTCGATAAAATGAATAAAATAGTAATTATGCTTAAGGCAGACACAGAAAGAACCATGATGATCCTATTTTGCCGGTATCCGAATATAAGTGCCATGACCAGAATCATGGACACTATAGTTGCAATCCATTGTGAGCGGGCATAACCTATAAAAATTGCAATCAGAAATGATAAAGCTAACAGAACATACTTCAGTTTAAATCGAACCACCAAAAGGTATGTGACACTGAAAACAAACATGATCAGTATTGTATAAAGTGTGGGCAACATAACTCTTGCCATGAAACCATTTATCATCATTTGCTGTCCTGCCCAATGCCCGGTATTATAGAAACCTCCTGGAGAAAATAAAGGCTCCTGTCCATAAAAACTCTGCACAACAGCCAATACAACACCTGAAAGACAAAACAAATTTATATAATCAATGAATCGTGGTATATCCTCCTTCCTTATCAATAAAGCAATGAAATAAAAAAGAAAATATGGATACATAGATCGCATTGCCGCAATACCGCTGGATAAGTTCACAATATTCTCAGTATTTAATACCAGAACAAGTGTATAAACTGATAAAATACTCCATGCCTGTATTACAGTACCAGGAAGTGCTCCCAATTTTTTATTATGCCATACGCATAAACCAAGCAATCCAATATTTAATGCATCGGCGAGATAGATATATGGGGAGGGACAAAAAAACACGCCTATATTGATAGCTGTCAGTAACAATACAAGGTAAAAGACTATTTTCTGAAGCGATTGCAACATAGCTGTCAGGCCCTAAACATTAATTTCAACATTCCTTTGAAACCAAATCCAAAATGATTCCTGTTCCGGATATAAAATAAAATGCCCCGGAGAGATCCTTTCGTTCTGAACAATCTCGATAAAAGATACTGCTCGGAATGAACGGTCCGAAGGGGCAATTGCCGGAGAATCTGGTTTTTAATAAACTGATGTTCTCCGCTTAAATCATCCAGGCCTTCAACAAAATTATGGCACCATACCTGAAACGGTTTAACTGCTTCAAGTCTGTGCTTGAAATTTCCTGTATTTGAAATATTGATCTCACTCCATCTCCAGTAAACCAGGGCCTTGCTGGATGCTACCACTCCCTTCGCTTTAGAAAGAAGGAACCAGGTGGCATCATCAGAAGCCCAGGCCATGGGGAAGTCAACAAACCCTCCAATGGATTTTAAGGCTGACAGGCGAAAAACAAAATTCTGTGCAAACAGGTCTCTTTTACCACTTACACGATGCCAGATAAAATCATAAACATCTTCCCACTCAGGTGATGAGGTGGTCATACGCAACATTGCACCATTCTGATCTATAACCGCTGGTCGGGTATAAAAAAGATCATGAGCCGGATATTTTGCTATTAGAAGGGAAATTTCCTCCAGAAACCGTTCATGCAAAATATCATCATCCGAGAAAATGATACCATATTCCCTGTTTGCAAGATCAACACAACGATTCCAGGCATAAACAAGATTCTTGCTTCCCAGATTAAACTCATTCTCAAAATATGATATCCTATTGTCTGAATAAGTGGCTACCAGGCCGGCAATATCTTCCGGAGATCGGTCATTAACAATGATAAGTTCAAAATCCCGGAAGCTTTGAGCCAGCACGCTATCAATAGCTTCCCGAAGATAGGTGAGCTTGAATGCCGGAAGCAGTACTGAAAACATTAATGGTAATTTTGATTGAAATAAATGACTATCAGACAATCTTAATCACGTTCTCAGACGATTTGCTTCTGATCATTTGTTCAATATCATTTACCAGATTTTTAAGAGGATCTATTATAAGGAGGCAAAACCCCAGGCGATGAATAGATATCTTATAAACATTATCCACTTCAATGTCAATTTCCTGGTTCATTAGAAATGGACCATATGAAAATTCAGCATTATCGAATTTTACGGGACATTTTTCAATAATGAGAGGTACTGTCTTTTGAAACAATAACCTGAGAATTGAAATCTCACTTTCAGTAATGATTGCCCTCTCCTTCAGATAATACATAGGATGAATGGCACCTGAATTCTTCAGTTCCTTATCCGTTGGATAGTTATCGCCTGCTATAAACAACAACTGATAAAAATCCTTTTCCACGTTTCCACGGATGAAGTGCTTGTTGTTATTCCTGGTCGCAATCAGGTATGGGCTGAATATATCATAACCATACCTTTCAAGATTCCTGGATACAGACTTTAACTGATCACGTTCACATTTCGTAACAAACCAATTCATAAATATTCGAAGTTATTCCAGTCTACACAAAAGCTTCGCCACTTCAGTCACATTAGGGTACTAAAGAGGGTTCATTATAAAACGACATTTAATCGTATATATTACTTATAAATAGGATTTTTACTGTAATACTTACGTAGTAGTATAGTAATATCCATATCCAAATTCTTCTCCCCAGGCACCCATTCCTCTCTTTGGCACTGCATTAAAAATAATCTTTGCGCCAGAGGGTAACAAAGGCTGATTCCTGCCGATATAATGGGCAGCCTGTGCCTTTGGGGTATGCCCCTGTTTCAATACAAAAACGGTATTGGAAAAATGCTTGCTAAGCAAAACCATATTTGTATCTTTTTCAAGCGGGGCGGTTACACCAATAATATTATCGAAACGGGTTTCAAGTTCTTTAAGAAGCATGGGGATTAATTCGGCCACCAGCAATTCATCACTTTCAAAAACACGAGTACCAGCAGGAAGCACATAGTACTCTCCATCATTATCAACCCTGTGAACTAACTCTTCCATTGTTGCCTTCTTATTCAAAAAGTCAGCCAGCCCCTTCCTGCCACTCATATTGAATTCATTGGTCAGCTTTTGGTTTACTGTATCAAAATCTATTAAGAGTACTTTCTTGCCAATAGCACCAAGGCTGGAAGCAAGTTTCCTGGCAAGGAAAGATTTACCATCTCCTCCAACGGCTGAAGTTATCAGCAGCGACCTTTCTGATTTAAAATCACTCAGAAAAAACTGATTACGTAATAACCTGACCTGCTCCTCAACCACTTGCCCAACCCGTGAATTTTTTTTACCAGATGATCCTCCCGGGTGTTTCCATAACTCGCCTGCCACAGCATGATCAGAAATGGTTTCAATATCCTTACGGAAAAGCATCTTCGAAGAGATATCTTCCTTAAAAAATACAAATCCAATGAATGCTATTATTCCCAGTAAAGAGAAAATGACCATCAGCAAAAGCCGGTTTGGACTAACAGGGGCAAGCGATGATCTTGCATAATCTATGACCCTTGTATTGCCTACTGTGGTAGAATAGGAAAGTGCTGCTTCCTCTCTTCGCTGCAGCAGGTAAGAATATATCTGGTTCTTGATAGATTGCTGACGACTTATCTCCAGCAATTGTTTTTCTTTTTGCGGGATTGAACTTAACAGGGATGAATACTTACCTGAAGCAGTACTGAGATTTGATTTTGCAATGGTAAGATTCACTTTCTGATTCTTAACCGCATCAAGAATAGATGGTCTGATCTGTTTTATCTGGTCCTTGACCGCCAGTAACACGGGACTATTCTCACCAGTCGTATGCTTAAGTTTCTCAAACTGTAGCTGTGCATCGTTTAATCTTCCCATCAACTGTGTTAGTGCGGGATCATTTACCCCAATAGTAGAAGGCATTATATTGCTTGCATTGGATCCATCAGCAACATAGTTTTCAATTTCATCCAGTACAGACATTTTAATATTTATATCCTGCAACTGCCTATCATACATTCCGATGGCATCAAGATATTGTCTGCCCTGCTGGCTGATATCAATTACCCCTGACCGGGTCCTGAATTTCTGAATAGCATTTTCAACTGAATCCAATTGACCAACTACAAAGTCGAGACGCCCTTCAACAGAAGCAAGTGTATTAAGCGCTGCCTGGTTTTTATCATCAACTTCCGCCTGCAGATATACCTTGATCAATCCATTCAAAATATCTTCACCCTTCCTCGGGTCGGGGTCTTTCATATTCAGATGAACTACTGTAGCAAGTTTATTAATAGCTGCCACTTTGAGGCCGGCCAATAAGCCATTCTCCACTACTTTAGGATCTACCAGGGTAAAGTAAAATTTCTTGTTCTTCCATTGAAGATCGGCGCTGTCACGGATGGCACTGTAGAAATAAGCATTGCCCCATTCTGTTTGCACCCACTGGTTTACAGGGTATTGCTTTTCATTGATCGTAACGATAGTTGCATTCTCATTTATAATAAATGGTATAGGGCTCCCTTCTGTAGATTTCAAAACCTCTTTAAGTTTCATCTTCACCGGCACGGTCGCATAGGCGGATTTCAATTTACCTTCACCATTTTCATAATAAGTACAATAGAGCCCAAGGTCTTCCACTACTTTGCGCATAAGGGTATGCGATTGAAGTACTTCGATTTCATTCTCAACGATCTTATTCATTTCGAAAAAATCAATACTCTCCACCATCTTCGACTCACTGATCCCTTTCTTTTCATCCTTTATAAGAATGGAAGATGAAATCTGGTAAACAGGCGTGAGGCTCTTTGCATAAAGGTTTGCTAATACCAGTGCCACTCCCACCAAAAGGAATAACAGGGGCCAGTAAGGAAGAAATTTCCTCTTAATTATTGTTATAATATTCGATCCGGATTCTCTTGGGTCGTATGAAAAGTCATTTGACATTGTAGGTATACAGCTTAAAGTTGAAGTCTTAACGATAACGGTCAATGATAATTGCGAGGAAGGCCAGTCCGCTGAGCACTGTAGGTAGTAATTGATTTAGCCTGCTCGTATTCTGAAGCTTTACGCTATTTGATTCTACATAAATCACATCATTTGCTCTCAGGTAATAATATGGCGACTCAAGTAATTCTTTTTTATTCAGGTTTAATCTTCTTGTGATCTTTTCGTCACCTTCCTCACGAATGAGAAGTACATTATCTCTTTTAGCATACAGCGTCATGTCTCCCGCCATACCCAATGCTTCCATTAACGTGATCTTTTCGTTGGGAACATTTATGATTTTGGGACTGGCTACTTCACCAAGAACGGTGACCCTGAAGTTTAGGATCCGAACCGCGATAATAGGATCGAGCATCAGTTTGGCTGAAATAAGTTTATCGCGAATCAACTCGGAAACCTGCTTTTTATTCAGGCCCTCCACTTTTACATTTCCGATCATTGGGAAACTGATCATCCCATCATTATCAACAAGGTATCCCGCACCGTGTGTTGGATTCTCATTAACGAGCCCTGGAACTACCGCTACATTGGGTGCATTGAAAATCTGGTTCTCTTCAATATTGATACTGCTAACATTAATACTAAGTATATCAGCTTTGCGTATAACATGCGCCGAAACCAGCTCCTGGCGCGGAAAGGTCTCATCACCCAGTTTATTAAAATACCTGGCTTTTTCCGGACTCGCACACGAAATCGTCAAAATAACCAGGCTTAAAACAAATAAATTTCTAACACCGAAAACTTTATAGGGCATACGCAACTTCATTATCTGCTAATATTAAAAAAAATACTGGTACGGCCTTATTTATTTATATAGCTAACAACACAGTAAAAAACCGAAAATTAATTGATTATCAAGCTTATTCAAACGGAATAAATATAGAATCTATTGCTTTTACCATAAAAATCAATGAATCTGGGTATAGCCCATTCCATCTCTGATACGAAAATGCTTCATTTGGCGTTAATACCAATAGAATTTAATCCGAATCCCTGTAAAAACCTTGTTTATGCATGTACCCTGCATCGAACAAAAGGTCCGCAAAACTATTTTGCAATCCTTTGTAGTGTTGTGCCTTGTGCTGTTGAAAATTTTGCCTGCTAATGCGCAGAAATTCATCTTCCAGGAGGGGGTTGAAGATATTAACTTCCCTGTTCTTTCCGCTGATCCAACAACAGGATGGCTAAAATACTGGCAGGAAACCAACAGCATGTTTGTTTCCCAACCTTACAGCACCCTGATGAGAACTGATTCAGTATCCCGCTCAGGTAAGTACAGTGCCCGCTTTCAGCTCGACAGGGCTGAATATCCCGACAACATTAAAAGAATAAATGGAGGTTCTGAACTGATATGGAATGATGCATGCAAAAACCCTGATTATGATCTTGCATGGATGGCTTTATCCGTTTACCTTCCTGAATGGTGTTATGGTATTCCCGAAGGCGCTCCTGAAAGCGTGGTGTTTAATGTGCATGATTATCCCCTCCCCTGCGGAACCAGTTCACGCTGGACTAACCCCATGAATATCTGGGTAAGAAATAACCGTTGGATCCTCACCATCACGGCTGATAAAAATGATGTTCAGGCCAACTCGGGAGCAACTCTTGTGACAAAGGAATACGATATGGGGCCAATTGAAACTGATAAATGGACAGATTGGGCCATAAACCGCAACTGGACCATTGCTGATGATGGGTTCGTAAAAGTTTATAAGAATGGTAAACTCCTTGTAGATCATAGAGGACCCAATTGGTATGGTGGAAATTTTGCCAAACTCCCATATATTAAAATGGGTATATACAAATGGCCCTGGCTAAACAGCTGGAATGAAGCATGGGGAAGCCGGATCTCGCGGAAAAGAGCGATTTATATAGATGATATAAAAATGGGAACAAGCGAAGCTACGCTGCAGGATTTTCTCTATACTGATCAGGTGGCTCCAACGCCCAACTCCTTACCTTCTGTTAATGCAGGTAGCGACCAAACCATACAACTGCCAAAAAACTATGTAACACTTACCGGAACAGCAAAAGATAATGATGGCAGTATTAGTTCCTACGCATGGTCGCTCGTCACAGGACCTTCCGGCTCCATAATCGCTACCCCAACCAACGCTTCCACTTCCATTACCGGTCTCGTTAATGGCTCATACACTTATAGGCTCACCGTAACTGATAACCAGGGAGGCAAAGCCAGTGATGATGTCAAAATAACTGTACTTAATGCTACTGTGGTGAATCTCCCCCCGGTGTCAAATGCAGGCAGCGACCAGACAATCAATGACATTGCAGCACCAGCATACCTCGATGGAACTGCATCTTCTGACCCCGATGGATCTATAGCCAACTACTTGTGGATACAGATCGCCGGCCCCTCCAATGCGATAATTTCCAATACCAGCCAGGCCAAATCACCTGTTAGCTTCCCCTTAAAAGGAAACTATAGTTTCGCCTTAAGCATAAGGGATAATAATGGTGCAGCAGATAGTGATACAGTCAGCATTTTGGTAGACCCCATTAACGCAGTTGCGGCAAATATCAATCCCCTCGCAAACGCGGGTCAGAACCAGGTTATTGCTTTACCAGTAAATCGAACAGTTTTAGATGGATCGGCTTCAGTGGATCCGGATGGAACCATCAACACTTATAATTGGCAGCAGGTGAATGGACCCATTAATGCCAAAATCGAAAAGCCTACCTCATCAATTACCAATATTACCGGACTAACCAGTGGCAAATATGCCTTCAGGTTAACGGTAACTGATAACCGCGGGGGATCTGCAAGCGCGAATGTAACAGTGGAGGTAAAGGCGGAAGCCATTGCCAATAAAAAGCCTCAGATTATGATGCCCTCCTCTTTTAAGGCAGATATAAGCATGATAAATGATATTACCCTGGATGGTAGTGCCAGCTATGACCCCGATGGAACAATCGTCAGATACAAATGGGATCTGCTGGAAGGACCAACCCAGGCGCTAGTACATGAGAGTTCAGCAAAGGAGACTAAAGTGAGTGGTCTGCAGGCCGGAAACTATTCATTCCGCCTAACGGTAACGGATAACCTCGGCGCTACAGCTGATAAAAATATTGTGGTAAATGCTGTAAGTTCTATGACTGACAATCAGCTTAAGTTATTCCCCAATCCAAATAATGGCAACTTCCAGTTTAAATTGCAAACTCCTGCCACGGGTAAATGCGAGTTGCTGGTATACGCTGTTTCAGGGGTATTATTATATAAGGAAGTATTCACAAAAGAAACAGCACTTATTTCCAGGCCTGTTGATATAAGATCGTTGCAATCGGGAACTTATTTTTTGAGTGTAAGGATCAATGACCAACCCTCACCCATAGCCGGAAAAATACGAAAGCTCTAAAGAATTTTTACTTATTCTAAAATCTAAAAAGCCTGATTTTCCACCAGAAATCAGGCTTTTTTGTGTCGCAACATTAATTTTTATTATAATATAAGTGCTAAACAACTGTTAATGTTTTATATGTACATTATCAATGAATTATTTTATAATCTACTGAATAAGAACACATTATAAAATTATTGAAGATAATTACACAAGTTATTCACATACACAATAAAAAAAAATCGGTGGCATGAGTTTTGCCTTTTTCTGGCTTTTCCTATAAAAACCAGGTTATGTCGCTGATTAATTTACCCAATTCTAAAGCCCGTCCCGTGGGTTTGCAGCTTTTTTTACTCTTTTTTATCTTTTGCTTTCAATTACCGGTGGTAGCTCAGAAACTGATCTTCCAGGATGGTGTTGAAAGTAGTAGTTTTCCCAGTCTCACCGGTGTTCCTACTACCGGTTGGCTGAACTCATGGCAGGAAGTTAACAGTATCAGTATCTCCCAGCCATTTAGCAAGATGATCCGCAGTGATTCGTTCAAACGTGCCGGATCTTATAGTGCACGTTTTCAACTCGATAAACCTTATTCTCCTTACAACCAGGACCGTGAGCATGCTGGCGCAGAGTTGATCTGGAATAATGCCTGTAATTATCAGACCCTGGATATGCGCTGGATCGCGCTTTCCTTATATATTCCCCGATGGAGCTACCAATATGCAGAAGGAGCTCCAGAAAGTCTGGGTTTTAATATTCACGATAAACCTTTGCCATGCGGAACCAGTTCAAGGTGGACCAATCCCATGCGTATTGGTATTCAGAATAACCGTTGGATCTGTGTTATCAGTTATGATAAAAATGATGTACAGGCTAACGGTGGAAGCACTATCAAATCAATAGAATATGACTTAGGACCTGTTGATCTGGACAAATGGACAGACTGGGCAGTTAACCGTAACTGGACCACTGCAGATAACGGTTTTGTAAAAGTTTATAAAAATGGTCAGCTTGTTGTCAATTATACCGGACCCAACTGGTATGGTGGTAATTTCGCGAAAGTACCATATATAAAGGTTGGTATATATAAGTGGCCATGGCTTGCAAGCTGGAACACATCATGGGGAAACACAATCGCTAAGCGCAGGGTTGTTTATGTCGATGAATTTAAAATTGGAAATAGCACAGCTACCCTTGCAGACGTTTCACCTGCAGGTGGATCAACCACCACCACAAATGCAGCCCCTGTAGCAAATGCCGGTGCTGATAAATATGTTACACTTCCTACTACCTCAACCACCCTGGCGGGTAGTGGAACGGACCAGAATGGAACTATTGCATCTTATACATGGACCAAAGTATCTGGCCCAACAGGAGGAACAATTCAATCCCCTTCAAGTGCAAGTACAAATATTACATCTCTTGCCGCTGGTACATATGTCTTTCGTCTAACGGTAAAAGATAATGCTGGTGCAACTGATACAGATGATGTTCAGGTTATAGTTTCCAGCTCTACTACCAGCGGAAATCTGGCACCTATTGCAAATGCAGGGGTAACCCAGAATCTTTCTTCCGGCACAAGTTGGGGTTATCTCGACGGCCGGGCTTCAAGTGATCCGGATGGAACCATCAGTTCCTACCAGTGGTCACAGGTATCAGGACCAACCACAGCATCAATTGCATCCCCCACGCAGGTAAGGACAACAGCGGGTGGACTGGCAAACGGAACCTATTCCTTTCGGCTGACCGTAAGGGATAATGATGGTGCAACCACCTCTGCTACCACAACCATTGTAGTAGGCACACAAACGGTGGTAGCTAATAATGCACCAACAGCAAATGCCGGTGCCGATAAGGCAGTAAGCCTGCCAACCAGCTCTGTTTCAATTTCCGGCTCGGGTACCGATTCAGATGGTACTATAGCCGGGTATAGCTGGACCAAAATTTCTGGTCCCACAGGTGGTACCATTCAGTCCCCTTCTTCCAGCAGCACCACCATATCGAGCCTTTCAGCCGGAACCTATGTGTATAGACTAACTGTTAGGGATAACGATAATGCGACAGATGTAGATGATGTTCAGATAAATGTTGCCCAGGCACTTTCAAGTAATGCCAGTCCGGTTTCTGTAGCGGGTCCCAACCAGACCATCACCTCACCCACAAACTGGATCTACCTGGACGGCAGGTCTTCTTATGATCCCGATGGAACGGTAACTTCCTATCAGTGGAGTCAGGTATCAGGACCTAATACCGCCCAGATTGGAAGTGCTACTGCTTCAAGAACAACCGCCTCTTTCCTTGGCGTAGGTACTTATATTTTTCAGTTAACTGTTCGGGATAATGATGGTGGTACAGGAACCAGCAGCTTTACTCTCGTGGTGAATGGTACATCTACAGCCAATAAGGCGCCAACCGTTAGTGCAGGAAGCAATGTAAGTATTGTACAGCCTACAAGTTCTGTAACCCTGGTAAGTTCAGCAGCTGATTCCGATGGATCAATCAGCAAATATGCATGGAGTTTTGTTTCAGGTCCCTCAGGATCAGTTATCCAATCCCCGGCAAGTTCATCAACAAATGTAACGGGACTTAATACCCTGGGTACTTATACTTACAGAATAACTGTTACTGATAACAATGGAGCAACCGCTACAGCACAAAAGAGCATCACCGTTCTCGCAGCCCCATCTAACCAGATTATTGGCCAGGCTCCCATTGCTAATGCAGGTGCGGATGCAAGCATAACCCTCCCAACAAACTGGTCATACCTGGATGGCAGAAGTTCTTATGATCCGGATGGAACAATTGTAAAGTATGATTGGACCCAGATATCTGGACCATCAACAGCTTCTATAACTGATACTCATCTGGCAAGAACCGCAGCAGGTGGACTTGGAGCTGCTGGAACTTATACCTTCCGGTTAACGATAACAGATGATAAGGGAATGTCGAGTTCGGATACCAAGAGCATAATTGTTCGTTCCAGCACTTCCAGTTCTAACACTTCAGTTTCATCCGGAATGGAGCAGACAAGTACCACTACTACAAGTACCACCACAACTGGCACCACTGTAACCTCACCTGTTAATACAACCACTCAGTTTAAGACCTATCCTAATCCATTCAGTAATAACCTGACCTTGCTGTTGAATACCCCTTCTCTGGGTAAAACAACGATCCAGGTTTATAATATGGTAGGATTGCTGGTACACCAGGAAGTATTCAACAAAGACCAGCTAAGTATTACAAAGAAGATCAACCTCGTGAAATTGATACCGGGAATGTATGTTTTAAAGGCTACTACCGAACGTGATGCACCTATGACAACTAAAATTGAAAAACTCTGATAAGAAAGTTTTTCTTAAAGAAAGGGCCGTTTCATTTTACTGAAACGGCCTTTTTTATTCAGGTATGCTTTTTGTTGATAATATGTTTTTTTGTAAATTTCAATTTACTGGAATTCGGAGTCATTTTCAACTGCCCCAAGGGGCATAAAATAGGGACCAGATAGGGACCAGATAGGGACCCCGAGTATGGTTGGCGCTAGGAGATAGCTAAGTATTCCGGTGATTCTTAATCCAAAACCTGCAGGAAAATGCCTAAAAACAACTCTAACAAGAAAATTGACGGTTTTAGTGGCAAGTACCTAAAATCACATTATCTCCAGATCAGGGGCGATCGGCAATACCTAAAAAAGAATCCCGACCGCACCGGCCACAAGAAAAAACCTGACGAGGAAAAAAATCAATTAAGATTTAAGGATGTTAATATGTATGCTCGCAAGGTGGCACATGATCCGGCCAGTAAAGCATTTTATACTCCTTTTAGAGGGCTGCTGAAACAAAGTGAGTATGTTATGGCCATTGCTGACGGAATGATACCACCGATAATTGAATCCATTGATCAGAATGGTTACACCGGACTTGCCGGCCAAAACTTAATGGTAATTGCAACGGACAATTTCCAGGTTATGGAAGTTGTGTTTACTATTCTGGATTCCAACGGAATTCCACTGGAAACCGGCAATGCCATGCCAACAGAAAAGGAAAATCAATGGAGTTATATAGCCCAGAAAGACATTTTATCTCTCTCTGGAAATCAGGTGCAGGTAGAAGCCTTTGATCGACCTGGAAATAGAACTGTCGCTCTTCTTCTGTTGGAGGAGCCAGTTAAAATATAAAATCGTCTTCGCCTATTTTTGCCACTAACAAAAAGGCCGTCTCATAATTATTTTGAGACGGCCTTCTGATTTTATACGTAAACTTTTTATCTGAGTTTTATTAACCTTGATGTGAATACTTCTTGTGGCGTAACAACTTTTACCATGTACACTCCCGGTAACTGATCGAGCATTTCACCAAGTGAGAAATTGTTGGAGCCTTTTAAGAGTTCAACATTTCTTTGAGAAACCCTTGCGCCCTGCAGATTAAATAATTGGATGGATGCAGAAGTTTTCTCAGCAACTGTCACATTGATAAACGCCTGGTTGATTACAGGGTTTGGAGAAATTGTCAAACCGGGTCTGAGTGAACCATTATCATTGATCCGGACCACCTGGCTGTAAACAACCCCACCGGTTTTGCGGGTAGCTTTGATCCGGTAAAAAACCTGGCCGGTTATATTAACATCAGCATAATTATAAACCTCCATCCCGCTGGTGGCTTTACCAAACAATTCAGATATCATATTGAAGTTGGTTCCATTTGAACTACGCTCCACTGCAAACCGAACGAAATCACTATTCTCTTCCACTTCCCACTTTACATTATTGGTATTTCCTGTACGCCTAACAAATAATGACAATGGGTCAACGGGGAGGATAGAAAAATTCTCTGGAAGGTTATTGAAACTTACAAGCCCTATTCCATTTGCATTTACTATTGCTGGAACAACTGGTACTGGTAATAACTGATCATCAGGAGTTGCGGGATCCGAATAACCACCTTTGTATGAACGGAAAGTTACTGAAGTGGGGTTTGTAAGTGTTCCCGAATTCCTTGTAAACTTCAATTTTATTCTGGTTGGTATAGCATTATTTCCAACAGGACCATTATCTATCTCAATATCGTTTATTGTATAATTACCACCATTCAATACAAAAAGTGTATCCAACATATCTTCCTGCTGAATAAAGAAATCGGCACTGCTATTTAAATCAATAATTAGTTCTGATGCAACGCCATTGTTTTCAATTGAAAAATAAAATTTTACTGGTATTGGCGCATCAATAGTACCTGCCGGATAAGTTCTGCCGTAAAAGTCGCGAGATATTAGATAGAAAGCACGCTCACCTATCTTTTTATATCCAGATTGAAAATAATAGTGACAATTACCAAGATCACCACCTTCATTGGCTTGCGGAATTCCATTCGTAGATATAAGAGTAACATAAGGGAAAGAAGGATTCGCCGCAACTTTCCTTATTCCATCAGCAATTTCAGCAGCATCAGATTCAAGATCCCAGCAGCCATATCTGGTTTGAAAAATATAGACTTTTTGCAAACCCGGATAATCAGTTTTCCATGAAGAAACAAGAGTTTCCAGTTCAGTTTTATATTGTTCTGAATTAAGAATAAGACCACCTTCACCACCCCAATTACTTTCTCCCTGGAACCAGAATATGGCCCTAATATTTTCAAATACACCACCGTCCTTTGATCTTTGGATGGCACGACCGTAAGTAGTATTAACATCAAAACGATTAGGCTGCGGTTGATAATAAGATATAGGCTTACCATTTACAGCATGATTTATGATGGCAACAGGAACTCTTTCAACTTCAAGGAGTTTTGAAGCCATCCAGATTCCCCACTGACCCACATTTCCTGTATCTGTAATATTCGCATTGCCATCTCCACGATACCATTTCTTTACCATTGTATTGTAGTCTGTAAATCCAGGTCTATTGACATCTGAAGAATGACCAAAGGCCCTGATAAATTGTCGATATGATTGAACCAATGGATCATTATTGGCACTATTAGAAGAGTTGAATGGCGACTTAATAGTTGCGGAAGCATTGGACTGACCCTGGATCATATAAATATCTCCACTAACAACCTTTTGGGCTTCAACCAACGGTAGTAATGATTGAATATTATTATCAATCCCGAATAATTGGAATTGGTAGTTTTGTAATTCAGCGAGAAGCTCATATTCCACCTTAAATTCACGACTTGAATTGACCGGAATATTTATGGTCTGTACTGGAATAGTATATAAATCAGACAAATAAGCCGGATCGCTGTCTTTTGTGATAACCAATCGTAAAGACTCATATGGCGTACCAGCTACAAGCTTTCCTTTCACCCTTACAGTTCCGGTATTCGTAGTAGATTTTCGGGGATATAGTTGACTTGTAGTAGGAAAACTATCCAACACCTCAAATTGCGCATAAACACCTGCTCCAACAGCGCATAAAAGTACAGTTAGCAAGAGGTACCTGCACAAAAATTTTACCTGACTCATCTTAATGTCAATTGTTAATTTCAAATAATAAGCTAATGGAATTCAGGTAGGAAGGTTGGACGGATTAAAATCGGTAGATATACAAAGGTATATCTAATTTTCACATTATGAAATCCTTACAGGAAAAGCTATTCAGTATTTATTGACAATTGGATAATTACCGGGTATTATGCAAATAATACAACCATCTCCTCCCTCCTGAAAAGCAATCCCATCGTAAATCCACATCGTGTTTTTACGATACTAAAATCCCATTTTTCTTACGCCAGGAAACTTCTATTCCTCTCCCGATCACCAGCACAAGCCAGCATATCAAAACAGGTGCCATCACATTGAAAAACCGGGGGTAGGCACTCAAAAGCAGCGTTATACCAAAGTAAAACGCAATGAACAAAGACAGGAAATGATCAAACAGATTATATAATCTGAATCTGTATATATATATAAATAAAGCGACTAGAATACCTACCAGGAAAAATGAATTGATAACGATCCTGATCATTGCTTTGTCGGACTGTACCTGGTAGGAAACCGGAAAATTAAACAACAACCGACCGGCATTAGAAATAATATTCCTCACATATTTGACAGGATGATTACGTATATTTTTGAAAGCCAATTCTTTATAAGCCTGGTCTCTTTCAAGTCCCTCAAATTTGTCTACATAATCCATCGCCGGTTTATGATTACGCAATAACTCGCGGTAACCTTCCGACATCGAAGAACTGTCCCTTGTTCTCATCACCGGCAAATTGAACCAGTTTCCATATTCCTTTTCGAAAGGGGTTGACATACAATAGAGTGACATACCCCCACTATCGGCAAGCATAAAGACTTTCCTGCTGATGGTATATGTATAGATCAAATAAGGGGTTATCCCTATCAATGCAACCAATAGCAGGAAAAATATATTCCTACTGAAGTTTTGGGAGGACAAATCAAGCTTTCTTTTTAGTAGAAAAATTGCCCCAAAAATACCCAATAGTAAAAGCCATACATAACCAAAAATAACCTTGGTTAAAATCAAAAAGGCAAATAAAAGTCCGGTTAAAAAGATATCCCTTCTCCGTGGTTGCAGATAGATCTTATGCACTCCATAAACAAACAGAGTTATCAGGAAAACAGTAAGCGGTTCAGTCAACATATCCGGTATCTCCTCATATGCTAAAAAATAAAAACCCCAGAAAACCGATAACCCCAACGCGACCTTATACATCGTGAGTAAGCGCAGATTTTTATACAGATATACAACAGATGCATACTGGAAAAAGGCATTCATCAATCCAGCTGTTATCAAAGGGAGTTTGAAGTAGACGATGGGAACTATTACCAATGGATAGCCTGGTCCATTCCATAATCGCTGAATCCCTTCAGGCTTGTAATAAGAACCATCGAGGATGTTTTCGGCAAACATGAAATATCGCAACTCATCTCCCTCAAGCGCATCACGATGGAAAAGAAAAACAATAACGACATATAATAACAAAAAAGGAAGGAAAACCAACCAGGGGTTTCCAAAAGCTCCCCGCTTTATATGCGTCATAAACTGAGTTTAATTATTTGAACAACCCGTATTTCAGGATGCAATAAATTGCCCTGAAACCATCCCGCCATCCAATCTTTTTGCCTTCGGCATAGGTTCTCCCGAAATAAGAGATCCCCACCTCGTACACTTTAACATTGGGGATCCTGGAAACCTTCATCGTAACCTCTGGTTCAAATCCAAAACGCTTTTCCTTTAAATCGAGACTTTGAATAATGGGCGTCCTGAACATTTTATAACAGGTCTCCATATCCGTGAGATTCAGATTGGAAAACATATTGGAAAGAAAGGTCAGGAATTTATTCCCGAATGAGTGCCAGAAGAAAAGTATCCGGTGTGGATGCCCTCCCATAAACCTTGAGCCGAAAACAACATCAGCACCACTCCTGTTTACGGTACTTATCAGCAGGTTGTATTCTTCAGGATCGTATTCAAGGTCAGCATCCTGGATAATAAGGTAATCGCCGGTCGCCTTTGCAATGCCAGTATGCAGTGCGGCACCTTTGCCTTTATTGACCTCATGTTTTATATAGGTAAGGGGAAGATCCTTATTCGCTTCCAGGTATCTCTGAATGGATTGTTCGGTATCATCCGTTGAGCAATCATTAACGATGATCACTTCTTTTTCAACGCCATTCAATAATTCTACCGCTTTAATTCTGTCAAGGATAAGGTGTATGGTTGGACCTTCATTGTAAGCCGGGACTACTATCGACAATTTTCTCATTACTTCTTGGGTCTATCGGGCAAATAAATAAAAACTATTTAACCGGTGCAAGTTTTGATTACAAAAAAGCCCCGCTGCACAAGCAACGGGGCTCCTATAAAAACGGCTGAGACTATTAATAACCCATATCTCCCATGCCACCACCTGGCATGGCAGGAGCATCTTCTTTCTTAGGTTTGTCGGCCACAACACATTCTGTTGTAAGCAACATACCAGCAATAGAAGCTGCATGCTCGAGCGCTACGCGACCAACTTTAGTTGGATCAATAACGCCTGATTTAAAGAGATTCTCGAATTCTTCGGTGCGGGCGTTGAAACCATAATCACCCTTGCCTTCGCGAATTTTGTTGATGATAACGCTTCCTTCAAGTCCGGCATTCTCAACAATGATACGGAGAGGAGCTTCCAGCGCACGACGAACGATCTGTGCACCCAGTTTCTCATCTTCATTGCTGCTGCGGAAACCATCCAGCGCACTGATAGCACGGATGAACGCAGTACCACCACCTGGAACGATACCTTCTTCCACCGCTGCGCGTGTTGCATGAAGGGCATCATCCACACGGTCTTTCTTCTCTTTCATTTCAACCTCTGTGGCTGCGCCAATATTCAGAACAGCTACACCACCACTCAGCTTGGCAAGACGCTCCTGCAACTTCTCACGATCGTAATCGGAAGTTGTTGATTCGATCTGCGCCTTGATCTGGTTGATACGTGCAGTGATATCTTCTTTCTTACCTTTTCCACCAACGATAACAGTGTTATCCTTATCAATGGTGATGGAAGAAGCCTGACCGAGATAGCTCAGGTCTGCATTCTCCAGTTTGAAACCCTGCTCTTCAGAGATCACCACACCTTTTGTAAGGATAGCGATATCCTGAAGCATTTCCTTACGACGGTCACCAAAGCCAGGAGCTTTTACAGCAGCCACTTTCAATGTACCGCGAAGTTTATTCACTACCAAAGTAGCCAATGCTTCACCTTCAAGATCTTCAGCAATGATCACCAATGGACGACCACCCTGTGCAACTTTCTCAAGTATATGAAGGATGTCTTTCATTGCACTGATCTTCTTGTCGTAGATCAGGATATAAGGACTCTGCAACTCTGCTTCCATCTTCTCACTGTTGGTAACAAAGTATGGAGAGATATAACCACGATCGAATTGCATACCTTCTACAACTTCAACAGTTGTGTCAGTTCCTTTTGCTTCTTCAACAGTAATTACACCATCCTTACCTACTTTCGCCATTGCTTCAGCAATCAGCTTACCAATTGCAGGATCATTGTTCGCAGAAATAGTTGCAACAGCCTCGATCTTCTTGGTATCATTACCAACAGTCTGGCTTTGCTCTTTAAGCGCAACAATTACTTTTTCAACAGCCTTATCAATTCCACGCTTCAGGTCCATCGGATTGGCACCTGCAGCAACGTTCTTTAAACCCTCAGTAATAATGGCCTGTGCAAGAACAGTAGCGGTAGTTGTACCATCACCTGCAACATCTGCAGTTTTGCTGGCAACTTCTTTCACCATCTGTGCGCCCATGTTCTCGATCGGATCTTCCAGTTCAATTTCTTTTGCAACTGTAACACCATCTTTAGTAACCTGTGGTGCGCCGAATTTCTTTTCTATAACTACGTTACGACCCTTTGGTCCAAGCGTTACTTTCACCGCATTTGCCAGGGTATCAACCCCTTTCTTCATGCGGTTACGTGCTTCGATATCGAAGAATATCTGTTTTGCCATAACTATATAATATTAAATTGTTTGCGGTTTGTTATTTGGAATTTGGTGTTATACGATGGCGAGAATATCGCTTTCACGCATGATCAGGTAATCGCCTCCATCAACCTGGAGTTCAGTTCCGGCATACTTGCCATATAAAACCGTGTCACCCACTTTTACAGTAAGGGGCTCATCTTTTTTGCCAGTACCGGCAGCTACAACTGTTCCACGCTGGGGCTTTTCTTTTGCAGTATCAGGAATAATGATTCCACCTGCGGTCTTCTCTTCAGCAGGGGCTGGTTTAACAACCACCCTGTCATGCAAAGGAGTAATGTTCAACTTCTTAGCCATATTATTTGGTTTTAAATTAAGTGAATTATTAATTGGAGCGTTGCTCCTCAAGGATTGCAAAGAGAACGAATTATATGCCAATACGTTAAAAAACCCTGATAAAAGCCATATTTGCAGTTTTAACACCTTCTGTCGGTCTCGTTTTGTCCGTTTATCGAAAAATGCCGGAATAGTCGTGCCAATTTTTCCGGTGTGCTTGTAAGTACGACAGTCCTTTTGTATGTTTATCTCCTATCCGATCCCATACCATGAAATACATCCTACTGGCTTTCACAGCCCTTACCCTGTATTCCTGCAGCAAATCTGTTGCAGATGATCCAAACCTTACCATCAACGAAGAGGGTGCGACCATCCAATGGTGGCGTTATAGCTGCGGAAATTCCTGTGAGGCTGCCGCCTGGGTACTTGAGCTTGAAAACGGAACCGCCTTTGAAGCCGATGCAATTCCACCGAATTTTCAACAAGACGATACCGAGGTGATCGTCAAATACAAAAAAACGGGTAAAAAATCCAGCGTTGAACAGGGCACAGGCCTTGAGCAGGTAAGGATCCTGAATATCCGTCCCAAATAACCCTTTTCAATCTGTTTGGCCGCTGCCCTGAAATCCTGTAGATTTGCCGCTTCAACAAAGCTCTTGAGAGGTATGATCAGCAGACGAAATATCCGGGTAAAAGTAATGCAAACCCTCTATGCACTGGATTCGATGGACCAGGCCGCAAAACCCGGAGAACCGGTCAGGTTACTGAAAAGACAATTTGACCAGACCCGACAGTTACTTGTTTATGTGATCCATTTCATTACAGAAGTTGCCCGTTATGCTGAAACCGATTCAAGGAACCGTGCTTCAAAACATCTTCCCAGTGCCGCCGACCTGGTTGTAAATACCAAGATCGCAGGCAACTCCTTACTATGGAAAATTCTTGAAGACCAATCTTTCGCCAATGCAGTGAAAGAAGAAATGGTTGACAGGTATCTCGACAAAGAACTTATCCGGAAAATATACCACCAGCTCGCCGATTCAGATATATATAAGGAATACATCTCTGAACAGAGCCGTGATCCAAAAACCGAGAAGGCACTGATAGATTATATTTATAGTAATCTACTTATCACCAATGAGGCCTTCACCAGCCACCTCGAAGAACATTTCAATAACTGGGATGATGATTGCGAGATGGTTAACCTTCTTGTGCAGAACTACCTCAACAAACCCGGCACCTATAATTTCAATGAGATCCTGAGTGCCGACAAATGGCAGTTCGCCAAAAGCCTGGTAGAAACTGTTCTCGATAAAGATGCACTCACACTGGATCTTATCAAACCCAAACTTAAAAACTGGGATCCCGACAGGATCGCTACCCTTGATATGATCCTGATGAGAATGGGCGTTTGTGAATTCCTTTATTTCGAAACCATTCCACCCAAGGTCACCATCAATGAATATATCGACCTGGCCAAGGAATATAGCACACCGCAAAGCGGACAGTTTGTCAATGGTATATTAGACAGCATACATAAAGACCTGCTGCGCGATGACAAATTTCAGAAAGTAACCTATAAAAAATAGTGACCTTAAAATTGATCGAATCCATGCGTAAACTGATCTTATCATTTATGGTGGCGGCCCTGCTTGGTTCATGCCACCAGATCACCCGGAATGAAACAGCTAACGGAACTGAATTTCCCATGGCCACAAATGCCGGTACTGTTTCAGAGGACAGCTCGATGTTCACCGAAATTGAATGGCTCGATAATGATCTCGACCTTGGCAAAGTGAAAGAAGGCCAGAAAGTGGATGTGTCCTTCCGGTTCCGGAACACCGGCAAAAAACCTCTTATCATTTATTCTGTAAACCCGGCCTGCGGATGCACGGCGGCAGAGCCACCCAAAGAACCCATATTGCCGGGTGCGGAAGGTGTAATAAATGCGAGCTTTGACAGTAAGGGTCGTGTTGGTACAAACCAAAAATCAATTGGTGTATACACCAATACTTTCGGAACCACCAACCATAACCTCGTATTCAAAGTGGAAGTAGAAAAGAACTGACTATTTCCTAATCAATAACTTTATATTTCAAACAACAATTCACATGACCAATCTATTCTTCTTACAGGCGGCCGGCGGATCTGCGGCAACCATGCAATTAGTGTTACTCGGTGGTATGATCCTCGTATTCTGGCTTTTCATGATTCGCCCCCAGGCTAAAAAAGCAAAAGCAGCCAAGCAATTCCAGGAAAATATGCAGAAAGGTGATAAGATCGTTACCATCGCCGGTATTCATGGCACCGTTAACAAAGTAAACGAAGATGGTACACTGATGCTGGAAACCAGTCCGGGTAGTTATATGAAGATCGAAAAATCTGCTATCTCCCTTGAGTGGACACAGAATATCAACAAAGCAGCTGCCACCATCGCTGATAAAAAATAATGCTACGCGTAGGCATCACCGGTGGAATCGGTAGCGGCAAATCTATCGTAGCCAGGGTCTTCGAAAACCTTGGCATACCGGTGTATAATGCTGACACAGCGGCTAAGAGACTGATGGAAGATGACCCTGAACTCAGGGCTTCCATCAGTTTTCTTTTTGGGGAAGGTGCTTACCTGAATGGAAAGCTCAACCGCTCTTATATTTCATCAGTGGTTTTCAGGGATCATAATAAACTCGAAGCACTCAATGCACTGGTGCATCCCGTCACCATCCGTGAGGGAGAAGCCTGGATGAAAAAACAAGAGAGCCCTTATGCAATCAAAGAAGCGGCTCTCATATTTGAAAGCGGAACCCAATCGCAACTCGACCTGGTGATCGGTGTATCAGCACCAAGGCATATCCGTATTCAACGCGTGATCCAACGCGATAATGTTACCAGGGAAGATGTGCTGAAAAGAATGAATAACCAGATCAGTGAAACGATCAAAATGCGTTTGTGCGATTACGTTATAATCAATGATGATGCACAACTGGTAATACCGCAGGTTCTAATGCTTCACGATGAGCTACTCCGGCATGCAAGCTCTAAGCAATAATATCACCAGAATTTGAAGCAAAAAAAAGCTGCCCATAAGAACAGCTTTTAAATTTTATCATTTCAGTTGTGCCAATGCATCTTTGATTCGTTGCATCCCCTCCCTGATCTTGGGAAGACTATTGGTATAAGCAATACGGATACATTTATCCTCGCCAAAAGCCTTTCCTGTTACCGTGGTAACATGGGCTTTCTCCAGAATATAAAAGCAAAGCTCATCAGAATTATTCACGGTAGTTGTTCCGTCAGATTTTCCAAAATAGGATGATACATCCGGAAACACATAGAAAGCTCCATCGGGCTCATAGCAACAAATACCTGGAATATCTTTCAATAACTCCAGGATCACATTTCTTCTTTGCTCAAATTCTTTCACCATCGCCTTGCTGGAAGAAAGGTCTGACGTTAAAGCGGTAATCGCTGCCCTTTGTGTTACAGCATTTGCACCACTGGTGATCTGCCCCTGGATCTTTTCACAGGCCTTCACTATTTCAGGAGCTCCGGCGATATAACCAAGCCGGTATCCCGTCATCGCAAAACCTTTGCTGAGTCCGTTGATGATCACTACCCTGTCTTTTATTTCATCAAACTGCGCAATGCTTTCATGTTTGCCTACATAGTTTATGTATTCATAGATCTCATCACTCATGATATAAACATCAGGATGATTCTTAAATACGCCTGCAAGTCCGGCTAACTCTTCTTTTGTATATACTGCTCCTGTTGGATTACAGGGAGAAGAGAACATGAATAGTTTGGTCTTGGGAGTAATGGCGGCCTCAACCTGCTCAGGTGTTACCTTATAACCCGATTCAGCCGTGGTGCGGATCATAACGGGAACTCCTTCTGACATCTTCACGATCTCTGAATAGGATACCCAATAAGGTGTAGGGATCACTACCTCATCGCCTGTGTCTACAAGTGCCATGATCAGGTTAGCGATGCTTTGCTTTGCACCTGTTGAAACAAGGATGTTTTCCGGTTTATAATCGAGATTATTATCCCTCTTTAATTTTGTACAGATGGCTTCTCTCAACTCAGGATATCCTGCCACAGGGGGATAATGGCTCCAGTTTTCTGCTACTGCCTTTTTAGTGGCTTCCTTGATATGTTCGGGCGTATCGAAATCCGGCTCTCCCAAACTAAGGTCGATCACATCAAATCCTTTGGCTCTTAATTCACGGCCCATTTTGGCCATACGCAATGTTTCGGGTTCAGCGAAACGCTGCAATCGCGATGATAATGACATTTCTTTGTAAAAATTGGTTGGTTTTTTAAACGTTTGCTTGACAACCAGTAAAAATAATCATTTACGGTGAACCACCTGTAAAAGAGACGGAGCCTTTTCGCCCACCCCTCCTGTTTCTCCTGTGGCAATAAAAGAATAGACCGTATTTTCTTCAATGAGAATTTCATTGGTGTAGATGACCACACTGTCTTTATTCAGCAGGTCGAACCGCCATCCACCGGCACGCAGGGTGCTGGCAAAATTGGTGGTAACAGAAGAAACATTTGCGAGGAAAGGCTGCCTGCTGGCGATCCGCACGGTATCCCTTGTTCTTACCGCTACCAGGCTTAGGGAATCATTTCCGGCAACCGTATTGAAAAACCTTGCCCGCCCAACACTGTCATTTACATTTAGCACATCTTTGAACAGGATTGTTGGCGCCTGGTTGTTTACAGCCGTATCAAACTGGATCATGGTATAGTAGGCTCCCGGTTCCCAGGGGAATAGCTTTTCTTCCAGTGCCGGGCCAGTACCCATCATCCAGCTCGTATTCCGAACCCCGGGACGAAGGGGTATATAAGCATTCGATACAGTTCCGCTCACCTCGCCAAAGGCCACACCTTCCTCATTTACCTTGGCTCCATCTACCAGCAGGAAAAGGGGTTCACTATCCAACGAGGCATTAATAATGGCGATTTGTGCCCTTGGACCCGTTGTGGTGTCATCATCCTGCTTGAGGCAGCCCGCGAGCGCTGACAAGAAAAGCAGAACAATGATCCCTGGAATATATTTACTGGGCATTTTTTGTGGTTTTCATCGCAATGTTAGCAAATTTCCGACCATAGCTCCCCAACACTCCTTCCGGCAGCATAGAACATATTGTTCTTATATATAATACCAGCCTGATTTTCATGGTCTCCCAAATCCCCCTCCTCCCGGCCGTAATGCAGATGGCATAAGGATTGCGGCCATTTCCTACAATTCACAAACCATCCTGTCAATATTTAATCGTAAATCCTATATTTGCCACTCTTTAAAAAATAACATAAAACGAAACAAGTATTGCGATGAGAAGTCTGGTAAGCATTTTTGCTGCTATCCTAATTATGATTTCTTTATACCAGCTTTCCTTCACCTGGTTTGTCAACAAACACGAGAAGTCGATTGAAGAAAAGGCAATGCGGTATGTGAAGTCCTACCCTACACCCGAACAAAAGTATGCCGGTAACAAAGACATGCAGTTATTGTACCAGGATACCCTGGACGAAATAAAGAAGGCCCGGGTTAGCAGATTACAGGACAGTACACGCGGTCAGAAGATCACCTGGTGGGGACATACCTACCAGAAGGCAAAAGAGAATGAGTTATTGTTGGGACTCGACCTTCAGGGCGGTATCAACGTAACCATGGACGTTGCTTTGGATGGTCTGATCAAAGGGCTGAGTAATAATCCCAATGACCCCAACCTGAAGAAGGCCGTTGATGAAGCTACAAGAAGAAAAGTGAACTCTGATGCTGATTACATCACCCTGTTTTCGCAGTCTTTCAAAGATGTGAACGCCGGTGTTAAAATGGCTCCATTGTTTGCTAATAGCACCCGCAACAAATTGAAAGTTGATGCCAGTGATGAGAGTGTAGTGAGCTATATCCGTGAGCAGGCAAATGCAGCGATGAAGCAGACCTATGATGTATTGACAAAGCGTATCGACAAATTCGGAGTTGCTCAGCCAAATATCAGTCTAGACGAAAATAAAGGTATCATTACCGTTGAACTTGCTGGTGCCAGTGATCCTGAAAGGGTTCGTAAATATCTGCAGTCAACTGCCAACCTCCAGTTCTTCGAAGTATATACAATTGGTGAACTCGACAGAAGTCTCGAAGCTTCTGATAAGGCATTAGCGGTTGTTCTTAAGGGTGATACTGTTGCAGCCCCTCAGCCAACGCCTTCTCCTGTTGACACAACATCAGCGAAGACGCCTGCCGACACTGCCAACAAATCACTTGCCGACCTACTCAAAGGTTCTGATACAAGTAAAACAGTTGGGCAAACACCTACTGCTGCTCAAAATGCAAACCCGCTTTTAAGCGTCATCCAGTTCATTCCTCCCCAGGATGCTAATAAGGATGGTCGTCCGGAATATGCTCCCAATCTTGGTTATGTTCCAACAAAAGATACATCGCTTGTATCATCTTATCTCAACAATCCGGCAGTTATTGGCAATATGCCCGGCGATGTGAAATTCCTGTATGGAATGGCTGAAAAAGATAAAGATGGTAAAGTGCTTGATTTTGTTCCCCTTTACGCAATAAAAAAAGTTCCTGGAACTGATAAGGCTAAACTTGAAGGTGAATATATCACGGATGCTTACCAGGATTTTAATCCGGTTACCAACCAGGTTACGGTTAATATGACCATGAACAAGCAGGGTGAGAAGATCTGGGCTAAAATGACAGGCGATAACGTTGGAAGGGCCATTGCTATCGTGCTTGATGATATCGTTTATTCCGCCCCTAATGTGAACGAACCCATCAGTGGTGGTAACTCACAGATATCAGGATCTTTCTCTGTTCAGGAAGGACAGGATCTTTCAAACATCCTGAAAAGTGGTAAGCTGGATGCTCCTGCTAAAATTGTTCAGGAGCAGGTGGTTGGACCAACACTGGGTAATGAAGCCATCAAGGGCGGTACCCTCGCATTCCTGATTTCATTTGCAGTGATCTTCATCCTGATGCTGATATATTATAATACAGCGGGATGGGTTGCCAATATAGCATTATCCCTCAACCTCCTGTTTACACTCGGTGTATTGAGTGCGCTCAATGCAACCCTTACTGCAGCAGGTATTGCGGGTCTTGTACTTACCATCGGTATGGCGGTAGATACAAACGTCGTGATCTTTGAAAGGATCAAAGATGAACTCAACCGTGGTAAAACCTACCAGCAGGCTGTTAACGATGGTTACAGCCGATCGCTTGCACCTGTTATGGATGGTCACATCACCAGTTTACTTACCGCTATCATATTGTTTTATTTTGGTCTCGGTCCTGTTCTTGGATTCGCTACCACACAAATACTCGGTCTCCTGTTGAGCCTCTTCACCGGTATCCTGCTCAGCCGCATGGTTACTGATTTCTGGACCAACAAGAAGCGTCACTTTAATTATTTCACTTCTGTAAGCCGCAACATTTTCAAGAACGCGAAGTACGATTTCATCAAGTATCGTAAGTATGCTTATATGCTTTCTGCAGTGATACTGTTGCTGGGTATCGGAACTTTCTTCAACGGCTTTAACCAGGGAGTGGAATTCAGCGGTGGACGTAGCTATATCGTGAAATTCGATAAGCCCGCTCCTATTGAAGAGATCAGGAACGCGCTTGATCAAACCTTCGGTAAATCACCCATCATCAAAACTTACGGTAGTAACAACCAACTTGATATCACTACTGATTACCTGATCGAAAAATCTGGTGTTGAAGTGGATGATGAAGTGCAGGTTAAATTATTTGAGGGATTGAAACCATTCCTTCCCGCAGGTATATCTGCTGAAGATTTTGACGCGAAGCATATGCTTGGTTCAAAGAAAGTGGATGCTACCATTTCGGATGACCTTAAAACAGGTGCCAAGTGGGCTACATTCTGGTCACTGCTTGTGATCTCCCTGTATATCTTCATCCGTTTCCGCGACTGGAGATTCTCTATCGGTACCATCTTCGCATTGTTGCATGATACATTGGTAACACTCATCGTTTTCTCTTACCTGAAAAATGTGGTTCCTTTCCCACTGGAAATTGACCAGCACTTCATCGCAGCGATACTAACGGTGATCGGTTTCTCCATGAATGATACAGTAATTGTATTTGACAGGATCCGTGAAAACAGTCACCTGATGAAGGGCGCCAGCAAAGCAACCATCATCAATAAATCTATCAACGATACATTGAGCAGAACCATCATGACTTCTGTAACAGTATTCCTCACCCTGCTGATATTGTTCCTGGTAGGTGGTGAGGTTACAAAAGGATTTGCCTTTGCCATGTTGATAGGTGTTATCACAGGTGCTTATTCAACCATATTTGTGGCGACTCCAGTACTCATGGATTTTGCGAAATCAAAACCATTGGGTGAGTCTCACGAAATTGACGATGTAAAAGACAGCAAAATTGTTAAGCCGGTTGTGGCTAAATCATAAGCTTAGTTATATTGATTAAAAAAAATGCAATCCTTTTTAGGGATTGCATTTTTTTTATATATTGCATTACCCTTTCTAACGAACATATCTGATCGTATTTCAATTCAATTCCTCTACGGCTAACCCATCCAGGCTTTCGTTTTAGCAGAATTATTCACCAATCCGCAAATGGGTTATGACCAGATTTGTTATACTTAAAAAGTATACAGGAATTTTTTCCCTTTTACTGTCGTTCTTATTGTTTAAGCCCAATGATTTAAAGGCACAGCTGGTATTCAACACGAGCATACTCTCCGGTGCAGGAGATGATTTTATAAATCCAACCACGCTGCAGTTCGGACCGGATGGCCGGCTCTACGTGGCCAATCAATTTGGCCTTATCTATATTTTCACGATCCAGAAAACCTCTCCGGGAAATTATACTGTCACAGCAAAAGAAGTGATCACCCTTGTTCAGCAGCTGCCTAACCGGAATGATGACGGCTCAGCGGCAACTACTACCATCAACCGGCAGATCACAGGAATACTTATTGCCGGCACAGCTGGCAATCCAATAATCTATGTGAGTTCAAGTGACCCAAGAATAGGCGGCGGAACAACAACCGGCGATGTGAACCTTGATACGAATTCTGGTATAGTATCAAAACTAACCTGGAATGGCAGCAGCTGGGATAAAACTGATCTGGTAAGAGGATTGCCGCGCTCGGAGGAGAACCATTCCAATAATGGAATGGAACTTGATGCAGCCACTAATACACTATACCTGGCAATGGGTGGCAATACGAATGCAGGATCGCCATCTACCAATTTTGCATTTATAACAGAGTACACTTTATCGGCCGCGATCATTTCCATTGACCTTGATCTCATCGAATCATTACCTACACGAGGATCAGGCAATACAAAATATAAATATGACTTACCAACGTTAAATGATCCCGCCCGTGCGGATATTGCCAATCCCGATTATAATGCGGCCCTCCCGGGATCGTCGCCAACCATGGATATCAATGATCCTTTCGGGGGTAATGATGGACTCAACCAGGCCAGGTTGATACCGGATGGACCAGTACAGATCTATTCACCCGGTTATAGAAATCCATATGACCTTGTAATCACCAGAACACTGGGAAAAGCTGGCAGGATGTATACCATCGATAATGGCCCCAACCTAGGATGGGGTGGCTATCCGCAAAATGAAGGTGCATCCGGAAACCCGCTCACAACTTCAGTCACAAATAATTATGTTCCGGGAGAACCGGGTTCAAGTGGTCCGGGGGTATCTGACGCACAGGTCAATAATCTGGATAACCTGCATCTTGTTTCGGCGCCGGGCCTCGCCCCTATTTATGGAGGTCATCCAAACCCTGTGAGGGCTAACCCTTCAGGGGCCGGACTCTACTGGTTTGATAACATAACGGGCACGGCCAATTTTAGTCTGGCGCCTACCGCCGACTGGCCTCCCCTGCCCCTCTCAATGGCAAATCCTGTTGAAGGGGATTATAGAAACCCCGGTGTAAATGATGGTGCATTAACCACCTTTACCGCATCCACCAATGGGATGAAAGAATATACCTCCACCAATGCTTTTGGTGGCCAGATGGCAGGTGATCTGCTGGCAGTTTCATTTGATGGAATTCTCTGGAGGATGCAATTGAATGAAGCCGGCACAGCGGTTACAAAAAAAGAGATCCTCGCTTCCAATTTTGGTCAGATCCCCCTTGATGTTACCGCCCAGGGTAATAATGAAATTTTTGATGGCACTATATGGGTGGCAGACTTCATCGCCAACAATATTTTCATTTTTGAGCCGGCAGAAAACTTAGACACATGGCAGCCAGTGGTCAGCGCTGATGCATCAGTACCTGTGGCGCGACATGAATGTGCTTTCACCCAGGTATCCGACAAATTTTATCTTATTGGCGGAAGAGGCAGCAGGCCCGTGAATGTTTATGATCCGCAAACAAGTACATGGACAACCGCTGCACCACTCCCGGGAAATATTGAGATAAACCATTTCCAGGCAGTGGCCTACCAGAAAAAGATCTATATCATCGGCGCGTTTACAGGAGGCTTCCCTACTGAAACACCAGTGGCGGATATCTATGTATTTGATTCCGAAACCAATAGCTGGTCAGTGCTGCAAAATGCAATTCCCGCTAATAGAAGACGTGGATCAACAGGAGCAGTTGTTTACAATGATAAAATTTATATAGTAGGAGGAATCACCAATGGCCATACTAACGGTTGGGTAAACTGGCTGGATGTATTTGATCCGGCAACATTACAGTGGACCAGCTTACCCGATGCGCCACATGCAAGGGATCATTTTCAGGCCGCTGTAACGAATGGTAAGATCTATGCGGCAGGTGGAAGAAGAACAAATTTTGATGGATCCGTTTTTGGAAGCACTGAACCCACTGTTGATGTGTTTGATATTGCAACCAATACATGGTCAACCCTGCCGGCTTCTGCAAACCTTCCAACGCCCAGGGCAGGTACCAGCACGGTTGTACTTGATAATCGTGTATGGGTGATTGGTGGAGAAAGCCAGCAAAGCCCGGCGCATAATGAAACAGAAGTGCTTGACCCCATAACCAATACATGGGAACAAAAAGAAAACCTGATAACCGGAAGGCATGGCACGCAGGCATTGGTCTATAATGCTGCTATTTATATTGCCGCAGGCAACAGCACACAGGGTGGTGGCAATGAACTGAATACAATGGAAACATATCTGGCATCCATCAGTTGCACGGGTGATCCAAACAGTTTCACCATTGATGATGATGCTGATGGATATAGTAATGGAGATGAAACCCTCAACCAGTCGAACCGCTGCCTGGTTTCCAGTAAGCCGGCAGATTTTGATGGAGATAAATTGTCAGACAAGATCGACCCGGATGATGACAATGACGGCATCCCCGATATCACTGATGTTTTCCACCTCGATGCATCAAATGGAACTACGAAAAATTTACCGGTCATCTATCCTTTCCTGAATGCTGATCCGGGAACGGGACTATTTGGACTTGGTTTCACCGGCCTCATGTCAAATGGAAATACAGACCCCGACAATGCTTATGAAGCTGAAAATTCAGGCCTGATCATGGGCGGAGCAGTTGGATTGGCAAGCGTGCCTGCTTCCAGTGGCTCAGCACTTAGCAATAACCAGGAATATGCATTCCAGTTTGGTGTGAATATCAATTCTTCAACACCACGGTTTACTATCCAGACAAGTCTTGTTTCACCATTCTTTGGCGGACTGCCTATCCAACAACTGCAAGACCAGACACATGGTATCTATATCGGAAATGGTGACCAGGATAATTATATCATGATAGCACTGGCTGCCAATAATGGCAACCCTGGTTTTGTGGTAAGAATGGAGAATAATGGTGTTGTTACAGAACAGGTATATCCGGTAGCGAATATTCTTTCGGCATCAGGCATTTATATTTATATAGATGTTGATCCGGCTACCGGTTCAGTACAACCGAAATATATAACTGATATCAATGCTGATTTGCAGGATATCGGTGGCCCGGTTCAGCTCCAGGGAAATTTACTTGCTACCCTGCAGGGTCCGCAGGCGGTGGCGGTGGGTATCATCGCCAGCAAAGGCACGGCTCCCAATTCATTCTCCGCGGCATGGGACTACCTGAACATACTTGAATCGAGAGCCCCGATCGTAGTGAATCCTCTACCAATACAGGATATTGAAATTAATACTGGCGGAAGATCAATTGATATCGCTAATCTTTTTGCTGATGATAAAGGTCCATCCAATATAAGTCTCTCACTCGCCAATAACTCTAATCCGGCTCTTGTAACTTCTGCCACCATCACCGATAAAAAGCTCAACCTCTCCTTTGCAGCTTCACAGGCTGGTTATAGTGTACTCACTGTCGTTGCAACAGATGAAGATGGTAATGCCACCAGCTATGATATTATCGTAAACCTCATCAGGGTTACCAGGATCAACAGCGGTGGCGGGGCCATTAATTTTAACGGTCAGAATTGGCTGGCCGACCAGTTCTTTACTGCCGGGGGAAGCACCTATTCAGTAAGTCAACCTATCAATAACACGCTCAATGATCTGTTATATCAATCAGAGCGATGGGGAAATTTCAGTTATAACGTGCCGGTGATAAATGGCATGTATAAAGTGAGACTACATTTTGCCGAGATATTTACATTCCAGAATCCAGGACAGCGGATCTTCAATGTGAATGTAGAAAATGGACAGGCGGCTTTACTGAATTATGATATAGTAGCCAAGCGTGGCGGCCGCTTACTTGCCGATACGGTTGAATATTCCGGCATCACAGTAACAGATGGGTTCATGAGCATTACGCTGGAGCGGTTGGAAAACAATGCAAAGATCTCCGGAATTGAAATAATCTCAGAAACAGATTTTTCTGCACTTCCACTATTCCTGGGATCTTTCACAGCAAGGCAATCAGGAGATAAAGTAATTGCAAACTGGGATACCGAAAAAGAAGAGAACATTGATTACTTCCTCCTGGAAAGGTCGGTTGATAACCGCAGTTATGAAACAGTTGTAAGTATTCCATCTAAGGGAAATGGTAACGGGAATAAGTATATTGCCATTGATCCGCAACCGTTAGCAGGGAAGAGCTATTACAGACTCAAATGGATAGAGAAAGATGGCCAGGTTGGTTATTCAGCTTTTGTGCCCATCAATTTCAATCAGCCCAATACGCAGTTCCTGAAGGTTTATCCCAATCCTGTTTTTGAAAGCACCTATTATATCGAATTAGGCAGTTATAATAGTGCCGATAAAGTATCTATAGCACTGACAGATATTTCGGGAAGAATCATCCAGACAAATCTATCACCCATGGTAATAGGACGCAGGATCATCATGCAGAAACCAGCCGGCCTCATTAGCGGGCAATACTATATAGTAGTTGAAATCAACGGTAAACAATACACGAAAGCAATACTGGTAAATTAAACAGCAAAGGAAGTTCCGCAACCGCAGGTTTTGCTTGCATTGGGATTGGTAAAGGTGAAACCTCTGCTATTCAGTCCATCCTGCCAGTCTATTTGCATTCCTGCGAGATAGATACCATGTGATTTATTCATGATGCAGGAGATACCCTCAATTTCAAAATGCTCATCATCTGCAGTGGGAGTATCGAAGCCGAGTACATAGCTCAATCCGGAGCATCCCCCACCCTTTACACCAAAGCGCAGGAGTTGTGTGCTGTCAAATCCAGGTTCCTGGATCAACCGGCGTACCTCGGCAATAGCGGTTTCAGTTAATTGAACGGGAGCAGATATAGTAGTTTCCATTGATTCCTGATTTATACAAAAATAACAATTCCCCATCAAAAGGGTTTAATGGTTGGTTGCCGGCGGTTATTATGCAGCTATAATCAATAAAAAAATTTGTTAAGAATCAGTAGCCGTTAAATTTGCTGACCTAATCTTACCAGAATGGATACAACTACCATGATCTTAGTAGCAGCCGGACTTCTTGGACTTATCGGCGGACTTTATTACTATTATTACAATAAGGATAAAAAAGAGAGTCTGCCTGTAGCCACCGCGGGTGCCGAAAATGAAAATATTCATTCAAAGCAACTCCGCCTGCAAGCCTATGAAAGACTGGTGATACTGGCAGAAAGAATATCGCTCCCAAGTGTTATCAGCAGGAATAATGAACCCTCCCTTGGTAAAAGAGATATGCAGCAACTGCTCACTGCTGCCATTAAGCAGGAGTTTGATTATAATCTTTCGCAGCAGATCTATGTTAGTCCCGAAGCATGGGAAGCCATCCGCAACCTGAAAGAACAAAACATCCATATCATCAACCAGGTTGCCACCATATTACCGGAAGATATTTCTGGTATTGAAATGAACAAAAAGATCGTTGAGTTCATCATGAATCAGCCCCAGGGCTCCATGCATACCATGGTACAGGAAGCCCTCAGTTATGAGGCCCGAAAACTAATGAACTGATCGCCGGGTTCATTGCAAAACGATTGTCATGTCTGAGAAAAAATGTTTTACCGACAGTGGTATAGAGATCAAGCGACTTTATAAAAAGGAGAACCTTCCCGCATCATTCGATTCGCAGGAAGACCCTGGTGAATTTCCTTTTACCCGCGGGGTGCAGCCAGATATGTATCGTGGTAAGCCATGGACAATGCGGCAGTATGCCGGCTTCAGCACCGCAGAAGAAAGCAATAAACGATACCACTATTTACTGTCGCAGGGCGTAACCGGACTAAGTGTTGCATTTGATCTGCCCACGCAGATAGGGTATGACAGCGACCATGAACTTGCAGAAGGTGAAGTGGGAAAAGTGGGTGTGGCCATTGACAGCATCGAGGATATGCAGGAACTTTTCAAGGGCATCAAACTTGATGAAGTAAGCACTTCAATGACCATCAATGCAACGGGTTTTATATTGCTTAGTCTTTATGTGGTACTCGCCAAACAACAGGGTGCTGATCTTAAGAAACTAACCGGCACTATTCAGAATGATATCCTCAAAGAGTATGCAGCCCGTGGTACTTATATCTATCCCCCAAAGCCCTCCATGCGCATAATCACCGACATCTTTGAATGGTGCGGTACAGAGCTTCCCAAATGGAATACGATAAGCATATCGGGATATCATATCAGGGAAGCGGGGTCAACGGCGGTGCAGGAAGTTGCTTTCACGCTTAGTAACGGTAAGGCCTATGTGCAGACTGCCCTTGAACGTGGATTGGATATCAATCAATTTGGTCGAAGGCTTTCCTTCTTCTTCAATGCCCATAACAACCTTTTTGAAGAAGTTGCCAAATTCAGGGCTGCCAGGCGCATGTGGGCGAAGATCATGAAGTCGTTAGGTGCCACGGATCCCAAGGCCATGATGCTCCGCTTTCATACCCAAACGGGCGGAAGCACCCTCACAGCACAACAGCCCCTGAATAATATCAGTCGGGTTACAGTACAAACCCTTGCCGCTGTTTTAGGAGGCACACAATCACTGCATACCAATGGTTATGATGAGGCACTTGGTCTCCCAACTGAAGAAGCCGCAAGGATTGCACTCCGCACCCAGCAGATCGTGGCTTTTGAAAGTGGCGTTGCAGATACCGTTGATCCCCTGGCAGGATCTTATTTTATAGAATCACTCACCGCAGAAATAGAAGAGCAGGCGCTGGCACTCATGGCGCGCATAGATGGCATGGGAGGAAGTGTTAGTGCCATTGAAGCGGGTTTTATCCAGGACGAGATCGCAAGAAGTGCATTCGATTACCAGCGCCAGATTGAGCGCGAAGAAAAGATCATTGTGGGTGTTAACAGGTTCCAGGTTAACAATGAAGCGAAGATCCCCGTATTCCGCATTGATGATTCATTAAGGCAGGTGCAAACGGCAAAACTGGCATCACTCCGCAACCGGCGTGATCCGGCCATTATTGACCGGGTACTTCAAACCCTTAACGACAGGGCCTCCAGCGACGAAAACATTATGCCTGTTGTTATAGAAGCCGTTGAAAATAAATGCACCCTGGGAGAAATTGCAGATGAACTCCGCAGTGTTTATGGCGAGCATCGCTAGATTTTAGTTAATTTCCTGCTACAATCATTCTTATATGCTAAATCGTCTGGTTTATATGTTGGTGCTGCTCGCCAGCTTCCATGGCATGACCATGGCCCAAACTGCTACCAATCCAATTATTGAGTCGAAAGCAAAAGCTATTCTCCCCAGTGTGATTGAGTGGCGAAGGCATATCCATCAAAATCCCGAGTTAAGTAACAGGGAAACTAAAACGATGGAATATGTTGCCGCGCATCTTCGCAAGCTTGGACTGGAGGTTCAGACCAATGTTGCCAAAACCGGTGTGGTAGCCCTGCTCAAGGGCGATAAGCCTGGGCCGGTTGTAGCGCTGAGAGCTGATATGGATGCGTTGCCGGTTGAGGAGCGTGTTGATATTCCATTCAAATCAACGGTTAAAGCAGAGTACCTGGGAGATATGGTTCCGGTTATGCATGCCTGTGGACACGACAGTCACGTTGCCATCCTGATGGGAACAGCCGAGGTATTGGCGTCGATGAAAAAAGACCTCAAAGGAACAGTCAAATTTATTTTCCAACCTGCTGAGGAAGGTCCACCCGGCGATGAGGAAGGTGGTGCACCCCTGATGGTAAAGGAAGGCGTGATGGACAATCCACGTGTGGATGCCATCTTCGGACTGCATATTTCTTCAGCAACCGAAAGTGGTACCATTAAATACAAGCCCGGACCATTCATGGCATCATCCGATTGGTTTACTATCCGCATCAAGGGGAAGCAGGCGCATGGCTCAGCCCCATGGGGAAGTATAGATCCGATTGTTGTGGGAACACAGATCATCAATGGACTACAAACAATTGTGAGCCGACAGTCAAACATAATCAAAGGACCCGTGGTAATTACCGTCGGCAAGTTTCATAGCGGTGTAAGAAATAATATCATTCCGGAAGAAGCAATACTGGAAGGCACTATTCGGACCCTTGATGGCAATATGCAGAAAGATGTGCACCAGCGCATTAAAAATACAGCACAACGCATTGCGGAGGCCTCTGGTGCAGTTGCAGAAGTAACGATCGATACCAAAACACTGGTTACATCAAATGACTCAACACTCACCAGCCTGATGGCGCCATCATTTGCAAAAGCTGCAGGTGTTGCCAATGTCAGCACGCAGCCCTGGACAACAGGTGCTGAAGACTTCTCTTTCTTTGGCGAAAAAGCTCCAGCCCTTTTCTTTAACCTCGGTGGTATGCCTAAAGGAATGGATCCTGCCAAAGCACCGGGCCATCATACACCTGAATTTGCCATCGACGACAGTCAGCTTGATGTTGGCGTAAAAGCTTTCTGTTATCTCGTATTAGATTATGCCAACCAGCACGCTAAAATGAAACCTGCCGCGGCAGCAAAGAAAGCATTCTGAAAATGATAACCTACAGGTCAGTTTCAACTATTGATGAGCTGAACGGTATTCTTGCCTTGCAGGAAAATAATTTAAAAGATAATCTTCCTGCTGAATTAAAAAGCAGGGAGGGATTTCTTACAATCAAACATGATCTGGCCACGCTCCAGGCGATGCATGAGCTCTGCCCTTCTGTGATAGCTACAGACCATGATAAAGTTATCGGCTATGCATTGGTGATGCCTGTTGAAGCGAGAGAACTGATCCCCATGCTGGAACCCATGTTCAGCCAGTTCGATACATTGGAATATAAAAACAAACCGCTAAGTTCTTACAGGTATTATGTAATGGGACAGGTTTGTGTACACGGCAACTACCGCGGTCAGGGTGTCTTTGATGGACTCTACAACATGCATAAGCGCTTGTTCTCACCAACCTATGATTTTGTGATCACAGAGATATCTGTGAACAATACAAGATCAATAAGAGCCCACGAGAGAGTCGGATTCAATACCATCCATAAACACCACGACCAAACGGATGAATGGTTAGTGGTGTTATGGGATTGGAATGATCCTGCTTAATTTTTTTTCTGTTCTTTAGCCCAGGCGTCTTTGAGAGTAACTGTCCGGTTGAAAATTAATTTCTCCTCATTCGAATCTTTATCGAGGCAGAAATATCCTTTTCGTAAAAACTGGTACCTGTCATCAAATGTGGATTTCATTAAAGAAGGTTCTGCAAATACGGTCTCAACTACTTTCAATGAATCAGGATTGATATAATCCTTGAAATCGCCTTCCTCACTGGATGGGTCTTCAACCCTGAATAACCTGTCATACAATCTTACTTCGGCAGTAACGGCATGGGCTATACTAACCCAGTGCAGAGTTCCCTTCACATTGATGCCGGAACTGTCTTCACCACTCTTGCTTTCAGGAATATAACTGCAGTGCAATGCAGTGATCTTTCCATTTTCATCTTTGATAACCTCATCGCATTTGATGATATATGCACTCTTCAGCCGCACCATTTGTCCGGGTGCAAGCCTGAAATATTTTTTCGGCGCCACTTCCATAAAATCGTCCGCTTCAATATAAAGCTCCTTACTAAAAGGAAGGTCGCGGTACTCAACTTTTTCAGCTTCGGGATTGTCCTCACTCTTCAGCATCTCCACCTGCCCTTCAGGATAATTCGTGATGATGACCTTAAGCGGATCAAACACCACCATCCTCCTGTGCGAAATTTTATTCAGATGTTCCCGGATACAGAATTCAAGCAGCGATACATCTATCAGGTTCTCCCTCTTGGCGATACCAATACGGTCACAGAAATCCACAATACTTTCCGGCGTATATCCTCTTCTTCTCAAACCAGTGATGGTAGGCATTCTGGGGTCATCCCATCCCGTTACATGTTTATCATTTACAAGCTGCAGCAATTTTCGTTTACTGGTAACCGTGTAGTTGAGGTTACGGCGTGCAAACTCATATTGATGTGAAGGGAATATCTCCAGTTTATTGATCAGCCAGTCATAGAGTTCACGGTGCGGAATGAACTCCATGGTACAAAGTGAATGGGTGATTTCTTCAATAGAATCACTTTGTCCATGTGCGAAATCATACATCGGGTAAATGCACCATTCATCACCGGTACGATGGTGATGGGCATGTTTAATACGATATAAGATCGGATCGCGCATGATCATATTTGGATGCGCCATATCAACCTTGGCCCTTAATGTTCTGCTACCATCGGGGAATTCACCATTCTTCATTCGCATGAAAAGGTCTAGGTTCTCTTCGCGGCTGCGATCGCGGAAGGGACTATTAACACCGGGCTCGGTAGGTGTACCCTTAAGCGAAGCGATCTGCTCTGATGTGGAGTCATCTACATAGGCAAGTCCCTTGTTGATCAGGACTATGGCAAAATCATAGAGCTTACCAAAATAATCAGATGCATATAATTCGTTCTTCCAGGTAAATCCAAGCCACCGGATATCATCCTTGATACTCTCAACATATTCAGTTTCTTCCGTCACCGGGTTGGTATCATCAAAACGGAGATTGGTATAACCAGGGTATTTTCTTGTAAGTCCGAAATTGAGACAGATACTTGAGGCATGTCCTATATGAAGGTAACCGTTAGGCTCAGGCGGAAAACGGGTTACGATATGATCATATTTTCCTGCTGCCAGGTCGGCTTCTATTATCTCTTCTATAAAATTGAGGCTTTTCTCTTCTTCCTTTTTGTGTTCGCTCATACTGTTGAATCCTTTGGAATGGCGAATTTACTACCTTTTCAAAAACTTTCCCTGCAACAGTTGGGCCTCATAAACGCGCCCCGAATAAGAGGCTGCCCACCCTGATCATGGTACTACCCTCTTCCAATGCAATGGTGTAATCACCGCTCATGCCCATGGAGAGAATATCCCATGGCTGTGCGGGGATGCTATTTTTCCTGCTGTCGAATAATGCTTTCAGCTTTTTAAACTCATTCCGAACGAGGGTGAGGTCATCGCTGAAAGAGCCCATGCCCATGAGTCCGCGGATATGGACATGGCTGAATGCCGCTGGATCATTGTGGACGGCCTGAATGATCTCTTCCAGTTCTGATTCATCGAGTCCGAACTTGGTTTCTTCGGTGGCGATGAAAACCTGGAGCAGGCAGTTGATGACGCGGCTGTTCTTCTGGCCCTGGCGACTAATTTCCTTCAGCAGTTTGAGGCTGTCGACCCCATGAATCAGGTGCACAAAGGGGGCGATATATTTAACCTTATTGGACTGCAGGTGGCCGATAAAATGCCAGCGGATATCGGCGGGGAGACGGGATTGTTTATCAACCAGTTCCTGCACATAGTTTTCACCAAAATCTCTTTGGGAGGCTGAATACAGGGCGAGGATATCAGCAATGGGTTTGATCTTACTAACGGCTACCAGGGTGGCATTGGATTGCTGGCAGCGGTTTAAGATATTTTTAAAGTTGGCCAGGTTCACAGACATGGTGCAATTTAGGCCGAAATCCCGTGGAGAAGAAGGTCATTCGTGACAGCTGACCGCGGGCGAACTGGAAAAAAGAGCTGAAAAATCAGTGAAAACAGGTCATTCGTGCCATACGGGGGGTGCAATTCGTGACAGTTTACAGTACTCCCACCGTGGTTTCTAAAGGGTTTTTATAGGGTTTTTCCAGGGTTTTCAGGCACTATCTAAGCACTATCTCGGCACTCTCAAGGCACTCTGACGGGGTTTGGGCATAAGGGCAATTGGCTTTGCTGTATATAAGGGCTTTAGGCTTTGCCGGATGCGGATAGGATTTTACATAACAACAATACGGAGATGATTTATAAGATCCAAATGAACTTCGCGGGAGGTCGAAATTGATGCGCAGGAGGTATGAAAACTGGCGCAGGAGGTTTTAACTTTATCTTAAATACACAGCAACAAATTTTGCCAGCGGAGCCATTCTAGCCCTTATAAGTTGTAATGTATCGCCATTTAAATAATAGCTGTCAGTATTCTGAAGCGCTTTGAACATAAGGTCCTCCGTTTGCTGTGCGTCGTTACAAAACATTTTGGTAGACGCTATGCCGGAAAAGGAAAGTCGATCATTTGCAGCCATATTAAATGATCCGGTGAAGCTATTACAACCACCGCTGCCGGTTACCCTGTTATCAGCTGTATGGAGTAACATATGTGGCTCACGTTTACCACTACCCGAAGCAGTAACTGCATTCCCATTCACCTCTATTAATTTCCAGTATTTATTGAGGCTGTTTCCACCTTCTTTTGCAAATACATACATGGAGGCATTCTCCCCGGTGATGGCATTACCCTGCAGATCCAATTGCGTGAGGTGGTTCTCTCCTACTTTATAATAAATGGGTGCTGTGCCTTCCTTTATATTCTTAAGCTTGATCTGATTGCCTTCTTTATTCCATTCAAAACTCCCGGTAGAACTAATAACATCTTCGCTCTTACCTAAATAGCGGGTCTGTATTGTATAGGTATTGTTATCACCCAAACTGATCCTGGTAAGTATGCCTTCACAATCGGCACAGGGCACCATGCCGCTATAGGAACCTTTCCAGTCGAGTGAGTTCTGGCTTGTATCGCCCGTGTTCAGAGGTGGATTACAGTTAGTAAAAAAAATGATAGAACAAAGCGTAAAGCATGCATAGATTAGCTTCTTCATATTCCCTGATTTTTGGATTTGTTTAATAAAACAATCTATCAGGCCTTAAACCTTAAACAGGATTGAGAAATCCCTTCTTGCTACTTGTTCTGAAACTAATATAAAATGAAATTTTCAAACTGAAATAAAAAAACCTCCCCTTTCGGAGAGGCTGTCAAGCAAGCAAAACCAAAAACTTATTTTAATATGGATCGACTGATAACAATGCGCTGCACTTCTGAAGTTCCTTCATAGATCTGGGTGATCTTGGCATCGCGCATCAGTCGCTCAACATGGTATTCTTTTACATAACCATATCCTCCATGTACCTGAACGGCCTCGGTTGAGATCCACATGGCTGCTTCTGAAGCAAACACTTTTGCCATGCTGCCACTAATGGTGTAATCGATATTATTGTCTTTCTCCCAGGCTGCTTTGAGGCATAGCAATCGGGCAGACTCAACTTTAGTAGCCATATCTGCAAGCTTGAACTGGATGGCCTGGTGATGCATGATCTCCTTGCCAAAAGCCTTGCGCTGTTTTGAATAGGCCAGTGAAAGTTCATAGGCACCACTAGCAATACCCAGGGCCTGTGCGGCAATGCCGATCCTGCCACCGGCAAGTGTCTTCATCGCAAACTTAAATCCAAATCCATCCGCCCCTATCCTGTTCTCCTTAGGTACTTTCACATCGGTGAAAGAGATACTATGTGTATCACTACCCCTGATTCCCATTTTATTTTCTTTGGCACCCACTGAAACGCCGGGCCAGTTCTTCTCAACAATAAATGCGTTTATTCCATGAGAACCCTGGTTAACATCTGTTTGGGCTATCACGAGGTAAACGGATGCCGAAGAACCATTGGTGATCCAGTTTTTTGTACCGTTCAGCAGGTAATGATCGCCCTTGTCTTCAGCAGTTGTGCGCTGCGAGGTGGCATCGCTGCCAGCCTCCGGCTCACTGAGCAGGAATGCTCCTATATAGAGTTCACCATCCTTTTTGCCCTGGGCCAGTGGCGTGAGGTATTGCTGCTTCTGCTCTTCTGATCCATACGCTTCAAGTCCCCAGCAAACAAGGCTGTTATTAACGCTCATGCATACACTCACACTGGCATCGATCTTACTGATCTCTTCCATGGCAAGCACATAGCTGATGGTATCCATTCCCGAGCCGCCATACTTCGGATCTACCATCATGCCCATAAAACCCAGATCAGCAAGCTTCATAACCTGTTCACGCGGGAACTTCTGATTATCGTCTCTTTCTATCACCCCCGGCAAACATTCATTCCGGGCAAAATCACGCGCCGCCTGTTGGATCATCAAATGTTCTTCGCTTAACTGGAAATGCATATGCCTGCTTTAAAGTGGAGCAAAAATAACCGAAAACACAATTCAACTAACAACTGTTAGCTAGAAATTTTAAAAAAATCGTGTAATTGCATTAATTGCTAAGCCCCTGGGGCTAGCTTCCATTTTAAATTGTACCGGCATGATTAATAATGATGATAAGATGAACAGGCTGGATGCTGATTTCTGGGATGCCCGTTACCGCAATGCAGAAACGGGATGGGATGCCGGGCAGGTAACGGAGCCAATGAAGGCATATATCGATCAACTGGAAGACCTGGATTTAAAGATTTTAGTACCTGGCTGTGGTAATGCTTATGAAGTGGGATATCTGCTCGAAAAAGGCTTCAGAAATGTAACGGCCATCGATATTTCCTCTTTGCTGACTGACCGCCTTCGTGAAAGATTCAGAGAAGAGGAAGGGAAATCATTAACTATTATTACCGGCGATTTTTTTGAACTGGTGGGAAGCTATGATCTCATTCTTGAACAGACCTTCTTTTGTGCGCTTCCTGTTTATAGAAGGAAAGATTATGTAAGAACGATGTACAGGCTGCTGAAGCCGGGAGGAAAGATCGCAGGAGTATTATTTGATCGTGAATTTGTGGGGGGACCACCATTTGGTGGAAGCAAAGCTGAATATGAGGAATTGTTTTCTGCCGAATTCAGTAAAAGATCAATGGAGCGTTGTTACAACTCCATTGATCCGAGAAAAGGTGCTGAACTATTCATCATTATTGAAAAGGATAAATGATCGTGTGATTACTTTGGTAATACAACACCATCCACCACATGAATCACACCATTGCTTCCTTTGATATCTGCAGCTGTTACGTAAGCAACTGCACCGGTTTCGTCAGTGAGTTTCACTTTTCCACCATCCAGTGATGCAACCAGCTTTCCACCACTTACAGTTGTTAATGTTGCTTTACCACCACCCTGCTCAATCGCTTTTATTACAGCAGCAGCATCAACATTGCCAGCAACAACATGATAGGTAAGGATCTTTGTAAGCGTTGCTTTGCTTTCAGGCTTTAAAAGTCCTTCCACTGTACCAGCCGGCAGTTTTGCAAAGGCTGCATTGGTGGGGGCAAATACAGTGAACGGTCCGGCACCTTTTAAAGTACCAACAAGGTCGGCAGCTTTTACTGCAGCAACCAATGTACTGTGATCAGCACTTCCAATTGCAATGTCAACAACATCACCTGATTGGGCCATAGCAAGATTCACAGAAAATAATGACATAGCAGTGACCATCATGGAAAGAAAAATCTTTTTCATACAATTCTTTTTGATAAATTTTTTTAATTAAAACAGTTCTCCGGGTGCAACTAAAATTTCCAGGTTGAAGGCTTGAAGGGATGTTGATTTAATAAACGCACTATCGCCCAAAAGGTTCGTCCATAGCGGCATTGAAGAAAAATAATCATATAATATTTTGTTCTGTTGAGCAATAAATATTTTGTTCTCCAATGGCTGTTAAACAATACTTTACTTCCACAGCACTATTGCGCTGAAAAATAATCATGCAACGGTTAAGATATAGCCGCTGTCAATTTCTGCAAGCCGCGGTGAATCTTTAAATCACAAAAAAATTATAATGAAAACCTTACTGACATTATCTGCCTTTGCGGGCGGCCTGCTGCTTATTGCCTGTAATAAAGATGATAACGACAACCTGAGTCCGGATGAAAAAATTCTTTCCTCCAAAGTGTGGAAGATCCAGTCGCTAACAACCAAGAGCACGGTGAATCCTGAGCAGGACAGCTCCATCATGAAAGATTGTATCAACGACGCAACTATCCACCTTTATACCGGGATGAGTTTTGATCTCAAAGACAATTCAACGGCGGGATGTGATTCAACAGTTTTTGGATTTGATAAAGGAACATGGTCGTTCAATGAAACCACCGACAGTCTTTATCTCGATGGCACAAAAAGAGATGTTGCCATGAAAGTAAGCTCACTGGCTGATACTATGGTAGTGGCTACTTACAGGGATAATGTTTCGCCCACAAATAATCGTGTTAAAACAATTACACTGAAAAAGAAGTAATAAAAAGAAAAGATGATCAGCAATGATTGCTGATCATCTTTTCTTTTAGATAAGGGGCTCCTGCTGACTTAAACAGTGGAAGGAACCCAGTCCCCAGATGATCTCTGTTGAATCAATGCCAACCACTTCCCTATCGGGGAAACAACCGGCTATGATACTTATGGCCTTCTCATCCTTTGGTGAACGGAAAGTTGGAACGATCACTGAATTATTAGCAATATAGAAGTTTGCATAAGATGCAGGAAGGCGTTGGTCATCATATATAACAAGGTCGGGCATGGGCAGCTCAACTATGTTCAACTGCTTGCCATTGATAAGTCGCATCGCATTGAGTTGCTTAAGATTCTTTTGCAGCAACTCATAATTTTCATCAGCCTTATTTTCTTCCACCACTGCCAGAACAGTATCTTCATTTACAAATCGTACCGTATCATCAATATGTCCGTCGGTATCATCACCAACAATACCATCATCCACCCATAGCACCTGTTCCACACCGTAATACTTCACGAGGTATTCTTCGATCTCTTCCTGTTTTAATTCAGGGTTGCGGTTTGGATTTAGCAAACAGGCAGTAGATGTTATCAGCGTTCCCTTACCATTGAAATCTACCGAGCCTCCTTCCATGATGATGCCCGGATAATAAACCGGAATATCATAGTGCCTGGCAATAAGTGTTGGAATATTATCATCAAGATCATAAGGAGGATATTTTCCACCCCATGCGTTGTAGTTCCAGTCAACGATCACTTTCTTTATATCGGCAGTTGGATTAACGAGGAAAGCCGGACCATGATCACGGCACCATGCATCATTGGTAGGATGCATAAAAAACTCAACCTTATCTAAATCAACACCTGCCTGCTGCAGATGTGAAACAGCGAAGGCCTGCATTTTTTCATTATTAACGTTAATGCATACCCGCTCACCTTTTGTCAGTTCCTTTACGAATTGCGCATAATAGGGAAAGATTGTATTGATCTTTCCAGGCCATGATGCTTCCTTATGCGGCCAGCTCAGCCAGGTAGCAACATGGGGATCAAACTCAGCAGGGAAATAATATCCCGCATCGCCTGGGGCAGGTTCCTGCAGACCTTTGTACGGATCAGTTTTCATCGATAAATCTTTTTGTGATTGGTTGGTAAGAATCGATTCGACGGTCGCGCAGGAATGGCCAATGTGTGCGGTACTGATCTGTTTTGCCGAGGTCCAGTTCCATTACATGCACTTCTTCCTGCTCATGCGAGGCCTTATAAAGAATGGTGCCAAACGGATTGGCAATAAATGATCCTCCCCAGAATTTCATCGCACCTTCCTGTTCAAATCCAACGCGGTTTACACTCACTACATGTACGCCATTTGCAACAGCATGACTTCTCTGGATGGTTTGCCAGGCATTATATTGTTCTGTATTGGTGGCTTCTTCCTGTGAGGTGGCCCAACCTATGGCAGTTGGATAGAAAAGTATCTCAGCACCCATCAGGGCAGTGATACGCGCTGCTTCCGGATACCATTGATCCCAGCAGATCAGGACGCCAAAGGTGGCAAATTTTGTTTTGAAAACTTTATAGCCAAGATCACCGGGAGTGAAATAAAATTTCTCGTAATAAGAAGGATCATCAGGGATATGCATCTTGCGATATTTCCCCAGGTAAGAACCATCTGAATCCAATACTGCTGTTGTATTGTGATAGATCCCCTGTGTTCTTTTTTCAAAGAGGGAGGCGATTATTACAACGCCAAGTTCCTTGGCAACAGAACTGAGTGATTCAGTTGAGGGACCAGGAATGGGCTCTGCCAGTTTGAAATTCTCATAGTCCTCCACATCACAGAAATAGAGTGATGTGAAAAGTTCCTGCAGGCAAATGATCTGCGCACCTTTAGAGGCCGCATCCCTTATTCCGCTGATGGCTTTTGCTAAATTTTCATCTTTATTGGCGGTACAACTCATCTGTACCAGGCCTACTTTAACATTCGACATAAGGCTCAAATTGAGCACCAAATGTAAGACATGTGAATGAAGTAAGCCTTCTACTTACTAAGCCCTACCCATTTGCTTCAGGAAAGACACATGCGATGCGATGGCATAGCGTGTTTTTGGATATTCGATATAAGGAATACCATATTCAATGCAGGTATTGCGAATGATCTTACTGATAGCAGGATAATGCACGTGAGAGATCTTTGGGAAAAGATGGTGTTCAACCTGGAAATTGAGTCCACCCACCAGCCAGTTAACCACTTTATTGTTGGTGGCAAAGTTGGCAGTTGTCTTCAACTGGTGAACAGCCCACTCATCTTCAAGTCTTCCGGTTTCAGCATCCGGCATTGGAAAGGCAGTATGTTCAACGGTATGTGCCAACTGGAATACTATACTGATGATGAAACCTGCAAGTGTTGAGAAAATAAGGAAGCCAACCAGCCAGGTCTGGAACCCAACCATATAAATAGGTATACCTACATAGAGTGCGAGGTTAACAACCTTGAATGACCAGAAAGTAATATGGTCGGCAACTTTCATTTTCTTAAGGGGCATGTTACCGATCTTGCTGCGGAAATACTTGGTATAGTCCAGCACAAATATCCAAAGGATGTAGAGCAGTGAATAAAGCAACCAGAAATAAAGGTGCTGGTATTTATGAAATGAATATTTCTTCTGGGTAGTGCTCATTCTCATCCAGGGCTGGATATTGATATCGTCATCAATTCCATCCACATTGGTATAGGCATGGTGAATAACATTGTGTTTCACATTCCACATAAAGTGATTACCTCCGAGGATATTGAGAGAAAGCGCTGCGAGCCTGTTGATCCACTTATACTTACTGAAGCTTCCATGGGCTCCATCATGCATAACATTGAATCCGATAGCGGCAACGATTCCACCAAGTGCCACACACTCAAGTACGGCAAGCCATATCACAGGGGTGAAGAACACCAGGTGAACATATACGAATACGAAAGCGATCAGTAATATGATGGCCTTGGTATAGAGCGTCATGTTTCCGGTAGTGGACTTACCTCTTTCTTCGAAATAATTGTTGATACGCTTTTTTAACTCCGCATGAAATGACTGTGCGGAATTGGAGAATTTTGGAGTAACCATTAGACTAAAATGAGTTCTTGTTGGATATTAAGATGCGAAATTAAGGGCAATGGTGGCAGAAAACCCTGTTTTGATTAATTTATGACAGTATTATGGTAAACGAACACTAGGTTTCATTCTGGATAATAGCATCTAACTTGCTGATCCCCAGTGTCTTTTGTGTCCTGAACCCTTCCGCATATTTCACCCCTATTCTTTTCCCCAGCATCCTTGCCCTCGCAACTACACTATCCCTGAAATCGGGAGTTGAGATATAGGTCTGGAGACCTTCATTCTCCATGTCAGGATTATAGAACTGTGTGGTATAGGCTTCAATAGCCTGCATCCGCTGGTCAAAAACATTGCTGATATCCACTAAAAAATGTGGTTCCTGGAGGCGGTCCTGGATATAATGGAAGATATTTTTGGGTCTCCACCGTTCCTGGGGATTGCCATCCTGATCAACAGTTTCGATCTTTACCAGTCCGGCAAGAAAACAGGAATCCGCGATCATCTTTCCCGCCCTACCATGATCAGGATGACGGTCTTCCAGTGAATTTGCCAATACTATATCGGGTTGGTAAGTTCGGATAGCCCTGATCAGCTGCATCTGGTGTGTTTCATCATTTGTAAAAAAGCCATCCCTCATTTTCAGGTTCTCGCGAACATGTATACCCATTATACTTGCAGCCGCGGCAGCTTCTGCATAACGTGTTTCAATGGTGCCGCGGGTTCCAAGTTCACCCTGGGTGAGGTCGAGGATGCCCACTTTCTTACCATTTTTTATTTCATTGATGATGGTTCCGGAGCATCCGAGCTCCACGTCATCGGGGTGTACGCCTATTGCCAGAATATCAAGTTTCATAGGGTGCAAATGTACTGAGTTTATTATCCTACCTTTGCGCAAATTTTGATATATGATTACATTCGAAGGGTTAGGTCTTGATGAGCGATTGGTAAAAGCTACTTCAGCACTTGGATACATTAACCCTACTACCATACAGGAGAAAGCAATTCCTGTATTATTGAGCGGCACAACCGATTTTATCGGTCTGGCCCAAACCGGCACCGGTAAAACGGCGGCCTTCGGACTTCCCCTATTACAACTGATAAAGGCTACCGACAAATATCCACAGGCCCTGATCGTTTGTCCAACCCGCGAACTCTGCATGCAGATCGTGAACGAGATGGAGTTGTTTAAAAAGCATATGACAGGCATTAACCTGGTAGCAGTTTATGGTGGCACACCTATTGGCGGACAGATCCGCGAAATCAAGCGTGGCGTTCAGATAGTGGTGGCTACACCCGGTCGTCTGATCGACCTGATCGAGCGCAAAGCGATCAATCTGGACCAGATCAAATATGTTGTTCTTGATGAAGCAGATGAGATGCTGAACATGGGTTTCCAGGATGATATTGAATTCATCCTGAAGAACACTCCCCTGCGTGAGAGCACCTGGTTATTCAGTGCTACTATGCCTACCGAAATAAAAAAGGTTAGCAAGAAGTACATGAAGGATCCTAAAGAAGTTCAGGTTGGAAAAGTGAACACAGGTAACAAGGATATTGATCACCAGTATTTTGTTGTGAGTGCCCAGCACCGTTATGATGCACTAAAAAGACTTATCGATTTCAATCCCGGTATGTATGGTATCATCTTCACCCGTACCAAGCTCGACGCGCAGGATATTGCGGAGAAGCTTACGAGGGAAGGATATGATATTGATGCCCTGCATGGTGACCTCACCCAGGCGCAGCGTGATAAGGTAATGGGACAGTTTCGTGATAAGACCCTCCAGTTACTGATTGCTACTGATGTTGCAGCAAGAGGTATTGATGTGCAGGGTATCACCCATGTGATCAACTTTGAGCTTCCCGATGATATGGAGGTGTATACACACCGGAGTGGACGTACAGGTAGAGCAGGTAAGACGGGTGTTTGTATGTCGATCATCCATAGCCGTGAAACTTTCCGCCTCCGCCAGATAGAGCGACTTATCCAGGCACCATTCCATAAAATGGAGATACCAACGGGTAAGGATGTTTGCCGCAAGCAGTTTTTCTATTTCATGGATAAATTGTTGCAGACAGATATCAGTCATGGTAATTATGAGACCTATGTTCCCATGCTGGAAGAAAAATTCGCTGACATCAGTAAGGAAGACATCCTTAAGCGTGTTGCCGCGATGGAGTTTGACCGCTTCCTGAAATATTATGATAATGCGGAAGACCTGAACCTCCGTGATGATAAGAGAACCAGGGTTTCTCCAATGCGTGATGGTGCTGGCCGCGACCAAGCCCGTACCCGGGATACACGTGGCCGTGAGTTTGCCGGAACAGGAAATTACACCAAGCTCTTTGTTAACCTTGGCACGAAAGATGGTTTCTATAAGGCCAGCTTCCTGCAATACATCCTCGACCTGAGTGAGATCAAAAAAGAATCACTTGGAAGGATCGACATGAAGGAAATGAACAGCTGGATCGAGATCGATAAGTCATCTGCCAACAAGATGATAAAAGCACTTGATGGCAAAACATACAAGGGTCGCAGGATCCGTATGAATGATGCCAGCAGCCGTTGAGGTTTGGCCAATTGAGGTCGGTAAAGTAGATTCGCAAATACTCAAATCAATAAATAACTAAATAATTCAATATGGCATACGATGTTATCGTCATAGGTAGCGGCCCGGGTGGGTATGTGGCTGCTATCCGTGCATCCCAGCTGGGTTTTAAAACAGCTATCATAGAAAAGGAAAGCCTGGGTGGCGTTTGTCTTAACTGGGGATGTATCCCAACCAAAGCGCTGCTGAAGAGTGCCCAGGTTATGGAATATGTGAAGCACGCAAAGGACTATGGTATAGAAGCCACAGGAACCCACAATTTTGAAGCTGTTATAAAGCGCAGCAGAGGTGTTGCCGATAAAATGAGTAAGGGAGTTCAGTTCCTGATGAAGAAGAATAAGATCGACGTGATCATGGGTTTTGGAAAGGTGAAAGGGAAAGGAAAAGTTGAAGTGACGAAAGCGGATGGCAATAAGGAAACTGTAGAAGGAAAGTATATCATCATCGCTACGGGTGGCCGTAGCCGTGAGCTTCCCAACCTTAAGCAGGATGGAAAGAAAGTTATTGGTTACCGTGAAGCGATGTCATTGCCAACCCAGCCAAAAAGCATGATCGTTGTTGGAAGTGGTGCTATTGGAGTTGAGTTCGCTTATTTCTATAACAGCATGGGTACTAAGGTTACCATCGTTGAGTTCATGCCACGTGTAGTTCCTGTTGAAGATGATGACATCTCCAAAGAACTGGAAAAGCAATACAAGAAGCAGGGCATTGAGATCATGACCAATGCATCTGTTGAAAGCCTCGACAGTTCGGGCAATGGTGTTAAAGCAAAGGTGAAGACAGCAACTGGCGAGATCACGCTTGAAGCAGATGTTGTTCTTAGTGCTGTTGGTGTATCTGCGAATATTGAAGGAATAGGCCTTGAAGAAACTGGTATTAAAACAGACAAGGGTCGTATAGTAGTTGATAAATTCTACCAGACAAGTGTTCAGGGTATTTATGCCATTGGGGATTGTGTTCCTGGTCAGGCGCTTGCACACGTAGCTTCCAAGGAAGGCATCATTTGTGTTGAGAGCATTGGATATAATGAGAAAAAATACAACCATCAACCGGAAGCACTGGATTACGGAAATGTACCGGGCTGTACATATTGTACACCTGAGATCGCTTCCGTTGGTTTCACTGAGAAGGCTGCAAAAGAAGCCGGCTATGAAATCAAGGTTGGTAAGTTCCCATTGAGTGCATCAGGAAAAGCATCTGCTGCCGGAGCAACAGAAGGTTTTGTAAAAGTGATCTTCGATGCCAAGTACGGCGAATGGCTGGGCACACACATGATCGGTTATAATGTAACCGAACTCATTGCTGAAACTGTTGTGGCTCGTAAACTGGAGACAACATATCATGAAGTGTTGAATAGCATCCATCCACACCCAACCATCAGTGAAAGTATCAAAGATGCCATTGAGGTTGCCTATGGTGAAGCTATCCACCTGTAAACAATTTATATGCATTGAAAAAAGGTTCCATATTTTTATGGAACCTTTTTTATTGGCGTATAATAGTCAGCATATGAAAAAAAATCTTTTCCTCTTCCTGATGATCATGATAACTGTTTCTTCCTACTCACAGGAGGTAGAGCGGGTACCCTGCCCTCCCCTGCGTACCTATGCTGTCAAATTAGCGCCCGCTGCAATCATGTTCGGCAAAGTATCACTGGGTGGCGAATATGTTTATAGTGAAAGGAAATCACTGACCTTTTATGTGGGTGTTCCATTCAATAAAACAGGTAATGTTTCCTTTGATGAAGATGTGAGCAAGGTTGGTTCAAAAACATTTTCCATCATGGGAGGTTATCGCTACTATCTTAAAAAACAGAACATGAAAGGATTCTATATTGAACCATTTATAAAATATCTCAACCACAAGGGAGAAGGTGTTCTGGAAGGAACACTTGGACCTAAATCTGTTTTACTCGATTACAATTCTGATTATAATGGAATAGGGCTGGGTGCACAATTGGGAGTTCAATTTATTATTGGAAAGAAACTTGTGCTGGACTGGTTCCTGCTTGGACCGGAACTGAACAGTGGAAAAATAAACAGTAGTTTCCGCGATATAACATCAAGTGATTGGTCAGAACAGGATGCCGCGGAGATAGAAGCTGATATTGAAGATGTACTGCAGGATATTCCCCTGATCGGTAAGAAGATAGAAGTTGATGTGAATGGTTCTACCAAAACAGTAACAGGAAAATATAAAGGATTGTTACCGGGTATCAGGTCGGGAATATCTATTGGCTACCGCTTCTAAAAGATCATAACTTAACAAATCTTTCAATTGAAGCTCCCGGCTGATCTGCCCTGATCATATATTGTCCGGCGCGTAATCCCGAAATATCAACAACGGCACGAGCCTTATTAACCGGCACGGTAAGCATTGCCTGACCGATCATATTGTAAACGGTTAGCTGGGTGATCTTTGAACCTGATAAAACATCAATAGTTATCTCGCTTGTAGCAGGAACAGGGTATACTTTAAATGCAGACAAGGCAAGCTCAGAAACTTTTGAAGCGCCGTTCCAGTTAGCATCTAAAACCGTTCCTGGCGTACCGAGCGCTCCTGAAGATAATAATGCCTGGCGTGGTGCTCCTGTTTCAAACTGACTGCGCATTTTTCTTTTTTGTCCCTCTGTGAACATGAACATACAAGCATCATCTGTCAGGTCCATAAAGTTCATATACATATCTCCCTTTGCATCATTACCACAAGTTTGAACAACTCCTGAAGGGCAACCCCTGTTATAACTTTTCTGGGAAGGTGTATCATCAATACCATCATCACCGCAATATCCGTCACCCCATATATGCTTAAGTCCGAGCCAATGCCCGATCTCATGCACGGCTACGCGACCCATATTATAACTACCCGGTTTGTTGATGGTACCAAAAACCATTTCATTCAATACAACTCCATCAGTAGAAGCAGGTGCACCCGGAACACTAGCATATCCCAATACACTATTTAAAAGACTGCCTACCCAAATATTGAGGTAATGATCTTTTGTCCAGGCATCATCACCACCCTTAGCGCTGTACTTGATACGGTCATCAAGACTGAACATGGAGATATTTGTTTTCTTTCGAACGATTCCTGATGTTGGATTTCCTGCAGGGTCAATTTTGGCGAGTTCGAAACGGATCAGGCTTTTTCCAACTACTCCTTTGAAGCGCTCGGGAACATTAGCCAGGTCGGCATTGCGGCCACCAAAATCGCGGTTCAATGCTTCAATCTGTGAATGCACCTGCTCGTCTGAAATACCTGAAGTAATGCTGTTAGAGAGAATATGAACAACAACAGGAATTACGATCTCGCGGTTTGAATTGATGGATTGCGAATTACCGGAATATATTGTATTGCTAACTGCCGGAACAGCGATGGTTCCGTTAGAATTGAGTATATGCGATGAAAGGCCAGATTGATGACAGGTTTTTTGTGCCTTCATCAAAATGGGTACGAAAAGCGAAAAGAGTACTGCAATGATCCGTCTCATTAAAATTTTCATTTGGTGGACGGCCATTCATAGCTGGATCAACAGCAATTCATTGGGTAGATTTCAGCGCTTTCGGTAGGATATTGCAGCGAATAGAGGGTAAAGCAACATATTTTTCTTTATAAATCAAAGCCTTCTGACAATATTTTTGATTTTGTTTGGTCATATCAAGAGCCAGGGATTGTATTTTTACCCCAATAAAATCAGCATGAACTCCAGTCTGAAAACAGCTTTAACCGCCCTTTCCGCCTTTATGATCCTCGCCTGCAACACGGTTGACCAGGGAAACACAGCACAGGGTGACAATAATTTTGGTACTGTAGCCGCCCCGGCAGCTATTCAATATAATGTATTGAATGTTTACCCCCATGATACTACCTCCTACACACAGGGTCTGATGGTTCATAATGGCCAGCTTTATGAAGGAACCGGTGGCAGTCCGCAGTATTCACACTATAAATCATGGGTGGGAAAAGTTGACCTGGCATCGGGTAAGGTTACCGATAGAGTTCCCCTGGAGAACCAGTATTTTGGGGAAGGCATAACGGTGTTGGGAGATAAGCTATACCAGCTTACCTGGACAAGCAACAAGGGCTTTATTTATGACCTCAGCACCATGAAAAAGCTCCAGGAATTCCCACTGAAAACAGAAGGCTGGGGAATTACCACCGATAGTACCAACCTGATCGTTTCTGATGGCAGCAGTAATCTATATTATCTCAATCCAACTGATTTTTCAACAGTAAAAATTCTGGGTGTAAATGATAATAACGGCCCGGTAAATAATTTAAATGAGCTGGAATATATCAATGGATACATCTATGCCAATAAATACCAATCGAATTATATCCTGAAAATTGATCCATCAAACGGACAGGTAGTGGGAAGGGCAGATATGGGAGGACTTCTTGAAAAGTATGCAAAGGAGAATGCAAAAGAAGATAAATACAATAATGGTGAAGGTGTACTGAACGGCATTGCATATGATGCTGCCTCGGGAAAAATTTATATCACTGGTAAACTATGGCCAAAGTTATTTGAGATCACGCTGCAGTAAATTATTTGAAGGCACAATATATAATGGAACTCGCGCTTTCAGTATTTGAAAGCGCATTTTTATTGGATCTGATGCCTTCTACAAAAGCGCTTATATATCCCTGTTTCCCTTTTTTATACTGCTCGCTCAGCATACTGATATAGAAGCTGTCGAACCACATAGGATGCATCGATCTTATTTCCAGTCCATGCTGTGCAAGCAATGTTCTTACAGAAAGAGGCGAAAAATGATAGAGATGCCGCGGAACATCATAAGCGGCCCAGTGTGATCTGTAATAGGCCGCATCATCGGATGTGTAATTAGGCAATGCAAGAATAAACAATCCTCCTTTTACCAGCAAGGTTCGGATCTGGCTGATATAAGCGTGCAGGGCATGAACATGTTCCAGCACATGCCACATGCTGATAATATCAAAGCTCTCTTCTTTTAAATTAAACAGGTTCTCTGCATCTGCAAAATTTAACCCATAACGTTCATGGGCATGTTTGCGTGCACCAGCATCTGGTTCAAGTCCCATTACCGACCACCCATGCTCTTTCATCTCGTTAAGAAACGCACCGGTACCTGCGCCGAGGTCAAGTATGCTGCCGGTATTTTTTCCACTGGTATTCTGTACAAGCTTACGCTTCTGCTTAAGTGTATATTGACGAACCAGGTGATAGGCAGAATTAACCAGTCCTTTTTTTGTATCGGAATGTGAGATATAATTCTCCGATTGATAATAAGGAGCAATGGAGCCAGCATCCGGAACATCCTGCGTAAACCGAAGTTTACAATTGTTACATTGCCAGATTGAAAAGGTTTCTCCTGACACGGTATGATCTTTTGCTTCCAACACAGGCTGGATGGCTGCATCCCCGCAAACCGGGCAATTTTGGTAATGAATTACAGGCATAATACGGGGAAGAATTAACGACTCAGTTCAGGCATCTTTTTCGCGGGAACAACAGTTTGGTTACCGGCAGCAGCTGCGTTAAAACCATTTTTGAAAAACTGGAAGAAACAAATGCTAAGTGCTACTGCGGCGATGATGATGGCATATGTCCACCACGATTCTCTTTCAACATGAACACCGGTTAAGAGCTCAGGCATTTCAGTATTGGTTCTTTCCACATCCCCTACTAATATCTGGTGCTCTGTATTCTCCCTTAGTATCCTGATAGCAGAAACTGGTTTCAATGGTCTTACCAATGCCTGATCAGCTTCGAAAAAGATCTCCCCATCATCATCGGTATGAAAAAATCCCAATCCAGGCCACTCTGCCTTTTCGCGATTTCTTATCCTGGTGCGGAGTTCATATGCGAACTCATTATACCATTTCATTGCTTCATGATCTGCAACACGTTTACGAGAAGCCAGGTATCCAAAGAAATCCTTATCAGGTGCATCAAAATATTTATCGAAGCGAAAGGTAAAACCGGGAGGGAGCAATTGCCTGTTCACAAAATCAGTACGCGCGGGTATACGCTCCATATGGAGAGTACCCAGTCCGGGTATGCTAACACTTTTGTGCTGGAATAAATAACTATTTAATATCTCCATCTATCAATCAGTTGACCATCGCAAAAGAACCATATTTAGGCTGACTGGCAAAATTAAGGTTACTAATTCTGGCCAAAGCGGAATATGACACCTCCCAGCAGGTTAAAGCCGAAGACCTCATACTGGTTCCAACGCTGGTAATTATTGTTGAAGATATTGTTTGTCTGGAGCCAGAGATTGAGCTTCTTTGAAACCCTGAAATCGAGTCCCGCATTAAGGTCAAAGGCCTTATCTCCCTTGCGGGCATTGCCTTCCTTAGTTCTGTATGCAGGGCCATCCCAGGCAAAAAGGTCGGCCTTAAAGCTGAGATCTTTCAGCACTTTCCACCGCAGGGCGGCTTTAACCTCGAGGGGTATCAATCCCCATGCCCTTGTTTGTCCTCCGATTTTAGTGAAGTTGTTATAGGTCAGTCCCGTGGTGAAACTGAATTCCTCTCCCCTCAAATAACCCAACTCGCCATGAAGCTGCAAGACTTCCATTGAAGGAGAATAGACGGTTAAAAATGTTTTTCCATCAACCTGGTCGTTCACAAAAAGATTTACATTCTTCTGTTCTGAATAAGCAGCCTTTGCATTGAAAGTAAAACCACTGGCAAGGTTCCCTTTGAAACCTACATATGCTTCACGGATCCGGTGGTTCAGTAATTCATCCGGTGGGGCGATCCATGGATTGATACCGGCAAAACGCTGGTAGGATCCTTTATTGAAATAGCCGATCCATCCTCCCTGAAGTGTAAAGCGCTGATCATTTGTTGTTAGCTCAGCCATGATATTGGGTAACATGGTAAATTCCTTATTATCCCAGGAAGGAAGTATACCTGTATGGATATATACATTGGGCGTCTTCAAAAGCAATGCGGGAGAAACCGTAATCAGGTTGTTCTTGATATCATCACCTGATTCGGGCTTATAGCGTGTGAGGTCGGCCATGAAACCCAGGTTAAAGCCAAACATTTTGCCGAAAGTCTTTTGCAGCGGCAGGTTGAATACAAAATTATTCTCGGTTGATTTATTGCCATCATTCTTACCGGCGAAGGCATCGAAGGTTAGCGTGGGAGAATAGCTGATTCCATATTCTGTTGGGTTGGTATTGCGAAATCCTATATAACCATCAACGGTTTGAAATCTTTGTTTGAGATCTGATTTTGAAAACTCAAGGGTGGTAGGCTGGTAACCATATAGAAAATAGTCTTCGCCTTTGAAACCCAGCTTTCCGGAAAGTTCGTGATCGTCACTTACTTTATAAGAACCTCTTAACTGGAAATCACCCAGGTTGTTTTTCTGGAAGGGCAGCTTACCTTTTGAACTGTAATATTCAGCATAGGCGCTCATGAATGCACGGCTACCGTCACCAAAGCTTGCGGCTCCCTGTAAATAAGGAAGATGATAATTGCCCGCACCAATCTTTAGGTACTGGTTATCATTCCACGCGAGCATAGAATCTGTTTCAAGTGCAATTGGTTTGAGGGTTCCGGGTTGATAAGGTACCCTAACCTGTTGCCTTGGAATATCATAATTCAACAAGGGCCTGCTTGTGTCAAGCTTTGGCAATGCAGCAGGGAAATTCAGCTTAACCGCATCTCTGAGTACAGGCTTATACGTGGAGGTTATATCTATTGTTTTCCTTTTGCTTGTATCCTGTGCCTGGGTGATACCACAGGCACCTATAAAAAATATTAACCCAAATGAATACCTGAAATATCTTTTGCTTTTCATAGCTACCATTTCAATTGTTTGATCAATCATTACCGGAAACTTTTGACTGGGTGCGTTCTGCTTCTGTTGCTTCATTAAGTTTTCTTTGCGCCTCTTCTTTCAGTTCAGGAATGGCTGCATTCTCAACAACACTCTGGAAGGTGGCCTTGGCATTGAAATAATCCTGCTGTTTCATATAAATATCTCCCAGCAGTATATATGCTTTGGTAACCCATAATTCATAGGATCCGCTTTTATTGATTACTTCAAAAGCACTCTTCTCTGCTTCTTTCCATTTTGACTGACTAAACTGGCTGTTGGCGATCTCATATCTTGCCTCTGCACTCAATGCACCTTTACTACCAGCAGCAGCTGCCTTATAATAAGATATCGCAAGATCATATTGCCCTTCTTTCTGAGCTGATCTTCCCAGCACCATATTGGAAAGAAGTTTATCATCGGCATTGGCACCTTTCATCAGAAGCAGTTCCTTCGCATTGGCAGTTGCCTCCACCCACTGTTCCAATTGGTACTGACTTCTCAACAAGCCACGCGCTGCTTCCAGCTTGTTCTCCTCGGAGCTTGCAAACTCTTTGAGTTTCGTATAATAAGTGGCGGCCTTTTCATAGTTCTTCAATTCGAAAAAGTTAAGTCTTGCCGCCTGCAGAAGCGATTTCTCACCAAAGCGATTGGGTGCCCTGTCGGCAACAGCCTGGTAAGCTTCGGCAGCTTTTGGCCAGTCTTTTTTACCGAGATGAATTTCAGCCTTATAATAATTGGCTTCTATGAAATAACGCCCCTGCGGATAACGTGAGAGATAAGACTCAAAGCGCTGCAAAGCATTCGTGAAGTTGCCATTGCTGAGCTGTACTTCCGCTTCGGCATAAGCCAATGAATCGGCTTGTGCACCTGAGATATCGCGTCCCATCTTCTTGGCAAAATCTACATACTCTCCGCTCCTGCCCTCTTCCACATAAATGGAGCGGGCATTGTCGAGCGCTTCTTCTGCTTCAGATGAATTCGGATATTGTTGAAGCAGGGTATTGTATTGCGATAACGCTTCTGTATTATTACCAAGGTTATAATGTGCTATACCTGCCTTCAGGTAAGCACCCGGTTTGAGTGCTTCACTTCTTGAATCTTTCAGCACTGCATTGAGGTATGGGATAGCCTCCCGGAATTGCTCATTGGAAAGTAGTGTATTGGCGATCTCAAGATTTGCATCGGGCACGAGAGATGAAGAAGCATAGCTGCGTTGCATTTGCTGGAGCAGGCGAATTTTTTCAGGACTGTTCTTGATGCCTGCGATCATTGCACGCTGGAAGCTGGCATAATCGCTGGCGGCCCATCCCATCCTTATCACCTGGTCATACATAACATCAGCTTTTCCATAACTGCGCTGCATATACTGTGCATCAGCAGAACGCAGGAAAGCATCCTGCTCAACCGCCGTTGAACGGGCGGAAGGAAGTTTTACAACCTTTTCAAATTCTGTAAATGCCGGAGCATACATTTCCTTTTTCAGGTAAGCATATCCCAGATTATAATTTGCATTAGCCGGGTTCACTTCTCCATTAACGGTACCGGAAGAAAGGTACTCGCGATAATATCGTATGGCTTCGTCATACCTTCCACTCCTGAAGGCCAGTTCCCCTTTCCAGAATTGTACCAAAGGTAAGACCTGCTGGTTTTGAGGAGCACTTAATGCTTTATCCAATAACTCCTCCGCTTCGCTGAGCATACCATCATTAATAAGCTCAGTGGCCCTGCCATAGAGTATTGGCGGATAGTAGGCCTTTACCTGTTCAGAAGGATTCTTAATGGTTTCAAGCATCACAATGGCGTCTTTGTAATTACTTGTTTTTGTCATTACACCGATCAATACCTCCCTTGCTTCCTTTTGATAAACAGAAGCGGGGTAGCGTTGAATAAAATCCTGCAGTTCAGCAAGTGCTATATCATGATATCCTAATTCATAGGAAAGCTTTCCATAATTGAATTTTGAAATTTCCTGTTGTGTTGGATTGCTGCTGTTCAGCGCACAGAACAAAAAGGCATTACGCGCATTTGCCTTCTGACCGGTTTTCAGGTAGGCATCACCAAGCAGGTACATTGCATTCTGTGCAAGCGAATCTTCTTTACCACTCAACTGCTTGAATCCGTCGATTGATTTTTCATACTTGCCGGTATGATAGTAGCTATAGGAAAGTTCATAGAGGTCCTGCCTGCTTAAAGTGGGCGCCTTGGCCGCATAAGCTTCGAGGTAGGGCAATGCTTTCTGGTAATCTCCTTTTTCGAACCATCCATGACCCACCAGTTTTCTTAATTCTGTATCATATAATCCACTCCTGGTTTTCAGTTTGTCTTCTGCGTAGGTAAGTGCTTTTTCCTGATCACCATTGATATAGTAGATGGTTGCAATATAATAAGGAACGACCTGGCCGTATTCCTCATCTTTTTCCACTACCATGAATGACTTCAGTGCCTCATTATATTGCTTATCCTGAAAAGCAATAAATCCATAGTAATAATTGGCAGCTGCATAATTGGGATTATCAGGGATCTGGCGCACCGCATCCAGCAATGGTTTTGCTTCTGCAAATCGCTGGAGGTTGAAATAACTATAACCCTGGTGAAACTTCAGGTCAGCAACTTCTTTATTGCTAAGGTGCTCAACAGTTGTTTTTTCATAATAAGATACAGCCTGGTAATAATCTTTCTGCCTGAAATGATATTCTCCCAAATGGAAGCTCATCATTTCGACCCGGCTTTGGTTATCATCGAGATCAATAAACTCAACCGCCTGATCTACCGCACCCTTTTCATTCTGCATTAATCCGCATGCGATGGTATAATACCGGATATCCTGGTAATTCAAAGCCTGGCCGCTTCTGTCGGAAGGTCTTAACTGCTGACTGAGTTCTTTGAAAATCGGGTATGCTAAACTGTACTGCTCGCGTTGATAAAATTCTTTTGCCTGTTTGAGCCCCACCTGGGGATCAGTGAAAATACTTGTTTGCTGTGCCTGGGCAATCTGAAGTAGCGAACAGCAGACTATCGTTGTGACGACTCTTCTCACTTGTATTAGATTTAATTTTCAAAGGTCAATGGAACCTAGTAAAGATTTTAATTATTTTGATAGTGACCAAATAACATTCCAAACAACTGTGGATAATTGAAATGATTAACAATTCTTTGTCTCCAACCATTAATTTTGGCGAAAAAGGATCTAATGAAGAAATTACTTTCAACTAATTACCAGGACTGGGCATTTCATACCATGATGTTTCTGCTGAGGCTTACGTTTGGAGGCCTGATGCTGGTAAATCACGGATTTCAGAAACTTGTGAAATATCCAAACCTTCAATACAAATTCAGTGATCCATTCAATATAGGTTCACAACCGTCGCTCTTATTGGTGATCTTTGCTGAAGTTTTTTGCTCCATCTTACTGATCGCCGGACTTTTCACCAGGCTTGCAGCCATCCCACTTGTGATAGCAATGGGAGTTGCCTTTTTCATGGCACATAATCATGATTTCAATGAAGGAGAAAAGTCGGCACTATTCTTTACCGGATTTCTATCCATTTTACTTTGTGGTCCGGGCAAGGCAAGCATCGACAGTATGATGGGAAAATAATCATAGAATATGTACATAACAGAAACGCAGGTTCGGGTAAGGTATGCAGAAACAGACCAGATGAATGTGGTGTACCATGGTAATTATGCCCAGTATTTTGAAGTGGCACGTGCCGAAAGTATAAGGCATCTCGGATTCACCTATAAGGATATGGAAAAAATGGGGATCATCATGCCCCTGGTTGAATTACATATTAAATACCTGAGGCCGGCCCATTATGATGATCTTTTAACCATTCGAACAACGTTAAAGGAATTGCCGCAAGATCACCGCATCGAGTTTCACCATGAAGTGTTTAACCATGATCAGAAACTATTGACCATTGGAAGGATCGTATTATATTTCGTGGAAGCCGGCACCATGAAGAAAACAACCATGCCAAAGAAACTCTTTGAAAAACTCGAGGGCTATTTTAACTGATCCAAAAGCTGGAACATTTTCTTTACAACCGTAGCGGAGCTGCCGGAATAATTATTCACCATGATGGAGATCGTGTACTCTTTACCGTTTGATGCTTTATGGTATCCTGCATAAGCCCTGGCACCATTTATTGAACCACTTTTTAGTTTCATGCCATTATACACAGGGAGTGATTCATAAAAAGACAAATACCAGGAAGCTTTGCGGGCATACTGCAGACTTTGAACCAAAGCCATGGCAGTGATCCTGTTCTGGGGTGAGAGACCACTGCCATCAACAATATTGATGGCATCAGCTGCAATTCCCTTCTTCTCCCAGTATGATCTTATAAAATCAACACCAGCACTGGTAGAAGCCTCTCCTTTATTTTGCCACCCAATAGTTTTCACAAAGGCTTCCCCATACAGATTAATGCTTTTCCGCATGAACCAATAAACCAGGCTGTCAAGTGGCGGTGATTGATGAATATATAATTCCTTAAGATCTTCCTTATGTTCCACCTTAGTTTCCTCAACTTCTATTGATGCCAGATCCAATGCCGCATGCAGTTCTTCACGCAATTGCAATGGTGGCAATGGATGCGCACCTGATATAGAGAAACGGTTCTCGCCTGCAGGTATGGTTCCCCTTATTACACCGGAGGAAGTACCTGGAATAAAATAAACATATGCATTATCGCCACTGCCCTTAGCCCCGGCGCGAAGCATGGAAACCAATTCTATCCCTTTCAGTTCGGGAGAGGTTGAAACGATCTCAACAGCAGCGCCAACCTGGTTTGGAGAGCGGAGAAAAATATCAAACTGATTCTCATGCCAGTTAGTTTTATGTGCACCCGCACCATAATAATTTGCGAGATCCTGCCAGATCCATCCATCAGGAACGGCTTCATGATTCCATCCCGTTGTATCCGTAATGATCTTTCCCTTTATCTTTTTCACGCCATCGCGGTTAAGTGCAGCAATGATATTATCCAGTATGCGGGCAGGTTTTGTTTGTTCATAACGCCAGCTTCCCAAACTCGGATCGCCACTACCCCTGATGATCATATCGCCATCTAACACCTGGTTTGCTATAGCACCCTTATAACCGAATACTGTTTTATAACGGTAGGTTTTACCCATCATTTCAAATGATGATACACTCGTCAAAACCTTGAGGGTACTGGCAGGCATTAATCCCACCTGTCCATTATGATCAAAAACTATTTTACCAGTGGAAGCATCTGCAACAACCATTGCCCAGGTTGCGTGTTTAAGTTGAGGATCGGCAGAAAACTTTTTGGCCGCTGCCGCGAGTGAGGATGGCTGTGAATAAACTGATCCTGTTGCAGTGGTCAGAACCATCACGAACAGAAGCAGGAATTTGAACAGTTTTTTTTGCATGGCGGGAAATTAGTATTTCCTGTGGATGCAGCAGCATCATTAAATGGAATTAACTTTGAACACCATATAAAGCACAATGCAAAATATCAACGCTACCATTATAACAATTGGGGATGAATTACTGATCGGACAGGTAATTGACACTAACAGTGCCTGGATGGCCCAGGAACTCAATAAGGCAGGGATTAGTGTGAGAAGAAGAGTAGCGGTGGGCGATGAGTGGGATGCTATCTGGAATACCCTTGAAACAGAAATGAGATCGGCTGAAATAATATTAATAACGGGCGGGCTGGGGCCAACGGCAGATGATATAACCAAGCCCTTGTTATGCAAATTCTTTGGGGGAAAGATGATTACCGATCAGCGGGTACTGGCTCATGTTACCCACCTGTTTGAAAATGTTCTGGGAAGACCAATGATCGAGAGAAATGCAAAGCAGGCAGAAGTACCTGATGTTTGTAAAGTACTTCATAACCGAAGGGGTACAGCGCCAGGGATGTGGTTCGAAAAAAATAACTGCATTGTTGTTTCACTTCCCGGGGTGCCGCATGAAATGAAAGGACTGATGACGGAAGAAGTAATACCCGAACTGATCAAACTATTTAAGCGTCCTGTTATACTGCACAGAACATTACTTACTTCAGGAATTGGAGAATCATTTCTTGCAGAACGGATAAGTGAATTTGAACAGGCTTTACCGGATCATATCAAACTTGCATACCTGCCACATTATGGCATGGTGAGACTGCGGTTGAGTGCAAGCAGTTATGACGCCGAGCTTTTAACAAATGAGGTGGAGGATCAATTCAATAATTTACAGTTGCAGCTATCTGATGTATTGGTAACAAACAAGGATGAATCTCTTGAGCAGGTAGTAGCCCGGCAATTGGTTGCTGCAGGCAAAACCCTTGCTACTGCAGAAAGTTGTACCGGGGGTTATATTGCACACCTGATAACCTCCATGCCGGGATCAAGCCGGTTTTATACTGGGTCAGTGATCAGTTACGCTAATGATATTAAAAACCGCATACTTCATGTTCCAGTGGAAACACTTGAAAAGGATGGTGCAGTTAGCGAGGCAACTGTAAAGCAGATGGTAGTTGGGGTACTTGAAACAATGAAGACCGATTTTGCACTGGCAACTTCAGGGATAATGGGTCCTGATGGAGGCAGCGAGGGCAAACCCGTTGGTACAGTATGGATCGCCGTTGGTGACGCCAATGAGATCATCACCCAGAAATTCAATTTCCGCTATGACAGGAAAAGAAATATTGAAATGGCAGCGGCAAATGCCTTAAACCTTCTCCGAAAATTTATTATAGATCAGGGGAAGATCTAAAAAACTAACAGTCATTAACATTAGTGCCAAATCCTTACCTTTGGCCACAAATCATAAGATATTTATGGCGATTGTTGACCTTCTGATGCCAAAAATGGGAGAAAGTATTATGGAAGCCACTATCCTGAAATGGCTTAAAAATCCCGGCGATAAGATCACCCAGGACGAAACCCTTCTGGAGATAGCCACAGACAAAGTGGACAGTGAGGTTCCAAGCACTGCCGAAGGTGTTATTGAAGAATTATTATACAATGTTAATGATGTGGTTCCCGTGGGAACTGTAATAGCAAGGGTGCGTACAAACGCAGAAGAAACTGTGGCTGCGCCATCTAATGCTCCTGTTATCAATGAAACGGAAAGAGCGGAACAGGTGTCAGCCCCTCCATCCTATACACCTGATTATTCTGAAACGATACCTTCCTCCACACCTCATACAATCCAGGCAGCAGGCAATAGATTCTATTCTCCTCTTGTCCTGAATATTGCTGCCAGCGAAGGCGTTTCCATGGTAGAGTTGGAATCAATGGCGGGTACCGGAAATGAAGGAAGGGTTACAAAAAAAGATATCCTGCAATTTGTGCAGGAAAAGCGTTCTGGTAATCAGCCTGCAGCACAATCGGAACAGCCTCCTGTTACAATACCTCAGGCAGCCCAGGCTCCTGCATCGCTACCAGTTGCTCAACAACCAGCAGCAACTCAGGCACCTTCCGTACGTGCTGAAAGTTCTTTGGCATCCCTTGGCAATGTTGAGATCATTGAAATGGATCGTACCAGAAAACTGATCGCCGACCATATGGTCAGGAGTAAACATACAAGTCCCCATGTAACCAGTTTTACAGAAGCGGATGTTACCAATCTTGTATTATGGCGCGATAAAGTAAAGAGCCAGTTCGAAAAACAGGAAGGAAGCAAAATAACTTTTACCCCTCTTTTTATTGAAGCGATTGTCAGATGTATTAAAAAATATCCCCTGATCAACAGCAGTGTTGATGGTGACAGGATCATTGTCAAAAAGGATATTAATATCGGCATGGCAACTGCTCTCCCAAATGGAAACCTGATAGTTCCGGTGATCCGGAATGCCGACCAGCTCAACCTTGTTGGATTGGCTAAGCAGGTGAACGGGATGGCAGAGAATGCCCGCAATAACAGGCTCAAACCGGATGATACCCAGGGTGGAACATTTACCCTCACCAATGTTGGCACATTCGGAAGCCTGATGGGCACGCCAATTATTCCTCAGCCACAGGTTGCCATTCTTGCTGTAGGGGCTATAAAGAAGAGGCCGGTTGTTATTGAAACAGCACAGGGTGATTCCATTGCTATCCGTCACATGATGTACCTGAGCATGAGTTATGATCACAGGATCATTGACGGTAGTTTGGGTGCTACTTTTCTTACTGCCGTAGCAAGGGAGCTCGAAAATTTTGATCCGAACAGAAGTATCTGATCGATATAATAATTATTGTGAAGGCTGACCAAATTTCTCCCGCAGAAAGGTCAGCCTTTTTCCTTTTACCAAAACGATGAAAAGATTGTCGTATGCACTATCGGGCAGATCTTTAAACTCATCTTTTCCCATTAGACCATTAACAAGATCATCCACGGTATTGCTATGTCCTACAATAAGTACATTGCCTTTCTGGGACCTTAACTTATTGAGAAAACTACTATCCACTTTTGCATACTGTTGAACTTCCAGCTTCTTGTCAGCAGCAACACCTGCGGCGGTAGTTAATGTGCGGATTGTATTCGTTGAGAAGATGGCATCTATCTTTTCGGCAGAAAGCCTTTCTTTTAATGCAATTGCGCGTTGGTTGCCCGCCGCTGAAAGTGGTGGATCATTGGGTGTATTCATTACTATTCCGTCTGATGCCTGTGCTTTCTCTGCATGGCGAACTATGTAATATTTCTGTGTGCAGCCCGTTATAGAGAGGATACTTAAGAGGATAATGAAAGGAAAAAATTGCCGCATAACTTTACTTTAACGGCAATTTCAGTAAATTATCCTAAAAATCATCTGCCATGAAAACATTATCTCAAACATGGTTTGCAGAAGGATATATTGACTTTGAGCTAAAAAAGTATACACTGTTGGCCTACCTGCAGGAGGTGAATCGCAACTTCAATGAAAACAGGCTTTACCCCCAGCTTGCGGATGTAATATTTCATTATCATAACCTTGTGCGTTTCCGTGAGAATAAAAAATTCCTTCAGGAACAATTTCCCAAAAAACTAAGCGGTGTTCAGATTGAAAATCTTCAGTTGCTCTACGAACAAATGATAGAAGATGATGAACTAATGGAAGAACTGGAAAATATAATCGGATATGCAGAGGGGCAGATAAAAGGCACCATACAGAATGGTTCCCAGATCTATGAGTTTGTAGAAGAGAAGATACAGATAGAGCCGGTAGGTCTCATTCCGCTCGACAATAAAGAAGGCTACTTCTTCCTCAGTACGGGATCAGGAAAATCAACGCATATCTATTACTATCGTTTAAGCATATTCGAAAAGCATGATGAACAATACCGTGCCATTAAAACAACTTATATAACTGAATGGCAGCGATCAATCAGCAATAGTTTTGAGAATATGAAAGTGACGCTTATCAAAGAAAAAAAAGAGCTGCCCAATCCTGCGGTATATAATATTGAAGCAGCCCTTTCCTTTCCACTCGAAGAAACTCTTTTACCTATTGCCAAAAGGTGCCTGGTACGGTATATTTCTTAATCGGATAATCCCCAGTCGATACCTTTCTTAGTTGCCGGTATCCCTTCTGCCATCCACCTTGGAGCAGGAGCATCTTTCAGGTAATGGTCAAAGAACTGCGCCATACGAATTGTCCAGTCTTTCCTGTTCCTCCTTTCAATTATTCCATGCAACTCATCATTGTAATTGACCATCCAAACAGGCTTCCCTAACCTGCGCATTGCACTGAATAATTCTATACCCTGGTACCAGGGAACAGCATCATCTTTGTCGTTATGCAAGATCAGTAAGGGTGTTTTTATTTTATCGGCTTTGAACAGCGGTGAGTTCTTGATATAAAGATCTGGTTTCTGCCAGAGGGTGGCTCCCAGCCTGCTTTGTGTGCGCTCGTACTGGAACTGCCTGCTGATACCAGTTCCCCAGCGAATGCCTCCATAAGCACTTGTCATATTGCTCACGGGCGCACCGGCTTCAGCAGCGGCGAACATATTGGTTCGCGTTACAATATAGGCGATCTGGTAACCGCCCCAACTATGACCCTGCAATCCCATTTTGGTTGAATCAACCCATTTAAACCTAGCCAGATGCTTTGCTGCAGATACTACAGAATTATATGCATCATCACCAGGCTGACCGGTCTTGTAATAAATATTCGGATCAAATACAACATATCCATTGCTTGTATAATAGGCAATATTCACCGAAGCCCTTACCGGCATCGGCTCTATATAACGGAAACGGTTATCTGCATTCTTTTCATAGAAGTAAAATATAACCGGATATTTTTTTGATGGGTCAAAATTCTCTGGCTTATACAACAAACCCTCACTCATTTTACCATCGAACATCTTCCATTTTAACAACTCCACCGTAAACCAGTTATACTGTTTCTGCTGTGGATTGAGATCGCTGATCAAGCTTGCATTTGCAGAGTCTGTAATGCCTGTAAATGTTGATTGATAAATATTAATAGCAGAAGGGGTCTGCCGGTCAAATATTATTGTTTCAGCGTTATTCGATTTTCTTACCCCGGCCAGGTAGGCCTGTTGAATAGCAGGCTTTCCTGAACTAAAGCGGAAGGAAGATCCAAGCGTATGAACCTCCCAACCCGAACCCTTTGAACGGTTATCAAAAAGGTTCAAAAGTATCTTCTGGTTCTTCTTAATGAATTTTTCTTCCGTATCTGTATTTACGTATCGTATCGTTATTTCATTTTTACGGCCGCTGGCTCCGGTAATACAAAGGGGAGCCAATGCCTGGGCAGGATCACATTTCCAGATATCATATTTATCATAGATAAAAACTGCCTCATCATTTTCGAGCCATCCCATCAATCCATGAGGTGGCGGTGCATCCGGATGATCATCCTCCTCATCAAATAAAGGCACGGTGATACCCTTGGTCATATTCCTTATTGTGGATGCGTTACAATCATAAGCCATCCAGTTTTTTTTATCACGGTCGTACCAGTAAATGTATTTTCCTGCAGGAGATATCCGTCCTCCTCCTCTTACTTTATTAGCGATCAGTTTTCGATTACCGGTATTGAGATCAATAGCATAGAGCTTCACCATACCATCCATTGCCCATTGCTGTTGAACCCTGTAGCCCTTTGAACTGCTGGCAACGGCATATCGTCCCACCCCTTCTGCAGACGGAGTCACCAGCTCAAGTGTATCTTCCGCCAGCCTCGTCATCTTATCATTTTCCCATAACGTGAGATAACTTCTTCTTTGTTCATTATTCAACTGCACCAATTGCTGCGGTTGCAGGTAATCATCTTTATAATGCCAGATATCAAGTTTTGCCGTTTCGAAATCTACCAGCGTAGTATCCTTTACCAACGGAGCCGGGGCGGTTCCAAAGAATAATCGTTTCCCATCTTTGCTGAAATAATTGGTAAAATGCGGACTTACCACCCAACCAGCAGGCAGTAAACTACTATGGGCATCAAGTTTTTTTACTGCTGTATCCGATCCTTTATCATAGATAAACAAGGAATAAAATTTCTTTAAGGCTTTCTGCGAACTGTCGCGGTCAGCCACAAAAGCCACCCGGTTTCCATCTTCTGAAATGGCATAACCTTTTGCATCCTTGAAATTATTCAGGATGGTTTTAGTAACGCTGCTTGCCAGGTCATGATGTAATACCGCAGGCGGTGTTTTGTTATCACCGTTCTTTCCAGTGGTTTCAACGAGTAAAACATTTCCATATTTATTAAAATAGAATTCGCTCACCAAAGAAAAGCGAATCTCTTTTCCTGAATTAAGGTCAAGTAAAACCAGGTCCGTTCCTTCTTCAATCTTCTCATCTTTTTTACTGCCGGCATTATCACCGGTTCTCGTGGGTTTTAATACGGACAGACCCTTTTGATTAGCCTCTGCAACTTTATTCCTTAAGCTATCAGCCACTTTTGCCAGGCTATCTGCTTTCCTCAATAAATTTTTAAGCTGTTCTAAAGAATCGGGAGCAGCTGCTTTTCCGGCAGATTTTCCTGTATGGTAAGCAAGCCATGACCCTCCCTCTTCCGGCATTTTGTAGGTTTTAATGTCGGGTATCTTTCTGATGCTGTCCATCCCCAGGTAAACAATCACCAGAGAATCCTTAGGCATATCAGCGGCTGGTTTCTTTTTGATTCTTGCCTCCCTTGTATCCTTAAACAATGGCTTGATCCGGGCAACGAGGTACCTGCTATCCCCGCTGAAAACAGCCTGGTAGGCACGTGGAATACTGCGGCTATACTTACCGTCGGCCGACCTTACGATCATTTCGCCATCACCTTCCTGAACATTAACGCCATAAGCCAGATATCGACCATCATCAGTAACCAGTTTCTCGCCTACCTGCTGCCAGGAATCATATACAGAATGGTCAAGTGGTTTTTTCTGGGCAAGGGTTACGCTACTAAATAATACAAGGGCAATAAATAAGAATCGTATCTGCATAAGGTGGAAGTTAAAACTAAAAATAAACCAAACTTTGTTCAGATGGTTTTGTTGAAGCATCAGATTGATCAATAGTTATGAAAAATAAACTACTCCTGCTTATCCTGTTTGTATTTGAAGCTGTTTTTTCCATCGCACAGTCCACAGGAACTGTATCAGGTACAGTAACTGACAGGTCTACCCTATTACCTGTGGCTGGCGCCACCATTACCATTGATAAAGTTACGAGCGGTGCCGTTGCCGATAGTAATGGCCGGTTCAGGGCAACCGATATCCCAACCGGTTCCTATAATATTACCTGCACAGCGCTGGGATATAAATCAACCACCAGGTATAACCTTATCATCAGTTCGGGAAATGAACAGGTAATAAGTTTTGAACTTGAGCCTGAAGCTTCCGTGCTTAGTACCGTTATAGTAAGTGGGAGGAAAAGAACGGTAAGGGCTGCTTCCATTGAAACGCCACTTTCAGTACAAAGACTTACCACGGAGGAGATAAAGAGCAATCCCGGAGGCAACTTTGATATCAGCAGGGTTATACAGTCGCTCCCCGGCGTGGGAGGTACCTCAGGAAGCGTTGGAGGTTTTCGGAATGATATCATCATCCGTGGAGGGGCACCTAATGAAAATGTTTATTACCTCGATGGGATAGAGATCCCCGTCATCAATCATTTCGCCACCCAGGGAAGTGCGGGCGGACCAACCGGCATACTAAATGTTTCTTTTATTGAAGATGTCAAATTAAGCAGTTCTGCCTTTGATGCAAGATATGATAACGCTTTATCTGGTGTATTCCAGTTCAAGCAGAAGAATGGCAATACACAACGAACGCAGGGCAACCTGCGATTGAGTGCAACAGAACTTGCGCTAACGCTTGATGGGCCACTGCACAAAGAAAAAGCCATCACTTACCTGGCCTCTGTGAGACGATCCTATCTTCAATTTCTTTTCCAGGCCATCGATCTTCCAATACGACCAAATTATTGGGACTTCCAGGCCAAGATCAACTACCCTATCAATAAAAACACCACGCTAACCTTTCTTGGCATTGGTGCATTAGATGAATTCAGTTTTGCTGAGCCAAAAGATGCGACGCCTGAAAAATTGTACGTGATAAATTCCAACCCATCTATCCAGCAACAGAGTTATACGCTGGGCTTATCACTCAAAAAAAATATAGCGAGGGGTTTCTGGACGCTGGCGCTTTCCCGAAATTACCTGAATAATGAGCTGGATAAATTTGAGAACAATGATCTTCCCAGCGAAGAAGAAAGAATACTTGGCGTGCGATCTTCAGAAACAGAAAACAAGCTACGCTTTGATCTGAGCAGATCGGTTGGTGACTGGAAATTCACCTATGGAGCAATGGCACAATATGTAGATTTCAAAAACAGCACCTTCAATGTGATCCGAAAACCAATTGAGGATGAAAATGGAGAAATTGTTCAGCCGGGTAATACTATCAATTTCCAATCACCTATCGATCCCTTCTTCAAAACAGGGTTATATGGGCAGGCCAGTAAACGATTCGCAAATGAACGGCTTGCAATCAGTGCAGGAATAAGAGCCGATGGAAACAGTTACACGGATGAGGGGATGAACTTATTGAAAACAATATCTCCAAGGGTATCATTCTCCTATGTACTTGATGATAACTGGACAGCAAATTTTTCTGCAGGAAGATATTTTAAACTGCCGCCATTTACAATACTTGGTTATGCTGATGCAGGAGGTTATCTGGTAAACAGGGGAGCGGATTATCTGCGCAATGATCACCTTGCAGCAGGGTTCGAATATATACCCAATGAAGTGACAAGATTTACTATTGAAGGTTTCTATAAATGGTATGATAATGTTCCTGTTTCTGTACGGAATGGTATTTCATTATCCAATGAAGGGGGTGATTTTAATGTGTTTGGAAATGAAGAGGTTCGTACTGACGGAAAAGGCAAAGCCTATGGAATAGAATTTTTTGCACAACGAAAACTGACCAACCGATTTTTCGGCATTCTATCCTACACTTTATTCTGGAGCAGATATAGCGGATCAAACGGAATACTTGTTCCATCTTCCTGGGACAACAGGCATTTACTGAGTATTACATGGGGTTATAAGTTTCCGAGAAACTGGGAACTGGGACTTAAGTTCAGGTACCAGGGTGGTGCACCTTATACGCCGTTTGATGAGATAGCATCCCGGATCAATTACCTCTCGCAGGGAACGGGAATTCCGGACTATTCATTATTAAATGAGAGACGATTGAATGCTTTTAATGTAAGTGATGTTCGGATCGATAAGAAATGGAATTTCAACCGGGTTAGTTTAAACCTGTTTCTTGATGTTTCAAATTGGTACGGAGCCGCTTCTCCAGCTTACCCACAATATACATTCAGGAGAACAGCCGACAATTCTGCATTTGAAACAACCGATGGGCAGCCTGTGAAAGCAGATGGATCAAATGCCATACCTATCCTCCTCGGAAATGATGATCCAAGTGTTATTCCAACAATCGGGTTCATAGTGGAATTCTGATCAGGATACAGCTTTTGCCCTGTTCCGGTAAACCCTTAACATCTGGATGCAAACTGCCAGAATGATGATAAATAAACCCACATAAAAATTCCATCCCAGCATCTTGTTTTCCTGGTACACAATGAATGCCAGCAGGATGCCGTAAACAGGTTCGAGGTTAAAGCTCAGGTTCACGGTAAAGGCAGATATTTTTTTGAGAGCATGAGCAGATAACTGGAAGGCCCATACGGTACAGATCCATGATAGAAATAAAAGCCAGCCAAGATCAGGTAATGTGGGAATAAGGTGAGTTGGCGGTGAATATTGAAGCCATAATGGGAGTATAAGCGACAATGTCAGGAAGCCTCCGCTAAGTTCATATGTAGTAAGTGTTTCAACGCTTACAGTTTTTAATAGTTGCCTGTTGAGTACAGGAAAAATTGCTGCCAGTAAAGCGGATATCATTCCGATTATTATGCCTGTTTTAAACCTGGGATCAAAATGAAAGATTATATAGATACCGGCAATCACAAGCAGCCCTAATAAGATCTCCTGCGGTATTATCTTGCGCCGGTTTAGTAATGGTTCAATGATTGCGGTGAAAAATCCGATTGCAGAAAAACATACTAGTGCCACAGATACATTTGCATACTTGATAGACCCATAAAAGGTGACCCAATGTAATGCAGCAATAAACCCTACCCCGGTGATCTGCAGGATTTGTTTGAAGGATATCTTTTGAATTTTATTATTCAGACCAAACAGTAACCATAAAGTTACCGCACTTATAAGCAGGCGATACCAAACCAGTAAGCCCTCATTAAGTGTTATTAATTTCCCAAGTATACCGGTGAAACCGGCAAGGAACACGGCCAGGTGAAGCTTAATAAATGCTGCTCTCATGCCGCGGCTTCTTCACCTTCAACATTCTTCATCCTGCTATGATAATCTTTGAAAAGACTCTCCCATCTTAATTTGAGCACTCCAAGAATTCCTTCTTTAACAATGCCCTTATGCATTTTAGAAACGCCGTATTTACGGTCTTCAAAAATAATCGGGACTTCTTTTATAGTGAATCCAAGCTTCCAGCTTGCAAATTTCATCTCTATCTGAAATGCATAGCCTAAAAACCTTATACCATCAAGATTGATGGCTTCAAGCACTTCTTTGCGATAACAAACAAATCCGGCTGTAGTATCTTTTACCGGCATCCAGGTGATCATCCGGGTATACAGACTTCCACCTTTAGATAAGGCGATCCGATCCCATGGCCAGTTTACTGTACCACCACCCTTTACATATCTTGAACCGATGGCAACATCGGCACCGCCTGATTTACAGGCTTCATATAACCGCTGCAGATCTTTGGGATTGTGAGAAAAGTCGGCATCCATTTCAAATATGAACTGGTACCCTTTACGGATCGCCCATTTGAAGCCATGAATATAAGCAGTGCCCAGGCCCAGTTTACCTCTACGCTCTTCCAGAAAAAGCTTTCCCGGATAAGTTGATTGAAGATCTTTAACGATCAATGCAGTGCCATCAGGGGAACCATCATCAATAACGAGGATATGAAAATCCTGATTGAGGTCAAATATTGCCTTTATTATACTGGAAATATTTTCCTTCTCATTATAGGTTGGTATGATAACTATCTTTTCCACTACGCAAATTGACCTGCTAAATTAGCTTTATTTAATTCTTCTTAAGAAGCGTTCGGTTAAGTATTTCCGTGAGTTTCTGTTTGGTATGTAAAGGGAAATCACCTTTCATCATCCAATCATAATATTGCGGTTCTGCTTTAAGTACTTCAGCCACCGGCCTACCCTTATGTTTACCAAAATTGAAGATCTCGATTCCATTGCTCAAAATGAATCTCCGGGCAAAATCCACAACCTGGTCATCACCAGTAAATTTTACTATCGATTCTACTGTATCACCCAATTGCGGATAGCGTTCCATTTGTGCCTCCAAAACCTCCCATGTGGCGGTGGCGTCAACTTCGGCACTATGAGCCCCGTCAAGTGACTTATTGCAATAGAATTTGTATGCTGCGCTAAGTGTGCGTTGCTCCATCATGTGAAAGATCCGTTGAACATCCAGCATTCTCCTGTTGTTCATATCGAAATCGAGTCCGGATCGGAGGAACTCCTCTACCAGCAAAGGGATGTCAAAACGGTTTGAATTATATCCGGCCAGGTCACAGTTTTCCAGGAATTGTTTCAACTCATTGGCCACCTGCCTGAAAAGCGGGGCGTCCTTCACCATTTCGTCAGTTATTCCATGGATATCCGAAGCTCCTGCAGGAATTGGCATTTCAGGGTTAATGAGCTTTCTCTTAACCAGTTTAGAGCCATCTTTTCCAATTTTAACAATTGCAATTTCCACTATCCTGTCGGTCCCGAGGTTGGTTCCGGTTGTTTCAAGGTCAATAAAGGCGATCGGTCTTTGAAGTTGTAAAGCCATGATAAAGTTATTCTAATGAGCCTAAGATAAGGTACAAATGTACGTTTATCTGTCCTGACCAATGATCGAAACCTTGCAGATTCAGATTTTTTATTATTAATTTGCATCATCTGTCGTTTGACAGCTTTTAAAAAAGGCCTTCGTTACCCTAAACCAATAAAAATACCCCCGGGTATGGTATAGGATTTGCTTAGTCCTGCAAACACTTAGAAATATATGAAGACTAGATTCATCATCACCCTTCTGGCTGTTGTACTTGCACTTGGTTTCACTTCATGCACCACTTCACAGGGTGGATGCAAGATGTCAGCGGGAATGGTAGGTTACAAGTGATAAAATGGACTGGAAAGAACTTAACAGCTCTGCTCAGTTAGCGGAGCTCCATAAAAAATCATTTGACCGGCCTCTTGTAATATTCAAGCATTCCACCCGATGCTCAATCAGTTCAATGGCAAAGTCGAGGCTCGAAAGATCCAGCCCTCCTGAAGGGATAGATTTTTATTACCTCGACCTTATACGTTACCGGCCCGTTTCAGACCAGGTAGCGAAAGATTTTGATGTGTGGCACGAATCACCCCAGATCCTTATTATCGAAAATGGCGCCTGTATTTATGATGAGAGTCATTCAGGGATAAATATGGCCGAAATCCTCACATCCATTTCCCGATAAATTGCATCAGATCCTGTTTGAATTCAGCATATAACTTTTTAAAAGTGATAACCCTGTCGCGTGCTTCAGGATGATCAGGAAGTTTCATCTTCTGTGCCTGTATATCATTTACATGTAGCACATTTCCTGTAAGTGCATCTTCATCAACGCGGATATCGTGCATCAATTCATCAAGCACTTCACGTTGTCTTAACATTCTGTTCTGGAACTGTTCCAATCCAACCATTGTATCTCTGGTATTATTCTTACCCGCGATTTCTACAAGGTATTTATCGAGAATTTTGATCTCATCCTTATAAAACTTTAATTCATTTATCCAGAGTTCATTGTCTACATGTAACTCCAGTACTGACTTTGTAAGCTGGCTCATTTTTTATCGTTTCTATAAAGTTCGATTTCAGTTTCCTGTTTACCACTGACAGTTCTCAAAGCCGGGGATGACTCTGGTCATTAATTGAGGTGCAACGTTTTTTGATCACATGTAGTCAAATGCTATACAACCTTATCATCATGATTCAAAATCGAATTTCCCAGCTAATTGTTTTAGCTCTTATTCTTACCCTTACTGCCTGTACAAAGAATGTATTAAAAGGGTCAGGCAAAATAATCACTGAAGAAAGATCAGTAGGCGCATTTACGGAGATCGAAAACAGTGGACCTTTCCGCATAATGGTTCAACAGGCCGCCGTGCGCTCAGTGACCATGACCGGTGAGGACAATGTATTGCCCGAGATCACAACTACTGTTCAGAATGGTCGATTAAAAATTTATTACGAAAGAGACAATACCAGGCCAAAGCACAGGACGGTAGTTATTTCGATATCCTGTCCGGAAATAACCGGCCTTCACGATAATGCAAGTGGTAATATAGAAAGTACCGGAGAATGGAACCACGAGGATCTGTTCCTGAATATCAGTGGCAGTGGTGAAATCAGGTGGCAGGGCAATATGGATGATCTGTCAACTAATATTTCCGGCTCGGGCAAAATGCTCCTTAATGGAGAAGCAACAAGTGCAGATCATACGATCAGCGGATCAGGCTTTCTTTATGGATATGAGATGGAATCTAAAATAGTGAAAGCAAATATTTCAGGATCTGGAAATATTGAATTGCGTAGTACTGAATCACTTCAATGTACTATTAGCGGAAGTGGAAATATTTATTACAAAGGGGAGCCCTCTGTATTTTCACAAACTGTAAGTGGTACCGGAAAAGTTTACAAGCGATAGAAAACAGGAACCTGGTTTAAACAGGCGCCTGCTCCAATCTTTATGGTTCCTGTACAAATCCTTTTTTGACAGCATACATGACAAGCCCGGCCATTGATTTTGCGCCGGTCTTTGTTTTCAGTTTGTCGCGTATTGCTTCTACTGTACGGGGACTGATATCAACTATGTCTGCGATCTCTTTAGTGGTCTTTTCTTCACACATCAATTTAAGGATCCTGATCTCTTTATCACTGAGCTGGGTGTCTATCAATCCTTCGGGCTCATTCTTGCGGGTACGGAGCCCCGTTAGTAGTGCTTTATTAGTGAGCTCATTGAAGTAAAATTCCTGTTCGTAGCAGGTCTTTATTGCCTGGTAGATTGTTTCTGAATCGGAATTCTTTGTGAGATAGGAATTGGCTCCTATCTCCATGAGTTTTGATATCATCGAGTGATCATTATGCATTGATAAAATGATCACTTTAACATTGGGATTTACCTTTCTGATTTCAGGCAGAGTAGCAATGCCATCCATTATAGGCATCTGTATATCGAGCAGAATCACATCCGGCTCAATATGCTTGAGAAGATTAAGAAGATGCATACCATTGTCGGCCTCAGCTATTAGTTCCACATCTTTTTTGGCCGACAAAGCAGTCTTTACACCTGCGCGGAATAAGGCATGGTCATCCGCTATGGCAACTTTAATTGGGTTATTGGGGTCTGGTTTTTTCATACGGTGAATTTTACGAGATATTGGAGGCCGGGTGCGTGACCTTTACGGAATGCAAAATGAGAAAATTCCTGAACATTCACTATGGTATTAATACGTAAATATACCGTTTCGGAATATACTATTACGAGTTGGAATAATATATTTACGATTGCCTTATAGCGTAACTTATCTTTCCCGAACTGGTAGATCTACGAAAGGGGGAGTAAATTCCGAAGTAGTGAAATTCAGCATTTCCGCTCTTGTACCCTTGTTGCATACCCTGTACATTTGTATTAGAAGTTGATTGACGGATCGCAGCCTCAAACCATCCAATGTCCAATTACAACCGTCCAGAACTATTTTTCAATATTCTATGAACATTCCGTGAATCCAATGTCAATCAACTTTCTTTTTTTCTGATATCCACCGAATGACCGGCCGAACCGCCATCCATTATTCCGAAAACCTACCCGACCCCAAACCTGAAGAGCGTTAAGTACTGACGATGTATGATGCATTTTAACAGGCCGTATCCCTGTGATTGGGAATACAGTAAAAACACATGCCTGCTTTGATTGCCACTTGTGCGTAGTAGCGAAGGGGGATTAAGTATCATTTGGCCTTATTCAGGAGAATGTTTATGAAATCAGCAGTTACCCTTCTAGGTTTACTTATTCAGTAGTTATATCAAGGCAGGCCTTCTTTGAAAACCAGTTCTGCATAAGAACAAAAAAGGCTGTCCTTTTGGGACAGCCTCTTCTTTCGCCGGGAATGTATTATTGGGCGCCTTCGCCTTCACCACCTTCCATCTTCTTTTTCAATTCAGCAAGAACACCAAGATCACCGAGGGTAGCTTTTTCAACTTTGCCCTGGATAGTCTTAACGGCCTTTTTGGTTTTATCAGCATCTGCTTTAGCTTCTTTCTTCACTGCTTCTCTTTCTTCTGCCTTAGCAGCTTCCCAGGTGCGGGTATGGCTGATAACGATACGCTTTTCATTACGATCGAATTCAATAACCATGAACTGGTTGTTCTCTTCGGCGTTTACCTGGCCACCATCTTCTTTATTCAGGTGACGGTTAGGCGCGAATCCTTCCAGTCCATAAGGTAGCTGCACAACAGCTCCTTTATCATCCTTACGGATAACAGTGCCTTCATGAATTGTACCAATGGCGAAAGTATCTTCCAGTGTATTCCATGGATCTTCTTCAAGTTGCTTATGTCCAAGTTGTAGCTTACGGTTGTCCTTGTCAATACCGAGGATCATAATGTCAATTCTTTCACCCACCTTGGTATACTCGGAAGGATGATTGAATCGCTTCAGCCAGCTAAGGTCACTGATATGGATCATTCCACCAATGCCTGGCTCCAGTTCTACAAACACTCCATATGGAGTTATGTTTTTCACAAGTCCGCTATGACGACTGTCAACAGGGTATTTGTTTTCGATCTCGTTCCAGGGATCAGGAGTCATTTGCTTGATTGAGAGGCTCATCTTGCGGGCATCTTTATCAAGTGTAACGATCTTGGCTTCGTACTCATCACCCAACTTGAAGAATTCCTTCGCATTGATCGGGGTATTAGCCCAGGTGATTTCGCTTACGTGTACCAATCCTTCAACACCTGGCATGATCTCCAGGAATGCACCGTAATCTTCAATGTTTACGACTTTACCTTTCACTACATTACCTTCAGAAACACCTTCAGCAAGTACATCCCACGGATGTGGAGTAAGTTGCTTCAGACCAAGGCTGATACGCTTTTTGTCATCATCAAAATCAAGTACAACCACATTCAGTTTCTGGTCGAGCTTAAGAACTTCTGATGGATGGTTGATACGGCCCCAGCTGATATCAGTGATATAGAGGAGACCATCAAGTCCGCCAAGATCCATGAACGCACCGAAATCAGTGATATTCTTAATTGTACCTTCCAGAACCTGTCCTTTTTCCAATTTGCCCATAATCTCTGCACGTTGTGCTTCGATATCGCTTTCAATAAGTGCCTTATGTGAAACAACTGCATTCTTAATGGCTTCGTTAACCTTCACCACTTTGAATTCCATTGTTTTACCTACAAACTGATCGTAATCAGTTACCGGCTTCACATCGATCTGTGAACCTGGAAGGAAGGTTTCCATTCCAAATACGTCCACAATAAGTCCACCTTTGGTTTTGCTGGTAACAGTACCGGTAACGATCTCACCAGTTTTGTGTACTTCAACAATTTTCTCCCAGGCACGGGTAATGCGAGCTTGCTTGCGGCTCAGGTGCAGGTGACCCTGCCTGTCTTCCTTCTCAACAACCATAACCTCAACTTCGTCGCCGATTTTGAGGCCTTGCAGGTCACGGAATTCATTGAGGGAAATCAGACCATCACTCTTGAAACCAATGTTCAGAACAACATCTGTTTTAGTAAGGCCCACAACCAATCCGCTGATTAGTTCACCATCAGTAATGGCGACAAAGGTTTGGTCATAAACTATATCATACTTTGCCTTCTCATCAGCGCTATAGGCTGATACATTGCGCTTGTCAATGCTCCAGTCGAAATCATCGTGGGCAGTAGCTACAGCAACCGGTTCGGGTGCCGGCTCAGGCGCAAGCTCAGGTGCATTTGTTGTCGCTGTAGTTGCCTCTGCTGGTGCAGCTGCAGACTCCTGATCATCAGCGTTTAGTTGTTTTACAAAAATATTTTGAAACATAAAAAATTCCCGATGGTTTTATTCGGGGCTGCAAAGATAGGCAAAATCCAATTCTGTACTGGCTTTTGGAGGCTAAAATTCAATAAAATCACCTTTTTTTACCTCCGGATTTTCGCTTGCCGCTATTGATTCTGAAGCGATCCAGCCGCTGGTCCAGGCATGCTGGAAGTTGAAACCGCCTGTAATTCCATCTACATCCAGTATTTCCCCTGCAAAATAAAGGTCAGGGTGAATTCTACTCATCATTGTATCCGGATCAACCTCTTCCAATTTAATACCTCCTGCAGTTACAAATTCCTCCTTAAAGGTTGTTTTTCCGCTAACTGCCAATTCCATAGCACTAAGATTTTTAACAAGGCGATTTTGTTCCTTTCCGGGCAGATCACTCCATCGGGTTTCAACATCGGTTCCGCTCGCAACCAGGATATATTCCCAAAATCGTTGAGGTAAGTTAAAAGGATTGCGATTACCCAATTTCTGGGAGGCCTTTTCAAACCGATACTTTTGAATAAATGCCAGTAAGCTGTTTTCATTATACGAAGGCACCCAGTTAGCTATAACCTTGAAATGCCAGTTAAGACCAGCCAAATGACGGGCTCCCCAGGCGCTTAATCTTAAAACCGCCGGACCACTGATACCCCAATGTGTAATAAGAACAGGTCCCCTTTCCATCAACTTAGTTCCACTGATCTTAAGTTGGGTATCTTGTACAACTACACCCATCAAACTATTAATTTCATTACCCGGGAGGTTAAACGTGAATAAAGAAGGTACTGGCGTTTCAATAGTATGACCTGTGCTGGTAAGCCATGAAAACATTGAATCTTTTGGATAGCCCCCACAGGCAATACAGCAATATTCGGCAACAATTTCCTGCCTGCTTGTTTTGATATTCCACCTTGATCCGGTCTGCTCAATAGACTTAACCTCATTATTGAGCAGGATCTCAACACCATATAAATTAGCTTCCCTTAACAGGCAGTCAACAATAGTAGCAGAATCATCTGTTATGGGAAACATCCTGCCATCTGCTTCTTCTTTTAATTCAACCCCGCGATTCGAAAACCATGAAATAGTATCAGCAGGCGAGAAATGCCTGAATGCTTTCTTAAGAAAACGCTCGCCCCTTGGATACTTCTTAGTTAACACAGCTGCTTCAAAACATGCATGTGTGAGATTGCATCTCCCACCTCCGCTGATTCTGACTTTAGATAAGAGCTTACTACTCTTTTCAATTAAGATCACTTTCAGGTTTGGAAGTTTCCTTGCAGCATTTACGGCGCAGAAAAAACCCGCAGCACCACCACCAACCACAACCAGCGTACTCTTTTGCATGACAGCAAAAATAAAGGCAAATGCTGATGCTTCAGTCCCAATCAAAGCCAGGCAGAAAGAAAAAGGTAATTTTCCAGTGGTCACCGGTATTGCTGAAATAAATTTTAAAATCGTCTTCCAACAATTCGGAATTACCTTCCTCTTTGATAGCTTCATAACGTATATGTCCTTCAGCGTAACCAAGTCCAAAATCACCATCTTTCCACTCGTATGAAATATCGGAAACCTCAAATTTCAGAGATAAAATGGCTTTGTATTTTCCAACCTGATTTAACAGCTTATCCCTAAAACGTTTGTATTCAAGAATCCTCCCATCGGGAATTACAGCATAATCGGCCAACATACATTCCGGATTATTCCAGTTCTGCTACTGCCAACCATCCATGAAATAAGCAGTCTGCATTTCAATTTCAATTTCGGGATGCGAATGAAATTCTTCATAACAAAAAACTCCAACCAATCCAGGAATTCTAACATCACGGATCTCTTCGTTGAAAAGCTCTTCCGTAATAAACCGATAAATTATCCTGGGATGATATTCTTTCAGAACCACTAACGAAAGATCATGTTCACCTAATAAATGAAAGAGCCTTTCGAGCTCAACTGCTATAGAGTGGTCAGATAAGGAAGCCGCAGGAATAAATGATGGGCTCCCGATAAAATTATAAACGGAGATCATGGGCGCAACCAACTCATTCGTTTCAACTTCCCGAATCATCTCAAGAAATTCCTTTTCTACTTCCGGGGGCAATTCTGCATAACTATTTATGGTTGCTCCAAACTCTGCGCGAAGTTTTAGTTTTGAAATCTCATTCTCGATGCGCAAATTTGAGGCAGGGTCCTCATCAAAACAGTCTTCTTCTTCCAGGTTGTTCCAGTTCATTGCTGATTATTTTATAATGAAAAATGGCAGCCATAACATTAATTGGCTGGAACAAACATTGGAAAAAAATAAAACCTGGTCAGGAGTGAAAACACCCTATCTGACCAGGTTCAAAAACGGTATTTTAATACCAGTGGAGAACTATGACTTATTAATTTTCACATAAATCAATACGCATCAAATAAATGAGGATTGTTTTTCTCTTCCAGTTCAATTTCTTCAAATGAAGACAGAATATCAGCCTTCCCCCTTCTTATGCAAACAGTATGTTCATAATGAGCGGCGGGCTTGCCGTCTTTTGTTTTAACAGTCCACCCATCTTCCTCATACCAAACTTCCTTAACACCCATGTTGATCATGGGTTCGATCGCAATTACAAGTCCATCGTGCAGTTTCGCACCACTCCCTCTTTTCCCATAATTGGGCACCTGAGGATCTTCATGAAGGCTTTTCCCTAATCCATGTCCTACTAGTTCTCTTACTACACCATATTTGTGTTTACGCTCGGCAAAATCCTGTATGGCAAAGGAAATATCACCTACCCTGTTGCCAGCAACCGCCTTTTCTATACCCAGGTACAATGACTGTTTGGTAACACGCATCAGGCGCTGAACATCTTCATTGATTGCTCCTATAGCGAATGTATATGCGCTATCACCATGGAACCCATTCTTATATACACCCACATCAACAGAAACTATATCTCCTTCTTTTAATGCAACATCATTGGGGAAACCATGAACTACTGCATCGTTTACGCTGATACAACAGGTAAATGGAAATCCTTTATAATTCTTGAAGGAAGGCTTTGCATTATTTTCAGTAATAAACTTTTCAGCCAGCGCGTCTATTTCAAGTGTACTAATACCGGGCTTAAGAGCCCTGGCAACTGTTGCCAGTGTTTTGCTGACAAGTAATGCACTCTCACGCATCAACTCTACTTCGGCGGTTGTTTTATAATAAATCATACGGTGTAATATTGATTCACCCTAAATAAAAACCCGGCAAAGTTAGTCTTTTGCCGGGTCAATATTATAGATATCAAAAGTTAAATAGGCGTAGTGCTAACTGTCTGGCGGCCCTGGATACGACCTGTTTTCATGAGTCCATCGTACTGACGCATCAACAATTGTGTTTCGATCTGTTGCAGTGTATCAAGGATAACGCCCACCATAATCAGCAGTGATGTACCACCGAAGAATGAAGCAAATCCCTGGGTTATTCCAATCCGCTGTGCAAATCCGGGTAAAATGCCCACCAGCGCCAGCAATACTGCACCGGGTAAGGTTATCCTATCCATTACAGCACCAATATAATCAGCGGTTGGCTGGCCCGGTTTCACACCTGGAATGAAACCATTGTTTCGCTTCAGGTCTTCTGCAATTTGTTTCGGATTAAATATCAATGCAGTGTAGAGGAAGGTGAAAGCAATTACAATCACTGCATAAATCACCATATGCCAGGCATCCCGTGGATCAGCAAAAATTTTGGCGATACCCTGTCCTGATTCAAAACTTGTATAAGAGAACAAAGTTGGAAGAAACATAATTGCCTGTGCAAAGATAATTGGCATAACACCGGCTCCGTTCACTTTAAGAGGAAGGAACTGGCGTGCTCCACCAAATTGTTTGTTACCAACAATCTGCTTTGCATATTGTACTGGTATCTTACGAACACCTTGTACCAAAACAATCAACCCCATAATAATAGCAACCAGTACTGCGATCTCAATGATGAAGATCAGAAGTCCGCCACCACCGCGGTTGCTCTTCGCTGCCCATTCCTGGATAGCTGACTGAGGTAAGCGGGCAAGGATTCCTACCATAATGATAAGTGAGGTACCATTACCAAGACCCTTATCGGTGATTTTTTCTCCAAGCCACATCACGAACAGTGTACCTGCTGTGAGAATGATAGTTGTTGATAACCAGAAGAAGGGCGCATAGCTCTCGAGCATTGCAGAACCATTTACCTGGCGCAGGTAGGCAACATAAGCACCAGCCTGAACAGCTGTAACTGCAACTGTGAGGTAGCGGGTCCACTGGTTGATTTTCTTTCTGCCACTTTCTCCTTCCTTCTGGATCTTCTGGAACTGAGGAACCAGAATGGTCATCAATTGCATGAAAATGGAAGCAGATATATATGGCATGATGCCCAGTGCAAAAATGGAAGCCTGTGAGAAAGCTCCACCAGCAAATGCATCAATCAGACCTAGAGCACCTGACTTGGCACTATCGAGGTCAATTTTTGATGGGTCCAAACCGGGCAATACAATGTGTGCACCGATACGATAAATAAGGATTAGCAGCAGTGTGGTTATGATCTTACTCCTTAACTCCTCAATGCTCCAGATATTCTTCAGTGTCTGAATTAATTTCTTCACGGGTTTTCTGAGATTTAAATGAGCCTCAAATAAAAAGGACGCATTTATAAATGCGTCCGCGCAAGATAAAGAAAATTACTTTACAATTTCAACGGATCCGCCTGCTGCTTCGATAGCTGTTTTTGCTTTCTCGCTAACTGCATTTACTTTGAAAGTCAGTTTAGATTTAAGCTCACCGGTACCAAGTATTTTCACATTATCTGTATGCCCGATCAGGCCATTGATATATAATGTTTCGAGACTGAATTCTGTAATGCTGTATTTCTCTGCAAGCTGATCGATCTGACCAAGATTGAAAACTTTATACTCAACCCTGTTGATATTATTAAAACCACGCTTTGGAACCCGGCGTTGGATTGGCATCTGACCACCTTCAAATGCTCTCTTACTTGAATATCCCGCACGGCTTTGTCCACCTTTATTTCCTTTTGTAGAAGTACCACCTTTACCGGAGGCTTCCCCACGACCAATACGTTTTTCGCTGTGCGTTGCGCCTGTTGCAGGCTTAAGATTGTGAAGTTTCATCGTTTTCTGATTTTTTACTTAACGGGGAATCACCCCTCGCTTTTTAAAATGAATTATGCAAGTTCTTCCACCTTGATCAGGTGTTCAACTTTACGAACCATGCCGAGGATCTGTGGAGTTGCTTCAACTTCTTTTGAAGCATTCATCTTTCTAAGACCCAGCGCCTTCAACGTTTGCTTCTGGCTTTCAGGCCTGTCGATAGCACTCTTTACTTGTGTGATCTTGATCTTTTTCATTAGTCTATGTTTCTAGTCAACAGAATTCCTGTCAACAGATTAACCATTAAATACTTTCTTCAGGCTAACAGTACGTGTTTTGGCAACCTGGATTGGTTCACGCAAAGTAGCGAGCGCCTTAAAAGTTGCTTTCACCACATTATGAGGATTAGCAGAACCCAGGCTCTTGGCAAGTACGTCAGTGATACCAGCACTTTCCAGAACTGCACGCATACTGCCTCCGGCAATTACACCTGTTCCATGAGCAGCTGGTTTGATAAGTACTTTAGCAGCACCTTCTTTTGCCAGTTGATCGTGAGGAATGGTGCCATGCATTACCGGAACCTTAATCAGGTTCTTCTTTGCATCTTCAATACCTTTTGTAATGGCTTCCTGCACTTCCTTTGCTTTACCCAGGCCATGACCTACCACACCTGCTTCATTACCAACAACCACGAGCGCTGAGAAGCTGAAAGCCCTACCACCCTTGGTTGTTTTCACCACCCGGTTGATAGCAACCACTTTCTCCTTCAGTTCAAGGTCGCCAGCTTTAACTTTGTTTAAAATTACTTGTGCCATTTATTGCAGAAATTAATTTGTAATAGATTATAATAACAGGTGATGAATTAGAAATTGAGACCACCTTCACGGGCACCGTCAGCAACAGCCTTTATACGGCCATGATACAGGCGACCACCACGGTCAAACACAACCTCTTTCAATCCAAGCTCACTTGCCTTACGGGCAATCGCTTCACCAACCAATTTGCTTTTTTCCGTTTTGGTAACCTTTTGTGCCTGAATATCTTTATCGCGTGTGGATGCGGAAGCAAGTGTTACTCCGTTTGCATCATCAATCAGTTGGCAATAAGTGTCAGCATTGCTGCGGAACACAGACAGACGCGGCTTCTGCGCTGATCCATTCACCTTCTTGCGGATACGGTATTGGATCTTCTGTCTCCTTATAACTTTCGTTTCCATTTTTTTCTATTTTAAGTTCCCGATACTGCCGGGAGCGATTAGAACTATTTATTATTTACCAGCCGACTTACCAGCTTTCTTACGTACAACTTCACCAACAAAACGAACACCTTTACCCTTGTACGGCTCAGGCTTACGCATACTGCGGATCTTAGCTGCAACAGCACCTAATAATTGCTTGTCAATGCTTTCAAGGATGATCTTTGGATTCTGTCCTTTTTCGGTAAGTGTAGCAACTTTAAGTTCACTCGGGATCTCAAATAAGATATTGTGAGAATAACCAAGAGAGAGGTCGAGAAGATTACCGGTATTGGCAGCTTTAAAACCCACACCCACTAATTCCATCTGGGCCTTAAATCCTTCTGTAACACCCTTTACCATATTGCTCAGCAAAGAACGATACAAACCATGCATTGCACGGTGGCGGATCTGGTCGGTTGGACGATTGATAAGGATCTCACCATCTTTCACTTCAACAATGATATCGCGATCAATTGTTTGCTTCAATTCACCCTTTGGTCCTTTTACTGTTATCACATTATCCTTCCCTACAGTTACAGTAACTCCTTCAGGAACGGTGATCGGCTTTTTACCTATACGAGACATACAAATAAGTTTTGTTTGTGTTTGTTGTTTCTGGCTGGATCGGTCAGTCGGGTATAGGACGACTTAATGTATCATCAACCAGTAATATTATGATTGCGCACCTTATAAGTGCGCAATGTTTTTAATGAATGTAGCAAAGTACTTCACCACCTACACCCTGAGTCTTGGCCTCCTTATCAGTCATTACCCCTTTTGAAGTGGAAATGATGGCAACACCAAGACCGTTCTTAACACGGGCAAATTCTGTAGGTTTAGAGTACTGGCGAAGACCGGGGCGACTAACCCTTTCCAAACTACTAATAGCTGGCAGCTTCGTTAAAGGATCGTACTTAAGTGCAATTTTAATTACACCTTGTTTGTTATCATCTTCAAACTTGTACTTCAGGATATACCCTTTATCATACAGGATCTCGGTGATACGCTTTTTCAGGTTAGAAGCAGGAATCTCCACAATACGGTGACCAGCCATTTGTGCATTACGAATGCGGGTCAGGAAATCTGCTATAGGATCAGTAACCATTGTTATTAATAAGTTGTTGTTTGATAATTGTTTTACAATGCGATATCCTATTTGATATCTACAAAATCAAGGAACCTCACTGGCCTTAGCGAGTTTACCAACTTGCCTTTGTTATGCCAGGAATCTTTCCAGCCAGGGCCATGTCACGAAACATTATCCTCGAAAGACCGAAGTAACGCATGTAACCTTTAGGACGTCCTGTTAACTGGCAACGATTTTTCAGACGAACGGGAGAAGCATTTTTTGGAAGTTGATCCAAACCCTGGTAATCACCTGCAGCTTTTAAAGCAGCACGTTTCTCAGCAAACTTGGCAACCATGGCTTCTCTCTTCCTTTGCCTGGCTTCTATCGATTTTTTAGCCATCTTATTTTATTTTTTACTGTTGGCTTTCGCCTTTTCTAATATTTTTAAACGGCATACCCAATTCTCTGAGTAATTCGTAAGCTTCCTCATTTGTATTAGCTGTTGTCACAAAAGTGATATCCAGACCAGTGATCTTATTGACCTTATCAATATCGATCTCCGGGAAGATGATTTGCTCTGTAACACCAAGCGTGTAGTTACCGCGACCATCAAATGCCTTTTCGCTGATACCCTTGAAGTCACGTACACGTGGCAGTGATACTGCTATCAGACGATCAAGGAACTCATACATCTTCACACCACGGAGAGTAACACGTGCACCTATGGGCATATGCTTACGCAGTTTGAAGTTAGAGATATCCTTTTTTGACATGGTAGGTACTGCTTTCTGACCAGTAATGTTAGAGAGCTCATCTACTGCAATGTCTACCAGCTTCTTGTCAGCCACGGCGCCATTCACACCACGGTTAAGACAGATCTTGGTAAGCTTGGGGGCCTGCATAACAGTGCCATAACCAAACTTTTTCATTAAGGCAGGTACAACTTCATTCTTGTACTTGTCTGCCAGGCGTGGAGTATATTTAACGGTACTCATTATTTAATTACCTCCCCTGATTTTTTAGAGACACGAACTAGTTTACCATTGTCGCGGGAACGCTTAACCTTAGTAGCAGCCCCAGCTTTAGCATCCCACAGCATAATGTTGGAGATGTTGATTGGTGCTTCGGTCTTAACGATGCCACCTTTGGTGTTCTGGGCAGAAGGTTTAGTATGCTTGGTGATGATGTTTACACCCTCAACCAATACACGACCTTTGTCGAGGATCACTTCGAGAACCTTGCGGGGTTTCTTCAGATCCTTATCGTCACCGGCAATTATTACTACCGTGTCGCCCTTTTTAATGTTATATTTCGCTTTGAATCTTGTGCTCATGTAGATTCTGTTTATCTATTTTTCACTTTTGTTACTAGCCCATGCTCCCTAATCGGGGCGCAAAGGTACGATTATAATACTTCCGGAGCAAGAGAAATAATCTTCATATATCCCTTGTCGCGCAGTTCCCTGGCAACTGGTCCGAAAATACGCGTACCGCGAGGCTCATCTGAGTTGTTCAACAACACTACAGCGTTGTCATCAAAACGGATATAAGAACCATCTTTACGGCGCAATTTGTTTTTGGTGCGAACGATAACCGCTTTAGTAACGGTACCCTTCTTGATGCCGCCGGCAGGTATAGCATCCTTAACAGTGACCACGATCTTATCGCCGATCCTGGCATAATCCTGTCCGCTGTTACCCAGCACCCGGATAACCAGCACCTCTTTGGCACCACTGTTATCAGCTACATTCAATCTGCTTTCTTGCTGAATCATCTTTAATTAGTTTATCAATTAGTAATGTAAAACAGAGGGATTACTTCACTTTCTCCAGTACTTCCACCATCCTCCAGCGCTTAGTTTTGCTGAGGGGGCGGGTTTCCATGATACGGACAGTATCACCAATGCTGCACTCGTTCTTTTCGTCGTGTGCATGGAACTTGGTGGTCTTTTTCACGAACTTACCGTAGATAGGGTGCTTCACCTTTCTTTCAACTGCAACGGTAACGGTCTTTTCCATTTTGTTGCTGGTTACTACACCAATCCTTGTTTTACGCAAATTTCTTTCAGCCATTGTTATTCGTTTTAGCTTATTCGCTTGTTGAGTACACCTGGATGCTGCTATCAGGCAGTAGCCAGTTTTTTGGTTAATTCCGTTTTCAGGCGACTTAAATCACGACGAAGATCACGGATGCTCATTGGGTTCTCCAGCGGCGTTATTGCATGGGCAAACTCCAGCTTCTTCAGGCGCAGTTCATCTTCCTGGATACGAGCCTTCAGGTCTTCCAGACTCATGTCTTTCAGGCTTGTAACGAAATCGATTTTCTTTGACATCGTATGGACGATTTAAAATTTATATAATCTTATGCCTGCAGTTCACGGCGAACTACAAACTTGGTTTTGATGGGAAGCTTTTGTGCGGCCAGTTCCATTGCTGTTTTTGCAATTTCTTCTGTAACACCATCACATTCGAAAAGGATCCTTCCCGGCTTCACCACGGCAGCCCAATGATCGGGGTTACCTTTACCTTTACCCATCCTCACTTCGGCAGGCTTCTTGGTAACAATCTTGTCAGGGAAAATGCGGATCCAGACATTACCTTCTCTTTTCATGGAGCGGGTCATCGCCTGGCGGGCACTCTCAATCTGGCGATCGGTCATCCATACCGTTTCCAAAGCCTTCAGACCGAATGAACCAAATGACAGGCTGGTACCACGTTTTGCATTACCTTTTACAGGCATCTTCTGCTGCTTCCTGTGTTTCGTTCTTTTAGGTTGTAACATCTTTTATTCTATTTGAAAATGTTCAATTTTGTTATCATGGTTAAATGGTTGCCTGGCATATGGCTTCCATTCACCATTGACCATTGACCATCAAACTGTTTAGTTTCTACGATCTCTTCTTTCTCCACCACCGCGATTACGGTCGCCACCACCACCGCCACGATTGCGGTCGCCACCACCACGGAAATCTCTGCGGTCATCACCACGGCTTTCCCTCCTGTCTCCCATGCTGCCCTCCTTTCCACCAAGGAAATTCGGATTGAGATCACGCTTGGCAAGTACTTCACCTTTACAGATCCATACTTTAATACCTATCTTACCATACACGGTCTGTGCAAAGAGGTTGGCATAATCGATATCCATTCTTAGAGTATGCAGCGGGGTACGCCCCTGCTTGATCTCTTCAGAACGCGCAATCTCAGCACCACCAAGCCGGCCTGATACCTTAACCTTGATTCCTTCAGCACCCATACGGAGAGCAGAAGCAATCGCCATCTTGATAGCACGCTTATAGTTGATACGGTTCTCAATTTGTTTAGCGATGGTATCAGCAACGATGTTCGCATCCAGTTCAGGGCGACGGATCTCGAGGATATTGATCTGAACGTCATCCTTGCCGGTAAGTTTCTTCAACTCTTCCTTGATGCGATCAACCTCACCACCACCTTTTCCTATGATGATACCAGGCTTGGACGTATGGATGGTAACGATCAGTTTACCGAGCGTACGCTCAATAACGATCTTGGAGATACCTCCTTTATTAATACGCGCCATCAGGTAAGTACGGATCTTATGATCCTCGATCAATTTCGTGGAGTAATCTTTCTTACTGCCAAACCAATTGCTTTCCCAACCGCGGATGATTCCTAACCTTGCACCAATAGGATTTGTTTTCTGACCCATTTGTTTGGTATATTAAGTTTATACGATTGAATTATTTAGAATCTACTACTACAGTGACGTGATTGCTACGCTTACGTACCCTGTAACCACGACCTTGTGGTGCCGGGCGCATACGTTTCAACATCCGGGCACCGTCAACAAAAATGGTTTTAACCACCAGTGTAGATTCATCTCCACCTTCGTTAGACTGTTTCCAGTTATTGATAGCACTTACCACCAGCTTACGCAAAGGAACAGCCGGATGCTTGGCATTATGCTCCAGTACTGCCAGCGCCTTTTCTACTTCCATTCCACGCACCAGGTCAGCCAACAAACGCATTTTCCGGGGTGATGTGGGGTAATTTTTAAGTTTAGCTACTGCTTCCATGTTTATACTATTCTTGATTCAGGCTACCCGAATCGTTATTGAATTACATTTTCTTACTTGAGTGTCCTTTGAAGTTACGCGTGGGAGCAAACTCACCGAGCTTGTGCCCTACCATGAACTCCGTTACATAAACCGGGATAAACTTGTTACCATTATGAACAGCAAAAGTGTGACCCACGAAATCCGGAGTAATAGTTGAACGACGGCTCCAGGTTTTGATAACACCTTTCTTGGATTTGCCTTCGGTCATTCCCAGTACCTTCTGTTCCAGTTTTACGTCTACGTAAGGACCTTTTTTAATTGAACGAGCCATATCTAAATTTTAGCTTGTAGTTGTTGAATGTGGATTAATTGGCTAACTTCTTACCATTCTTACGCTGAATGATCAGTTTGTCAGAACCCTTATGCTTACGTGTCTTAAGACCTTTTGCATATTTACCGGTACGGCTCCTTGGATGACCTCCTGAAGCCCTTCCTTCACCACCACCCATCGGGTGATCAACCGGGTTCATCGCAACACCACGGGTACGTGGCTTGATGCCTTTCCAACGATTCCTACCAGCCTTACCCATGCTTTGAAGACTATGATCACTGTTTGAAGCAACACCAACTGTTGCATAACAATTGATCAATACTTTCCTCAACTCACCTGAAGGCATTTTTAATACCGCATATTTCTCTTCCTTGTTGCTCAGCTGTGCAGAAGTACCGGCACTACGTGCGATCTTTCCACCCTGCCCTGGCTGCAATTCAATATTGTGAACAACAGTACCAAGAGGCATATTCTTAAACATCAATGCGTTTCCAAGTTCAGGGGCAACTGTATCACCACTGATTACTTCAGCACCAACCTGTAAACCCTGCGGAGCGATGATATAACGCTTCTCTCCATCCACATAATTAAGCAGTGCGATGAAAGCTGAACGATTTGGATCATATTCAATAGAAGCAACCTTTGCAGGTATATCCTTCTTATTACGCTTGAAATCTATTATACGATATTTCTGTGCATGACCGCCACCAATGTAGCGCATGCTCCTGCGTCCCTGGGCGTTACGCCCGCCTGTTCCTGTCTTCTTCTCAAGGAGACTTTTTTCAGGAGTATCAGAAGTGATCTCAGCATACGCGTTTCCAATTCTCCAACGCGTACCGGCTGTCATCGGTTTGTACTTTCTTAATGCCATTTTCTTTTCTTTTTTCTGCGAACTTTTCAGCGTCGCAATACTATAATTTGTTTGCTAATTATGCCGCTCCGTAAAGGTCAATGGTTTCACCTTCTGCAACGGTTACCAATGCCTTCTTATAGGCAGGCTTGCGGCCCTGGATGAAACCTGCTTTTGTAAAACGGGTCTTATTTTTTCCAGGGATAACTGAAGTGTTCACGTCAACAACAGTAACACCATAAAAGGATTCTATTGCTTTTTTGATCTCCAGCTTATTAGCCTTCCTTGCAACTTTGAATGCAAAGCGACGCAGGGTCTCCTGCTGGGCGTTTGCCTTTTCAGTTAAAATCGGCTTTATCAAAACTTCAGAAAGTTTCATTTCTTTCTATTTATTAAAATGATAATTATGCGGTTTCTTCTACTTCTGCTTCAGTGAATACCTTAGCGGCACTTTCACTCATCACCAATACCTGGGCATTAACGATATCGTAAGTATTCATGTCACTCAGCAATGTTCCATTGATTGATGGAATATTGCGGAGGCTCAGGTAAAGGTTCTCACCATTCTCCGGAAGGATGTACAGTGCTTTCTTATCAGCAATGTTCAGGGCCTTCAGTACTCCAGTGAAAGTTTTGGTTTTTGGAGCATCCAACAGGATATCTTCAATAACCACAATTGCATTTTCCTTAGCCTTGTAAGCAAGGGCAGACATTTTTGCCAGGTCCTTAACCTTACGGTTCAGCTTGAAGCTGTAATCGCGTGGCTTAGGTCCGAAAATGCTACCACCACCTTTATAGAGCGGGTTACGCAGGTTACCCTTACGTGAACCACCTGTACCCTTCTGGCGGTGAAGCTTACGGCTTGCACCCTTCACTTCCATACGGGTCTTTACTTTATGTGTACCCTGGCGCTGTGCAGCCAGGAATTGCTTTACAGAAAGATAGAGCACATGGTCATTCGGTTCAATACCGAAGATCTCTTCCGGCAGCTCAATTGTTCTGCCGGTCTTCTGTCCTTGTATATTTAATACATCTACTTGCATCGTACTTCAGATTAAATGGTTTACTTCTGGATAAAAACGATAGAACCGTTGTGGCCAGGAACTGAACCACTAACCAGGATATAATTCTTGTCTGGGAATATTTTCAGGACTTTAAGACCTTTCATTTTCACACGCTCATTACCCATACGGCCGGCCATGCGCATACCCTTCATAACGCGGGATGCATCTGAAGAGTTACCCAATGAACCCGGGGCACGCTGACGGTCATGCTGACCGTGAGAAGCCTCACCCACACCATGGAAGCCATGACGCTTAACTACACCCTGGAAACCTTTACCCTTGGTATTTCCTACTACTTCAACCTGATCGCCTTCAGCGAAGATTTCAGTAGTGATGGTTTCACCCAGTGCTTTTTCTATTGAGAAATCGCGAAATTCTTTTACGAAACGTTTGGCAGCGGTTTGTGCCTTTGAGAAGTGATTTGCCTCGGCTTTGGTTGCATGCTTTTCTTTCTTATCGCCGAACGCAAGCTGAAGTGCATTGTACCCGTCAGATTCTTTAGTCTTTACCTGGGTAACTACACATGGACCAGCTTCAATGATGGTACAAGCTGTTTGCTTACCATCGGGACTGAAGATGCTGGTCATCCCAATCTTTTTTCCAATAATTCCTTTCATTTAATTACCATTTGTGCCGCATGGTTAAAAGGACAATCCAACTGTTTACGACGATGCGTAACTGAAGGATGGACTTCAATCCCCGTTTGCTATTGACCTTTTCCTTTTGTACCCGCCGAAGCTTTAGCGAAGGCGGGTGGTTGCTGACAGCCTATGCTAAAGCTTCGGCTGTCAATGGAAGTACCAATAGTAAACAAACCCTGAACGGCTTGTTCATATTTACTTTTACTAATTAATGGATGATAAAGGATTTCCTTTGGATTTGCCTTTTCACCCAACCCCAGCGCTCTTTTCTCCCGCTTATGACAGGATTGAGAGATAGGGCAGTTATTTATAAGAACTAATTTTGCTTTTCAGCGATCCGGTTTAAACCCGGACCTGTTATGCCTTGATTTCCACTTCCACACCGGAAGGGAGATCGAGCTTACTCAGAGCATCTACAGTCCTGGAAGAAGAAGTGTAGATATCCAACAAACGCTTATGCGTACAAAGTTGGAACTGCTCACGGGCTTTCTTATTCACATGGGGAGAACGCAATACGGTGAAGATTTTCTTATGCGTTGGTAAAGGAATAGGACCCGTTACCACGGCACCTGTACTACGAACTGTTTTCACGATCTTTTCAGCTGATTTGTCCACCAGACTGTGATCGTAAGACTGTAATTTTATTCTGATTCGCTGTGACATACCTATTATCCCAAAACTTTAATTGGGAGTGCAAAGGTAACGGTAGTTTTCTTTCCTGCAAAAGAATTTTGTAAGATTTTCTGGTTTTATGGCACAAAAACTTAAAATAATTCTGTCACCATTCTACTATTTGCTGCGAAGACCCTTCCCGAGCAATCTGAAAAGGATATAAAAAACAAGTAATACCAGCAAAAGGGCAGTCACAATTGGTATCAGGATGCTTGCAATGGATCCGGTAATAGCAGCCAGATTCTCTCCTGTTGCCAGCACCGGGTTAGCCGTGCCTGCCGTGGTTTTTGTTGAGAAAAGACGCAACAACCCGGTTCCAAGTTGGATGGTTCCCGCCGCGCCTCCCCCGGCAATAATCCCCAATCCCCACTTCAACAAAGGATCCAGTTCACCAATTGGCAGGAATGATGCTGCAACAACCGTACCTGCCACTACCGCCAGCGGAGTTGCGATTGTATCAAGCAGGTTGTCCACAAATGATATATAGTAGCCGCCGATTTCCAGCAATGCGGCTGTACCAAAGCTGATAATGGCCGGAAGAGTACCCATCCAATCCATTCCCTCATTGAGTGGGATCAATTTGAAGTAGGCACCAAGGGAGGCTGCCAGCAATGGAAGGAAGACCCTGAAACCACAGCAGGCGCTCAGGGCAATACCCAAACTTATAGCATATATATAGCTATTCATTAGCTGGTTATTTTCCCCCTGGCTCACAGTGTTGCCGGAGGAAATTGGTAAACAATGTTGAAAGATGCAGGTAAGTGCCCTCCCCTTCGGAAATGCTATGGGTGCGGTTGGGATAACTCATCATCTGGAATTGTTTATTATGCCGGATCAACTCATTAAAAAGCATTTCTGCATTATTATAATGAACATTGTCGTCCCCCGTACCATGAATATATAATAGCTTACCCTGCAGATTCTTTGCATGAGTTATAGGTGAACCCCTCACAAAATCCTCCCTGTTCTCCTGTGGGAGGCCCATATATCTTTCCTGATAGATATTATCATAGGTAAGTTGGTTGCCCACTGCTGCAATGGATATCCCGGTTTTGTAAATATCCGGGTACTGGAACATCAGGTTAAGCGTAGCAGAACCTCCTCCACTCCAACCCCAAACCGCCACGCGGGAGCTATCTGTGTAGGGCCATTTCAGCACTTCCCGGGCCGCCATTGCCTGGTCCCTTATATTGACCTGCCCGATCTTTCTGTAAGCGATCTTGCGCCAAGCCCTGCCCTTTGGCACCGGGGTACCTCGGTTGTCTATTGATATATATATATACCCATCAGAGAGCATATCTCCGTTATAGAGGAAATTTTTACCTGCACCAAATTCATCCTTTACTGTTTGACCCCACGGTTCCGTATATACATAAAACACAACAGGATATTTTTTGGCGGGATCAAAGTTTGGTGGCTTAGCTACCCACGCGTCCATTTCCACCCCCTCCGAAGTGCGGATTCTGATAAATTCTATGCGATTACCCGTTGAATCAGCAGTCGCCAGCTTTTCTGAAAAAGATTCGCCCCCCGTTAACGACCTATGATCCTTTATTCGAATCCATTCTTCAACAGGCCTGATATAGTGATTACTAAAAGAGTGCTTCGCATACTTAGCACCTGGAGCTATCTCATATTTATGTGTTCCTGGCTGGTCCCGGGGTGTTACCCTCTCCGGCATACCTTTTCCATCGAGCCTGGAACGATATAGATAAAGCTGGGTGGCATTTTCAGGAGAGGCCATAAAATACAGATATTTCCCTTTTTCATCAACTCTCACAATATCCATCACATCCAGGTTACCCCTGGTAATGAGCGTTTCTTTTCCCCCAATGATGGATATCCTGTAAATATGTCTCCAACCATCCTTCTCACTTGCCCAAAGAAATTCCTTTCCACCATTAATCCAATCCCATCCCCCGTTTGCATAATCCTGATCCCAGGAAGGCATGATATCAACCCACGCACTGTCATACTCTTTATATAAGTTGCTGGTAGCGCCAGTTTTCACATCAGTCAGAAGAAGCGTCGATTGCTGTTGTTTGCGATCAAGGTGTTGAACCACCAACTGGCTAGCATTTACCCATTCCATTCGCGGAGCATAGGATCCCATTGATTGGTCATATGGGATATTCATCCACCTTAATTGTTTCGTTTGCAACTCCACTACACCAATCTTAAATGGAGAAGGAGATTCACCAGCTACTGGATATTCTACAGGAATTGCCGTAGGATAGATAGAATCTGTATTGTTGACCATCAGGTAATCCTTTGTACCACGGGCATCTATCTGCCAGAAAGCGATAGAGCGACTGTCGGGACTCCACCGGAATCCATCTCTGCAAAAAAACTCCTCTTCATATGCCCAGTCAAATGTGCCATTAATAAGTTTTCTTGTTCCATCGCTGGTGAGCTGATCTACTTTGTGCGATACGACTTCTTCCACATAAATATTATTCGCATGCACATATGCAACCTTCTTTCCATCAGGAGAAAACTTAGCAAACATTAATGATGATGGAGAGAAGTCCGAGCCAATTTTTTGTAATTGTTTCGAACCAATTGAATAGATAAAGTAATCACCCTTTGTTTCATAACGCCACACCTTAACCGAATTTGTAAAAATCAGTATGGAGGCTTTATCATTACTAAACTGGTAAGACTGTATTTTTAATGTCTTATTGGCGTCCTTCAGATCCACTTTATCAATTACAACAGACTTATTCATTCCTGGTAATTGATATAATACAAGGTTTCCCTCTTCAATCTGGTAATAACCATTACCATCATCCGACCATTTAAATCCGGTTTGCGCATTAACTGAAAAAGATAGGAATAACAGGCAGATAAGCAGGAAGAATTTATTCATCAGCAACTGAGTTTAATGACAATATACAAAAGAATAAATAGAGGAAATAAACATAAAAAAAGGTTGCCGGATGATCCGGCAACCTTGAGTTGTTAAGAATTGGAAGTATTAATTTCCTGGCTTGCTGTTATGTATCAGTTTACCTGTGAATGTTTTACCATTTGAAGTAATTCTGTACAATACTCCATCTGTAACGTTTTGCCTTGGCGTATAGATGAGGTTCTGAACCTCTCCTTTACGCATTATGCCATCGAATACAGAAGCGAGACGCTGACCAGTAAGGTTGAATACTTCAAGTGTAACCTTACCATCTTCCACTGCCCTAACCTGGAATTGAACGCGGTCAGAGAATGGATTTGGATATGCTTTAACAGTAGCTGCACTTACTTCCGGCTGGCTAACGGTAGCACCAACTGTGCTGATTGATCCGTCAAGACCGAAGATATTAGCAGGAGCAGTTACAATCGGAGCATCAGTCAGGATATTATTAGTGCAATTAACCGCGGTGTTAGACCACCTCAAGAAGAAGCGGCACTCATCAAATGCATTGTTAATTACATCAATCGCCTTAACAAGATCTCCCATTGAAACGCCGGCTGGTAATGGTGTACCTCCCAAAGTTCTGCTTGCCAATCTGTACAATTCATACACTGATTTGTACGATAGCGAATTCACAACGTTTGCAGGCATATACCAGCTCTTGATACTGTTTGTTGCTATTCCGTTGACCATACAATTCTGTGGTTTTGGTGCACCACAATCAGAGTATGGATCCTTGGCTTGGGTTACAAGATATTTACCACCCTGCAGCATGAACTGACCCAATTTCTTATCAGGCGTCATGAAGATATTCAGGGTTAGTGCCACTGTTTGAGACAGGAGGATATTATTGATCCTGCCATTCTTCTTAGGCACTGTGTAAACGGAATAGTTGCTTCCAAGAACCGCTGCTGGTCCACCGCCAGGCATTATGCTGTTCAGCAATGCTGCATGACGAACAGGAACTGAGAAGTTCTTAGTATTAGATCCGAGGAAAAGGATCTGACCAGGCATATTATTAATGCTCTGTGTGATCAGCTCAACGGCATTAACCTTATTACCCTGTGGGGTACAGGCTTTACCATTCTTGCTGCCATAGAAGCCCTGGGTGTAAGAACAATGTACTACAGGCTTGGAAGGACAAACGCAAGCATTCACCTTAATACTGATAGCACATACCTTACAACAACCTTTGCTATCATAAACACTAACTTTCAACACTATGGTTCCTACAGTGCTGCCAGCTTTAACAGATACTTCATTGGTACCTTGTCCGCCAACAATTGAACCCGAACCACTTGCAATCCACCACCAGTAGGTGTAAGGACCAGTGCCACCAGTTGGGTTTACGCTAACTTTTGTTGTTCCACCAGCATAAACATTGATATTAGAAGATGGACTGAAATTACAAACGATCTCAGCTGGTTGTGTGATAACCACTGTTGTGGTTCCTTTACATCCACTTCTTGAGTCTGTTACTTCTACTGAATAAACACCAGCAGCTACGCCATTGATATCTTCAGTTGTTGCACCATTACTCCACAAATAAGTGTAAGTTCCTGAACCACCTTCAACGGTCAGATTAATCCAACCATTCTTTCCACCATAACATGTTACATCACATTTCTTATAGGTAAGGATAAGTTCACCACCTACATTCAATGTTTTGCTACAAGTACTTGTACAACCATTTGCATCTGTAACAACAACTGTGTACTCACCTGGAATTGTCAAACCACTGATTGTTGCACCAGTAGTTGGTTCAAATCCTTCAGGACCAGTCCAGCTGTACGATACACCACCTGAAGCTGTGAAGCTTGTTGATGCATTGCTACAAGTCAGATCTTCTCCTTCAATTGAACAAATAGGAGCTGTATAGATCGTTCCGGTTACCATTGCCCTTGGACTAACGCAATCATCGGCAGAAGTACAGGACACCCAGAAGCTGGTAGTCTCTGTGAGAGCAACAGTATAACTGTCACCAGTATATACCAGGTT